>NZ_BOSG01000001.1:2000894-2667859 GCF_018403225.1 Paenibacillus sp. J23TS9 | reverse complement strand
AGCCCAATCTGTAGGAATGGGGAAAGATTTTTATGAGGCGGTTCCTGCCTCACGTGATATCATAGACCGCGCGGACAACGCGCTGGGATTCTCACTGTCTTCACTGATGTTTGAAGGACCTGACAGCGAGTTGAAGAAAACTTACAATACGCAGCCTGCTCTGCTTACTGCAAGCACTGCTGCACTCGCGGCTCTCCGTGAGAAAGGCATTACCCCGGATTATGTGGCTGGCCACAGTCTGGGCGAATACAGCGCTCTGGTTGCTTCGGATGTTCTCAGCTTTGAGGATGCGGTAGCAATCGTGCGTGCACGGGGTGAATACATGGAAGCTGCCGTTCCTGGGGGACAGGGAGCCATGGCTGCGGTGCTGGGTGCAGACCGTGCAGCGCTTAAGGAACTCTGCCGCAGCATTACCGAGAACGGACAGCTGGTTGAATTGGCCAACATCAACTGCCCTGGGCAGATTGTGGTTTCCGGCTCCAAGGAAGGCGTTGCCGCCGCAGGCGAGCGCGTCAAAGAAGCGGGCGGCAAAAGAGCGATTCCGCTTGAGGTCAGCGGACCTTTTCACTCATCCCTGATGAAAGAAGCCGCGCAGCGGCTGGCGGACAAGCTGGGTGCCGTATCTTTTCAGGAGCCTTCGATCCCGGTTGTGGCCAATGTCACCGCCCGCCCTGCAGAAAGCGCTGAGAATATCCGCGGACTTCTGGTGGAGCAGGTTTATTCTCCTGTACTTTGGGAGGACACGGTTGCTTATCTGATCGCAGAAGGTGTCGACACATTTGTTGAGATTGGTCCGGGTAACGTCTTGACCGGCTTGATCAAAAAAATGGATAAGACCGTAAAGCTCATCAATGTGAATACACTGGAGAGTCTTTCCGAAAGCTTCTAAGCCTTCATGATGGTAACCCGTATACCAAGAAGAAAGGAGAATAATGCATGTCTAAACCATTGCAAGGACAAGCTGCGCTGGTGACTGGTGCTTCCCGCGGAATCGGCCGCAGCATCGCACTGGCTCTGGCAGAGGCTGGAGCCAACGTAGCCGTCAATTACTCGGGCAGTGAAGCTGCAGCCCAGTCGGTAGTTGATGAGATCAAACAGCTTGGTGTTGAAGCGTTTGCCATTCAGGCGAATGTGGGTCAATCTGACCAGGCCGAGCAGCTGATCAAAGAAGTGAATCATGTTTTTGGCCGTATTGATATTCTAGTGAATAACGCTGGCATTACCAGAGACAATCTGATTATGCGTATGAAAGAGGAAGAGTTTGATCAAGTGATTGAAACCAACCTCAAGGGCGTATTTAACTGCCTCAAATCGGTCAGTCGTCCGATGATGAAGCAGCGCTATGGCCGCATTATCAATATATCGTCTGTTGTTGGAGTGCTCGGTAATGCGGGTCAGGCCAATTACGTCGCCGCGAAAGCGGGAGTGATTGGCCTGACGAAATCCTCTGCGCGAGAGCTTGCCTCCCGCGGCATTACAGTGAACTGCGTGGCTCCGGGCTTCATTGATACTGACATGACCCGCGAGCTTTCGGAAGAGCTGAGAGGGAAGATGATACAGGATATTCCGCTCGCCCGTCTTGGACAGCCGGAGGAAATTGCCAAGGTTGTGGTTTTCCTGGCTTCCGAAGGGGCATCCTATATGACAGGACAGACTCTTCATGTAGACGGCGGCATGTATATGTAACATCCAAAACAGGCCGAAAGCCTGAAAGAGAACCGTTTTCATCGCCTCTGGCATTTTGAAAACTTTTCTCGTATAATACCAAGGAGGAGGTGAACCGGATGTCCGATGTATTGGAGCGTGTAAAGCGCATCGTCGTGGATCGTTTGGGTGCTGACGAAGCTGAGGTAACACTGGAAGCATCTTTTAAAGATGATCTAGGTGCTGATTCTCTCGACGTTGTTGAACTAGTCATGGAATTGGAAGACGAATTTGATCTGGAAATCTCTGATGAAGATGCAGAGAAAATTACGACCGTAGGTGAAGTTGTAAATTACATACAATCTCATACCTAAGTCATTTTGATAAGTCCCGTACTGCTCTACAGGCGGGACTTCTCCTCATTTTTGAAAGTGAAAACAGCAATAACATGAATATAATTGCATTGGAACAATGGTTCATTGGTACATGCAGTCGATATAGAGGTGAGAGTATTTGAATCATAGAGTGGTTGTAACCGGAATGGGCGTAATGACGTCGCTCGGCCATGACCTGGATACGTTTTGGAACAACTTAATGACCGGTAAATCCGGTGTCTCCCGGATCGAATCCTTTGATGTCAGTGAATACCCTACACAAATAGCTGCTTCGATAAAGGACTTTAACCCTGAAGACTTTATGGACCGTAAGGATGCGCGTAAAATGGACCGTTTTGTCCAGCTTGCCGTGACTGCCGGGAAAGCAGCGCTTGAACACAGCGGCCTTGACATCCAAAAGGATGCTGACCCCAACCGTGTGGGAATTTCCATTGGATCGGGTATTGGCGGACTTGGAACATGGGAAGACCAGCATAATATTTTGCTCGAAAAAGGTCCTAAACGGGTTAGCCCGTTCTTTATTCCGATGATGATTGCCAACATGGCTTCCGGCCAGCTGTCAATCATGCTCGGTGCAAAAGGTCCAAACACTACGCCGGTGACGGCTTGTGCGACTGGATCACATGCAATTGGCGATTCATATAAGCTGATTCAGCGCGGGGATGCCGATGTCATGATCTGCGGTGGTGCGGAAGCAACGATTCGTCCAACAGGGATGGCAGGCTTCTGTGCGATGCGGGCGATGTCCACACGCAATGATGAACCCGAGAAGGCAAGCCGTCCATTTGATGTGGATCGCGATGGATTCATTATGGGCGAAGGTGCTGGCATTCTGGTCATCGAGTCGCTTGAGCATGCGCAAAAACGCGGAGCTCACATTATCGCGGAAGTGCTTGGCTACGGCCTCAGCGGAGATGCGCATCATATGACTGAGCCTGATCCGGACGGCCCGGCACGCTGCATGGCGATGGCGATACGCGACGCGGGAATCCAGCCGGAAGATGTGGACTACATTAATGCTCATGGAACTTCAACACCGGTAGGTGACCGTTCCGAGACGATTGCGATCAAGAAGGCTCTGGGAGAGCATGCCTACAAGGTAGCTGTGAGTTCCACTAAATCGATGACCGGCCATCTGCTTGGCGCCGCTGGCGGTGTTGAAGCCGTCATTTGTGGTTTGTCGCTGCAGAATCAAAGAATCGCGCCGACCATCAATCTTGACAACCAGGATCCGGAATGTGATCTGGACTATGTGCCGAACCATGCACGCGATGCCAAGCTTGACATTGTTATGTCCAACTCTTTTGGTTTTGGCGGCCATAACGCCACGATTATTTTAAAAAAATTCGATGAGTAAGGGGACGATTTGTTGAGTGGAGATCTGAAGCAGTTACAGCAGAAACTTCATATCCAATTTCACAATCGGCTGCTTCTGAAACAGGCCTTTACCCACGCTTCTTATGTCAACGAACACCGCTTTAGCCAGCAGCAGGATAATGAACGTCTGGAGTTTCTGGGCGACGCTGTGCTGGAGCTGACGGTATCCGAATATTTGTATCAACTTTTTCCGAACCGTCCGGAGGGTGAGCTGACAAAGCTGCGCGCGGCCATTGTCTGCGAGCCGTCACTCGTGAAGTTTGCGGAGAGCCTGGAATTCGGGCAGTATGTGCTGCTTGGCAAAGGTGAAGAGCTTACTGGCGGGCGTACCCGCCCGGCCTTGCTTGCAGATGTGTTTGAATCGTTTGTTGGAGCCTTGTACCTCGATCAGGGGCTGGAAGCAGCCCGTTCATTTTTGGAAGCATATATTTTTCCGCTGGTCGAAGCGGGTGGCAACCTTCAGATGAGCGATTTCAAAACAGAACTGCAGGAATTGACGCAGCATCATAATATGGGCGCTCTGGAATACCGGATTGTGGAAGAACGGGGTCCGGCGCATGAGCGTGAGTTTGTCTCCGAGGTTTATATGGGGAATGAGCGTGTGGGAAGAGGATCGGGCCGCTCCAAAAAAGAAGCCGAGCAGCAGGCTGCTGCAGTCGCTTTAAAGCAGCTGAAGCTGGCTGAAATTTGACGGCTCCCTGTAAATAGTCAAGGACAAACAAAGAGCAAAGAGCAGTCGCTAAAGATGAATGGCAGTAGCCTTCAGACTGCTTTTTGCTCTTTCTTCGTTGTTCAACCGGCTAAACTCCTACATAGCGCGGGGTTATGGTATTATAAGGTTTAGAGGTGATTTGGGAAATATGTTTTTGAAGCGGATTGAATTAGCGGGTTTTAAATCGTTTGCCGACAAGACTGAAATGGAGTTTGTCCGCGGCATCACAGCGGTCGTAGGTCCGAATGGCAGCGGCAAAAGCAACATTTCCGACGGCATCCGCTGGGTTCTTGGAGAACAAAGCGCCAAATCGCTGCGCGGAGGAAAGATGGAGGACATTATTTTTGCAGGAAGCGATGCGCGCAAAGCTGTTAATTTCGGCGAAGTGTCGCTGACGCTGGATAATGAAGACCATGCTTTGTCTCTGGACTTTAACGAGGTCACAGTTACACGCCGTGTGCATCGCAGCGGGGACAGCGAATATTTTATCAACAAGCAGTCCTGCAGGCTTAAAGATATAACGGAACTGTTCATGGATACCGGCATTGGCAAGGAAGCATACTCCATTATTGGACAAGGCCGGATTGAGGAAATATTAAGTACGCGGTCAGAGGATCGCAGAGGAATTTTTGAAGAAGCTTCTGGAATTGTAAAATATAAGTCCCGGAAAAAGGATGCGGTTCGCAAGCTTGATGAAACCGAGCAGAATCTGCTTCGTATCCATGACCTGGTGACTGAACTGGAGGATCAGATTGGTCCGCTCAAGGAACAGTCGGAAAAGGCGATCCACTATAAACAGCTGCGCGAGCAGCTCAAGAATAAAGAAATTTCACTTTATGTCTACCAAATTGAACAGATCCATGCGGCTTGGAGCGAAGCAAACGCCAAGTTATCCGTTTTGCAGGAGGAACAGCTGCAGCTATCCACCGTTGTATCAGCTCATGATGCCAAGCTGGAGAGTGACCGCGCAGCCCTGCGAAAGCTGGAGACAGAAGTCGAGACGCTGCAGGGTGAGCTGCTGCAATATAGCGAAGCTTATGAAAAAAGTGAAGGCTACGCGGAAGTGCTGCGTGAACGCAAACGTAATCTGGAAGCAAACCGGGAACAACTTGCAGGATCGCTAAATACCGGTGATGAGAGGTTTGAAGACAGAAAAGCGGAAATCGCGCTGCTGAAAACCAAGCTGGAGGCTTCCCAGGAGGAACTGAAGCAGCTGCGGGATCAGCTTTCTGTTGAAGAAGCCAAACTCGTTGGCATAACCGGGGGAATCAGCCAGCAGCAGGAGGAAAGCCTGAAGGGCAATCTCCTCGAGCTGATGAACCAAATGGCTCAGGCCAGGAACGAAATCCGTTATACGGATCAGCAGCAGGAATCACTCGCCCGCCGGATGAACCGTGCTGATGAGGAAACCGGCAAATGGGAAGGTAAGAAGGAAGAGCTGATGGGCCGCAAACAGCAGTTGGATGCGACTGTTGAAAAGCTCGGCCAGGAGATCCGCGATCTTCGCGGCAGCTACATAACCGAAAGCGAACGCTATCAGTCCATGCAGCGACTGCTTGATGAAAGTCAGGGCATGCTTCGTAAGTGGGAACAAAAGCGGGAAGCTCAAATCTCCCGCCGCGACACCATGAAGGAAATGGCGGATGATTTCGACGGCTTCATGCTGGGCGTTAAGGAAGTGCTGAAGGCTGCACGTAAATCCGTACTGAACGGTGTTCACGGAGCAGTCGCCGACTTGGTCCGGGTTCCGGAACGTCTGGAGCTCGCTGTGGAAACTGCGCTTGGGGCATCGCTTCAGCATGTGGTTATGGACAATGAGGCGGTATCGCGCCAAGCGATTGCCTTCTTGAAGCAGCGTCAGCTCGGCCGAGCAACCTTTCTGCCGCTGGATGTCATCCGTGCCCGGAATATTTCTTCCGGCGATAGTTCCATGGTAGAAGGTGTCGAAGGCTTTGTCGGTATCGCAGCCGATCTCGTCCAATATGATAACAAGTATGCTCCGGTTGTCGGAAGCCTGCTTGGCAATGTCATCCTGGCTGAAAGTCTGGAAGTTGCGAATAAAATCGCAGCCCGCTGCCAGTACCGCTACCGTGTTGTAACACTCGAAGGCGATGTGGTCAATGCAGGTGGTTCGATGACGGGTGGCAGTCAGCATAAGAAGAATAGCAGCCTGCTCGGACGCAAGCGCCAGCTCGACCAGCTGGATCAGGAGATTTCGGATACGGAAGCCCAGCTTCGCAAGCTGATTCAAAGCATCCAGGATGTGAAGTCCCAGCTGACCGAGACACAGGAGAAGCTGGACGAGCTTCGTCAATCCGGAGATGAAAAGCGGATCGAAGAACAGTCCCTGTCCGGCGATCTAAAGCAGCTGGAGCATGAGCTTCGGCATGTTCTTGAACAAGTGGAAACTGCAGGGCAGGAGAAAAGTGGCTTTAATGAGGAAAGTCAGGAGCTTCAGAAGACACGCGATGATGCGGTGAAGAAGCTTGCGCAGCTTGAAGAAGAAGAGAAATCGACGCATCAGGCGATACAGGCTGCCGAGTTCGCCCGCAAGGCAAGCGAGTCGGCTAAGGAGGAGCTCCAAACCCAACTTACCCAGCTCAAAGTACGCGAAGGCAAGCTGGATCAGGAATGCTTCTCTTGGGAAGAACAGCTGCGGCGGATGCAAAGCGATTTCAGCTCTCAGGATAAAGAATTGCGGCAGTCGAAGACTTTGCTGGCATCCATTGAAGCTGATCTGGAAACCAACGCGAAGGAATCCATCCAGCAAATTGAGGATCTTAACCGGTACAAGCTGAAGAAGGAGCAAGCCTCCGAACAGCTGGATTTCAAACGTGCTGCCCGTATGCAGCTTTCGAAGAAGCTGGAACAGGATGAAAGTGAAACGAAAGAGCAGCGTACCCGGCTCAAAGCCGTGGAAGATCAGCTTCGGCAAACGGAGATCGGGGTGAACCGGCTCGATGTGGAGCTGGAGAACATACTCAGGAAGCTGAGCGAGGATTACGAGCTGAGCTATGAGCTGGCCAAGATGAGATATCCGATTCCGGATGATGTTCCTGGCGTGCAGGCTGAAGTCCGTGAACTGAAGCGGGGCATCACTGCTTTGGGCGATGTGAACCTGGGAGCTATAGAGGAGTATCAGCGTGTCAACGAGCGTTACCTGTTCCTCAGTGAGCAAAAAGAGGATCTGGTTGAAGCCAAAACGACGCTGTATGAAGTCATACGGGAAATGGACGATGAAATGTCCAAGCGTTTCAAGGTCACCTTTGATGCCATCCGTCATGAATTCGGTACCGTATTTGTGAAGCTTTTCGGCGGCGGACGCGCCGATTTGGTGCTGCTTGATCCGGATCATCTGCTTGAGACGGGCATCGATATCGTCGCACAACCGCCAGGCAAAAAGCTTCAGAACTTGCAGCTGTTGTCCGGCGGTGAACGGGCTTTGACTGCCATGGCGCTTCTTTTCGCCATTCTTCAGGTCAAGCCGGTGCCGTTCTGTGTACTGGATGAAGTCGAAGCGGCTCTAGATGAAGCTAACGTCGTTCGATTTGCCCAATATTTACGGGAATTTTCCGAGCAAACGCAGTTTATCGTCGTTACACACCGTAAGGGCACGATGGAAGAAGCGGATGTTCTGTATGGAGTCACGATGGAAGAAGGCGGGGTATCCAAGCTGGTATCCGTCCGACTGGAAAATGAAGAAGCTGAAATAGCCTAACGGCAAAAATGCGATAGAGATGGAGGAGACATATGAGCTTTTTTAAAAAGCTGAAAGAGAGCATTTCCAGCAAAACAGAATCCGTCACGAACAAGTTCCGTGATGGACTGGAGAAAACCCGTAAAGGGTTTGTCGAGAAGGTGACCGACCTCATGGTTCGCCGTAAAAAGATCGACGAGGAATTTTACGAGGAACTTGAGGAGATTTTGATTGGTGCCGACGTGGGCGTGAACACGGTGATGGAGCTGATCGAAGATCTGCGCGCTGAAGTGAAAAAGCAGCGGATCGAAAATGCGGCTGAGCTGCAGCCTATTCTCTCCCAAAAGCTGATGGAATTGCTGCGCGGCGATGACGACAATGAAATTCGCATGAACCCGGATGGCATCACTGTTATCCTGTTCGTTGGCGTTAATGGCGTCGGGAAAACAACGACGATCGGCAAGCTTGCACACCGTTTCAAGCAGGAGGGCAAAAAGGTTCTGCTTGCTGCCGGCGACACCTTCCGAGCAGGGGCCATTGAGCAGCTCGAGGTATGGGGTGAACGTGCAGGCGTTGAGGTTATTAAGCAGCATGCAGGATCGGATCCTGCTGCAGTCATGTTCGATGCTGTGCAAGCTGCAAAGCAGCGCCAAGCGGATATCCTGATCTGTGATACGGCAGGACGCCTGCAGAATAAATCCAACCTGATGGAAGAACTCAATAAAATCTTCCGCGTCATCCAGCGTGAAATTCCGGGTGCGCCGCATGAAGTACTGATGGTGCTGGATGCAACCACTGGACAAAATGCACTGAATCAAGCAAAACTCTTTGGTGAGAAGAGTGGTGTTACAGGACTCGTGCTTACGAAGCTGGATGGTACAGCCAAAGGTGGTATTGTGGTAGCCATCCGCCAAGAGCTGAATCTACCGGTGAAATTTGTGGGCCTCGGCGAGAAAATGGAAGATCTGCAGCCGTTTGATTCCCAGCAATTCGTGCATGCTCTCTTTGCCGGGTTGATCCAGGAAGAAGAGCTGATTCCTGAGACCGAGAATCAGGATGAGCAGGAACAATAGGCAGCGAATTATACAAGACTTTGCCCATAGAGAAGCTCGTTTTCCATCATGGAGAACCGCTCTGCTGGTGCAAAGTCTTTTTTTGAACAGTTCCGGCTATTCTACTGTATGAGCAGGAGCATCCTGATCTCATTCTTTTTCTTTATGGAGAGTGGGAAACACCGAGTGAAGCCGGTATTTGAGTATTCTGAAAAGTCTATGGAAACACAAAAAGGATGGCAGGAATGCCATCCTTTTGTTCAATCGGTCAATACCCGTACAAACTCTATCGAACGAAGCGGAATAAGAGCAATTTCCCCCGGAGGACCGTACATAATGGGAGGTATTTTCATCATCAGGGAAGCCTTATTAACAGAAATCAGTGTACCGACGATCAGATCCCCCGATGTCATGATTTCAACCTCCGACCCTGTATAGCCCCGAACTAACTCTTTAAAATCCATGAACTGTTAACCTCCTTACTGAACCGAATTAATGTGGCTGAACGGGATGATCACCAGATCGCCGTTTGCTTCCCGAAGCTCAACCGCATCCGCAGCTACAGCGAGAATGATTCCCTGCAAAGATGTTCCGGTCGTTTCAATCCGAACCTTCATTCCGATTTTATGCTTAAGAAAAGTCTCAAGCTCCGGATTTTCCGTCAGCCCGGTGAGGAGCTGATCTTCCAGTTTTTCAACGCGAAGCTCAAGTGTCTCCAGTTTCTTGACCTTTTCTGAGAGCAGAAGAATCTGTTCCTTCAGGTAATGCAGCTGCTGAAGCCCCTCCTGAACATGATGCAGCTGTTTTTTCAGATGCTGGACTTCATGCTCCAAATGGTGAACCTGATGCTCAAGCTCCCGGATTGATTTGTATACATGACTGTTCTTCCAAAAGAACCACATCCACATATCTCCTCCTTATCGATTAATGGCTTTTGCTTTACTAAAAAGCTTCTATTTCTTTTTTGAGCGCTGCAAGCTGCCGCAAGCTGTCAAGCTCAGCTGATCGGATCGAGGCAGCCTGCAGTTTCACTTGGGAAGCACCATGCGCCAAAAATTCATCCACCCGGTTTTTGATTGTCTCAAAAGGCAGCAGATAGTCGCAGAAGTACTTTTCCATGCCAAAGGACTCGAGTAAACTCCAAACCTTATTCATCTTGCTCAGTGCAAAAACCGGTTTGCCTGCACGCAATGCTGCAATGGCGGGATGAAGCTTGTACGTGATCAAATAGTCCACATGCTGGATATAGTTATAGGTCAAGTCGAGCTCCATTAGCATTGGAAGCGTCTCGGCAGAGGCCTTGGGATTTAGCTCCTTGATCCGGGAGAGCAGCTTTTGACAGGTTGAGAGGTCTGAATACATGTTGGTAGGATGATTAATGACGGGGATAAAAAGCAAATGATACCCTTTTTTCAGCAAATGCTGTGAGAGCCGGACCATGTTTTCAAAAGGGAATGACGGGTAGGAGAACACGCATATCCCGATTGTAGGACGATTGGAATAAGCACGGACAGGGTAATCTTGTTCATCATAAGCAAACACAATATCCTGCGCATGCTGGACATGGGAATGAAACTTTGCTTTGGTCGCGATATCGGCTGACCTCTTGTCACGGAAAACGGCTCTGTTCGCCCTGCTGATATAGTCTCTGTAACGGTCGACCTGTTCTTTAGGCCATGTTTCTTCCGGATATTGATCTACGATGCCCACACCATAAACCCAAAGCGGATGATGGATAAGCTCCTTCGGAAAATAATAGGAATTGAAGGAATAAGGCGTAATCAAGTCCCCGCCTCCGACAATTACCCGGTTCACCTCGGATGGATTCATATAACCGTTCCACGGAAAGACGGTATGGTTATCGAAGATTTGCTGTAGGGTTCGCAAGAAAAGATCATCGCCGAAGTTACCCATACCGTAGTACCCGCAAACTGCAATCTTCACGGATTCATTCCTCCTTTTGTTTCTAAGCTTTAGAGTCCTTTCTGTTTCAGGACCTCCATAATAACGTTATGGGCGGCTTCGCCCCGGTCCAGCCAGCGATTAACGCGGGCAAACGACACTCTCTCCTCACGTAATGCCCGATCATCCGGACGGGAAAGCATGCCCCCGAGCTTCTCAATAAAATCAGCATGTGTTGTTGCGGTCGTGACGTAAGGCTCCATACGGATACATTCCGGCAGAGCGGTTGATAATACAGGCACACCTGCTGCCAGATATTCATAAGCTTTAACAGGATTTGTTGCGAGGGTAATGGGATGATATTGAAAAGGGATGATGGCCACATCAATATGCTGCAAATACTTCTTCAGCTCCTGATGGGGTTTTTCGCCCAGAATATGCACATTGGACAGACGCTTATAATCTGGGATATCACCATAAGACGCCCCGATGGATACGAACTGTACATCCGGAAAGGCCATTGCTGCTTTGGCCATCAATTCGTGATCCAGCCAGTAGGCCCAGGCACCGATATATGCAACGATTTTTCCGGAAGGCAAATCCTGCGGCCGTCCTGCTACAGGAATGTTGAAGAATCCTTCATCAGCGCCGTTCGGAATTAATGTCAGCGGCTTATCCGGATAGGCCAGAGAGAGTCTCATGCGGATATTCTCAGCTGTACATACCAAATGATCCGCGGCATCGACCATTTTAGGCTCATATTTAGCCCATTGCGGAAATTCATCACAACAGTCATAGACCACAGCATCGGGACTGTACAAGGAAGCAAGCCTTGTCCGTTGTCTGGCCCAGGTCGTCCACCCGATTACCGGCTGTGACTTCCTGAGATGGCGAAGCTTCTGTCTGACGAAGGCATGATGATCAGTGAACAAGAACACATTGGGCTCGGCTTCCACGAATTCCCGGTCCAGCGGCGCAAGATTTTCAAAGAAAACCTGATGCCCTTTGGCTCCCAGCTGAGTAAGAAGCTGCTGCGGTCGCTGCCTCATATAGGTCCAGTTCATCGTTTTGGGGTAGATAATGATTGCCACCGTATACATACCTCCTTTCTTGACATATCAGAAAATATAAATTCTGGGGTCCCCGCAAAGTACCTGAACAGACCTTCAGAGCAAGGCATCACTTTGTGGGGTGATCTTGTGAGTCATTGAACAATATATGTTCTGATGCTCGATTAGCTTGGATATAGTGACCATTTTTAATAGATTTAGTGATCAGCCTGTACAGAATATCCTGCTTTTGACCTTCTATCAGACATCCTGGAGCAGCTGGATTTGCGAGAGTGGAAAAGGAAGGGGAGGAAAGGTTATAATGTTAAGAAAAGAAACAATGAGAGGATTACTCATGGCAAATACACATACCTACAGTCGTAGGGAAGAAGTAGCCAATGCCATTACCCACGGAATCGGAGCGTTGCTCAGCGTAGTCGCGCTTGTGCTGCTTGTTGTCTTTTCGACGATGAAAGGAACGGCTTGGCATGTTGTCAGCTTTTCGGTCTATGGAACAACCATGCTGATTCTGTATCTGAATTCCACGTTGGTTCACAGTTTTAAAGAGGGCAAGGTTAAGGATTTGTTTGAAATTTTTGACCATTCCTCGATTTATCTGTATATTGCGGGTACGTATACGCCGTTTATGCTGGTTGCTGTACGCAGCCCGCTCGGATGGACCCTGTTTGGAACGGTCTGGGGCATCGCGATATTGGGCTGTTTATTCAAAGCCTTTTTTACAAAACGCTTCCTGTTCATGTCGACGATTTTTTATCTTTTGATGGGATGGATGATTGTCATCGTCTGGGGACCGTTGAATGCGGCGATCGCACCAGGCGGCATTGCTCTTCTTGCCGTAGGCGGTCTTTTATATACGCTGGGTACCATTTTTTACGTGTGGAGGGGATTCCCGTACCATCATGCGATCTGGCATTTGTTCGTCCTGGCTGGAAGCATCGTCCATTTTTTTGCGGTACTGATTTATCTGCTGCCATGGTCATAACAGCTTGATCTTGAAGCAGCGAAACGGCCGAAAGAGGACGTTGAAAAAAACAAAGGGAAGATGACAAGGATAAATGCTTGACATCTTTCTTTGTTTTTTGTATGATAATGAACGTTAATGAAGTGTAAAGTGTTTTTCCTTGACGAAGGGAGTGCCCCTGAATGAGTCAGGAGAATAGGCTCGAGAAAACGAACCGAATCAATCAGTTATTTGACTTTTATGAACTTTTGTTGACAGAGAAGCAGCAGACGTTCCTTAAATATTACTTTCATGATGATTTTTCCCTTGGGGAAATTGCGGCCGAGTTTGAAATCAGTCGGCAGGCAGTATATGAACACATTAAACGCGCCGAGCAAGTGCTTGAGCTGTATGAGGAAAAGCTCGGGCTATTAAAAAAGCATGACCGGCGTATACAAGAGCTGGCAAAGCTGCGTGGGCTGGTGAATGCCAGCGGTATGGAACAAGATAAGAAAACGAGCATAAATGAAATTGTAGATGTATTAGGAGCATGGGAATAAAGCAAATGAAGGAGGTGGCGGTCCATGGCATTTGAAGGATTGACTAGCAGGCTGCAGAATGTGTTCAGCAAGCTGCGCGGCAAGGGTAAGGTATCCGAAGATGATGTAAACGAGGCAATGCGCGAGGTGCGTCTTGCTCTCCTGGAAGCCGACGTCAACTTTAAAGTCGTCAAGGATTTCGTTGCCAAGGTGAAGGAGAAAGCCATCGGTACGGATGTGATGGAGAGCTTCACGCCTGGCATGGTGATCATTGACATTGTCAACAAGGAGCTCACCGAGCTCATGGGTGGAAGCCAGGCGAAGCTGGCAAAGGCGAACAAGCCGCCAACCGTGATTATGATGGTCGGTCTGCAGGGTGCAGGTAAGACCACAACTTCCGGCAAGCTGGCGAAGATGCTGCAGAAGCAGAACCATCGTCCGCTGCTCGTCGCAGGCGATATTTACCGCCCGGCAGCCATCAAGCAGCTTCAGGTGCTAGGTGAACAGATTAACGTGCCTGTATTCTCGCTGGGTGACAAGACAAGCCCGGTTGAAATTGCCAAGCAGAGCTTGCAGCATGCAAAAGACAACGGCCATGATTATCTGATTGTGGATACTGCCGGCCGGCTTCATGTCGATGAAGAGCTGATGGAAGAGCTGCGTCAGATTCACAGCGAGGTCAAGCCGGATGAAGTGCTGCTCGTTGTCGATGCGATGACAGGTCAGGATGCCGTCAACGTAGCGGATACGTTTAACAAACAGCTTGAGCTTTCCGGCGTGGTACTCACCAAGCTGGATGGCGACACTCGTGGCGGTGCGGCGTTGTCCGTCAAGGCCGTCACCGGCTGCCCGATCAAATTCGCTGCTCTTGGCGAGAAGATCGATGCGCTGGAACCTTTCCATCCGGAACGGATGGCTTCACGGATACTCGGAATGGGCGATATGCTGTCCCTGATCGAAAAGGCACAGTCTAACATTGACACCGAGAAAGCGAAGGAAATGGAGCGCAAAATGCGCAACGCCGAATTTACGTTCGACGATTTCCTGGAGCAGATGGAGCAGGTTAAAAAGCTCGGCCCAATCGATCAGATTATGGATATGATCCCCGGTATGGGCAAGCTGAAGCAAGCGAAGGACCTGAAGGTCGACGAGAAGCAAATGGGACGTATTGAAGCCATTGTTCACTCGATGACCAAGGCAGAAAAGCAGAGTCCGGACATCATCAACCATAACCGCCGCAAGCGGATTGCCACAGGCAGCGGTACCTCGCTGGCCGAGGTTAACCGCCTGATCAAGCAATTCGATGAAATGCGCCGGATGATGAAGCAGTTCTCGGATATGATGGGTCCAAAAGGACCAAAAGGTAAAGCTTTAAAACAGCTAAAAGGATTAGCCGGCAAAGGCGGAATGAAATTCCCGTTCCGTTAATGCCTGGGAATAGATGATATTATTTATTTTATTGAAGGAGGTGAATTTCGTGGCAGTACGTATTCGTCTGAAACGCATAGGTGCTCATAAGGCTCCTTTCTACCGCATCGTGGTATCGGATTCCCGTTCCCCGCGTGACGGTCGTTTTATCGAAGAAATCGGTTACTACAACCCGGTTCAACAACCGGCTGAAGTTAAAATCGATGAAGATAAAGCTCTTGCATGGCTCCAAAATGGTGCACAAGCATCCGACACCGTTCGCAACTTGCTTAGCAAAGCGGGCGTAATGAAGAAGTTCCATGAGCTTAAGCAACAGAAATAATGACTGATTGTGAGGGTTATCTATGGAAGAATTAGTTGGAGTTATTGCTAAGGCTTTAGTGGATCATCCCGAAGATGTCATCGTGAAGAAGGTGGAGAAAGACCACCTGGTTGTATATGAACTGACCGTGCATCCTGATGATGTGGGTAAGGTTATCGGCAAACAGGGCCGGATCGCCAAAGCGCTTCGCACGGTTGTCACTTCAGCAGCAGTCAAAATGGATAAACGCGTAACCGTGGATATTATATCTTAAAGGTATACGGAGGGGGTTAGGATGCATTTCCTAGCCCTTTTTTGATATATTAAGAAAGGGATATAAGCTTGCCCGGTCTTATATATTCAGAGGAAAACGCATGCCGCACCCGGGAAGGGCGTGGAGCGTTTTCTTTTCCGAACCTGAAGGTTTGGATATAGCAACGAATGCCAGGAGGAAGATATGCCGCAAATACTTATGAATGTAGGCAAAATTGTCAACACACATGGAATTAAAGGGGAGATTAAGGTGCTCCCCCACACGGACTTTCCGGAGGTTCGCTTCGCAGAGGGGAATGAACTTCTGTTAGTGACCGCTGATGGAAAGGCACCGATGCCCGTAATCGTTCAATCTTCCAGATTTCATAAGAACATGTACATCGTCAAGCTGGAAGGGTACGATAATATTAATGAAGTTGAGAAATTCAAGGGAAGCATGCTGAAGGTTACCCAGGAAGATGTAGTGGAGCTGCCTGAAAACGAGTACTATTTCCACCAAATTATTGGCTGCAAGGTTGTTACGGATGAAGGTAAAGAGCTTGGTGTCATTACCGACATTCTAATACCTGGAGCAAATGATGTTTGGGTGGTGCAGCCGACTAGCGGCAAAAGCATCCTTATTCCCGTCATTGATGACGTCGTTCTGGATGTCAACGTGAAGGAGCAGAAAGTGCTCGTTCACATTATGGAAGGGCTGCTGTAGCATGATGAAGGTGGATGTGCTGACTCTTTTTCCGGAAATGCTGGACGGCGTGTTCCGCTCAAGCATTCTGGGAAAAGCGCAGGAAAAGGACATTGTAAGCCTGAATGCGGTTAACTTCCGGGATTATTCGGGGAACAAGCATGGTACGGTGGATGATACTCCATACGGTGGTGGAGGCGGCATGGTGTTAAAGCCTGATCCGATTTTTTCCGCGGTCGAGGATTTGCTGTCCCAAACCTCCGCGCCGCCCCGGATCATTCTCATGTGCCCTCAAGGAGAGACCTTTACCCAACAGAAGGCAGAAGAGCTATCCGCGGAAGAGCATCTCATCTTCATCTGCGGTCATTATGAGGGCTATGATGAACGGATCCGCGAGCATTTGGTCACGGATGAGCTGTCGATCGGCGATTATGTGCTCACTGGCGGTGAATTGCCGGCGATGGTTGTCATTGATTCCGTCGTACGTCTGCTGCCGGGCGTGCTAGGAAATGAAACTTCTGCCGTAACGGATTCGTTCAGCACGGGGCTGCTCGAATATCCACACTATACCAGGCCTGCAGAATTCAGGGGTTGGAAAGTGCCGGATATCCTGCTGAGCGGCCATCATGCCAATATTGAGATTTGGCGCCACGAGCAGGCATTGAAGCGTACGCTGCAGCGCCGACCTGATCTGCTGGACAAAATCATACTTAGTGATCAGGACCGTAAGGTCATCAAGCGTTTGCAGCAGGAACAGCAGGAAAGCCGAAGTTAAACGGAGCTTTCCCGCTGTATTTTTGATATTACCATTTAAGGAGGATACCCATGGATTACAAAGGTTATTTTCAGGACAATAGAGACAAGCATTTGAATGAACTGAAGGAATGGTTATCCATTCCAAGCATTTCGGCTCTTTCCGAACACAAACCGGATGTCAAAAAGGCGGCAGATTGGCTTGCCGATACAATGACCCGCGCTGGACTTGAAAATGTCAAAATTCACGAAACCAAAGGACATCCGATTGTGTATGCCGACTATCAGCATGCCGAAGGCAAACCGACCGTCCTTGTATATGGACACTACGATGTACAGCCGGTGGATCCGCTGAATTTGTGGGAAACGCCGCCTTTTGAGCCGGCTATCCGCGACGGAAAGCTGTTTGCCAGAGGAGCAACAGACGACAAGGGTCAGCTATTCCTACATATCAAAGCAGTGGAGGCCATTCTTTCGCAGGAAAAGGAACTGCCTGTTAACATCAAGTTCTGCATCGAAGGTGAAGAAGAAGTATCGAGTCCGAATCTGCCGAGTTTCCTTGAAGCCAACCAGGACATGCTCCAGGCGGATGTAGTGCTCATCTCCGATACCTCGCTGCTTGAAAAAGGAAGACCGGCCATTTGTACGGGTCTCCGCGGTCTTTGCTCTCTGGAAGTTGCCTTGCACACGGCTAACACCGACCTGCACTCGGGAAGCTACGGCGGTGGCGTGCCCAATGCTCTGCATGCCCTGATCAGCCTGCTGAATTCCTTGCATGATGAAAAGGGTCGGGTAAGCGTTGAAGGCTTTTATAAAGGTGTGCTTGAATTGACACCGGAAGACCGGGAAGAATTCAAAAAGCAGTCCACCGATGAAAACAAGCTGAAGAAGGATCTGGGTTTGGACGAGCTGTTTGGCGAGGAAGGCTTCACCTTTGTGGAAAGAACCGGTGCCCGTCCTACGCTCGAGCTTAACGGCGTCTATGGCGGCTTCCAGGGCGAAGGCAGCAAAACCGTCATTCCGAAGGAAGCACATGCCAAAATTACCTGCCGTCTGGTTGGACATCAGGACCCGCAGGACATTCTCGACAAAATTGAGAAGCATATCAACAGCCATGTGCCAACGGGTGCAAAGGTGACTGTAGTGCAAATGGAAAAAGGAAATCCGTTTACCATTGATCCTTCCACGCCGATTCTCCAGAAGGCTGCTGATGCCTATGAGCAGGTGTATGGAACACGTCCCGTATTCACCCGCGACGGCGGATCCATTCCGATTGTTGAGACGTTCTCACGCGTGCTTGAAGCTCCTGTCGTCTGCATGGGCTTTGGTCTCCCGGATGAGAACCTCCACGCGCCTAACGAGCATTTTAACCTGGAGAACTTCGACCAAGGTCTTTTGACCATCGTAGATTTCCTCAAAAGAGTATAATATTGAAGGCAGACAAACTGCCGGCTTGCAAGGGGACTCCTTTGCTGCCGGCAGTTTGCTTTTTTGTTAATTTCTCTTAAATGGTTGATGCCGCTTCATATTTAAAATATAATTTCGGTATATGAAATAAAATTTTAAGTTTTTATTACTACTTTGAAATATTTATTCTAACTTCTGGAGGGACTTAACATGAACATGATTCCATTGGATGAGAAATGGCTTGAACCTATGTGTGAGCTTTGGAATGAGGAGCTCGGAGATCATTTCCCAATGCGCGAACAGCTTATGCGGCAAAATACATTTCAGGATGAGAACGTTTACTTGGACGGTTCCAAGCTTGCGGTCAGCGAAGATGGTGAGCTTATAGGATTCGTTATCGCGAAAAAATGGCAGGAGCAGCAGCGTGAAATGCGCTTAGGCGACGGCGGTGGCTGGATTCAGGCTATTCTGGTACGGAGCGATGCCAGAGGACAAGGAATCGGCAGCAGCTTGCTGGAGCAGGCAGAGAGAGCCCTCCGTGATGCAGGGGCAGAGCTGGCTTACATTGGAAGAGATCCATGGCATTATATTCCGGGGATACCGAAAGCCCTGCCTGACGCAAAGGCCTGGTTCGAGCGCAAGGGCTATGAGGTGTTGTATGAAGTATTTGACCTTGTAAATCAAACAAGCAAAGAAAACGGGCAGCGGCAGGAATACGTGGAAGGTGCATATTCACGGCTGCTGGAAGAAAAGGACAAGGAAGAGATGCTCCGCTTTTTCAAACGCTGCTTTCCTGGACGCTGGTATTATGAGGCGCAGTGTTACTGGGAACGCGGCGGACAAGGCCGGGAGTTCATGGGTCTATTTGCAGGCGATGAAATGATCGGCTTTTGCAGAGTGAATGATGCTGAATCCCCTCTGATTGCCCAAAACACATATTGGGCGCCTCTCTTTGACAGTCCTCTTGGAGGAATCGGGCCGCTTGGCGTGGATGATCGTTTCCGGGGAAAGGGTTATGGTCTTGCCATTGTTAAAGACGGCGTGGCGGAGCTGACAAATCGCGGCATGAAGCATCTGGTGATCGACTGGACTGAGCTTGTTGATTTTTACGCTAAGCTGGGCTTTTCGGTTTGGAAAGGGTATGATCTTGCCAAGAAAACATTATAATAGTCGTTTTTAGCGCTAAAGGAGGTAGAGTAATGGGATTTCTAAAATCAATTTGGAGATTTTTTGTCCCCAGAGAGAGAACGCTCATCTTCACTTCTTTTCAGCAGGATGATTATGCGAGAGCCAAGAACCGGCTGCAGCAAAGTGGCATTCCCCACCGATCGCGTATTGTAAACTGGGACGGCGGCCGTGGATTCTCGCATACAAGAAGGATGCAGTATTCCATATATGTGGCCAAAGCAGATGAAAACGCTGCAGTGGAAACGACAGGATCAAAATAATGTAAAGCAGCAAAAAAAAATCCCTGGGTGAATTAGCCCGGGGATTTTTTTGGATTATGCTGGTTCAATTATCTAACGTTTTGGCAATGGTTGTGAAAATATCGTATTTTAACTGATCAGGACTTTTGCGCTTTTGATTCTCATCCAAAAAATGATTAATCCGCTCAAAAAAACTTTTGGCTTCCTCCTCCGTCAAATAGACTTCGGAATGGGTCAGGTTGCCGAAAGGCTTCTCGCTGCTTTGAGCTTTTATAAAGTTCTTTTTGTTCTCATCATACAGATCGGAAAGCAGCTTTTGCGTTTCCGACAAAAATATCTTCTTCGCAGCTTCGTCCGCGCCATCATCACGCTTGATCCGTACTGCACCTTTAAATGACTCATAATATTTGGCGTTAATGCCGTTGATTTCCTTCGTGCGTACCAAAGTTATCAGGCCAATACTTTCAAGCTTCTTAGCATGGTAATAAACCTTTGCGGGAACCTCGCCCATGTCATCGGCAATTTCTTTAATCGTAGCCGGGTGGTCCATCCGCTGGAAATGGTTTAATATTTTCATCCGGTAGGGATCAGAATATATCCGTATTTCTTCTATCGTGCTCAGTTCCTTCGTTTCCAATACAAACGCACCTCATCATTTCCTGCATTTTCAATAAGCCTATTATAAAGCTCGAAGTGATAAAGCACAAAGAATGTTTATTTTTAAAACTATTCAGACGCTCCTATCACACGCTCATAAAGCTTTTTTGTGTCAGAAGAATTAGACCCGGAATGATCATTAAAATACCAAAGACCAGAAATAGAACATCCACGCTGAACCATGCTCCGGCAAAGCCGGCAATCAATCCGCCGAGCGGCATGGCACTGGTGCTGATCATGCTGGATAATGCACCAACACGCCCAAGCATATCATGCGGCGTGACTTCCATCATGTAAGTAGAGACCGGTGTATTGACAAAAGAGATGGCGAGACCCATGCCAAAGCAGAATAGCGTTGCTGTATAAAGTGGGTACAAGGTGACCAACGATGGAATATAGAGGAGCGCATAGTTGACTCCTAGCAATAGGTATCCAAAAACAATCAGTGTACTCTTTTTGTATTTAGACCCTTGCTGGCTGACCCATAAACCGCTGAGGATCATCCCGATAACCAGGCTGATTCCCAGCAGGCTTAGTCCAAATGGGCCGGCATGCAGGATTTCTTTGACATACACGGGCTCCAGTACATTGTAAGGCGTGAGACAGAAATTGACGAAAGCAGCAGCGAGCATGGTTAGAAGGATCATTTTTTGTCCTTTAACAAATAGCAGGCCGGATTTAAATTCGGACCAATAGGTTTTTTTAGGCTTTTGTTCTGTTTTTACATGATGAGAGACTTCAGAGGGTTCCTCTTCAAATTTAGGACGGACCCAGAAAAAGAGAAGCGCTGCAACCAAAAAGGTGAGAGCATCCGTAATCATAGCTCCGGATACTCCAATCAGGGCGATCAGTCCTCCTGCTGCTGCCAGTCCGGCGAGTTCAGCGGTACGGGCAGCTGAGGAAGTTAACGAATTACCGCTAAGCAGCAGCTCCTTAGGGAGAATACGCGGCACAAGTGACATTTCTGCGGGTGTGGAGAAGCATTCAAAGGAGGAATTGATAAAAGTGAAGATAAACAAATGCCATGGCTGCAGATAACCTAAAAAATAAAGCAGTGCGGTCAGCAATACCATGATACCCCGGCCTGTGTTCGCGAGAATCACGATCTTTTTCTTGGACCAGCGGTCTACCAATACGCCCGTAAACAGGCTGAACGCAATTCCGGGGATGAAGTTGAGGGAAAAAAGTGTCCCCATGAGCACTTCAGAGCCTGTCAGCACATAAACCATCCAGCTATAGGCGATCGAATCGATCGAATCTCCAAAGCGCGATATGATTTTCGCTGCCATCATAATCAGATAAGACCTGTGTGCGCTTAGCGCACGAATACCTTGCTGTGGTTGCGGTTGAACCAGAACCGTTTCACTCATTGGGGACAACTCCATTCAACATTTGTTAACGTTAAAATAATTTTGACGTTAAATTTATTTTATTCATTTCCGGATAAATTGCAAGAGGTTTCTTGCGATTTTTTTAAAGCTATGAATTTTAGGCCTGTCCGCCAATTCCCGGCAGATTCGGATAGATAAACAAAGCTTCATATAGGAGAGGAAAATCAAGACTCAACAGGTGGCTTGGCAAATTGATCTGCTCCATTCAACAGCCTTGTTTCCATATCTATAGGCTCGTTCAGTTTGTTGTTGCAAACTATAATAAGGGTGTGTTACAATTAACGCTGTTGTGTGGAATACGGTGGTCCGCTGCGGATGATGAAGGAGAACGGATGGTTTTCCGGAAGAGGCAAGAACACCTGTACGGAAGGAGGGAGTCCTAGATGAATATCCTACAAGCGATCACTCAAGAACAGCTTCGTAAAGATATCCCAAGTTTTCGTCCTGGTGACACTTTAAAAGTGCACGTTAAGGTAATCGAGGGATCTCGCGAACGTATTCAGTTGTTCGAGGGTGTTGTAATTAAACGTCGCGGTGGCGGAATCAGTGAGACTTTTACAGTTCGTAAAATTTCTTACGGTGTTGGTGTGGAAAGAACTTTCCCGATCAACTCGCCTAAAATTGAGAAAATCGAAGTGGCTCGCCGTGGTAAAGTGCGTCGTGCGAAGCTTTATTATCTTCGTGAACTACGCGGTAAAGCAGCGAGAATTAAAGAAATTCGCCGTTAATAAACGGACAACGACAGAGGGCTTGATTTCAAGCCCTTTTCGTTTTAGGATAAGAAATGTTACGGCTCCGTATAGGAGCTTTTCTTTTCGGCAAAAAATGAAAATGCGTGGGACGCATTCAAATGTTTTCAAGGTGAGGACGGTGAAGTATGCAGCAGGACATTCAGAATGATGGGGTGGAACTTGGGGAGCAGGATCGAAAACCACCCAAAAAAGCGAAAAATGAAGTAGTGGAATGGCTTAAAGCGATTGTGATTGCTCTAATTCTGGTGGCTCTCATCCGCTGGCTTCTCTTTAAACCGTTTATTGTGGACGGACCTTCGATGCAACCTAATTTCCATACAGGCGAGCGGCTCATCGTCAATGAAATTCTGTATGATATCCGGGCTCCGCACCGCGGGGAAGTCATTGTATTCCATGTTCCTTCCGAAGGAAAAGACTTCATCAAACGGGTTATCGCTGTTGCAGGCGATACGGTGAAGGTAGAAGGCGACACCGTATTGGTGAACGGCAAACCAGTCAATGAAACCTACATACAGGGCGCTATGGATACGAGTCATAAAGCAGGTCAACTGTATAACGACAAAGACTTCCCGAACAGCGCATTTCCTGATGGTAAAGTGCCTGAAGGCCATATATTTGTCATGGGTGATAACCGTTCAGACAGTACGGACAGCCGTATGATTGGATACGTGCCGCTTGGCGACATCGTAGGACGTGCAGATTTGATTTTCTGGCCGGTCAAGGATGTACATTTAATTAAACATTAAACAATCCACCGATGCAGCGGCTGGTTGTAGGCAAAAATGAGGTGATGACGGTGACGATTCAATGGTTTCCTGGTCATATGACAAGAGCGCGCCGCCAAATACAGGAAAAGCTGAAGCTGATTGACGTGGTCATCGAGCTGATCGATGCCCGTCTTCCGCTGTCCAGCCGCAATCCGATGATTGACGAAATATTGCAGGGCAAGCCGCGGCTTATCATTATGAATAAAGCGGATCTTGCGGATCCCGCGGTCACAAAGCAGTGGCAGGATTATTTTAAGGAGCAGGGCCATACGGCATTTCCAGTGGATGCATCCACAGGGACCGGAGTGAAGGATATTCCGGGTCAGCTGAAACTACTCCTGAAAGAAAAGATAGACCGGCAAATTGCCAAAGGTATGAATCCGAGAGCTATTCGGGCACTGATTGTCGGTATTCCGAATGTCGGCAAATCCACCCTGATTAACCGCTTGGCCGGACGCAGCATCGCTGCAACAGGCGACCGTCCGGGTGTTACCAAAGGTCAGCAATGGATCAGGGTAGGCGGCGAGATCGAGCTCTTGGATACACCCGGTATTCTCTGGCCGAAATTTGAAGACCAGAATGTGGGCTACAAGTTGGCGGTGACGGGAGCAATTAAGGAAGAGATCCTTAATGTGGAGGATATTGCCTTTTTCGCGGTGAAATATCTGATCAGCTACTATTGGGACTCATTCCGGGACCGGTTTGAGCTGGAAGACAGCACTCCGCATAATCCGGATGATAGTGATGAAATCGTAGCGATCATGGAAGCGGTTGGCCGTAAACGGGGCTGTTTGATCAGTGGAGGAAGGGTTGACCTTGAAAAAGCTTCCCGTACGCTGCTGCGAGACCTTCGTGCCGGTAAGATGGGTCGGTTCTCCATGGAGTCCCCTTATTAATTGGCGAACGAAACTAAAGTGAATAAAAGTTATAAGAAAGCCGCCGAAAGGCGGCTTTTTTGTTGTTTGAAGCATATTCTGTAACATGTAGAAGGAAATGGATGTAAACTATATTAAGATATGGTAATCTCGAATGGAATAAACTAGAATCATTTTTCTATAGTAACGGTCCACCTTTTGAAATGGTTATTCATTGTTTGAAATATCCTATACCGTTTGGAAGATTCAGATTTAAAGAATAAGGGGAGAAGAGTTTGAAGCGGAAATGGCTGATGGCGACGGGCGCTGGTTTATTATTGACGGCAGCTGTAAGTGAAATGATAATCATGGGATCGGCACCCGCAGTGTATTCTTCCAAACAGCCGATTGAAATGAAAATGGTGGTTCCTAATCAGCCGGTAAGTCATGAAAATACAGCTATACAACCCCCGAAAAATGAGAAAACGGGTGAAGATCCGGGCATTAGTGGATTGCAGACTGGATCAGCGATGCCTGGCAAAGCCAAATCTCTTCAGGATACATCATTTCAAAATGAAAAGCCGGGCCAGATTTATTATCGCAACAAGGTTATTACCCTGATGTACCACGAGGTGACGCCAGGTCAGAAGAACAAGCAAAGCCTGAATACAGGTAAGTTTGAGCGGCAGCTGAACCTGATGAAAGACAACGATTTTCAATGGATTACGATGAACCAATATGTCGATTTTGTCCGGCATGCCAAGCCCGTGCCCCCCAATGCGGTACTGATGACGTTTGATGATGGGTATGAGTCCTTTTATGAATATGTCTATCCGGTGCTGCTCAAATATCATGTACCGGCCACCAGTTTTCTGATTGTAAATACAATCGATAATCCCAAGCACATCGGGATTCCTAAACTGAGCTGGGAACAGATACAAACCATGCATGAGAACGGGGTGGACTTTTACAGCCATTCTTTTGATTCTCATGTTTACGCACCTCTGGACGCGGCGGGGAACCGCTCCAAGGCTGTGCTGAAGGGGCCGGTTTATGTGAAGAATCTGGGGCGGAAAGAAACGAGTGGAGAATACCTCGCTCGCGTGCGCAGTGACTTGGAGCAGGCCAACTCTATTCTCAAGGAAAAGCTTGGAAATACCATGAATGTCATCGCGTTCCCGTATGGTGCATTTTCTCCGGCTTTGCTGCGGGTATGCAAGGAGCTGGACACACCCGTTTCCTTCACTGTACTCTCAGGCATAAACAGACCTGGCGGTCTGAACGGTTACCGTGTGAATGCCGGCGGCGCGGGTAATGATCCGGAAGCATTGATTACTTTAATGAAAAATAACGCGGTTCCTACGGGTAAAAAGCTGAATACAGGAAAAGCGGGGTCAGGACCAGGTCCGGTTATTAAACCCGAGCCGCCTTCGTCCAATAGAAGTACATCGAGTATTGTTGCCGAATAGCAGAAACTACTGGAAAAGCCATGCAGTGAAGCCCCGGATCAAGTATAATGTTCAGAGCAGAAGCTATACGGACAGGGGAAAATGAGGTCCGGGGAGAGCAAGGGGGAACAACATGACAGACTTGTTGAAGTACGAGAAGGAGTGCTGGGCACAGACCTATCAATATATAGCAGGCATAGATGAAGTAGGACGTGGATGTTTATTCGGAGATGTGGTAGCCGCCGCGGTCATCCTACCGGTTGGCCTGGTGCTTGAGGGCGTCGATGATTCTAAAAAGCTGAGTGAGAAGAAGCGTGAAGCATTGTATGACCTCATCATGGAGCATGCCGTTGCCATTTCTGTCGGCTATGTCGATGCGGAGACGATTGACAGGATCAATATTAAACAGGCGGCAAGGCTGGCGATGAAAAAGGCGGTATTGGGGCTGCCGGAAGCTGCGGATTATCTTCTGGTAGACGCGGAAAAGGTGGATGTGGAGCTTCCGCAGCTGTCTATTATCAAAGGAGATGCGACCAGCCAGTCCATCGCCGCAGCGTCCATAATTGCCAAGGTAACGCGGGACAGGCTTTGCATGGGTGAATGGGAAGCCAAATATCCCGAATACGGAATTGCGATACATAAAGGATATGCAACCAAGCTGCATCGTGAGCAGATCACCGCGATGGGACCTACCCCGATGCACCGCAGAAGCTTTCTGAAGAATCTGGAGGTCGTCCAGCAAACCTTGTTCTGATCATGTTTATTCACTGGCGGGATGCTGGTGCCGATAAATAGGGATAAGGGTTCGCTTCGATTGAAGGAGGAAGAGACGTGAATATCGGTTCGATGATTCGTGGCCTGTTGGGTGAGACGAAGGCGGGTGACGCGAAGCAGCTGGATATGAAGACCGGCCAGGTGGTTAGAGGCGTGGTGCTCAGCGTCTCGGAGGACGGTCAGGAGGCCGTGGTACAGATCCAGGGCGTCAAGGTAAGGGCGGCGCTGGAGACCCCTATGCAGGCTGGTCAAGCCACGCTGCTGCAAGTACAGCCGCCTGCTGAGAACGGGATGATGGTGCTCAAGCCGCTTGCGGAATCACCGTATCTGGCCCTGCCAACCCAGTCATTGGCGGATGTGTTGAGCTCATTAGGGCTGGCGGATACGGATGAGAGCCGGACATTGGTTCAGGCGATGCAATCCAGCGGGGTACCGCTTACGAAAGAAAATGCGGAGCTGTTCAGTCGTATGATGCTGCAAAAGCCAGCATCGGTTCCAGCTGAGCAGTGGATTCAGTCCGCTGCAATCGCCTTGCAGCGTGGATTGCCGGTAACGGCGGAAAGTATACGCGGACTTCAGCAGGCTGTTTTTGGCGCGCCGATTCATGAGCTGTTGGCTGTGCTCGATGAGCATCTAGAGACAGCTCAGATGATGCTCATACCGACTAAACCTGCAGGAGAAAGCAGAGGAGCAGGCGAAGCTGTCCCAATGAACCGGCCAGTGCTGAATGGTGCTGTTCAAGTCGGAGCTTCGGCTCAGGCAGAAGTGAGCAAACAGCTGGAAGCTGCAGTGAAGGGAGCTGCAGCCGAAACAGGGAGCGCGGCAGCTGCAAACCCCGCAATGGCGGCTGACGATGCAGGCGGGCTGCAGCCGCTGATGGCGAAGCTGCAGCAGGTGCTGCAGCAGCTCCGCACCGCGCCGCTTGCGGGCACGCCTGCCCTGGCTTCGCCGCAGGGCAGCGCTGCAACGGCCGGCTCCGAAGCGTCGCCGGCCGCATTAACGCCGCCGCAGGGAACGGCGGCGCAGGCAGGCTCTGGCAGCCCGGCGGCGCCAGAGCCAAATCCGCCCCAAACCCACGCCGCGGAGCCGTGGGTGGGGCGGATTCTGAAGCTGCTCGGTGCGGAGCACGAGCAGCAGGGGGTGCGCGGGGCCGGCATGCCGCCCGCGCCAGTGCCTGAAGCCGCGGCGGGGAACGCGCGGCCAACAGCGGCTGCACCGGCCATCGGCCAGGGTGCAGCGCAGCAGGCAGCGGGCCAGGCGGAGCCGGGGCCCGCAACCTTGAGCGGCGGCGGTACGGCTGAAGCCGCCTCAGCCGCCGCAGCCGCTGCGCGGACGGCCGCGCCTTCGTCTGCGGGCGGCTCAGGCCCGCAGCCACCGGCCGTGGAATTCGCGGCCGGACATGATCTGCCGGCACGCGCATTGCATGCTGCCGGTATTCATGCGGCAGCCGCCTCGCTCCCGGATGCAGATACAGCCGGGATGCGCATGGAGCATGAACAGCATCATACGAGTCCGCAGGACACGCTTAAAGGTATTTTGCTGCAGCTTGTGAACCATGATGAAGCACCGCAAGCGCTGAAGGAAGCGGCACAGCAGCTAATTTCCCATCTGACGGGTCAGCAGCTGCTGCTCAATACGGACCGGACCGCACCGTTTGCACAGGTCACGTTATTCCTGCCGCTGAACGGCCCGGATGGTCAGGAAACCGCCTCTGTCCAGATCCAATCCCGCCGTGGTCCCAAAGGGGAACTGGATGCTTCCAACTGCCGCCTGTGGTTTGATTTGCAGATGAAACATCTGGGCCAAACGCTGGTGGATGTGCAGGTTGTGGACCGGATTGTCAGCTTAAAGGTGCACAATGATAATGATTGGGCCGGAGAACTGCTGGTGAACCACAGGGAGGAAATATCCGGAGCGATGGAATCACTCGGTTACCAGCTGCTGACATTGAAGACAGAGCCATTACCTGAGAAAGCAGCGGATTCGAAGCAAGGTCCAGCAGCGGCTGCTTCGGTTAATGTTTATGTACCCCAGAGCTATAAAGGGGTGGATTTCAAGGTATGAGTGATAAAGCAAAGGAACCGACGTTGTCGATGAAAAAGGCGGTTGCTCTCAAATATGCGCCAGGTGAAGCCGAAGCGCCCATAGTGGCCGCCAAGGGCCGGGGCAGAATCGCCGAGTCGATACTTGAAAAGGCAAAGGAGCATGGAGTTCCTGTCCAGGAAGACGCTGCCCTGGTAGAGGTGTTGTCGAAGCTTGATCTGGATCAGCAGATTCCACCCGAGCTCTACCAGCTCGTAGCGGAGGTACTAAGCTATATTTACCGTGCGGACCGGTTGGTACGGGAAAGGGAGAATGAATGGTAGAACGGATGAATAGGGAAAAGGATAACCGCCGCCAGAAAGGTGCGGTGGCAGAACAAGCTGCCTGCGACTATCTGGCTTCCCGGGGGTATACCATTAAAGAGCGTAATTGGCGCTGTCGCAGCGGTGAACTCGATATCGTCGCTGAGTTTGGGCGCATATTGGTTATCGTAGAGGTTCGGAGCCGGAGTATCGGTACACGTTACGGAACCGCTGCGGAATCCGTCGATTACCGTAAGGTCAGACAGGTACGGAGCACGGCCTTAGCCTACCTTCACTATAGACAGGAGGGGGAAAGGGAGCTTCGTTTTGATGTTGTGGCGATTGAACTGGATGGTGGTCTGAATACAGCGAACCTTCAGCATATCGAAGCGGCTTTTTAGTAACGGAATTTTGAAGCATCAGTAAGAAGAATAGTAAAATCTTATAAGAGTGACAGAATAGTTGAGAAAAGGCTTCCCAAGCAGTAACAGGAAGTCTTTTATGTGTGGTATGGATTTTATATATACATAGTTTTTTTGCAAAGCGGGAGCCCGCCAAAACAGTCCCCATGATTCCCGGCAATGATTAATCAATTGTCCATATAGAGGGGAATAGGAATATGTTTTTTTCTAGAAAGACACCTAAAATTAGCAGCAGCTCCCGATCGGTTTCATGTCTTGAAAAGATACAAATTGGCGGTACGGAGCAGTGGCTCTTAATGAGAGGGAAAAGCGTCAGATTGCCTGTAATGCTGTGGCTGCATGGCGGGCCGGGTTCTGCGCAGATCGGCTTTGCTCCGTATTTCCAGCGGGAACTGGAGCAGTATTTTGTGGTGGTAAACTGGGATCAGCGCGGAGCAGGCCTCTCATACCGTAATAATGCAAGCACAGACAAGATGAGCATAGAACAATTTATTGCTGATGCCCGCGAGGTAACGGAATACCTTCAGGACAAATTCCGCCAGAACAAAATTTTTATCGTGGGCCATTCATGGGGCAGCATTTTAGGCATTAAACTGGCTGAGCGCTATCCGGAGTCATACCATGCTTATATCGGGGTTGGTCAGGTCGTTCATATGGTGAAAGGCGAGCGGTTGTCATACGAATATACGCTCCGTGAAGCCAAAGAGGCCGGTCATGCGGAAGCAGAGCGGGAGCTCACGGCGCTGGGAGAGGATTCCTTCTATGATTACCGAAAGCTTGCCACTCAGCGCAAATGGCTTGGACGCTTCAAGGGTGTCATGTATCGGCAGCCTATGGAAAAAGTCATTGTTCCTCGGATGATCCGTTCATCAGAATACAACCTGATGGATATGATCCGGTTTATAAAGGGATCTCAATTTTCCCTTAAACATATGTGGGCGGAAATATGTAATCTCAACCTCGAAGAAGTCACCCATCTGCAGATTCCGGTATTTCTATGCATGGGCAGGCATGATTACAATACACCGTTTGAATTGGCTGAGGCATTTTTCAATAATCTGGAGGCACCCCTTAAGACATGGGAGTGGTTCGAGGAATCGGCTCATTGTCCGAATTTTGAAGAGCCCGAGAAATTTAACAAGCATTTAATCTATTTACTGCGTCATGAAATAGATGGATTGTCTGCTATGAATACTGCAGATCACAAGATGAGGACTCGATGAGCCCTCATCTTGTTTGCTCGGTCAAAACGTTAACCTTTAAGAAGAATTATCAACATCAGGCGAAGGTCTCCACCTGCGGCCGGTCCAGGTTCCGGTATTGAATAGCCTCCGCGACATGGATAGACTTGATCTCTTCATGTCCATCCAGATCTGCAATAGTGCGTGCAAGCTTTAAGATACGATCATAGGCCCTCATACTGAGTCCCAATGCTTCGATGGTCTGATGGAGCATGTCGGAAGTGCCTGAGTCCAGTTTGGCAAAACGCCGGAGCGCGCTGCCCGTCAGCTCACTGTTCCAGCCGGTATGAGGAAGTTTAATGTAACGCCTCAGCTGTCTTGCATGGGCTTCAAGCACCTGTGCGCGCATGTCTGCGGAAGAAAGGCTGAATTTCTCCCTCGTCCATTCCTTAGGCCGGGGAACGTCGACCTGAAGATCAATCCGGTCCAGCAGCGGACCGGAGATTTTGGAACGGTACTGTGCTATCCGTGTAGGACTGCAGGTACAGTGATGACCCGGATGATCGCTTCCGAGATATCCGCACGGACAAGGATTCATCGAGGCTGCAAGCATGAACCGTGCCGGGAAAGTATGAACCGCTCTCGCTCGGCTGATGGTGACAGACTTATCTTCAAGCGGCTGCCGCAGCACTTCGAGCACCTGGCGGTTAAACTCCGGCAGCTCGTCCAGAAACAGGATTCCGCGGTGGGCAAGACTGACCTCGCCCGGCTTCGGAATGGTTCCGCCGCCGATAAGGCCGCCGGCAGAAATTGTATGATGCGGCGAACGGAAAGGTCTGGTCCGCAGCAGCCCCGCTCCGGGCTCTTTCAATTTGCCGGCGGCGCTGAATATTTTTGTGGTTTCCAGCGCTTCCTGTTCTGTCATAGGAGGGAGAATGGTCGGGAGTCGCTTGATCAGCATCGTCTTTCCGGTTCCTGGGGGACCCATAAGCAGGATATTATGCATTCCGGCCGCAGCAATGGTTAGGGCACGCTTGACATGCTGCTGCCCGAGCACATCGGCATAATCCTCAATTTGATAAGCTTCCTGAGCTGCGTAATGGGAAGAAGTCAGCTGCAGACCATCAAAGGATGAAATGCGGAGCGGGCTGCTTTTTTCCCTGGAGACAAGTCCAGCCTCCTGTTGCCCGAGTGCGAAAAGCTCATTTAAATGACTGATTGCATAAATATTCATATTCTCGATCAAGGCTGCTTCAGCTGCATTTTCCTTTGGCAGCAGAACAGCAGAGAAGCCCTCGCGTTTGGCGCGGTCCACCATCGACAGGACACCGGTGACCGGCCGCAGGCTCCCATCCAGAGCCATTTCGCCGATGAGAAGAAGCTTCTCCTCCTGAGGAAGGATGAGCTGTCCGCTTGTGCACAATATGCCAAGGGCAATAGCGAGATCGAAGGCGGAGCCTTCCTTTCTTAGATCGGCAGGCGCCAGATTGATGGTCGTCCGCTGCAGAGGAAAGGTGAAGCCGCAGTTTTTGATCCCTGCCCGAACGCGCTCTACAGCTTCACGGATCGCTGAATCCGGAAGACCGATAATGGAAGTCTGGGGAAGACCATTGGAGATGTCTACCTCAACTTGGATCAGCACCCCATCAATTCCGTATAAACATGCGCTGTACATTTTTCCGTACATACAATAAAAGCACCCTTTCTCCCGGAATCAAGTCAGCGGCTGCAGCATGGCAGTGCTTTCCTTCCGATCGAAAAAAGGTGCTTCCTTATTTTCGTATTGTGTTTTTACAAAATTGTAAGATTGCGGATGTCAAATGTCAAGGTTCAGTTGATTTCTTACGAATGAAATACGGATTTGTTGAATTGCTGTTTGAAATGGCGGAAATAGTTGTAAAGTAAAGAAAAGCCTGCAATTGAATTGCAGGCAGATAACTTGGGAATGTTTAATATTTCTCGGTCCATGTGATAATATTAGCAAATGAAGGCAGGTGATGGAAGTAACATGAAATCGAAGGAAATCGTTCCTCAGCTTCAACTGGAGAACCAACTGTGCTTTGCTGTATATGCTTGCTCACGTGAAATCACGAAAATGTACCAGCCGCATCTTGAGAAGCTGGGAGTTACGTATTCACAATATTTGGTGCTTATGGTGCTATGGGAGAAAAAGCAATGTACGGTGAAGGAGCTTGGTGAAGCTCTGTTTTTGGACTCGGGTACGCTGACTCCTCTTTTAAAACGACTTCAAGCTGCCGGCTTGATCAACAGAGAGCGCTCCGTCCAAGATGAGCGGAAGGTCATTATTACGCTTACTGAAGAAGGTGTGCTTCTAAGAGATAAAGCGATTGATGTACCGGGATCCATGCAAAATGATGTCTGTATGAACGCCGACGAGTTTAACCGGTTGCTTGGAGAATTCAAGGGACTATTGGAGCGGGTTCACAATATTAATGTGCAGCGGGATGGGAAAAACAGCTGATTTAAGCGACTGCAATTACCATAAAATTCCAAGCATTCTCTCAAACGGATTATATCGATATCAAAAAGCTGTCGATGTTAACACAGTTTGTTAAGGTAAGCGTTTTAAAAACATGGTACAATAGTTTGGGTTTATATTATTTTCCAAGAGAATAACCCGCCTTGTAGCAGTCATGTTGATAGGAGGATTCCGTAAATGAATATCCATGAATATCAAGGAAAACAGGTATTGAAACAGTATGGAGTTGCCGTTCCGAACGGAAAGGTTGCTTATACGGTGGAAGAAGCTGTCGAAGCCGCAAAATCGCTGAACAGCCAGGTTACGGTTGTAAAAGCGCAAATTCATGCAGGTGGACGCGGTAAAGCGGGCGGCGTTAAGGTTGCTAAAAATCTTGACGAAGTACGCGCATATGCCGAAGAGATTCTCGGTAAAGTGCTTGTCACACATCAAACCGGTCCGGAAGGCAAACAAGTCAAACGCCTCCTGATCGAAGAAGGCTGCGATATCCGCAAAGAATATTATGTGGGTGTTGTTGTCGACCGTGCTACCGGCTGCGTCGTTATGATGGGTTCGGAAGAAGGCGGTACGGAAATTGAGGAAGTGGCTGCAGCGACTCCCGAGAAAATTTTCAAAGAAGTTGTTGATCCGGCAGTAGGATTGCAGGTTTTCCAAGCCCGCAGACTTGCTTATGCCATCAACATTCCTAAAGAACTGGTAAATAAGGCTGCTCAATTTATGATGGCCCTTTATACAGCTTTTGTGGACAAAGATTGTTCGATCGCTGAAATTAACCCTCTGGTTGTAACGGGTGACGGTAACGTCATGGCGCTGGATGCCAAGCTTAACTTTGACTCCAATGCATTGTTCCGCCATAAGGACATTCAGGAGCTGCGCGATCTGGACGAAGAGGACGAGAAGGAAATCGAAGCATCCAAGTACGACCTGAGCTATGTGGCTCTGGACGGCAATATCGGCTGCATGGTTAATGGCGCAGGCCTGGCTATGGCAACGATGGATATCATCAAACACTATGGCGGCGACCCGGCCAACTTCCTTGACGTAGGGGGCGGTGCGACGACAGAGAAGGTAACCGAAGCGTTCAAAATCATTCTCTCCGACAAGCAGGTTAAAGGCATTTTCGTCAATATTTTTGGCGGTATTATGCGTTGCGACGTGATCGCTGAGGGTGTTGTTGAAGCAGCGAAGCAGCTTGGCCTTACGCGGCCGCTGGTTGTGCGTCTGGAAGGAACTAACGTGGATCTCGGGAAGAAAATTCTGGCTGAATCCGGCCTGAATATCGTTCCTGCCGATTCCATGGCCGACGGTGCACAAAAAATTGTCTCGCTCGTAAAATAGGTACCTTTAAAATCGAACAGGGGATGTGAACGAATCGTGAGTATTTTGGTTGATAAAAATACAAAAGTGATTACCCAGGGCATCACCGGGAAAACCGCCCTTTTCCATGCAAAAGGCGCCCTTGATTACGGAACGCAAATGGTGGGAGGTACTTCCCCCGGCAAAGGCGGCACAACCGTGGATATTGAGCTTGAAAACGGCAGCTCTGTGAGCCTTCCTGTTTTCAACACCGTGGTAGAAGCCAAAAATGCTACAGGCGCTACAGCGAGCGTTATTTACGTTCCGCCAGCCTTTGCAGCAGACTCGATCCTGGAAGCCGTTGAGGCCGAAATGGAATTGGTTATCTGCATCACTGAAGGCATTCCGGTGCTTGATATGGTCAAAGTAGCCCGTTATATGGAAGGCAAAAAGACCGTTCTGATCGGACCAAACTGTCCGGGTGTCATCACGCCGGGCGAATGCAAAATCGGTATTATGCCTGGATATATACATACGCCAGGACATGTAGGCGTAGTATCCCGAAGCGGAACGCTGACTTATGAAGCTGTGCATCAGCTGACTACCCGCGGCATTGGACAATCCACTGCGGTAGGTATCGGCGGGGACCCTGTAAAAGGAACAGAGTTCATCGATGTTCTGAAACGCTTCAACGAAGATCCTAACACCTATGCGGTGATCATGATCGGTGAAATCGGCGGTACAGCTGAAGAAGATGCTGCTGAATGGATCCGTGACAACATGACCAAGCCGGTCGTAGGCTTTATCGGCGGGGTAACTGCTCCTCCAGGAAAACGTATGGGCCATGCAGGCGCTATTATCTCCGGCGGTAAAGGTACTGCCAAAGAGAAAATCGCCAAAATGGAAGAATGCGGCATCAAAGTCGCTCCAACTCCTTCCGACATGGGCTCCACGCTGGTTAGCGTTCTTGAGGAACGCGGCATGCTGGAGAAATGCTTGACACATTAATCCGATTTCGGGTTATTATAGTTTCAAAGGTAAGCAACCTTTTATTTCCTCCAGTAGGGAATAAGAGGTTGCTTTTTTGTGTTTTCAATAAACTGTGGATTTGAGAGGTGAGTCAAATGGATATTCGCTGGCTGCTTATTGCACTGCATGAAACGAAAGGCGTTGGCAGAAAGGGCATTGCTCGTTTGATGGTGGAAGGAATGTTGACAGAGGAAGCCATGCTTTATAAAGGAAGGGATTGGGAGGCTTATGGTTTTTCTGCGGATATTTCGGAGCGGTTGGATCACAATCTCACTGCATCAGTCCTTCAGCAGAAAATAGAAGATAGAGAGCTTGATCCGTTCATTCAGACAATGACCATTTTAGACAGCAGCTATCCTGCAATATTAAAAGAAAGCCCTGATCCGCCCCTTGTTTTATATGTCAGGGGAAATCCCGACTTATTGACTCGGCCTGGTATCGCAATGGTGGGGACCAGAGTCCCGACAGCCTATGGCCGTAAAATGGGGGGAGAACTGGCACAAGGACTATGTTCGGGAGGATTGAGCGTCATAAGCGGATTAGCCAGAGGAATCGACAGTATTTGCCATGAGGCTGCGTTATCATGCGGAGGAGGAACCATTGCCGTGATGGCCACGGGAATGGATGTTATATATCCTCCCGAGAATAGAGCATTGTTCGCCAGGATCATCCAGGACGGCTTAATCGTAACGGAGTACCCACCGGGCACAAAGCCCCATCCGGGTTTATTTCCGCAGCGGAATCGTATTATTGCTGGATTGTCGCTTGGTACGCTCGTTGTGGAGGCGGATGAGCGCAGCGGATCGTTGATTACAGCAGATGCGGCTCTGGATGCGGGAAGAGATGTCTTTGCTGTTCCGGGTCAGGTAACCTCACCGAAAAGCCGAGGGGCGCTTAATTTGATCCGTCAGGGCGCTAAAATGGTATGTGGAGCCGCGGACATACTCGAGGAATATGTTTCATGGTTGCCAAAGGGGTACGAGAATACATACAATAGGGAAGTTCAGGTAAAAAAGATCCAATCGAATGGAGAAGGTCATTTGACAACGGATGAACTTCGACTATACCATATACTGGAGCAGGGACCGTTCACACTGGATGAGCTGCTGCAGCACAGCCGGTGGGATTTTGGACATTTGCATTCAGTTCTGTTATCTTTAATCATAAAAAAGCAGATTACCCAATTACCTGGTGCTATATATAAGACAATATAAGAAAAATGTTTATCGATTTTATTACCCGGAGAAACCAGACCGCGTTTAGCGGAATTTTTTCTTACGATTAAAGAATCGACCAGCTCCGTTGAAAATTTCAGATTTTTTAATCTTAATGTAGCTTTTGATTGTAGGAGAGGAGGATGAACCGATGGCTGATTCACTGGTGATCGTGGAATCGCCCGCAAAGGCGAAGACGATCGGAAAGTATTTAGGCAGCAAATATATCGTAAAGGCTTCCATGGGCCATGTTCGCGATTTGCCAAAGAGCCAAATCGGGGTTGAAGTAGAAAACGAATTCAATCCGAAGTATATTACCATCCGCGGAAAAGGTTCCGTGTTAAAAGAATTGAAGGATGCCAGCAAAAAAGTGAAAAAGGTTTATCTCGCAGCTGACCCCGATCGTGAAGGGGAGGCTATTGCTTGGCATTTGGCTCATGCCTTGGAGCTGGATAATACGGAAAGCTGCCGGGTCGTGTTCAACGAAATTACGAAGCAAGCCGTTAAGGATGCTTTTAAAACACCGCGCAAAATTAATATGGATCTGGTTAATGCCCAGCAAGCCAGACGAATTTTGGACCGGCTGGTAGGTTACAAGATCAGCCCTTTATTATGGAAGAAAGTTAAAAAGGGATTGTCAGCAGGGCGTGTTCAATCGGTTGCTGTCAAGATTATTCTAGACCGTGAAAATGAAATTGACGCTTTCGTTCCTGAAGAATACTGGTCAATCACAGCCAAGCTAGCCAAGGGCAGCTCCGTGTTTGAAGCAAAGTTTCATCAGCTGGACGGACAGAAGAAAGAGCTTTCCAAGGAAGAAGACGTCCAGGAAGTTTTGAAGGCCATCAAGGGAGCGACCTTTAAGGTTGCAGAATTGAAGGAGAAGGAACGTCAGCGGCATCCTTCGCCGCCGTTTACCACGAGTTCCCTGCAGCAGGAGGCGGCGCGGAAGCTGAATTTCCGGGCAGCGAAAACGATGTCTGTTGCTCAGCAGCTGTATGAAGGTGTTGAACTTGGCAAGGAAGGTACTGTCGGTCTGATTACTTACATGCGTACCGACTCCACTCGAATTGCCGTTTCTGCACAGGAAGAAGCCAAAGAATTTATCGATGGGAAATACGGCAGCCCGTTTGTGCCTGAAACACCGCGTGAGTATTCGAAGAAAGCAGCGAATGCTCAGGATGCGCATGAAGCTATTCGTCCAACTTCAGTGCTCCGTGATCCGGAGTCGGTAAAGTCCTTCATGAGTCGAGACCAGTTCAGATTATATAAGCTGGTATGGGAGCGTTTTGTAGCAAGTCAAATGTCATCGGCTCTACTGGATACCCTCTCGGTGGATATCACTGCCGGCAGCGCAGTATTCCGTGCTACGGGTTCGAAAGTGCGCTTTCCGGGCTTTATGAAAGTGTACGTTGAAGGAAACGATGACGGAACGACAGAGGAAGAGAAATTTCTGCCGGCGTTGTCTCCCGGAGACAAGCTGAAAAAGGAAGAGATTGATCCGAAGCAGCATTTTACCCAACCGCCACCGCGTTATACCGAGGCTCGCCTTGTGCGCACGATGGAGGAACTTGGGATTGGACGGCCAAGTACTTATGCTCCGACGCTGGAGACCATTCAAAAGCGGGGCTATGTAGCAATTGAGGAAAAGAAATTTATGCCGACCGAGCTTGGCGAGCTAGTCATCGAGCAAATGGAGCAGTTCTTTCCTGAAATTCTTGACGCTGAGTTTACCGCACATATGGAAGAAGACCTTGACCATGTCGAGGAAGGCTCTGAAGATTGGGTAAAGGTTCTGAAGGAATTCTATGATTCATTTGAGAAGCGTTTGGAAGTTGCTGAAGAAGAAATGAAGGAAATCGAAATCGAAGATGAGGTTTCCGATGAAATTTGTGAGAAATGCGGGAAGCCGATGGTCTATAAACTCGGCCGTTTTGGTAAGTTTCTGGCCTGTTCAGGATTTCCGGATTGCCGGAATACCAAGCCCATCGTGAAGGATATCGGTGTAACCTGTCCGAAATGCAAAGAAGGTCATGTGGTGGAACGCCGGAGTAAAAAGGGACGGATCTTTTATGGATGCGACCGTTATCCGGAATGCGATTTTGTTTCATGGGACCGTCCTTCAAGCAAACCTTGCCCGAAATGCGGCTCATGGATGGTAGAGAAACGGAATAAGCAGGGAGCAAGACTTCAGTGCACATCCTGTGACCATGTAGAGGAAATAGAAGAAAATGAAGACAATGACGAGATTGTATAACAGCATGTTGCTAGAAGCTTAGGAGGTAATGGATTTGACAGAAATAAAACAGGTAACCGTCATCGGTGCCGGTCTGGCGGGCAGCGAAGCTGCCTGGCAGATCGCAAGCCGCGGCGTTCCCGTGAAATTATATGAAATGCGCCCTGTTGTAAAAACACCTGCCCATCACACGGACAAGTTCGCTGAGCTGGTGTGCACGAATTCACTGAGAGCCAACGGATTGACGAATGCTGTTGGTGTGCTTAAAGAAGAAATGCGAATGCTGAATTCCATTATCCTGGGATCAGCTGATAAAAATGCGGTTCCCGCGGGGGGCGCCCTCGCTGTAGATCGTGATGGATTTTCGGGGGATATCACCGATATTCTTCATAACCATCCATTGATTGAGGTTGTAAATGAGGAAATTCAGCATATACCTGAAGATGGGATTGTTGTCATCGCGACGGGTCCTCTGACTTCACCTTCACTCTCCGCGGAGATCAAAGCATTGATGGGAGAGGAATACTTCTATTTTTATGACGCAGCCGCGCCGATCGTGGAAAAAGATTCGATCGATATGAGCAAGGTATATTTGGCGTCCCGTTATGATAAGGGCGAGGCGGCTTACTTGAACTGCCCGATGAATGAAGAAGAGTTCGATGCATTTTATGAAGCACTCGTATCGGCCGAAGTGGCCCAGCTGAAGGAATTCGAAAAAGAGGTTTACTTCGAAGGCTGCATGCCGATTGAAGTCATGATGCAACGCGGCAAGCAGACCGCGCTTTTTGGCCCGATGAAGCCTGTAGGCCTGGTGAATCCGCACACAGGTACGCTTCCGTACGCAGTTGTTCAGCTTCGTCAGGATAACGCAGCCGGAACGCTGTACAACCTGGTTGGCTTCCAGACTCATCTCAAGTGGGGTGAACAGAAACGTGTATTCTCCATGATTCCAGGCCTTGAAAATGCCGAGTACGTTCGTTACGGAGTTATGCACCGGAATACATTTATTAATTCGCCGCGACTGCTGAAGCCTACATACCAGCTGAAAACGAATGAGAACCTGTTCTTTGCCGGTCAAATGACGGGTGTGGAAGGATATGTCGAATCGGCAGCATCCGGGCTCATAGCGGGAATTAATGCCGCTAGAAAGGCCAAGGGAGAGGAACTTGTCGTTCTTCCCGAAACCAGTACGATCGGCAGCATGGCACATTATGTCACGAATGCAGATCCGGAACATTTCCAACCTATGAATGCGAACTTCGGTTTGCTGCCGGGACTTGAAAAGAAAATCCGCAACAAAAAAGAGAAAAATGAGGCACTCGCTAACCGTGCTTTGGCAAGCATCACTGAATTTGTAGATTCGTTTGGTGTATCTGCAGTACAGGCAGGAAGTCTAGATTAGGAGGCTTGACAGGTATGGAGATGTCATTTCATGCAACGACGATTTGCGCCGTTCGCCACAATGGAAAGGCGGCTATCGCCGGCGATGGCCAGGTGACGTTCGGTGAGAATATGATCATGAAGCAGACCGCCAAAAAGGTTCGCCGGCTCTATAGAGGCCAGGTCGTCGCCGGCTTTGCCGGTTCTGTGGCGGATGCCATCACGCTGTTTGAGAAGTTCGAAGGCAAGCTGGAGGAGCATCATGGCAATTTGCAGCGTGCCGCTGTGGAGCTTGCCAAGGATTGGAGATCAGACCGCGTCCTGCGCAAGCTGGAAGCCCTGATGATTGTCATGGATAAAAGCGGAATGCTGCTGATCTCCGGCGGCGGCGAAATTATTGAGCCTGATGATGATGTTCTGGCGATTGGATCCGGGGGCAATTTTGCTCTGTCTGCCGGTCGTGCGCTTAAACGTCATGCGCAGGATCTCGAAGCGAAGGATATCGCACGTGAAGCCCTGAAAATCGCTTCCGAAATTTGTGTTTACACCAACGGAAATATCATCGTGGAAGAGCTGTAAAAGCGAGGGGGATGCAAATGGATAACCAGAACTTGACTCCGAGACAGGTTGTTGCCGAATTGGATAAGTATATCGTCGGTCAAAAACAGGCGAAGAAATCCGTAGCCGTTGCTCTACGCAACCGCTATCGCCGGAATCTCCTTCCAGATGATGATCGCGATGAAATCGTACCTAAAAATATTCTTATGATCGGGCCAACAGGTGTCGGTAAGACCGAGATTGCCAGACGTCTGGCGAAACTGGTAAACGCGCCGTTTGTCAAAATTGAGGCTACCAAATTTACGGAAGTCGGATATGTTGGCCGTGATGTGGAGTCGATGGTCCGTGATTTGATCGAAACCTCCATACGTATGGTGAAAACGGAACGCACGGAAAAAGTGAAGGACCGTGCGGAAGAGCTTGCGAATGAGCGGATTGTTCACATTCTCGTTCCATCAGGCGGAAAAAACAAGAATCAGCGGAATCCGTTTGAAATGATTTTCGGAGGCGGCAACAATAATCAACAGGAGCCGGAAGAAGACAAAGAGCAGGACAGCTCAATCGTCGAACGCCGCCGCCAAATCAAATTCAAGCTGCTGTCGGGCGGCTTGGAGGATGACCTGATTGAGATTGACGTAGAGGATAACACGCCGAACATGATGGATATGCTTGCCGGCCAGGGCAATGACCAAATGGGCATGAATATGCAGGAAATGTTCGGAAGTCTGCTTCCAAAACGGACCAAAAAGCGCAAGCTGCCAATCAAGGAAGCCCGTAAAGTACTGACTCAGGATGAAGCCACCAAGCTGATTGATATGGATGATGTTATTGCAGAATCCATTTACCGTGCTGAGCAATCCGGTATTATCTTTATCGATGAGATCGACAAGGTAGCGAGCCAAGGCAAAGGATCGGGCCCTGACGTGTCCAGGGAGGGCGTGCAGAGGGATATTCTGCCAATTGTCGAAGGATCCACTGTGATGACCAAATACGGCCCAGTAAAGACGGATTTCATTCTGTTTATTGCGGCCGGTGCATTTCATGTCGCCAAGCCTTCGGATTTGATTCCGGAGCTTCAGGGACGATTCCCGATCCGTGTCGAATTGACCAGTCTTTCACTGGATGATTTTGTCTCGATTTTAACGGAGCCGAAAAACGCGATTACGAAGCAGTATAAAGATCTGCTCAAGACCGAAAATATTGAAATTGAATTTTCACAGGATGCAATTAAGGAAATTGCCAAGATTGCCGCTTCCGTCAATGACAGTATGGAAAACATCGGAGCCCGCAGACTTCATACCATTCTGGAGAAGCTGCTTGAGGATCTCTCCTTTGAGGCACCTGAGCTGACACTGGAACAGATGACCATTACTCCGGAATATGTGCGTGAGAAGCTCGCTGGAATCGCCCAGGATCGGGATTTGAGCCAATATATCCTATAAGATTAAACTCAATGCTTGTATTTTCACGATACAGACTGAGTTTGGTTGCAGTTTGTTTTGCATGATAAACACAAATAGCCCGATCAGAAGCCTAAAGGCATACATTCTGATCGGGTTATTTAGCTAAAAAGGCGGAAATTTGAAAATAATTTTATAAAGACAGAGTGATTTCATGATAATTGCTTTCGCAAATCTGAAAAACCGGGACTATTAGGATTTGGTTTTGGCGAAAAGTGGCGATGCGAAAGCCCGATATGAACCTCTAATCCCTTATCCCGAGCAGTTTTAGGAATATCTTAACAGAAAATAAGAAAAAAGCCCTCCTTTTACCCAAAAGATAGGGCTTTTTTCTTATTGTAATATGACCCAATCTTTAAGAAACTTAGGATATATGACAAGATAGTAAAATTTTCTACTTAAGACCTAGAAATATTGTTGATTTTGATTTCTTTTGTCGAAAAAAACAAGATTTAGAAAACCGCAGTATAAAAATCTTTATATAATATATGGAAAAGGGGGACAGCAAAATGGATCTGTTGAACAGTACCAGTTTTCAGCGTATGGAGACTGGCCTGCAAGCGGCAAACCTCAGGCAGAACGTCATTTCCAACAACATCGCGAATGAAGAAACACCTTATTTTAAACGGTCGGAAGTGTCGTTTGAAAATCTGCTGCAGCAGGAAATGAATGGAAACACGCCCCAACTGCGGGGGAAGGTTACAAATCCCCGGCATTTTGTTATAGGTCCTATGAGCTCGATACCTGAGCCGGTCGTTACTGTGGATCAATCCACAGCTATGAATAATAACCTTAACAATGTTGATGTCGACAGTGAAATGGCCAATCTGGCAGCGAATCAAATTCAGTATAATTCTTACATCCAGCAAATGAATGAACAAATCAAAATGATGCGTGTAGCCGTAGAGGGGAGATAAGGTTAAATGAATTTGAACAGCAGCTTTGGCATCAGCGCATCAGGTCTGACAGCTCAAAGACTCAGAATGGATGTTATTTCTTCTAATATAGCCAATGCCGAAACGACGAGAGCGTCAGTGGTTAATGGACAAGCCGTTCCTTACCGACGTAAAATGGTCGTTTTTTCTCCGAATGAATCCAATTTCGCCAACATGCTGCAGGCACAAATGGGCGGCGAAAATACTTCTCCGGCCCGTGGCGTAAAAGTAACGGCGATCCAAGAAGATTCAACTCCCTTAAAACCTGTATATAACCCAAACCATCCAGACGCAAATGCTGAAGGATATGTATATATGCCCAATGTAGACCTCACCAAAGAAATGGTAGATATGATATCTGCTTCTCACTCTTATAACGCCAACGTAACTGCATTGAACGCTTCGAAAGCCATGGTCATGAAGGCTCTGGAAATAGGACGTTAGTTCCTTTTATTTAAATTAAAAATATGCTAGGAGGGACATTAATGATTCAAAACACCATGTTTTCCACTCAAGCTACACAACCGCTGAAGATGCTGGAAGGCAGCAAAAGCAGCGAGGCAACACCTTCTGAATCGCTTAGCAAATTTGGTTCTTACCTGGAAGATGCCATCAGCCAGATTGCGGATCAAGAAAAAGCGTCCGAAGAGATGAGCAACAAATTCATGCTCGGACAGGTAGACGTTGACCAGGTAATGATTTCCTCAGAAAAAGCGCTTTTGAGTCTGCAGCTTACGTCTCAAGTCCGCAATAAGGTCATCGAGGCCTATCAGGAAATCATGCGTACGCAAGTATAACCGTAGATTGCTAAGATTCGGGTAGGGTGGGTGACGTTGTGAATGAAAGAATCGCCCAATATAAGGACAAGATCGTCCAATATTGGAATCAGTTCAGCAAAAAACAAAAAACAATATTTTTCTCTACACTTGCTCTAATCATCATTGCTATTGTGGTGCTGACCATGCAGCTTTCCAAAACGGAATATGAGGTCGCGTTCAAGGATTTAAATTCCAGCGACTCTGCAGGCATCATGAATTATTTAGATACGAACAACATTCCGTATAAGCTGGGTTCCGATGGTAAAACGATCTCTGTACCGAGTACGCAAGCCGCCCGCATCAAAGTGGATGTTGGCTCCCAAGGAATTGTTCAGAATGGTTCGATTGGATTCCGGGCTTTTGACTCTTCTTCATCAATAGGAACAACAGACAGTGAGTTCAATGTCAAATACAACAACGCCTTGAACGGTGAAGTTGAACAGCTCCTTACACGGATGAACGGTATTTTGGAAGCAAAGGTTCTCGTAACGCTGCCCAAAGAAAGTGTGTTTGCCGGAACGGATGATCAGGAAAAAGGGAATGCTTCCGTCGTGCTGAAATTTAAGCCGGGATATCATCCGAATCAGGAAACAGTCGATGGATATTTCAACCTCGTCAAAACAGCAGTGCCGAATTTGCCGATTGAGAATATCACGATGATGGAGGGCGACACTGAGCTGCTACCGTCATCAAGAGGCGGGCAAGGTACATTAAGCAGTTCAGTAGAAGAAAACTTCGCGCTGCAAAAGAAATTCGAAAATGAGGTTCGCCAAAATGTAAGACAGTTTCTGGCTCAGTTCATGGGTCCGAATAAGGTAGACGTCCTGGTTGTCTCCAAACTGAATTTTGATAAAGTTCAAAGCAAAGAAAACATGGTTACCCCTGTGGATGCCGAAAATATGAAAGGCATCGAAATCAGCGTGCAGGAAATTTCCAAGAATTATACAGGTAAGGCTAATCCGGACAGTGGTGTGGCAGGCACAGGACAATCCCAAGTTCCAACCTATCCAAGCGGTTCATCGACCGGTGATGTGACTTCCGAGGATCTGTCGAAGACAGTGAATTACGAAGTGAATCACATAACTAAGGATATTATATCCAGCCCTTATTCTGTAAAAGATTTAACCATTAATGTGGCCGTTGAACCACCTACCGGACAAAAAACGGTAGATCAAACAACAAAAGATGCCATTCAAAATATTTTGGTGAATATTGTCAGAGCGTCCCTTGCAGATTCAGGTGCTACATATACAGACGCTGACCTGGCTAAAAAAGTTTCGGTTTATTCGCAACCATTTGGTGGAGAAGTAACCCAAACGAAAGGTTTGAATCTTTCCAAAGGAGTTCTTTGGGGCATCGGTATTGCCGCGCTCGCACTGCTTGCAGGCGGCGGGTTCCTGATATTCCGCCGACGCAAACAAAGAGAAGAGATGGAAGAGGATCTTCCATTGCCGGCTCCAACAGAGTTCCCATCCATTAGTTTGGAAAGTGTGACGAACGAGAGTCAGGTACGCAAACAGCTCGAAACGCTGGCGAAGAAAAAGCCGGAGGAATTTGTCAATCTACTGCGTACATGGCTTGCTGACGAATAGAGGTGAATCCAATGGTAAAACCAAACAGCCAGGGTTTAAGCGGGCGGCAAAAAGCGGCGATCCTGCTCATTACCCTGGGTCCGGAAGTTTCGGCTCAAATTTTCAAACATCTTAGAGATGAGGAGATTGAGCAGCTGACCCTGGAAATTGCAAATGTCCGTAAAGTAGATAGTGTGGAAAAAGAAATGATCCTGTCAGAGTTTCATCAAATCTGCCTGGCTCAGGAATATATATCGCAGGGCGGCATTAATTACGCCAAGGAAATATTGGAGAAGGCCCTTGGATCTCAGAAAGCGCTCGAGGTTATTAACAGGTTGACAGCAACACTGCAGGTTAGACCTTTTGATTTTGCTCGTAAAGCGGATCCAAACCAGATCTTGAACTTTATCCAGAATGAGAATGCACAAACTATTGCGCTCGTTCTGTCCTATCTGCAGTTTGAACAAGCAGCGGCCATATTGTCTTCCCTTCCTCAAGATAAACAGGCGGATGTGGCAAGAAGGATTGCTGTGATGGACAGTACATCGCCTGAGGTCATTTCACAGGTAGAGAAGGTGCTGGAACAAAAACTGTCAGCTACAGTAACTCAAGACTACACCAATGCAGGCGGTATCGAGTCGATCGTTCAAATTCTGAATGGCGTCGACCGCGGTACCGAGCGTACGATCCTCGATTCGCTCGAGATTCAGGATCCGGAGCTTGCTGAAGAAATCAAAAAACGGATGTTTGTGTTCGAAGATATTGTCAATGTGGACAACCGTTCGATTCAGCGGATCATCCGCGATGTGGAAAGCGCAGATCTGCAGCTTGCTTTGAAAGTGGCAAGCGAGGAAGTGCGGGATGTTATTTTCCGGAATATGTCCAAGCGCATGTCCGAAACCTTCAAGGAAGAAATGGAATTTATGGGACCGGTACGGCTGCGTGATGTTGAAGAGGCACAGACCCGCATCGTAGGCACGATCCGCAGACTGGAAGAAGCTGGTGAGATTATTATTGCTCGCGGCGGAGGGGATGACATCATTGTCTAATTTGATTAAATCTTCCCAGTATGTGCCTGTTGAAATGTTGAAAAAGCTGGATTTAGGGCATCGATATGCTTCTTCTGACGAGAATGAGGAGTTGGAAGAAGAGAACGCAGAAGAATTCAAAGAAATTCAAGCGGATGAGGAATCCAAACGTCTTAGCAAAGAAATGCTTGAGGATGCGCGTGAATTTGCTGAACGCCAGGTACGTGAGGCTTCTGATGAAGCGGAACGTATTTTGATGGAAGCAAATGAACAAATTGACGGCTGGTGGCAAGAACGCAGACTGCAGGATGAGCATCTGGTGGAAGCTCTAAAATCTGAAGGATATGACACGGGATATCGTGAAGGATCCGAGAAGGTTCTTGCAGATTTACAGGAACAGATTTCTCAGATGATGGAAGAGGCTCAGACAGTACTAAAACAGGCGTATCTGATGAAAGAACAAATTATTCAGGAAGCCGAGCCGTTTCTGGTTGAACTAAGCTGTGCTATTGCCGAGAAGGTCATTGATAAGCAGCTGACTTTAGAATCGGATTACGTCATCGACTTGATCAAGAGCAATTTATTGCGCAAGCGGGAACAAGGTGTGATTACCCTGTGCGTGGCTCCAAAGTATTTCTCATTTGTTCAGGCAGCCAGAGAGGAGCTCGGGGCTGCGATCGATTCTCAGGCTGAGCTGCAGATAATACCTGATTCCACGGTTCATGATCGTGGCTGCGTCATCCGATCTTCTTTTGGAAGCGTGGATGCAAGAGTTGATACGCAGCTGACCGAGATTAAGAAGGAGCTAATCCGGATCGCACTGGATGACGAGGAGCGTAGAGACCAGGATGAAGATGCTTAACAGCGGACGATACATGGAGCATCTGCGGAACATAGATCCCGTTAGAGTGAACGGCAAAGTGACCCAGGTCATTGGGCTGATGGTTGAGTCTGAGGGGCCTGACGCGAGTGTTGGCGATGTATGCTACATTTATCCGACAAAAGGCGCAAAGCCGCTGCAAGCCGAGGTAGTCGGGTTTCGGGACAATAAAGTACTGCTGATGCCGCTTGGTGAGCTGCAATCCATTGGCCCGGGCTGCGATGTGGTGGGTACTGGCAAGCCGCTGAGTGTTCAGGTGGGCTCCGAGCTTTTGGGTAAAGTACTTGATGGACTTGGAAAACCGCTTGATGGATCACTGATTCCGACGCGGATGCCTTACAGCTCCACATATAATGAACCTTCCAATCCCTTGAATAGGCCGCGAGTGAAGGAACCCATCAGCATCGGAGTAAGAGCTATCGATGGTTTGCTAACGATTGGCAAAGGACAGCGGGTTGGTATTTTCGCAGGTTCCGGTGTTGGCAAAAGTACACTTATGGGCATGATTGCCCGGAATACGTCTGCAGATGTTAATGTAATCGCACTGATTGGTGAACGTGGACGAGAGGTGCTGGATTTTATCGAGAGAGATCTTGGACCGGAAGGGTTGCAGCGCTCCGTAGTTATTGTCGCAACATCGGACCAGCCGGCGCTGGTGAGAATTAAAGGGGCTTTGATCGCAACGACCATCGCGGAGTATTTCCGCGACAGGGGCATGAACGTCATGCTAATGATGGACTCGGTAACCCGCTATGCCATGGCGCAGCGCGAGGTAGGGCTTGCTGTTGGAGAGCCGCCAGCGATGAGAGGTTATACGCCTTCGGTATTCGCGAGTTTGCCCAAGCTGCTGGAACGTGCCGGAACAGGACCAACGGGTTCTATTACCGCTTTTTATACGGTCTTGGTAGATGGTGATGATATGAACGAGCCGATTGCCGATGCCGTCCGCGGGATATTAGACGGACATATCGTGCTTAACCGTAACATTGCCAACAAGGGACATTTTCCCGCAATTGATGTTCTCGCAAGCATTAGTCGGGTGATGAAAGACATTGCACCGGAAGAACAAATTGAAGCCGCCGATAATTTGAAACGTCTGATGGCGATTTATAAAGACTCGGAGGATCTAATCAATATCGGCGCATATCAACAAGGCTCCAACGAACAAATCGACGAGTCGATCGATAACATTCAGCAAATCTGGGAATTTACCAAACAAAAGGTGAATGAAAAGGTGACACTGGAACAGGTGCAAGAACGTTTGATTTCCGAATTTTCAAGGAGATGACCTTAAGGTATGAAATTTCAATATGCGTTCCAAAAAATCGTGGACTTGAAAAGTAACGAGAAAACACAGGCTGAGTGGATGCTATCAAGCGCAATCGGAAGATTGCAAGCCGAGGAGAAGTCACTTGGCGAGCTCATGGATAACAGGGAACGGATGGCGAACGAGCTTCAAGAGGCCGCTGAGCAAAAAGTTCCGGTTTCGAAAATTCGGGAATTTCAAATGTATGTGGAGCATCTGGAACAGTGCATCGAGAAAAAGCATACCGATGTGCAGCATGCAAACGTCAATGTTGAAATGAAAAAGGATCAGCTTTCCCATAAGGTACTGGATGAAAAGGTTTGGCTCAAGGCGAAGGATAAAGCCAAAGATTCTTTTCAGCAAAGTATGCTCCTGAGGGAACAGAATGAATTGGATGAAATGGCAACAGTAAGGTTCGCCATGAAAGCTAGATAGATGAACCGGATAGAAACCAAGCTGTTGCCTCGGGGGTGGATTGATTTTGGCAGAGAATGATTTTGAGGTAGAGAAGGAGTCTGCAGGGGGATTTGAGAGGTTTCTATTCTTCATGATACCGATCATTTTTACGATAGTCCTACTCGGGGTTCTTCTGACCTTGTTTAATGTAAATGTCCGTAACAATATGCTGGAATGGGCCCAAAAAATTCCAATCGTCAAAACCATGGTACCAGATCCTGTTAAGGATCCTGAGAAAACCAAGCTTCAGGATGCTAAGGATCAGGTCAAGAGCGCAAATGCCACGATTGATGAGCTAAAAAGCAAGCTGGCATCCCAGGAAGCAAACCTTCAGAAGGCGAAGGAAGAGAAGACGCAGCAGGAGCAGAAGCTTAAGGGTGTTCAGGAACAGCTGGATTCTGCGCAAAAATCAGCAGAAGAAGCAGCTGCTAAAGGAACGGAGACTGACGCAGACCCTTATGAGAAGCAAATCAAGGATCTTGCCAAAATGTACGCCGACATGAGCCCGAGCAAAGCAGCGCCGATCATGCAGAATATGACGACAGAAGAAATGGTTCAACTGCTTAGTGTGATGAAGAACGATAACAGAATGGCGATTTTGGCTAAAATGGATCCCAAGGTTGCTGCTGATGTGAGTATGAAGCTCAAAGATGCGGTTTCCTCGAGTGATTTGGCTATTGCGGCTTTGCAGTCGCGCATAGATAAGGATACGGGAGATAAGCAGGCGGCTTCAGCCTCTGGACTGGACAAGACTCAGATCAGCCAAACCTTCGCGAGTATGCCGGCCAAGAGTGCCGCGGGTCTGCTGTTATCGACTTATAAAATTTCACCGGAAAAAGTATTGACTATTCTTAATTCCGTGGATGATTCTACCCGATCTGGAATACTTGATGCCATGAGTACACAGGATGCCAAAACGACCGCTATTATTTTAAACAAACTGATGAGCAAATAGTATTTTAGCCGATCTTCTATTGAAAGGAGGTGAAAAAATATGAGTCTGTTATTTCAGAATATTGCAGGAGCAAGCGGTGCAGGCAGCAAGACAACGGCTGCAGGCGGTAAACAAGCAGCCGGAACAGCTGCTGCGTCAGACGCAAGTGCTTTGGTAGGGACAGGTACATTCAACCAGTCGCTGACCCAAATGATGACCGGTGACGGAACACAGCAAAATGCTGCCGCCATCATTGGTGCAGGTACGCTGCTGGAAGGCTTGATGAAGCTTGCTGCGTTAAGTACATCTTCTTCTGGAGAAGAGGGCAATGGTGATGGACAGGATGCGTTGAACATTCTGCAAAGCATGCTGGGCGATACAGATAAACTGGATGAGGCTGTTGCGACAGACCCGGGCCTGCTTGCAGCGCTTCAGGGCTGGCTTGGGCAAATTCAGAATCTTCTGAACCAGGATACTTCAGCGGGCAGCGAGGCATTGACGGCGAATGGAGAAGCATTAACAGGTCCACTTACCGAAAATCCGGCAACGATCCGCTTTGTAGTACAGGACGGTTTAGCCCAGCTTGTTTCCATGCTGCAAAAGACGGATGGAACCGGCGATGCTCCGCTCGAGGCTATGAAGCTATTACAGTCGTTCCAGGATATTCTGGGTAATGCATTTCCTGCACAACCGAAACAAACTGCCTCCGGACAAGCAAATGAGGTTTCGCAGGTAAGCCAAGCGAAATCGGATTCTTCTTTATCTGGAACCGAAGTGAAGCGTTTAAGCACGTTACTGGATTTCATACAGCAAAACGAGAACACAACGGTCATTAAGAACATCCAGACGACGCCTTCTCTTCTATCCAAAAGCACTGTATCCGAGGCTTCCGTAAGCACGCTGTTTAAAGGCGAGCAGGGGACAGCCGGCGGAGAGCAAGCAGCAGCTGTGGACAAGCAGGAACCCGTTAATGATATCTTCGGTACACAAAACACGATGACGGCAGGCCAACTGGCGATGAGGCAAGGAATTAATTCATCTGTGAAAACAGCCGCGGCTCCAGTACCCGTTGAGAAGTTTTCCGAGGAAATGACTGGATTTGTCGTGAGTAAGCTGGATTTCGTTAAGCAGCAGGGAGTGTCTGAGGCACGCATAACGCTATACCCTGAAAATCTGGGGCAAGTGGACGTCAAGCTGACAATGCAAAATGGACAGCTCGTCGCTCAGTTTACGACAGAACATGCAGCGACTAAGGATTTGCTTGAACAACAGATGAGCCAGCTGCGCTCTTCACTGCAAACGCAGGGAGTACAGGTCGAAAAGCTTGTAGTCAGTCAAAACCAGTCGCTTCAATCGCAAATGTATCATGATGGCCGTCAGCCAAACTCCGGTCAACAGCAGCAGTCAAACCGCCGCTCCAAGGAAAGAGAAGCACAATCAGATGATGCTCTGAAGATCGCTGAGATCGGAGAAGAGCTGAACGATTGGCTGGCTGGACGACAAGAAGAGGCGCAAGACGGAAATTCATTTATGGCAAAAGCTTAAAATGGAGGTGAAAAAAGATGGCTGATACTTTTTCAACATCGAATATTTGGCCTAACTACTCGGCTTCAAACGTTGCCAAAGCAAGCACGAAAACACAGAGCTTGGGTAAAGACCAGTTTCTCAGCATTTTGATAACGCAGCTGCAGAATCAGGATCCGATGCAGCCAATGGAAGACAAAGAGTTTATCGCTCAGATGGCTCAATTCTCATCCGTAGAGCAGCTCATGAATATTTCGAATCAGATTACCGCCATGGGCCAATCGCTCGGTAATGTTTCAGGATTGATCGGTAAAGAGATTACCTGGAAGGATGAGGGCGATGCGGAGAACGGCGGTACGGCACAGCTGAAATCAGGAATTGTAGACTCCATACTGGTCAAAGACGGTGTCCAATATGCGTCAGTAGGTTCAGTAGCGATTCCTTTGACCAAAATCCTTGAAATCAAGGAAGCGTCAAAAGAAGAAACGGTTCCACCTGCGGATGAAACTAATCCTGCAGAGAATCAAAATACGATTCCTGTTCAAGACCCGGCTGGAAACAGTGCTGAGGGGAACACAGGTAGCGCAGGAACGGATGGAACTGGAAGCGGTGAATCTATATGAGCGAACGTTTGACCATCGGGCAGCTGTATCCCTCTAAGATCCACCCGGCAGCTCAGAATGCAGCCCAGCGGAGTTCGCAGCAGGAATCATCACAAACCTCTTTTAACCAGATTTTTAAGGACGAGCTGCTAAAGTTCAGCAATCATGCAGCCAAGAGGCTCGAACAAAGAGGAATAGAACTAAAGGGCGAACAGTTAGCCCGGATCCAGAGTGCGGTTGACAAGGCTGCCGCCAAAGGAAGTAAAGAGTCGCTGATATTAATGAAGGATATGGCGCTTATCGTAAATGTGGCAAACCGTACGGTTGTGACGGCAATGGATGGAAATTCCATGAAGGATAATGTATTTACTCAAATTGATAGTGCGGTTGTCATTTCTTGACCTGGCTGGCCCGACAGGAGAGCCAGTGGACTGCTGATCGACAGATGCGGTCCATGACCTATAGAGGAGGATATAATCAATGTTAAGATCCATGTATTCAGGCGTTTCGGGTATGCGCGGTTTTCAGACCAAGCTTGACGTTATTGGCAATAACATCGCAAACGTGAATACAACCGGTTTTAAATCCGGCCGTGTAATGTTCAAGGACGTGATGAGTCAGACGGTTTCAGGGGTTACTGCACCCAATGGTACCGAACAAGGCGGCGTGAATTCCAAGCAAATTGGTCTTGGTGTTTCGGTTGGATCCATCGATACGGTACATCTTGGAGGAAGTGCGTTGACAACCAATAATCCGACGGATGTTCGGATTGATGGAGACGGCTTCTTTCTAGTAAAACTAAACGATGCCCAGGAAACACCATTCTTGACGCGTGCCGGTGATTTTCATGTCGATGCAGCTAAAAATCTATTAACTTCAGATGGCTTGTATGTATGTGATTCCGGCGGAGAACCGATCACGCTTGGGGAAGATACAACATCATTCTCCATTTCACAGGACGGATCCATTGTACAGAAGCTGGCCGATGGTTCGACTGATAATGCAGTGAAGTTGGGTGTAGGTAAAGTGATCAACCCGGAAGGCCTCGAGAAAATCGGCGGTAGTCTGTACCGTATGACCATCAACGCCAATCCAGATGGGGCGCTTGATGCTACGACAGCGAACAATGCCGTAGATGGAACAGGCGCTATCGTTTCCGGTCAGCTCGAAATGTCCAATGTTGATTTGACGGGCGAATTTACGGAAATGATCGTTGCTCAGCGCGGGTTCCAGGCTAACTCGCGTATTATCACCACTTCTGATGAAGTACTTCAGGAGATTGTAAATCTGAAGCGTTAATAGATTGAACCCGCGGGAGAGGCCTGCCTCTCCCGAATTTCCATAGGAGGCCTGCTATGATTTCTGTTACCCGGTTAAACGGTTCACCATTATGGCTGAACGCTCTGCTTATCGAAACAGTGGAAGAAACGCCAGACACATATATTACATTGGTCACGGGCAAACGCATGATTGTTTTGGAGAAAGCAGCTGAGGTCATTTCCTTGGTGAAACAATACAATCAGGAAATCGGCGTTAACAACGCTACAATCAAAGTGCAACAAATGGAGGAAAACTCATGAAAAAAATGCTGCCTTGGCTGATAACTATACTTCTGGCTATTACACTAATCGTAGTTGCAGTGGTTTTGCTTACGCCTCAGCTGCTCGGAAAAAACAACAGCAATCCGAACACTGCGGCCCAGGCGATCGAGGTTCAAAAATTATCGGCGGATGAACTTGTGGAAATGACGTCTGAAATTACGGATATCAAAACCAATCTTGCAGATCAGGATTATATCGTATTGATGAATTTTGCGTTCCAATTGAACGATAAGAAGTCCAAAGAAGAATTCGACAAGATCAAGGAGTTCAAAATCAAACCGATTATTATCAAAACGCTTGCCGATACCAAGCCGGATGAGCTCAGAGGCTCAGGCGGCAAGGACCAATTAAGCGCAAAATTGATCAATTTGATCAATAAAACTCTGACTGAAGGAAAACTGACTCAAATCGAAATAACAAATTATATTCTAACATCGCTCTAAGATAAGGATTTCTGCAAAAACTTGTGAACCCAATACAATCCTTTAAGGGGGTGAGATGATTGGTTGAAGTATTATCGCAAAATGAGATCGATGCCCTACTGGCCGCGCTTTCGTCTGGTGAAATGGATGCGGAGGAACTGAAAAAAGAGGATACGCAGAAAAAAGTCCGCTCCTATGACTTTAAACGTGCGGTCCGTTTTTCAAAGGATCATATCCGCAGCTTAACCCGTATTCACGAGAATTTTGCACGGTATTTGACGACGTATTTCTCTGCGCAGCTCAGGACCTTTGTGCAAATCAGCGTGGTTCAGGTTGAACAGCTTCCATATGATGAATTTATACGATCCATTCCCAAAATGACGATCCTTAACATTTTCGAAGCTGAGCCTTTAAAAGGAAGAATGGTGCTGGAAGTCCACCCCAACGTAGCATATGCCATGCTGGATCGTCTGTTGGGAGGTATGGGCAATGCTCCTGCGAAGATCAATACGCTTACCGAAATTGAGACGACTATTATAGAACGGATTTTTAGCCGTGCTTTCGAGAGTCTCGCAGATGCATGGAAGACGGTTTTGGATATCTCGCCTCGATTAGAAGCAATGGAAACGAATCCGCAGTTTATGCAGATCGTATCACCCAATGAAACGATTGCGCTCATATCACTGAGTACAAAAATTGGGGACACCACCGGGATGATCAATCTTTGTATACCACATGTTGTGCTGGAGCCGATCATGTCCAAGCTGTCAACACACCAGTGGTTTGTTTCAGAAAAGAAATCCAGTGTGCCAGAGGAAGCTGAATCTTTGAAATACCGGATCAGCCAAGCCAAGTTAGACATTATCGCTGAGCTTGGAGATTCGAAAATTTCCATTTCTGAATTTTTGGGTCTGGCTGTAGGAGATGTGATCAGCCTAAACAAAACAGTAGATAACGGGCTGTCGATCAAGGTAGGAGACCGCCTCAAATTCATTGGAAGCCCAGGCACACTCAAAGATCGGGTGGCTGTTCAAATCGACGAGATTGTCAGTGAAGGAGTTGAGGAATTTGACGAGTAATGATTATTTATCACAAGAAGAAATTGATGCTCTGCTAAAACAGTCCGAGGCGGGGGCCAGTACCACAAGCGGATCGACAGTTGACGACTATTTGACTCCCTTGGAGCAGGATGCTCTGGGCGAGATCGGAAATATCACATTCGGAAGCGCAGCTACGGCTCTATCTACACTGCTGGGCAAGAAAGTGGAGATTACTACACCGAAAGTTTCGATCATTACACGCCAACAGTTCGAATCCGAATTTCCCAAGCCCCATGTGGCTGTTCATGTTACGTATGTAGACGGCTTCGAAGGCATCAATTCGCTCGTTATCAAGACGCGTGACGCACAGGTGATCGCAGACCTGATGTTGGGCGGAGAAGGCAATCCGGAAGATCAGGAGCTGAATGAAATTCATATCAGCGCTGTGCAGGAAGCGATGAACCAGATGATGGGATCATCTGCCACTTCCATGTCTACGATCTTTAACCGGTTTGTGAATATCTCACCCCCTGGAATCGATATCCTGGACATGGCCAGTGGTGATGGAGTCAACAGTCTTCCGGAACAGCAAACGCTCATCAAAATTTCTTTCCGGCTGACGATCGGGACTTTGATAGATTCTACCATTATGCAGCTGCTGCCGATCCAGTTTGCCAAAGATATGGTGAATATGCTGATTCACGGGACTGAACCGGTGGAACAAAGTGCTCAAGAGACAGCAGCAGCTCAGGCGCCTGAAATGCCGGCAGCGGCTGCACAGCCAGCTCCGGTACAACAGCAGCCGACTTCGCCAAATCAGCAGCCGCAGGCTTTTCCTGCGGGGTATGGAGCCCCGGGACAAGGGATTCCTGCCGATATGCCGGCCTATGATCCGAACCAGCAAATGCCACCTTACGGCATGCCACAGCATTACGGAACACCGCATAACCGCAACGTGAATGTACAGCCTGTGCAGTTCTCAAATCTGCAATCAGGGACGTTCGGGTCAGTCGATCAAAATAATTTAAACTTATTGATGGACATTCCTCTTAAAGTCACCGTAGAATTAGGAAGGACCCAAAAGCAAATTAAGGATATCTTGGAAATGTCTCAAGGTTCCATTATCGAACTGGACAAGCTTGCTGGCGAGCCGGTGGATATCCTCGTTAACAATAAACTCATCGCCAAAGGCGAGGTTGTTGTTATCGATGAGAACTTTGGTGTACGAGTCACAGACATTCTCAGCCAATGGGACCGAATACAAAAATTACAATAAGCAAAATTTAGGGAGGATTTTTAATCAATGGCTAACCGTATACTTATCGTGGATGATGCAGCTTTTATGAGAATGATGATCCGTGATATTTTATCTAAGAATGGTTTTGAAGTCGTAGGAGAGGCTCAGGATGGTTCACAGGCAATCGAGAAATTCAAAGAGCTTCGCCCGGATCTGATCACGATGGATATCACTATGCCTGAAATGGACGGGATTGCCGCTCTGAAAGAGATTAAGAAGCTTGATCCAAGCGCAAAGGTCATTATGTGTTCTGCGATGGGACAACAGGCAATGGTTATCGATGCGATCCAGGCAGGCGCTAAGGACTTTATCGTAAAGCCGTTCCAAACGGACCGCGTTATCGAAGCAATTAACAAAACTCTGGGCATTTAGGATTCCTATGATAATTGCCGACGGGGAAACGATTAATAGCCCGGGAAATTATTCCTTGTATCTGGTTTATGTCATTGTAGTTCTAGCCGTCATTGTTGCTCTGATCATTCTTTTAATCCGTTTTCTGGGCAAAAAAAACAAGACATGGTTTACCAGTCGTGCTGTTCGGACCTTGGGTGCTGTTGGACTCGGTCCGAACAAATCCCTTCAAGTCATAGAAATCGGCAGCAGCCTGTATCTGGTCGGTGTAGGGGAAGATATTCGTCTTGTGGATAAGATTACGGATCAAGATGAAGTCAGAATTATTATGGAGGCTTTTGAGCAGGAAGCGAATGCCCAGACGGGTGCTTTCTCGCCTTTACTTGAGAAGCTGGCTTCCAAACTGCGTAAACAAGGTCCGGTATCGGAGGATATCGAACTGGAGGATACATCATCATTTCACGAGGTCTTTGATGAGAAGCTGCGTAAAATGTCGAACCGCAAGGAAAAGATGGAGGAGCTTCTTCGCGAAGATAATACTACAGATCGGTTGAGGGATCCATGAAAAAGAAGGTTTTGCTAGCTTGCATCGTATTATCGGTTATTAGTTTGCTTGCAATAACAGCAGCTTTTGCTGATCCCATTCCCAATATTGATATCAAGGTGGGCGATTCAGGAGGTAAACCGAGCACCAGCTCATTATCGATTTTGCTCCTGGTTACTGTCATCAGCATCGCGCCGGCACTGCTGGTGCTGATGACAAGCTTCACCCGGATCGTGGTCGTTCTGGGATTCGTGAGAACATCGCTAGGAACACAGCAGATGCCACCCAATCAGGTGCTGATCGGTTTAGCCCTGTTTCTGACCCTTTTTGTGATGACACCAACGTTTTCATCGATTAATGATGTTGCCTTGCAGCCCTATCTGAAGGGTGAAATAACACAGACACAAGCTCTGGACAAAGCGGCAGAGCCGATGAAAAAGTTCATGTTTTCGCAAACGCGAGAAAAAGATCTGCTGTTATTTATGAAATACACGAAGACGGAAAAGCCAAAAACCTACAAAGATATTCCGCTGACTGTCATGGTGCCTGCTTTTGCGATCAGCGAGTTGAAGACGGCGTTTCAAATGGGCTTCATGATATTCATACCTTTTCTCATAATAGATATTGTCGTCGCCAGTACACTGATGGCCATGGGGATGATGATGCTTCCTCCGGTCATGATTTCGCTGCCTTTTAAAATTCTGCTGTTTGTGCTTGTCGATGGATGGTATCTGATCGTCAAATCACTGCTGATGAGTTTTAATACATGACGTATGATGAAGGCGAAGGAGGCCGGCCATGAATTCTGATTTTATTATCGGACTCGCGGGACAGGCAGTTTATACCGTGCTGAAGGTCAGTGCACCCATGCTGCTGCTCGGTCTGATTGTAGGTCTGATCGTGAGTATTTTTCAGGCCACAACACAGATCCAGGAACAGACCTTGGCATTCATTCCGAAAATTGTGGCGGTGCTGCTGGCAATTTTGCTGTTTGGTCCTTGGATATTGACGACATTGGTGGATTTCACCTTTAATATTTTTGACAATCTATACAAATATATCGGGTAGGCGGAACTGTCTATGAACATGTTGCTGGAAAGCCTGCCGGTCTTTATGCTTATTTTTTGTCGAATTACCTCTTTTTTTGTTGTAGCACCAGTGCTTTCCTCTAAAGGAGTACCGAATATCTTTAAGATCGGCATGTGCTTTTTTCTTTCGGTGCTTGTGTTTCTGACCAATGGAGTGCATCAGCAGCTTCCGGCTGACCTGACATACATTCTCTTGATTATCCGGGAAGTTCTCATCGGACTGTTGTTGGGCTTTGTAGCTTATCTGCTGTTCATGGTCATTCAAACGGCTGGAGCTTTTATGGATATTCAAATTGGTTTTGGCATAGCCAATGTCATTGATCCGATGACCGGAGCATCTTCGCCGGTGCTGGGTAACTTCAAGTATATGTTTGCCGTACTGCTTTTTCTAACGATGAACGGACATCATTACTTGCTGGATGGCATTATACGGAGCTATGACTGGGTGCCTTTATCCAATGATTTTTTCATTAAACTTTATAATGGAAGCATTTCGGAGTTTCTAGTGAAAACATTCGGCCAATCTTTTGTACTGGCCTTTCAAATGTCGGCACCGATTGTCACCGCGTTATTTCTTACGGATTTAGGTCTCGGGTTTCTTGCCCGTACAGCTCCGCAGTTTAACGTATTTGTGATCGGAATGCCGCTTAAAGTGATCGTAGGCTTGGTTGTACTGATGCTGCTCGTACCCACGTTTTCTTATATATTCGGAGATTTATTCAACATTATGTTTGAATCCATGCAGAAGCTGCTTGGGATTATGGGGCACAGGCCGACATAGCGGGATGGGGGACGACAGGAGTGTCCTACAGGTATCCACTGGATTTACAGTTGTTTGCCGGTGAGAAAACAGAAAAAGCGACGCCCAAGAAGCGGCAGGATACCCGTAAAAAAGGACAAGTCGCCAAAAGTCAGGAACTTTCAGGTTCCGTCGTGCTGCTTGCCTCCTTTTTAAGCTTGTTGATGTTTGGCGGGTTTATAAAAGAACATTTGGTCGACATGTTTAAAGATGTGTTTGTTAATCGTCTGAACACAACCGTTTCCATTGGAAACGTGATGAACATGGCGATGCAGTATGTCATTCAGATTTTAATTCTGCTTGCACCACTATTTGCTACCACTGTCGTTATTGCTCTGGTCGCCAATGTGGCGCAGGTGGGCTTCATGCTGTCAGGGGAAACCATCAAGCCCAAGTTCAGCAAGCTGAACCCGATCAAAGGGTTTAAAAACATATTTTCGGTCAGATCCTTAGTAGAATTTTTGAAATCGATTTTCAAAATTACGATTATCGGACTGCTGGTTTACCAGACCTTATCAGGTGCTCTGCCACAGATCGGCAAGCTCTCAGAGATGAATATTGAGAAAACCTTTCATTTCATAGCAAGCTTGACGATGAATCTGGGGCTCAAAATTGGAGCAGCGCTGTTCGTCATGGCAATTCTGGATTATTTATATCAACGCTTTGAATTCGAAAAGAGTATAAAGATGTCCAAGCAGGACATCAAGGATGAGTACAAAAAAATGGAGGGTGATCCGCTGATTAAAGGAAAGATCAGGGAACGCCAGCGCAGAATGGCCATGCAGCGCATGATGCAGGAGGTACCTAAAGCGGATGTGGTTATTACGAACCCGACTCACTTCGCTGTGGCTCTGAAATATGACGGGTCACAAATGGAAGCTCCGCAGATTGTGGCTAAGGGTCAGGACTTTGTAGCTCTGCGCATCAAAGAAATCGCCAAAGAAAACGGCGTAATTACAATGGAAAACAGACCTCTCGCCCGTGCCTTGTATCAGAGAGGGGAGATCGGGGATGCGATTCCCGCCGATCTGTTCCAGGCTGTGGCTGAAGTATTGGCATATGTATACAAGTTAAAAGGCAAGGTTAAATAACCCCTGGGATCGGAGGCAAAGAAGCCATTGAAAATAAAAGAGCTTACGGTTTTACTAGGTGTCATCGGCATCGTTCTCATGATGATTCTTCCGATCCCGACATGGCTTTTGGACATACTGCTTGTCATTAACATCTCGCTGGCCCTACTCATTTTGCTCGTGGCCATGAATACCAAGGAAGCGCTGCAATTTTCCATTTTCCCATCTTTGCTATTAATTACTACCCTGTTTCGCCTGGCGCTAAACTTATCGACAACCAAGCTGATCTTGTACAATCATAATGCCGGTGAAGTGGTCGCTACCTTCGGGAGCTGGATTGCCCGGGGACAGATTGCCATCGGATTTATCGTCTTCTTGATTCTGGTGGTCGTACAGTTTCTCGTCATCACGAAAGGCTCGGAGCGGGTTGCGGAAGTGGCTGCACGCTTTACGCTGGACGCGATGCCGGGCAAACAGATGAGCATTGATGCCGACTTGAACGCGGGCCTAATCAATGAACAGCAGGCGCGGGAGCGCCGCAGAAAGGTCGAACGCGAGGCCGATTACTACGGGGCCATGGACGGTGCGACCAAATTCGTTAAAGGGGATGCGATAGCGAGTATCATCATCCTCATCATCAACCTGATTGGCGGTTTCATTATCGGAATGACGATGCACGGCATGGCGTTCCAGGACGCATTGTCTACGTACTCCGTCCTGACGATCGGTGACGGTCTGGTCTCCCAAATTCCGGCTCTGTTGATCTCGACAGCTTCAGGTCTGATCGTTACCCGCTCTTCCTCGGAAGGGAATTTGGCCAGCGATCTGACGGAGCAGCTGATGTCTTATCCAAAGCTGCTGTATATCGTAGGGGGAACCATTGCCCTGCTCGGATTTTTCACTCCGATCCATATCATCTCAACCCTGCCGCTCGCTTTGATTCTGCTCTATGCGGCGTACAATATGCAGAAGAATATGGACCGCAAACAGATTGAGGTGGAGCAGCAGGAGGAGGAGCAGCAGATCGAAGAGGTCAGAAGTCCCGAAAGTGTTATTAATTTGCTGCAGGTGGATCCGATCGAATTCGAATTCGGGTATGGCCTTATCCCGCTAGCGGATGTTCAGCAGGGTGGGGACCTTCTTGACCGGATCATTATGATCCGCAGACAGTGTGCTTTAGAGCTTGGTCTTGTCGTCCCCGTCATCCGAATTCGCGACAATATTCAACTAAAACCGAATGAATATGTCATAAAAATTAAAGGTAATAATGTCGGCGGCGGTGAATTATTACTTAATCACTACTTGGCGATGAGTCCTGGGTATGAAGACGAAAGTATATCCGGGATTGAAACGCTGGAGCCGGCCTTTGGTCTCCCTGCTTTATGGATCGACGAAACAACCAAAGAACGAGCCGAGCTTTCGGGTTATACAGTTGTAGATCCGCCATCCGTGGTGGCAACGCATTTGACGGAGCTTATCAAGAAGCATGCTCACGAGCTTATTGGACGTCAGGAAACGAAAACACTGGTCGACAATTTACGCGAAAATTATCCGGTTCTTGTCGACGAGCTCATTCCGGGTGTGCTTTCAATCGGGGATGTGCAGAAGGTGTTAGCTAAGCTGCTCCGCGAGAAAATTTCCATCCGTGACCTAGTCACAATCTTTGAGACTTTGGCAGACTACGGCCATTATACCAAAGATCCGGATGTACTCACGGAATACGTAAGGCAAGCGCTCTCCAGACAGATAACCCAGCAATTCTCCCAAGAAGGGGAGACGCTGAAAGTGATTACGGTTGGACCAACACTGGAGAAAAAAATCGCCGAAAGTGTACAGCAATCGGATCAAGGGAGCTATTTGGCTATGGATCCGATGTCTACTCAGACGGTCTATCAAAAGCTCAGCGAGCAGGTTAACCGTTTGTTGCAGTCCGGACAGCAGCCAATTCTGCTGACTTCGCCTACGATACGCATGTACTTGCGCCAAGTGATCGAACGGACGATGCAGGACATTCCGGTGCTTTCATACAGCGAGCTCGAGCCGAATGTTGAAATTCAAAGTGTCGGAGTGGTGAATTTATGAGAGTGAAGCGATATCTGGTCGATACGATGCCTGAAGCTATGCTCCAGATCCGCAATGACCTTGGCGGCGATGCCGTAATACTCAGTACGAAGGAGACCAAGATAGGCGGTTTCCTCGGCATGTTCAGACAAAAGAAAATTGAAGTCATTGCGGCTGTGGAGAATGAGGAGCAGGCTAAGGCGAAAAAACCGCCGTCTCCTCCGGTCCGTCCTCCGATGGCAGTGCCGCAAAAGGCTGTGCCACAGGCTTATAAAAAAACAGTTGAAGTAACCTCCTCAGCCGTGAACAGCAGTTCAGTCCAATCGGCCTCGGAGCAGGCAGCCGCGGCTGCCGAGATCCTTGATCCGAGGAATTCTGTGGAACCGACGGAGCATGCAGCATCAATAAATCCTATGAATTCCGATCCTATCAAAGCTTTATTGACCGATCGGGAGGCTGAAGTGCTTCATGCAAGAAGAGAGAGCGAGCAGACATCAGTGAAGCCGGCGATCGAAAGGGATGTCCCGAAGGAAAGTAACACGCTTTCGGCAGAGGATAAGCTGCTGGAGGAGCTGCGAGAAATGAAGGCATGGATGGCCAAGATTTCCCGCCAGTCGGCCCTGCAGCAGACCCTTCCGGAAGGATTGCAAAAGCTTCAGGACCGTCTGCTCGAGCAGGACATTGAATCTGAGATTATTCAGGAATGGATCGAAGCTGCATATCAGCATTGGGAAGAGAACGGAAAGGCGTCTGATGAAGCTGCATTGGAAGATTTTATTCGCAATCAAATCCATTTGTTCCTGACAAATCGATTTGGCGGCGGAATATCCAGTGACACCAGAATGGTTTATATAGCAGGTCCGACCGGGGTCGGGAAAACAACAACGATTGCCAAAATGGCAGCCGAGCAGCTTTTCAGATACCACCGCAAAGTGGGATTTATCACATCGGATACGTACCGGATTTCAGCCGTTGAACAGCTAAGAACATACGCATCGATTTTAAATGTTCCACTTGAAGTGGTTCAGTCTCCAGGAGACATCCAGCGTGCGGTCCAGCGTCTCAATTATTGTGATCTCATCTTGATGGATACCGCAGGCCGCAATTACCGAAATGAGCTGCTGGTCTCGGAGCTCCAAAGCTTGTTCTCACCAGTAGAAAAGAGTGAAACCTATCTGGTGCTCAGCTTGACCTCGAAGACACAGGATATGAAGAAAATCACCGAGCATTTCAGCAAGTATGGGCTGGAAAAAGTGATTTTCACCAAGCTGGATGAGACAGGCAGTTACGGATCCATCATTAATCTAATCCATGAGTACCCTCTTCAACTTTCATATATGACGAATGGTCAAAACGTTCCTGATGATTTGCTTCTTCCGGGAAACCGGATGCTTAGCAGTCTGCTGCTGGGAGAAGAAAATACATGACAGACCAGGCACAGACGTTAAGAAATTTAGTGATGAAGCATGAGCAAGAACGTACCGCACAGACGGCAAGTGATGTTCTGAATCGGACCGCGAAGCTGATCACGGTAACAAGCGGGAAGGGAGGTGTAGGCAAGTCCAACTTCACGTTGAACTTTGCACTTACACTGCAGTCCATGGGAAAACGGGTGCTGGTTTTTGATGCCGATATTGGCATGGCTAATATTGACGTTCTCATGGGCATTACCGCCAAATACAATCTGTATCATCTTTTACGGCGAGAGAAAAGAATCGATGAAATCATCGAACGGGGTCCAGGCTCTCTTTCTTTTATCGCAGGAGGGTCAGGGATGTCGGATTTGTTCTCTCTATCGCAGCATGATCTGGACTATTTCACGGAACAAATTGAAAGTGTCGCTGGCGAGATGGACTATATTATTTTTGATACCGGTGCCGGATTGTCCAAAGAGAACTTTAGTTTTATACATTCGGCGGACGAATGCCTGGTCGTAACGACACCGGAGCCAACGTCAATCACCGATGCGTATGCTCTGATTAAAGTGGTCAGCGGCAAGGAGCATGACACCTCCTTCAGGCTCATTGTGAACCGGGCGGGGGATGAGAAGGAGGCTGTCCAAACGGCCGATAAAATTATGATGGCTGCGCAGAGATTCCTGAACGTCAAAGTATCCATGCTCGGATACATCAGCGAAGACCACCATGTTGTACAGTCAGTGAAAAAACAAGTTCCTTTTTCCATGGCTTTTCCGAATTGCATTGCGGCACGGGATATACAGCGAATAGCTGATCATTACATGCTCGTCCCGGCCTCCCCGGAACCAGGCGCCTTGACAGGAATCAAAGGATTTATGCAAAAGTGGCTTCGTCGTACAAAATGATTCTTTTGTAATAAGGAACAGGGGTGGAAATGGCATGACGCCATATAAAGTCATAGTGGTAGATGACTCGGCATTTATGCGGAAAATATTTTCGGATTTGATCGAAAAGGATCCCGCATTTCAGGTCATAGACACAGCCGCGAATGGACGGGAAGCTGTTGAAAAAATAACAAGGCAAAAGCCTGATGTTGTTACAATGGATGTGGAAATGCCTGAAATGAACGGGCTAGAGGCACTAAAGCTGATTATGGCAGAGCATCCGATACCGGTCATTATGCTCTCAGGTATCAATGAAGAAGGAATGAAGGAAACGATCATTGCTCTGGAATCCGGAGCATTTGATTTTATCCGAAAGCCATCTTTAACCTACTCACAGCATATTGAACAGGTTGGGGATGCGCTGCTCGATCAGTTGAAGGCGGCCATGAGTGCGCGCGAACGAAGAGCGGCATTCCGGGCGGAGGAGGAGAAGAGGCAGCAGCAGAAGATGGAATCCTTCCAGCCATTACCTAGTCCATCGAATGCGGCGAAGCTGCGTAAGCCAAAGACAGAACAGCCTAAGCGTCAAGCTGCTACTCCTAAAAAGTCAGAAATTGTAATGAAGAAACCGGAAAGCCGGATCGAACCGAAGAAGGAAAAAAACGGTTTAATTCTGCCTAAGCCCAATCATGAGGCTGCTGCCAGTCAAAAAATTACCGCCTCTGCAGCATCAACGGTCAATTCTAACGAACAGACGGATGGCTTTAATCAAATCGTGGCAATCGGCTGTTCTACAGGAGGTCCAAGGGCTCTAAAAGCCGTACTTGAGAAGATCCCTGGTGATTTGCCCGCTCCGGTAGTTATTGTGCAGCATATGCCCCCGAACTTTACCAAATCACTCGCTCAGCGCCTGAATTCCTTCAGTTCATTGGAGGTCATGGAGGCAGAGCATGGGATGGGGCTGAAAGCGGGCTGTGCCTACATTGCACCAGGAGGCAAGCACATGCGGGTTGCACAGGGACCAGGTGGCCGGTTTTCGCTGATTCTTTCCGAGGATGAGCCGCTTAATGGTCACAGACCGTCTGTTGATGTGCTGTTTGAATCTTTGCTGCCTCTGGAAGCCCTCAAGCGTCATGCAGTTCTGATGACAGGGATGGGCAGCGATGGGGCACGCATGATGAAACGCCTGTATGATTCGGGTGTATGCAGCACCTTTGCCGAAAGCGAAGAAACATGTATTGTGTACGGCATGCCGCGCTCAGCGGTTGAGCTGAATTGTGTAAGCCATGTTTTACCACTTCAAGAAATCGCAGCCGGTGTGGTCCGTGCTGTGAAGTAACGGAAAGTGAACCTATAAAGGAGGTGTCTCACAATGGACATGAACCAATACCTATCCATGTTTATTGATGAGTCCAACGATCATCTGCAGTCATTGAATGAGAATATGCTTCTGCTTGAAGGTAGCCCGAGTGATCTCTCGATTGTACAAGTTATTTTCCGTTCAGCACACACATTAAAAGGGATGGCTGCGACGATGGGATTTGAGGATCTCGCTGCACTTACCCACCAAATGGAGAATGTGCTGGATTTGGTCCGCAACGAAAAGCTGGCTATGCAGGATTTTATTTTTGACACGCTGTTTAAAGGTCTGGACGCTTTGGAATCCATGGTACAGGATATTACCGAAGGCGGCGAGGGTAAAGCAGACGTGACTGGCATCGTAGCATCGCTGCAGGCAATCGTGAGAGGCGAGGACTTGTCAGCAACAGGCGCAGGAGCCGAGGCTAAGACTTCCACATCCGATCCAAGTGCTAACACAGCTATTCAGCTGGACGAATTCCAATACTCCGTCTTGAACCAATCTATCGCAGACGGACATCGAGTACTGTATGTGGATGTGCATATCCGTGAAAATTGTCAGCTGAAGGCCGTACGTGCATACATGGTCTTTGATTTATTGGAAAGATCGGGCGAGGTTATCAAGTCCTCACCATCCGTGCAGGACATTGAGCAGGAAAAGTTTGAGCACAGTTTCTCTCTCTATTACATAACACTGAAGGATCCTGCCGAACTGGAACAGCAGATTTTAAACGTGTCCGAGATTGATAAGGTCACTGTCATGGAGCTTGATCAGGAATCATTGCAGCAAATGAACGAAATGGGTATGGCATCACAAGAAGCAGCTGCGGTTGCTGAGGCACCTTCTAAAGAGGAAGCCCCTGAGACAACAGCACCATCAGCAGCGCCGGAGCAAGCCGTACAAAAACAAACACCGCAATCCTCTGCGGCAAAAACACCTGCCAAATCCAGTGGAGGCACGCCTTCGCGTACGATCCGGGTAGATATTGAACGGCTTGATGTGCTGATGAATCTATTCAGTGAGTTGTTGATTGACCGGGTTCGTCTGGAGCAGCTTGCCAGTGAGGTTCAGAATCATGCACTGACGGAGACAGTAGAACATATGAGCCGTGTCAGTTCCGATTTGCAAGATATTGTCATGAAACTTCGAATGGTTCCAGTCGATACAGTCTTCAACCGTTTTCCTCGAATGGTCCGTGATTTGGCCAAATCGCTGGATAAAAAGGTGGATTTGATCATCACCGGCGCAGAAACGGAGCTTGACCGTACGGTTATCGATGAAATTGGTGATCCTCTTGTCCATCTTCTGAGAAATGCAGTAGATCACGGGATCGAACCGATCGCCGACCGGATCAACGCTGGCAAGTCGGAGACAGGAACCGTAAATCTTCGTGCCTTCCACAGCGGCAATCATGTTTTCATTGAAATTGAAGAAGACGGACGCGGTATTTACCGCGAGAATATCCTTAAAACCGCCCTTAAGAAAGGGGTGGTCACTCAGGACCAGGCAGCAGCAATGTCTGATGACGAAGTGAATCAGCTTCTGTTCGCTCCGGGTTTCAGTACAGCGGAGAAAATATCCGATGTTTCTGGACGCGGTGTAGGTTTGGATGTGGTCAAAGCAAAAATCACCTCGCTTGGCGGGCAAGTCACCATTTATTCGACGCCGGGCAAAGGAACTAATTTTTCGGTACAGCTGCCTCTGACGTTGTCGATTATCGCGGCTATGATGGTGAAAATGGGCTCCGAAAAATATGCGATCCCACTATCTTCTATTGTAGAAACAGCCATTGTGCGCAAAGAGCAAATTCGGACAGTACATGGCAATAAAATGGTAGAGTTCCGCGGACAGCATATTCCACTTATCTCACTAAGCCGGATTTTTAATATTAAGGATTTCAATGAGAATGAAGAGAATGAAACCGAAATTATCGTTATCCATAAAGGTGAACGCCTGGCCGCGCTCGCAATCGATGAGTTTATCGGACAGAACGAGATTGTACTAAAAGGTCTGGGTAAATATTTGCCGCAAATCAAAGGAATTTCAGGTGCCACTATTCTTGGCGATGGACAGGTTGCGCTCATTCTTGATCCAAATGTGTTTATAAAATAGATAAGACAAGCTTTTGCCGCACCCGAGCCTGTATTCATAAAAGGAGGTTTTTCTCATGGGAGAAGAAATCAAAGTCATCGTATTTAAACTGGGCAGCGAGGAATACGGAATTGAAGTGGACAAGGTTCAAACGATTGAACGCATGCTTCCCATTACCAGAGTTCCCAAGACCTACACATTTGTAAGAGGCGTCATCAATCTGCGTGGCGTGGTCATTCCGGTTATTGATCTGCGCGGGCGTTTCGGGCTGGAAGAAGGGGAATACACCGATCAGACCCGGATCATTATCGTTGCGGTGAATGACATGGAAGTCGGCTTTATTGTTGACTCCGCAAATGATGTTATCGATCTGCATACAGACCGTATTGAGACACCTCCTGAAGTGGTAGGCGGAATCAAGGCGAAGTATCTGGATGGGGTTGCGAAAATCGGCGATGATCGTCTGCTTATTATGTTGAACCTTGCCGAAGTACTTAATAAAAGTGAAATTATCCAACTGGAAAGCTTAGAGGAGTAGCCTGTGGAGGTCTTTAAACATTTTAAAGAATTTAAAATGGATGTTTTGAAGGAAGTAGGAAATATTGGCGCTGGCAATGCTGCAACAGCATTATCCCGGCTTCTGGACAAACCGGTAGATATGGCGGTACCCAAAGTGCAGCTTCTATCCTTTGAAGAAATTTCGGAAAAGGTAGGAGGTGCCGAGAAGGTTGTGATCGCTATCTTCCTCCGAGTAGAGGGAGATGCGCCGGGTAATCTTTTCTTCATCTTAAGTCCGGAGGCTGCCAAAAGCCTGCTAAAAAGGCTGGTCGGCATTCCTCCCGAGAAAGACGACGGATTATTCAATGAAATGGAGCTGTCGGCTCTGAGTGAAATCGGCAATATTTTGGCGGGATCCTATTTATCCTCATTGGCTGATTTTACGCAATTGTCCATGTCGCCTACCGTTCCGGCGCTGGCGATGGATATGGCTGGTGCAATATTGAGCTATGGTTTGCTGCAGTTCGGACAAATGGGAGACGATGCCCTTTTGATCGATACAACGTTTCTTGAGGGCGATCATGAGGTGGAGGGACAATTTTTCCTGATCCCTGATCCAGACTCGTTCGCCAAGATTTTTCAATCACTGGGAGTGCCTGTGGATCATGATTGAAGAGCAAAGCATTGTAAAAGTAGGTATGGCCGACCTGAATGTTGTGCAGCGTTCCGGAGTTATCCGGACGGTCGGTCTGGGTTCATGCGTCGGACTTACGATGTATGACCCACAGCTGAAAGTGGCCGGGATGGCGCATGTCATGCTTCCTTCATCGGATATAGCCCGTGAAGGACAGCTGAACATCGCGAAGTATGCGGACACAGCTTTGCCTGCTCTTCTAGACAAGCTATTGAAGTTAGGTGCTTCCCCCTCGCGCATCGTCGCCAAAATGGCAGGAGGCTCGCAGATGTTCGTATTTGCTGGCACAGGGGACACCATGAGAATCGGACCGCGGAATGTGGAGTCCTGCAAATTAAAACTGGCAGAACTTCATATTCCGCTCATTGCTGAAGACACTGGCGGAAACTACGGGCGTACAATCGAACTGGATGCAAGTACGGGAATATTGTATATCCGCAGTGTACAAACAGGTGTAAAGGAAATGTAGCCATGAAGGGAAATCTGCTGTTTAATCTGGTATTTGGCGTTATAGGGTTTATTTTGACCCTGTTGTTTTCTCTGACAAACAATTTGTTCATGACAAGTGTAATACGAGGGGCGGTATCATTTGTTGTATGGTTTCTCCTGGCATTTCTGCTGAGATGGACGTGGACTGTAATAAGTGCCCCCCAGGAAGATACTGCGCCAAAGGGCGGGGAGGACGAGTTAACGGGCAACCGCTTTGACTTGACGACTCCTGATGAAAGTGACGAGCTGAATGAGCTGTTAAAACAAAAACCCGACCTTTCCAATGAACGGGGTAATGATTTTACACCACTCAATCCGCCGAAACTGGTCTCGACAAAGGATCCTGAAGAATTGGCCAAAGCGGTTCGTCACCTGACAGAAAAATAAGGAGGGTGAGGGTAGTGAACGAGCGTAAAACTTCTCATCTGAATCACGCCGAGCTTTGGGAACAGTGGAAAGAACATGGAAGTCTGGAAGCTAAAAAGAAATTGATCGAGAACTATCTTCACATCGTTGATTATGTATCCAGCCGCCTGGCTATCGGACTTCCTAAGAATGTATCGAAGGATGATCTGGCCAGCAACGGTGTAATGGGATTGATAGATGCGGTAGACAAGTTTGATTACAAACGTGGTCTTCAGTTCGAGACTTATGCATCCTTCCGGGTGAGAGGGGCTATCTTGGATTCTCTTCGTCAAGGAGACTGGGTGCCTCGATCGGTCCGTGAAAAGGCTAAAAAAATCGAAGATGCTTATCAGCAATTGGAACAAAAACATCTTCGCTCGGTATCGGATACCGAAATGAGTGACTTTATGAATATTTCGGTGAATGAATTTCAGCATATGCTGCAGGAAGTGGCTGTCATGTCGCTGTGTTCACTAGAGGATCCCATTCGTGAGGAAGAGTCCGAAACAAGGCTCTCCATTATGGTGGATGATAAGGCTAGGAATCCTGATTATAAGGTCAATGAGTTCTATTTAAAGGAATCATTAATTAAGGGGCTGGAAAAGCTCACTGAAAAAGAACGTACCGTTGTATCATTATTATATTATGAAGATTTATCACTTAGCGAGATTGCCGAAGTTATGTCTCTTTCGCCTTCGAGAATTTCTCAACTGCATTCCAAAGCGATATTGCGTCTGCGTGGAACGCTGGAAAAACATCGTGATTTGCTGATGCAAAACGATTAAACCGCTGTAGAAATAGAGGGGAGGAAAAGGATTGACAGCTAAATTAGCACTGGATACCTTTTTAAGTGTTACATTTTCAGATGATAAAAGCGTTGCTTATATACAATTTTCAAAGCGTGAAGAGGGCTTCAAGTGCACAGAAGACGAATTGATGCTGTTTTTGCGCAGCCAACAGATTCAATATGGCATTGAGCGGGATATTATCAGCCGGATTGCGAGCCATCCCGAAGAATATATGTTCAGCCGTACGCCGGTAGCGATGGGAGTACAGCCTGTCAGCGGCAAAGATGGCTATATCGAGTATGCGTTCAACCTTCGCGACGAGCGGGAGCAGAAGCCGCTTGAAACCGAGGACGGCAAGGTGGATTACAAGGAACTGCTAAGCCTGAACAATGTGATCAAAGGACAGCTGATTGCCAAGAAGATTCCACCTCAGCCAGGGATACCCGGTACGTCGGTAACCGGTGAGATCATCGCATTCAAACCGGGTAAAGAGGCATATTTCAAGGTTGGGAAAAATGTGGTCCTTGATGCGGAACAAGCAGCTATGTATGCCGCAATTGACGGTCTGATTGCAACAACCGATAAAGGTAAAATCAACGTATTTCCCGTCTATGAGGTCAATGGTGACGTCGATTACAGCATCGGAAATATCGACTTTGTGGGAACGGTCGTCATCCGGGGAAATGTACTGACCGGATTCCGGATTAAAGCAGCCGGAGATATCCGTGTCGTAGGCGGAGTTGAAGGCGCAGAACTGGATGCTGACGGCTCGATTGAAATTACAAGCGGTATTATCGGTTATAACAAAGGCTACGTAAAAGCGGGCAGAAACGTCAAAAGCTCATTTATCCAGGACGGAAATGTCATAGCCGGTGAGGACGTCATCGTGTCTCAAAGCATTATGCACTCGAATATTCGGGCAAGCAAAAATGTGATTTGCAACGGGACCAAAGGACTGATTGTCGGAGGCAGTATCCAGGCAGGAGAGAGGGTTACGGCGCGGACAATCGGTAACAGCATGTCCACCATGACCTCCATTGAAGTGGGCGTACAGCCGGAGCTTCGTAACGAGCTTAACGAGCTGCGGGTACAAACAAAGCAATTAAAGGAAGCGCTTGATAAAACGGACAAGGCTCTTCATCTCCTGAATCAGCTGGCTTCCACAGGTCAGTTGACACCTGATAAGGTTGCGCTCAGGGTGAAGCTGAATGCTACCCAAAAGTCTAGCCAACGAGAGCAGATAGCAGCCAGAGAACGGATACTTGAAATTGAGAAAACTCTTGAAGATACGGTTAAAGCCAGAGTTGACGTCATAAAAATGATTTATGGAGGATCTAAAATCGTCATCGGAAGATACACGCGATTTATCAAGGATCCCGCAGAACGTGTCTCTCTTTACTATCATGAAGGCGACATTTCGATGGTTCCATATATCTAGATGACTACATTGAGCTCTTAACGCTCGGATATCCTCTAAGGCAGGTGAATATTCGTGAGTATGAAAGCGGTAGAGATGCAAATTGCCATACCCCGCACCACGGAAGCGGGTAAAATACAAAACGATGTTCATCATAGATCTTCACAAGAACAGCAGTTTCTAGCGGGACAGCAGCTGAAGGAAAGTCAGGAGCTCCGCCAGCGAAGCACGGGTATTGACGAAACAGCAAATGCTGCAGTGCGGGATGATGGGAATCAGCATTCCTCCAGAAAAGACGAATCCCACCCCCATCAGTCCAAGCAGGAGCCTGAAGAGCATCATGATGCAGAGCATCCTTATAAGGGGCATCATCTTGATGTTTCACTCTAGGCGAGCGACCATCAAAGATCTGCAGTTATGAAAATAAGCAATTAAAGGAGAACTAAAGGTTTGAAACCGTGGATGATTGTCGTTATTTTAGGCGCTGCCGCCATAGTCTATGCTCTCATGCTGCCTAAACGGCAAGTCGATAAGTCTTCTTCTGATAAAGATAAAATGGTTCAAGAAGTAGAAGCGACATTGGAGCATTACATGGCAGATATTGAAAGAGAAAATGAAGAGCTGGTTGAGCTGATCAGCCAAATGAAGCAGGAGACCGCATCCAGGCAGCTTGCCCAACAGGAACAGTTAACAGAAATGAGGCAGCGGCTGTTACTATTGGAGCAGCAGTCACTTCAGTATGAAGCACGTTTGCATGCCGCAGAGCAAGGAAGCCACCAGACTGCCTCTGTATTGCTGTCGCAGGCTCAGGAAACCGCAGCGGCACAGATGAGTATACTTCACCAGGAAGAGCCGCTAGTGGAGGATGTCCTCCCGGAGACGAAAGAACCGTCGATACGACAACGCTATCCCGAGCTGTTTGAATTATATGCTCACGGCAAATCCGTGGATGGCATCGCGAAAGTGATCGGCATGCAGAGTGGCGAGGTGCAGCTGATCTTGCAGTTGGCTAAACAGGAGGGATCGCTGTGATCAAAAATCGTTCATTTATGATCGGTCTGGGCAGCGGTCTGCTGGCGGGAGCCCTTCTGCTGCAGCTGATGAATGTGGGCGCAGGACAGCAGGTACTTTCGGAAACAACGGTAGTGGACAAACTGACCAAGGAACAGCTGCAGGAACAGGCAGAAGCCATGAATCTGAAAGTAGTTGAAGCTGAAGATAAGCGGATGACTGAAGATGAATGGAAACAACAGATGATCGATAAGAGCTCCAAACCTCAAGGCAGCGGAGTTAAGACTCCTGAGGCCGGAAACAAGACGGAGACGCCAAAGACACCCGAGCAGCCAACGACTCCTGATTCCAAAGATGGAGGTCAGACACCAAAGACGGAGGCTCCTGCAACTGGAAAAAGTCCAACAACACCCGAGACTCCATCTGTAAAAGTGAAAATCGCGAGTGGAAGCAATTTGACTGATGTTGCCGCCAAGCTGAAGCAGTCGGGAGTTATTTCCGACATGGCCTCTTTTGTGGAGAAAGGGAGAAGCCAGAAAATGAGCACTAAAATTCAGTACGGCACATATGAGTTTAGTCCAGGAGAAGATTTTAACAGTATCATTACTAAAATCACGACAAAACCGCCTAGCTGATGGGACATACACAGCCGGACGGTTTTTTTGCTGTGGTGCATCCCGCTTTGTAATCTCAACGAACTCATTCAGGCTATAGTGAGAAGGATATTGATAGATGTTTTTTCTTAAGGATGAAAAACCCTTGAATAGGCGTTGCATCAGTCATTCACTTATGGTATATTAAATGACGGTGTTAAAACACACGCTGTCGGATTTCGTAAAGGGTGCTTTCCTGATGGAGAGTCTTGACGGAAAATGAAAACAGCGGAGGACACAAAAAACCAAATTTAGGAGGTGTGTGAAGATGGCAGTAATCTCCATGAAACAGCTTCTCGAAGCTGGTGTTCACTTCGGTCACCAAACTCGTCGTTGGAACCCGAAAATGGATAAATATATCTTCACTGAAAGAAACGGTATCTACATTATCGACCTGCAAAAAACAGTTAAAAAGGTCGAAGAAGCTTTTAACTTCGTTAAGAGCGTGTCTGAAGAAAACGGAACAATCCTTTTCGTAGGCACTAAAAAACAAGCTCAAGACTCCGTGAAAGAAGAAGCAGAACGTTGCGGTATGTACTACATCAACCAACGTTGGCTCGGCGGAACTTTGACTAACTTCGAAACCATCCAAAAACGTATCAATCGTTTGAAAGAGCTTGAGAAGTGGGAAGAAGACGGCACTTTTGCTGTCCTGCCTAAAAAAGAAGTTATCCTTCTCCGCAAAGAGAAAGATCGTCTTGAAAAATTCCTTGGCGGTATCAAAAACATGAAAGGCCTTCCTAGCGCCCTCTTCATCATTGATCCTCGCAAAGAGCGTATCGCAGTTGCCGAAGCCCGCAAATTGGGTATCCCAATTGTAGGTATCGTTGATACAAACTGTGATCCGGACGAAATCGACTACGTTATTCCTGGTAATGACGATGCGATCCGTGCCGTTAAACTGTTGACAGGCAAAATGGCTGACGCAGTGGTGGAAGCACACCAAGGCGAAGAAACAACTGCCTAAGTTCAGCAGCAAAGCAGTATAGACATGAATTAAATGAAAAGGGTGGTTGGTAGGTGTATAACCTCTCACTGCCCTTTTTTTAAGATATAAGAAAGATGAACTCCGAGAATTTGGCTTCCTTATATCGTAACAAAACTACCGCTGAACGCGGTCTGACAAACTAAAAATTAATGAACAACTTTTTGGAGGGAATATTCCATGGCAGTTAATGCTAGTTCGGTAAAAGAGCTTCGTGAAAAAACAGGCGCAGGTATGCTGGATTGCAAAAAAGCGCTCGAAGAAGCAAACGGTGATATCAGTAAAGCGATTGAAGTTCTTCGTGAAAAAGGTCTTGCAGCAGCAGCTAATAAAGCTGGACGCGTAGCAACTGAAGGCGTTGTTGAATCTTACATTCACGGCGGCGGACGTATCGGAGTTCTGGTTGAAATCAACTGCGAAACTGACTTCGTAGGTAAAACAGACCAGTTCAAAGAATTCGCTCGTGACATTGCAATGCATATCGCAGCTTCCAATCCTCGTTATGTAGCACGTGAAGAAGTGCCGCAAGAAGAACTCGAGAAGGAAAAAGAAATTTTGAAGGCTCAAGCCCTGAACGAAGGCAAGCCTGAGAAAATCGTTGAAAAAATGGTTGAAGGCCGTATCGGTAAATACTATGAAGAGTTCTGCTTGCTTGAGCAGTCTTTCATTAAAGACCCGGACAAAACCATCGCTACCCTGCTGAAAGAAAAAATCAGCACCATTGGCGAAAACATCTCAATCCGTCGTTTTGTTCGTTACGAGCTGGGCGAAGGCATGGAGAAAAAAGTGGATAACTTCGTTGAAGAAGTTATGGCTCAAGTTAAGAACTAAGCATCCAACCGGCGTGATGAGCGCTTGAATACACATGTACGATAAAGAGCGGAACACGCCAGTGTTCCCTCTTTTTTCAGAGATCAGAGAGTATCGCTTTCCGTGAAATGCCTGCTGATCTCGTAAGAAAAACATCCGCTGCGTGAATAAGTTCATGCCTCGGAAGTTTTTCTTTAGAGTATGAGAATGACATCAATTCTGGTATGCTCTGCTTATGGCAGAGCAGGAAGCAAAGACGGTTTTTTAAACTGGCACCAGTCAGGTGCTGTCTTAAAGTGGAGGGTAAACATTTTGAAAGAGCCTATTTTTAAACGAGTTGTCTTAAAGGTCAGCGGGGAATCTCTCGCAGGCCAAAACGGATACGGCATTGATGCGGTGACAATCGCCTCCATTGCTGAACAAGTGAAGGAAGTTGTGGAACTGGGTGTTCAAGTCGCAATTGTATGCGGCGGCGGCAATATTTGGCGCGGCATCGCGGGCAGCTCGAGCGGTATCGACCGTGCAACGGCCGACTACATGGGAATGCTTGCAACGGTCATGAACTCGCTCGCATTGCAGGATGCACTGGAACAAATTGAGGTTCCTACACGTGTACAGACTTCAATTGCCATGCAGCAGATCGCCGAGCCTTATATTCGCCGTAGAGCTATTCGCCACCTGGAAAAGGGTCGCGTTGTAATCTTTGCAGCAGGAACTGGCAACCCGTTCTTCTCGACAGATACGACGGCTGCACTCCGTGCAGCTGAAATTGAAGCCGAAGTGATTTTGATGGCCAAAAACAAAGTGGACGGCGTATATTCCGCTGATCCTTTCAAAGACAGCACGGCAGAAAAATACGAGCAGTTGACATATTTGGATGTGTTGAATAAAAATCTGGGTGTGATGGACTCCACAGCATCCTCCCTATGTATGGACAATAACATTCCGCTTATCGTATTTGCGATTACCGAGCAAGGAAACATCAAACGGGTCGTTCAGGGTGAAAAAATCGGAACGATCGTTAAAGGGAGTGTAGATTAATGCCTCAAACGGTGAAAAAACACGCGGAAGAGCGCATGGATAAGGCGATCTCCGCTTTGAAAAGAGACCTGGCAACGCTTCGTGCCGGACGTGCAACTCCGGCCCTGCTGGACCGGATTCAACTGGAATACTACGGAGCAATGACTCCTCTGAACCAATTGGCTAACATTAATTCTCCGGATTCACGCACGCTGATGATTCAGCCATGGGATAAATCTTCCCTGGCGGATATCGAAAGAGCAATCTTGAAATCCGATCTTGGACTGACTCCTGCAAATGACGGAAGTACAATTCGTCTTGTTATTCCTCCGCTGACCGAGGAGCGCCGTAATGAGCTGGTCAAAATGACCAAGAAGTTCGGCGAAGAAGCGAAAGTGGCCATCCGTAATATCCGCCGCGACGCAAATGACGATATTAAAAAAATGGAAAAAACCGATATATCTGAAGATGAATCCCGTCGCCACCAGGACGACATCCAGAAAACGACGGATAAATTCATCGCGGAAGTCGACAAAGTGCTCGTTGCTAAAGAAAAAGAGATCATGGAAGTATAAGAGACTTGCGGCCCCTCCTATTATGGTGGGGTTTGTGTCTTTTTTTGCAGAAACCCGCATGGAGGAACTAGAATGATCAAACGAGTTCGATCGTGGTGGACACGGAAAGACAAAGTACAGCCGCCAGAGAGATCAATGGACAATGTTCCTGAGCATGTCGCCATCATTATGGACGGTAACGGACGCTGGGCGAAAAGCCATGGACTGCCGCGCTTTATCGGGCATCAAAATGGAATGAAGGCCGTGAAACGGACCACGATTGCTGCAGATAAGCTAGGAATCAAGTATTTGACGCTGTATGCCTTTTCGACAGAAAATTGGAAGCGTCCGAAGGACGAAGTCGATTTTCTTATGCGTCTGCCGCAGGAGTTTCTGGCTATTGAGCTGGATGAACTGATCGAGAAGAACGTTCAGGTTCGGATGATGGGTGACAGGGAAGGTTTGCCTTCCTATACACTTAAGGCCATGGAAGAAGCTGTCCGTCTAACGGCGGGCAATGACGGTTTGGTCCTGAATTTTGCACTTAATTACGGTAGTCGTAAAGAGATCACTGACTGCATGCGTGAATTGGGACGGGAAATCCAGTCTGGCACGCTAAGCCCGGACAACATTACACCGGAATTACTGGATCAACATATGCTGTCCAGCGGGATTCCGGACCCGGATTTGATCATACGTACCAGCGGAGAGATGCGGATCAGCAACTTTATGCTGTGGCAGATGGCTTATAGCGAAATGTGGTTCACCGATATTTACTGGCCTGATTTCAATGAACAATATTTATATGAAGCGGTCGCTGAATACCAGCGCAGGACGCGGAGATACGGCGGCCTGACTTAGCCTGATGGAGGATGGAGATCGTTGAAACAACGACTGATTACCGGAATTATAGCTGGAGTTGTTTTTTTGGGACTTTGCCTGCTTGGAGGGCTTCCGTACCATCTCATCGTTTTGGCGATGGCGATGATCGGTTATTATGAATTCGTGCGAATGACTAAGGTTTCCCCCTTTGGCGGTACAGCACTGCTGGGATATCTGGGCGTTTTGATGTTTGTGTTCCCCTGGAACCTTCTAGATATCAGTTTTCCGCTTTCATGGGATCATGCCATCTGGCTTCTGATGTTCCTGTTCATGCTGGCGACGGTCATAACAAAGAATAAAATTGGAATACAGCACGCAGCTATGCTGTTTTTAGGCGCTGTTTATGTCGGTGTCGGCTTCTCTTATATCGCGGGCTCCCGGAATGCGCCCGACGGAAACGGGCTGTTCTGGACATTCCTGCTGCTTGTATCCATTTGGGCGAGTGATGCCGGAGCTTATTTTGTAGGGAAGTGGATTGGCAAAAACAAGCTTTGGCCGGCGATCAGCCCGAATAAGACCATTGAAGGGGCTCTTGGGGGTGTAGTTATCTCCATGATTACTGCAGTGGTTTTCTCCCTCTTGTCGGGAGGGATTCTTTCCTTCGGACGGGCCTTGGCCATCGGCCTCGCCTGCGCTGTTGCCGGACAGCTGGGGGATTTGATTCAATCCGCTTATAAGCGCGTATATGGCATCAAGGACTCTGGTACACTGCTTCCGGGGCATGGAGGCATTCTGGATCGCTGCGACAGCTGGATTATCGTCTTTCCATTTGTACATATCATGATGCTAATGCCTTATTAAAAGAAAGAAGGTTCGTTATGAAGAAGATTAGCGTGCTCGGTTCCACGGGCTCGGTAGGCACACAGACGCTTGATGTGGTAGCGAAGCATTCTGACCATTTTCAAATCGAAGGCCTTGCAGCAGGAACGAATACTTCTTTGCTCCTGGAGCAAGTACGGAAGTTCAGACCTCGTAAAATTTCAGTTGCGAATCGGGAACTGGCTGAGCAAATCAAGACGGAAATTCCTGTAGGTACAGAAGTGTTTTACGGTGAACAAGGCTTGATCGAAATTGCTGCCGGTACGGATGCCGAGATGGTTGTTACTGCAGTGGTGGGAAGTCTTGGACTTCAATCGACGCTCGCTGCCATTGAAGCCGGTAAAACGATTGGGCTTGCCAATAAGGAAACACTGGTCACAGCGGGACATATCGTCACAGCCCTTGCCCAGCAAAAAGGTGTTAAGCTGTTGCCAATCGACAGTGAGCATTCGGCCATTTTCCAATGCTTGAACGGCGAGAATCGTCAGGATATGACCAGTCTTACGCTGACGGCATCTGGCGGGTCCTTTCGTGACCGTACGCGTGAAGAATTGAAGCAGGTTACGGTGGAGGATGCTTTGAAGCACCCGAACTGGTCCATGGGAGCCAAGATTACAATTGATTCGGCGACTATGGTTAACAAGGGTCTGGAGGTTATAGAGGCTCATTGGCTGTTCGAGCTTCCATATGAGCAGATTAAGGTGCTGCTGCACCCGGAAAGCATTATCCATTCTTTTGTGGAATTCAAAGATACAAGCATTATTGCGCAGCTGGGCAATCCGGATATGCGGGTGCCGATTCAGTATGCGCTAACGTACCCGGAGCGATGGGAATCCCCTTCAGAGCGCCTGTCGCTTGCTCAAGTGGGAAGAATCAATTTTGCGGAGATGGACTTTGAGCGCTTCCCTTGTTTAAGAATGGCATACGAATGTGGTAAAATGGGTGGTACAGCCACAACCGCATTCAATGCTGCGAACGAGGTGGCAGTTGCGCGGTTTTTGCGCAGGGAGATTTCATTTTTGCAAATTGAGGATATTATTGAAAGAGTGCTTGATCAGCATCATAATATTTCAGAACCTGAACTTGCGGAAATCGAAGATTGCGACAAACGCACCCGGGACACCGCCGCTAGGCTGTCCTAAGCGTTCAGCATACGGTTTACCGCAATACCCACTCTTCTCCCTTATCTAAAAAATGACTCAAAAGTGATTCTCTTGTGCGGGGCCGGAGAATAATGATAATCTATATAGACTGAATCACAGACGAGCCTGATTGCAAATTACTGCGGAAGGCAGGAGGGCTTAAACAGCTCCCGACGGACAATAATTCATTCTATGAGAATCAATTGCTGCAATTGATTCATGGATTATGAAGCTTCGGTCTCAGACAATAAAGGGGGATGCGACGAATTGGAAATGGTGCAGGTAGTATTCTTGACAGTGCTCATGTTTTTCGTCATCGTGACTGTGCATGAGTGGGGACATTATTATTTCGCTAAACGTGCCGGTATATTGGTTCGGGAGTTCGCGATCGGTTTTGGTCCGAAACTGTTCTCTTATAAACGCGGGGAAACCCAATTTACGCTTCGCCTGCTTCCATTTGGAGGCTATGCTCGCATGGCGGGTGAAGATCCGGAACTCGTGGAAATTCATGCCGGCCAGACCGTTGCCATAAGGGTGAAAGACGGTGAAGTGAAAAAGATTTATCTGGATCAGCTGGATAACCGGAAAAACGTGATCCGTGGTGAAGTGGAATTCATTGATATGACGGACAGCCTGAAAATCCGTTTGGATGTTGATGGGGAAATCCAGCAATATCCGATTGATCCGCAGGCGATGCTTGTGGCAAAATCGCAGGAGACACAGATTGCTCCTCGGAACCGCCAGTTTGCCAGCAAGACGGTTGGACAGCGTGCCATGTCTATTTTTGCAGGACCGCTGATGAATTTCATATTGGCGTTTATCTTATTCGCAATTCATTTGCAAATGGCGGGGATTCCACTGGAAAATCCGACGTATGTGCAGATTGGTGAAGTCTCCAAGGATATGCCTGCAGCGGAAGCCAATCTGAAAAAAGGCGATATCGTCGATACCATTGACGGAGTCAAGATTGGTGCGGATTATCAGAAGATGATAGATCTGACTTCCAAGTCGAAGGGCAAGCCGATGAAATGGACAATCCGCCGCGGGGATGAAGTATTCAACGTGACCCTGACGCCGCGCACCATGGAAGGTCAGGAAGGCGGCAAGGTGGGGATTACACCTCAGCTCCCTACACGTAAGGCTGGATTTGGTGAGACCTTTACGGGTTCAGGCGTTGCCATGGTCGATACGACGAAAATCATTTTCCAGGGCTTTGGGCAGCTGATCAAACAGTTTAATATGGATGATATCGGCGGCCCGGTACGGACCTTTGAAGTGACAGGCCAGATTGCCAAGCAGGGGATCGTTCAGCTAACCTATTGGGCGGCCATCTTAAGCTTGTATCTTGGAATCTTTAACCTGCTGCCAATTCCAGCAATGGACGGAAGCCGGCTTGTATTCCTGGGAGTCGAAGCTCTTCGCGGGAAACCGATTGACCCAAGCCGGGAGGGCATGGTTCATTTTGTGGGCTTTGCGATGCTTTTCCTGTTAATGATTGCAGTAACTTATAATGATATATTACGATTAATCAACGGATAATTGATGATGAAGGCTCTGCCGCAGCTTGCGGGGAGAACATTCTTGGGAGGAAATCCATTTTTATGTCAAACGATAAACAATTTGTGACTGAGATTACACCGCAAGGAGAAGATTTCTCGCGCTGGTATATCGATGTTATTAAAAAAGCAGATCTCATGGATTACTCGCCTGTCCGCGGCTGTATTGTATTCCGTCCGGACGGTTATGAAATTTGGGAGCATATTCAACAAGAGCTGGACCGCCGATTTAAAGAGACAGGACACCGCAATGCATATTTCCCTCTCTTCATACCGGAGAGCTTCTTCCAGAAGGAGAAAGAGCATGTCGAGGGCTTTAATCCTGAGCTGCCATGGGTAACCGAAGCAGGCGGAGACAAGCTTGAGGAGCGTCTGGCTATCCGTCCGACATCTGAAACGATGTTTGGGCATATGTATTCAAAATGGATCCAATCTTATCGTGACCTTCCTGTTCTGATTAACCAATGGGCCAACGTTGTAAGATGGGAAAAGCGTACGCTGCCATTCCTTCGTACGAGTGAGTTTTTATGGCAGGAAGGCCATACAGCTCATGAAACAGAAGAGGAAGCACGCGAAGAAACGATGAAAATGCTCGAAGTCTACCGTGATTTTGTGGAAGAGTACTTGGCGATTCCGGTTATTACAGGGCAAAAGACTCCATCCGAGAAATTTGCGGGTGCAGTCGACACGTTCTCCATTGAAGCCATGATGAAGGATGGTCGTGCCGTACAAGCAGGAACCTCGCATTATCTCGGAACCAACTTTGCGGTAGCCTTTGATATTCAATATTTAAGCCGTGAAAATAAACAGGAATTTGTGCATACAACCTCTTGGGGTACAAGTACACGTCTGATCGGCTCGATGATTATGGTTCATGGTGATGATCGTGGCTTGGCCTTGCCGCCAAAAGTGGCACCAACGCAGGTCATTATGGTTCCGATTGGACCTCCAAAAACCTGGGAGGCTGTTGTAGGCCGCACGGATGAGCTATTTGCCGAATTGAAAAAAGCGGGTGTTCGTGTACGTGTAGACGACCGCAGCGATGTGCGTCCAGGCTGGAAATTTAATGAGTATGAGATGCGCGGCGTGCCGGTACGTCTCGAGATTGGCCCGCGTGATATGGAAAACGGCGTCTGCGTGCTTGTATCGCGGATAACCGGAGAGAAAAAAGTGGTTCAGCAGGCAGATCTTGTTGAAGAGGTCAAAGCGATGCTGGATCAAGTGCAGCGTGAAATGTTCGATCGTGCGAAGCAGTTTATGACAGAGAACTTCTACTCCGTGGATACTTTGGAAGAAATGAAGACGAGCATGGAAGAAAAACGCGGTTTCTCTCTGGCTGGCTGGTGTGGATCCGAAGCATGCGAGAGCAAGGTTAAGGAAGAAACCGGAGCAACAAGCCGGAACATTCCATTCAGCCCTTCGGAAGAAAAACATACTTGCCTGGTATGTGGGCAGCCTGCCAAACATACTGTCGTTTTTGCCAGAGCTTACTAAGAAAATCGTACAGTGATGTACTTTCACAGTACCGTATAATATCCGCTTCAGGTTGGTAAAGCCTGTATTGGATTCAGAAATAGACAATGAGGAGCTTCTGCCAGAAATAGGTCCGGTGTTTTGTGAACCCGGTATATATAACTGGATTCAGAAGCTTTTCATTTTTACGCAAGGGGGAAGAGAGCATGGACAAGTCCGATGAGAAGAGAAAAAGGTTTGAACTTCTGATGAAACAGGGTGAAATCCCCCCCGGATTGATCGATCCTTATTTTTTGGATGGCTATATTGAGCAGGTTGAAACGAGCCGAAGCAATCAGGAATGGGTGATTTCCATCATCAAAGAAAGTCTGGTACCCGCAGAGGTGTACCGGAATTTCTGTCTGAAGCTCCGGGATAAGATGCAGCATATCGCCAAGGTATCCTTTATCTTCAAATATGGCCCTTCCGTAGATCATGAAGAAATTATTAATACGTATTGGCAGTTGTTTCTGGAGTGGATTCATAGAGAGATCCCTTCGGTGAACGGCTGGATGGGACGTGCAGCACATGAGCTTGATGGGGATACCCTCATGGTTACGATGACGGATAACACCTCGCTCGAGCTTGCACGAAAGAAGCAGATTGACCAGGCTATTATCCGTTTTTATAACCAGTATTTTGCACTCCCGCTGCGTGTGAAGGTTCAGGCTGGTGAAGTCAGCAGAGAAGCCTATGAGGAGTTTGAACAGAAGAAGCTGCAGGAAGAGCGCGAAGTTATCGAGAAGATGATCACCTCCATGGAGGCTGAGGCGCGCAGCACGGATGAGGATGGAGAAGAAGTCCGGCTTCAGATCGGATATGACATCAAAGAACAGCCTGTGCCGATTCAAGAGATTCAAGATGAAGAGAAGAAGATTACGATTCAGGGAACCATATTCGGCCTGGACAGTAAGGAACTCCGTAATGGCAGCACACTGTTTATGTTCAACCTCACAGATTTCAGTGATTCCTTGCAAATGAAAATGTTTGCGAAGACGAAGGAAGATTTGAAAATTATGAGTCTTCTGGCGAACGGTAAGTGGGTCAAAGCACGCGGACGGGTAGATTATGACCGTTTTATGCAAATTCCTGAACTCGTCATGATTCCTTCTGATTTGGCAGAAGTACAGGCACCACCTGCCCGTAAAGATACGGCTCCTGAGAAACGCGTGGAGTTTCATTTGCACTCGACCATGAGCACGATGGATGCGGTAACGCCTATTGATCAATATATCAAAACGGCAGCCAAGTGGGGACACAAGGCCATTGCGATCACCGATCATGGGGGTGTGCAGTGCTATCCTGACGCGGCGAAGGCTGCAAAAAAGAACGGCATTAAAATGATTTACGGTGTGGAAGCAAATGTGGTGAATGACTCGGTACCCGTTGTGCTGCAGCCGCAGCCGATTGAACTAAAATCAGCCACCTATATTGTGTTCGATATCGAGACCACCGGTCTGTCGATTACAAACAGTAAAATCACAGAGCTAGCCGCAGTTAAGATGTATGAGGGTCAAGAGATTGACCGGTATGCAACCTTCGTTAATCCGCATGAGAAAATCCCATATCATATTCAGCAGCTGACGAATATTACGGATGAAATGGTGAGGGATGCTCCTGATCTGGAACCGGTTCTGCAGGAGTTCGTGAAATTTGTCGGCGATAGCGTACTTGTGGCTCACAACGCAAGGTTTGACGTGGGCTTCATTCAGGCTTCTCTAAAGGAATACGGCATGCCTCTGCTGGATAATCCGGCTTTGGATACACTTGAATTGGCCCGTTTGATTCATCCGGGAATGAAAAATCACCGGCTGAATACACTTGCGGATAAATATAAAGTGCTGCTTGAAAGTCATCACCGGGCGATCGATGATACGATTGCATTGGCTGGCATATTGAACGGACTTTTAGCCGATGCTGAAAAAATCAAGGGATTGACGATGCTGGACCGGCTGAATGATTATGTCGGCACCGATTTGTCCAATACGCGTCCATTCCATTGCGGTATCTATGCGCTGAATAGTACTGGCAAGAAGAACCTCTTTAAGCTCATTTCAATGTCTCATACGGAATACTTTAAGCGTGTGCCTTGCATCCCGAAATCCAAGCTTGTGGAGATGCGGGAAGGGCTTTTGATCATATCAGGCTGCGAAAAAGGCGAGTTTTTTGAAACTGTGCTGAACAAAACGGTAGAGGAAGCCATTGAAGTGGCTCAGTTCTACGATATATTGGAAATTCAGCCATTAACCATGTACATGCATTTGGTGGATAAAGGCCTTGTGGGAAGTCCAACGGAACTAAAGACAGCCATCAAAACAATCTGTGATATAGGTGAGAAGCTGAATAAGCCGGTTATAGCTACAGGCAACGTACATTACCTTGATCCGCGGGACAAGCTGTTCCGGGATATTACGATTCATGGTATTACCGGGTTTAGTCCGCTCAAGGATATCCGGAAGCCGGATGCTCATTTCCGCACGACAGATGAGATGCTGGAAGAGTTTGAGTTTCTGGGTAAAGACAAAGCCATTGAGGTCGTTGTCACGAATACGAATGAACTGGCTGACCGCTTTGAGGAGCTCGAATTATTCCCGGACAAGCTTTTCACACCGATTATCGAAGGCGCAGACGAGGAAATCCGAAACACATGCTACGAAACGGCAAGATCGATTTATGGAGAGGATCTTCCGGAGGTTGTCATCGCACGTTTGGAAAAAGAACTTGAACCGATTATTAAATACGGCTTCTCGGCTAACTATCTGATTTCGGAACGTTTGGTGAAAAAATCGAATCGGGATGGTTACCTGGTTGGTTCCCGGGGTTCGGTTGGATCTTCCGTCGTCGCCACATTTCTTGGCATTTCCGAGGTTAATCCGCTGCCGGCACATTATATTTGCAAGAATGAGGAATGTAAATACAGTGAGTGGTTTCTCGACGGCAGTATACCAAGTGGATTTGATTTACCGGATAAAACATGCCCACATTGCGGAAGCAACCTGAAGGGCGAAGGCCAGGATATTCCGTTTGAGACCTTCCTGGGCTTTAAAGGAGACAAGGTTCCCGATATCGACCTTAACTTCTCCGGGGAATATCAACCGCAGGCGCATAACTACACCAAAGAAATTTTTGGCGATAAATGCGTATTCCGGGCAGGGACCATTGGTACCGTAGCAGAGAAAACAGCCTTTGGTTACACGAAGAAGTATGAGGAAGACCATCATCAAAAATGGCGCGGAGCCGAGCTGAGCCGCCTGGCGGCAGGCTGTACCGGCGTGAAGCGCAGCACGGGCCAGCATCCCGGCGGTATCGTCGTTGTTCCGGATTATATGGAAGTGGAGGATATTACTCCTGTTCAATTTCCGGCGGATGATGTCAATGCGGAATGGAAAACAACTCACTTTGACTATCACGCCTTTGATGCGAATCTTCTGAAGCTGGATATACTGGGTCATGATGATCCGACAATGATGCGGATGCTGCAGGATTTAACCGGGGTTGATCCTACGACCATCCCGATGAACGATCCTAAGGTCATGAGCATGTTCAATTCCACCGAGGCGCTGGGAGTGGAGCCGGGTCATATCCGGACACCTGTCGCTACGTATGGAGTTCCTGAGATGGGAACCAAGTTTGTCCGCCAGATGTTGATTGAATCAAAGCCGTCATCGTTTGCCGATTTGCTGCAGATTTCCGGGCTGTCCCACGGAACCGGCGTATGGCTGGGTAACGCACAGGAATTGATCAAGAATGGAACCTGTAACATCAAAACTGTTATCGGCTGCCGGGATGATATCATGCTATTCCTGATCTATAAAGCCGGGATGGATGCCAGTCTGGCCTTTAAAATTACGGAGAGCGTTCGTAAGGGTAAGGGATTGACACCGGAATGGATCGAAGAAATGAAAAAATGCAAAGTGCCGATGTGGTATATTGACTCCTGTTTGAAGATCCAGTATATGTTCCCGAAAGCTCACGCCGCTGCATATGTTATCTCAGCGGTGCGCACGGCATACTTTAAACTTTATTATCCTATTCATTATTATGCGACCTATTTCTCGGTTCGTGCAGAGGACTTCGACATCGAACTCTGCTGCCAAGGGTATGATGCAATCAATCGTCAAATTGATGAAATTGAGCAAAAAGGCTTCCAGGCAACCACCAAAGAGAAGAGCATGCTGTCGGTGCTGGAAATGGCTCTCGAAATGACGGCAAGGGGCTTCAGCTTCAAAAGCATCGATCTGTACCGCTCGGAAGCGACCCGTTTTATCGTGGATGGTGATTCACTGATTCCTCCGTTCTCGGCAATGCAAGGGATCGGTGACAATGCGGCACGCAACATTGCGGCTGCCCGTGAACATGGGGAGTTTCTCTCCATTGAGGACTTCCAGCAGAAGTCCAAGGCAAGTAAGTCCATTATTGAACTGCTTACACAATTGGGCTGCTTCCGGGGTCTTCCTGAAAGTAATCAGCTCTCCCTATTCTAAGGAACCCGGTAAAATGAGACGTTTTTAATCGGGGATTGACAAGGTAAAAAGGACTCGCATCCCTTGCTGTGTCTGGAGGCAGTCAAGGAGAGATACTTGTCAGTGTTGCCAGACTATGTTATAATTTTTTTGGCAATCATGGAGATAAAACCGTTGTTTAAAGAGTGGGGCGACCCACTCTTTACTCTTTGGTATATAGGATATTGAAAGTCTTGGAGGTAATAATCTTTGAGCACAACTAAGATCAAGGAAATTGTAGAAGAAATGGTCCAGCCTTTTATGGATGAGCATAACTTTGAACTTGTTGACGTGGAATATGTAAAGGAAGGCAGTAATTACTTCCTGCGAGTTTATGTTGACAAGGAAGGCGGCATTGACATTGATGACTGCGGCATGGTCAGCGAATATCTGAGCCAGAAGCTGGATGAGAATGATCCCATTCCAACCGCTTATTTTCTGGAGGTATCCTCCCCTGGTGCCGAACGTCCGCTGAAGAAAAGCGAAGACGTGGCTAAAGCTGTCGGCAAAGATGTTTTTGTTACAGTGTACGAGGCGGTTAACGGTCTGAAAGAATTTGAAGGCCGACTTCTTTCGTTCGAGAATGAAGAGCTTGTGATTTCTGCAGGTAAGAAGCAATACACCATTCCGTATGCAAAAGTTGCCAGTGCCAGACTGGCCATTATTTTTTAAAATCCAGGAATTGATAAGACATGCACCAATTGTGGATTACTGGATTTCTGTCGCGTAACGTAAGCTTCACTAGCTGAAGACGGCGAAGCCATTTAAGCTTGGGTGCACTGTGATGAAAGGGGGAACTGATTTCCAATGAGTATGGATTTTATTGAAGCTATGAATGAATTGGAAAGAGAAAAGGGAATCAGCAAGGATATTCTGTTTGAGGCTATTGAGGCAGCGCTGATTTCCAGTTACAAACGAAATTTTAATACGGCGCAAAACGTACGTGTTGATATGAACCGCAATACGGGGGTTATTAAGGTATATGCCCGCAAGCTGGTTGTGGAAGAGGTGCTGGATCCACGCACTGAAATTTCCGTACCTGCTGCAAGGGAGATCAACCCTCATTTCCAACTTGAAGATATCGCTGAAATCGAAGTGACACCACGTGACTTCGGACGTATTGCCGCACAAACGGCAAAACAGGTCGTTACACAGCGTATCCGCGAAGCGGAACGCGGTTTGATTTACAACAAGTTCGTAGATAAAGAGGAAGATATCGTAACCGGTACTGTTCAGCGACAGGACTTGCGTAACTTCTATGTAGACCTTGGCAAAGTTGAAGCCGTACTTCCGATTGGCGAGCTTATGCCGAATGAGAAATTCAAGCATGGTGACCGTATCAAAGCCTACATCACCAAGGTTGAAAACACGACAAAAGGTCCGCAAATCATGCTGTCCCGTACACATCCGGGTCTGCTGAAGCGTTTGTTTGAGCTTGAAGTACCTGAGATTTTTGACGGTGTGGTTGAAATCCGCTCTGTAGCACGTGAAGCAGGCTTCCGTTCGAAGATCGCTGTCTACTCCCGCAATCCTGAAGTGGATCCTGTGGGCTCTTGTGTAGGTCCCAAAGGCCTTCGTGTGCAGACCGTTGTCAATGAGCTGCGCGGAGAGAAAATTGATATTGTTCGCTTTTCGGAAGATGTTGAGGAATATGTGGCAAATGCCCTGAGTCCTTCTAAAGTTCTGGAAGTAATCGTGTTCGAAGAAGAAAAAATGGCACGCGTCATTGTGCCTGACTACCAACTGTCTTTGGCCATCGGCATTAAGGGTCAAAACGCTCGGCTTGCGGCCAAGCTGACAGGCTGGAAAATCGACATTAAGAGTGAAAGTCAGGCGGAACAGGAATTCGGCAGACCGAAAACGACCTCGGCTGAAATGCATCAGGATTCCGTCTCCGTCGATTAATATTACAGGGACGGAGGCCACGCCATGATGAAGCAAAGAAAAGTGCCGCTGCGCAAATGCGTGGCGTGCCAGGAAATGATGCCAAAGAAAGAACTGATCCGTATTGTGAAGACACCAGAAGACGAAGTGCTGATTGACCTGACTGGCAAGAAGTCGGGCCGAGGTGCCTATCTGTGCGGTAAAGTTTCATGTTTTAAGCTGGCACAAAAAAACAAATCACTGGATCGTGCCTTGAAGCATCATGTGAAACCGGAGATTTATGAACAGCTTGCCGAAGACTTTATTTCGGTGGAGGATGAGTTCCTGGCGGTCAAGGGGAGTTCGGGCGATGAATAAGTTTTTCTCCCGTCTCGGTCTTGCCATGCGAGCGGGAAAGATTAAAACCGGTGATGAAATTGTGCTGAAAGCGATACGGTCCTCTGAAGCAAAGCTAGTCATACTTGCGGGTGACGCCTCAGCAAATACACAGAAAAAGTTCCGCGATAAATGTGGAACATACAACATCCCTCTGGTGATCGGATTTGACCGCGAAAGTTTGGGCACAAGCATCGGTAAACCCGAAAGAGTTGTGCTCGCAATTACGGATCAAGGATTCGCAGAAATGATCTCCAAAAGCTTGGAGATAATGTCGGAGGTGGAGTATATTGAGTAAACAAGACAGTAAAGATAAACTGCGTGTGTACGAATATGCCAAATCACTAAATATGAGCAGCAAAGAAATTATTACCATTTTGAAAAGATTGGATATTCCCGTCAACAATCATATGAGCGTGATGGAGAATGGTTCAGTCTCTAAAGTGGAACAATTTTTTCGAGATATCAAATCGAATGCCGCTGCGAAAAGAGAAAGCGGGGAAGTTCAAACGACAGCTAATACATCTTCTATAAAAAATGACAACCGGGCAGAAAATAATCAGGGCAGCAGGCCAGCAGGCCAAAGCCAACCCCAAAAACAACAGGAAAAGCAGGTAAGTATGAATAATAAACCAAATACAACCACACAAACTGGTTCCCAGAGAACCCAAAGCGGGCAAGATTCCCGTAGAACGAACACCAGTCCGAGCCAAGGCGGACAGTCAAACGGCAGACCGCAAGGCCAAAATGGAACAGGCGGCCGCAGCCAAGGTGCAGGTCCGAATGCAGGCAACCGCAGCCAGGGATCATCCCAAGGCGGACGTCCTCAGGGTACAGGACAAGGCGGTGCAAACCGTGGTCCAAGCGGACAGCAGTCCGGTGGACAGCGTCCAAGCACCAACAGTCAGGGCCGTCCTCAGCAATCCGGTGGACAGCGTCCAAGCGCTAATAGTCAGGGCAGACCTCAACAGTCCGGAAACCGTCCACCGCAGACAGGGACTCGTCCTGAAGGCGGTGCATCTAACGACAACCGCGGCGGTAACCGCAGTCAAGGTCAGAACCAAAACCAAAACCGTGGTAAAGGCGGAGGCTCCAGACGCTTTGAAGACGGTAATAAATCAGGTTCATTCAACCGCAATAACAATCGTGGAGGCAAGAACAACAGAGGCAGACAGTCCAACCAGCCGCCACGTGAAAAAATCGATAACACACCGAAGAAAATCATTGTGCGTGGTACAATGACCGTTGGTGAAACCGCCAAACTGCTTCATAAGGACGCTTCCGAGGTTATTAAGAAGCTGATCCTGATGGGTGTCATGGCTACCATTAACCAGGAGCTTGATATTGATACGATCTTGCTGCTCGCCGGAGAATTCGGTGTTGAAGTTGAAGTGAAAATCGTGCTTGAAGATGACCGCTTCGAAACAACGGAAGAAAATGACGATCCAGCCGATCTGAAAGCTCGTCCGCCAGTTGTTACCATTATGGGTCACGTTGACCATGGTAAAACAACACTTCTGGATGCGATCCGTTCCACGAATGTAACGGGCGGCGAAGCAGGCGGAATCACGCAGCATATCGGTGCATATCAGGTTGAAATCAACAACAAAAAGATTACTTTCCTGGATACACCTGGTCACGAAGCCTTTACGGCAATGCGTGCGCGTGGTGCACAGATTACGGATATTACCATTATCGTCGTTGCAGCCGATGACGGCGTGATGCCACAAACGGTTGAAGCTGTTAACCATGCGAAAGCGGCAGAACTGCCAATTATCGTAGCGGTGAACAAAATTGACAAACCGGATGCTAATCCGGATAAAGTGAAGCAAGAACTGACCGAATACGGCCTGGTTCCTGAAGAATGGGGCGGCGACACCATTTTCGTTAACGTATCAGCAAAACAGAAAATGGGACTTGAAGACTTGCTGGAGATGATTTTGCTCGTATCCGAGGTCAACGACTACAAAGCCAATCCGGACAAACGCGCTCGTGGCGCAGTCATTGAGGCTGAGCTTGATAAAGGACGCGGTCCAGTTGCACGGATTCTGGTGCAGAATGGTACCCTGAGAGTCGGAGATGCTTTCGTTGCAGGTAACTGCTTTGGACGTGTTCGTGCGATGGTCAACGATAAAGGCCGTCGTCTGAAAGAAGCGGGACCTTCCACACCGGTTGAAATCACGGGCTTGACTGAGGTTCCTCAAGCAGGCGATCCGTTTATGATGTTTGAAGATGAGCGTAAAGCACGTTCCATCGCTGAGAAGCGTTCCATTACACAGCGTCAATCTGATCTGGGCAGTAATGTGCGCGTAACGCTGGATGATCTGTTCCAGCACATCAAAGACGGTGAGATTAAAGATTTGAATGTCATTATCAAAGGTGATGTTCAAGGTACGGTTGAAGCGCTGAAAAGCTCTCTGTCCAAAATTGAAGTAGAGGGCGTACGCGTTAAAATCATCCACAGTGGTGCCGGAGCGATTACCGAATCCGACATTATTCTTGCAGCTGCATCGAACGCGATCGTTATCGGCTTTAACGTCCGTCCGGATCCGCAAGCCGGAGCAACAGCAGAACAGGAAAAAGTGGATATTCGTCTGCACCGCGTCATTTACAATGTTATTGAAGAAATTGAGCAGGCTATGAAGGGCATGCTGGATCCTGAATATAAAGAAGTTGTGATTGGCCACGCGGAAGTCCGCAATCTGTTTAAAATCAGCAAAGTGGGCACGATTGCCGGCTGTATGGTCACTCAAGGCAAAATTGCGCGCAATGCCGAAATGCGCCTGATCCGCGAATCCATCGTTATTCATGAGGGCAAAATTGATACGCTCAAGCGCTTCAAGGATGATGCTAAAGAAGTTGCCCAAGGATATGAATGCGGTATTACCCTTCAGGGCTATAATGACCTTAAGGAAGGCGACGTTATCGAGGCATTCATCATGGAGACCGTCGAGCGCAAGTAGGTAAAGAGGTGAACAGATATGGCTAAAATACGTGTTGGGCGTGTTGGTGAACAGATCAAAAAAGAACTGAGCCAACTCATTCAAAGTGAATTGAAAGATCCACGCATCGGTTTCCTGACCGTAACCGGCGTGGATGTAACAAATGATCTATCCCAAGCCAAGATTTATCTCAGCGTGCTGGGAGATGAAGAACAAAAAGTGAATTCGCTGAAAGCTCTGGAGAAAGCAAATGGTTTTCTCCGTTCTGAGCTCGGCAAGCGGGTTCGCCTCCGGCACACACCGGAGTTGATCTTCAAGTTCGACGAATCGATCGCATACGGCAGTCACATCGAAAAACTCCTCGGTGAGATTGGCAAGAACGACTCGAACTAAATAAAATGAACTAAAGATTTTTCGTCTTTAGTTCAATTTATGTAAATAAAATGAAGTGAAGATTTATCGTCTTTAGTTCAATTTATGTAAATACGGTTTTAAAAGGAGAAGGCAATGCAGACCTATGAACAGTCGCTCGAGCAGGCGAAGCAATTTCTGCTGGGGCTTGATGATTTTCTAGTAGTGTCGCATATTCAGCCAGATGGAGATGCAGTCAGTTCCACCGTTGGAGTGGGCTGGCTTCTCTCATGTCTGGGCAAAAAATTCACTCTAATCAATGAAGGGCCCATTCCGGAGCGGATGCGCTTTTTGTTGTTATCCGATCAGATCGTGAATATGGAGCTTGAGCCGCCAGACCGCATGTTCAAGCATGTTATATGTGTGGATTGCGCCGACTTTGGCAGAGTGGGACAGACAGCCCAGTATTTTGAAGAGGATGCGCTGATCCTGAATATTGACCATCATCCGACGAACAACGGATATGGAAGCGCGACACTGATCAAACCGGAAGCTGCTGCGACCGCCGAAATTCTGTATGATTTGATTCAAGCCTTTGAATTCAGATGGACGACCGATATCGCGTCGGCCATATATACAGGGCTTTTGACGGACACAGGAGGATTCCGCTATGCAAACACCTCTCCCAAGGTGATGCGCATTGCCTCAGAATTGCTGGGGTACGGAGTAAACGGGCCTGAATTATCCGAAAATCTGCTTGAGGCAATGACCTTCCCGCAAATGAAAGTGCTTGTGAAGGCGCTGAACACACTTCAGATGACGTCTGACGGGAAAATTTGCTGGGTTCATGTCACGCCTGAACATATGGCGGAAACGGGTGCGGTGAATGAGGATCTTGAGGGGATTGTGAATTATCCCCGCAATATCCATGGCGTTGAAGTAGGCATTTTATTTAAAGTTATTCATGAGAACGCGGTGAAAGTAAGTCTTCGTTCGGCAGGCAAAGTTGATGTTGCGGCCCTTGCACAAAGCTTTGGAGGCGGCGGACATGTCCGAGCAGCAGGCTGTCGTATTGAAGGTTCTCTGGAAACCATTATTCAACAGGTAGTAGAGCGGGTGAAATCACAATTATGAGTCTTGAAGGGGTTTTGGCGGTTGATAAACCGGCAGGTATGACTTCTCATGATGTCGTAGCCAGAACACGACGTATTCTGAAAATGAAGCGTATAGGTCATACGGGGACATTGGATCCGGAAGTGACGGGCGTGCTGCCGCTTTGTCTTGGCAGAGCTACTAGAGTCGTGGAATACATGCAGGAGCTCCCGAAGGAGTATGAGGCGACTCTCCGGCTGGGATTGGCTACAGATACGGAGGACTTAACGGGCAATATTATTGAGCAAGCTGATCAGGTATCCGTCACGCCTGCGGAGGTTGGGAAGGTGCTGGAAACGTTTCGGGGCACCATTTCCCAGGTTCCTCCGATGTATTCTGCGGTTAAGGTTGATGGAAAACGTCTTTACGAGCTGGCACGTGAAGGGAAGACCGTTGAACGTAAAAGCCGTGAAGTGACGATATACGAAATAGAAATGAAAGATTATGAGTGGAATGGGCCGTTTCTGGATGTATCTTTCAGAGCGCTTTGCTCTAAAGGAACTTACATTCGGACGCTTTGTGTAGATATCGGACGGGCTCTCGGTCTTCCGGCGACGATGGTGAAGCTGACAAGAACAGTGTCTGCCGGCATTTCTGCTGCGGAATGTCTGACTCTCGAAGAAATCGAGCGGTTAATGCAAGCTGGCGAGCTTCAGGAACATCTGATTAAGGTGGACCATGCGATCCGGCATCTGCCTGCCCACACGGTTTCGGATGACAAGTCTGCTGCGGCTATGCAGGGTCAGCGACTTTCAAGCAGAGCCGTTGCGCCAGAGGTGACAACTGAAGGCAGTATCCGGCTATATAATAGCGATGGCCTATTCCTGGGTATCTTTGAAAAGCAGGAAGAAACAGGGGCAATCGCACCGGTCAAGGTATTCTTACCGGAGATATGATCTTACTGGATATCAAAATCGAATTGCAGGTGAGAACGTTGTGAAGACTGTAAATTTATCCTATCCTCTAACCGCTGGCATTATCGAAGAGAATGCGGGTCCGCAAATTGCTGCGATCGGACAATTCGATGGTGTGCATCAGGGACATGCGAGTGTCATAACTTCTGCGGTTCGGCTCGCTCAGCAAAAGGGAATTCCATCCGCAGTGATGACCTTTCATCCTCATCCGAAGGATGTAATGAAGAAGGGGAACTATGAAGGCAACCTGACTCCTTTGCAAGAAAAGCAGGAGCTGCTTGCTGCAATGGGCGTAGATCTTCTCTATGTGGTGGAATTTAGCGAATCCTTTTCCCAGCTGAGCCCGCAAGCTTTTGTGGAAGGGATGCTACTGACATTGGGCGTCCAAACTGCAATTGTAGGTTTCGACTTCCGATTCGGCCATAAGGGCGAGGGACATGCGGAGATGCTGCGTGAGCTTGGAAATGGGAAAATGAATGTGGAGATTATCCCGCCTTTCGAGCAGGAAGGTGAAAAGGTGAGCAGCTCTGCGATTCGCAAAGCACTGCAAACCGGCGAATTGGAAGAGGCAAACCGGCTGCTTGGACATCCTTACCGCCTTCGGGGCGAAGTGATTGACGGAGACAAACGTGGAAGAACCATCGGTTTTCCAACGGCAAACTTACGGATTGAAGATAAGTTTGTGGTTCCTGCCAAGGGCGTTTATGCCGTCCGTTCCCTGGTTCAGGGGGAATGGTTGTCCGGCGTGATGAATTTAGGTGTAAAACCGACTTTTCAAGAAGGTGTGACTGCACCGAGCTTTGAGGTTCATCTTCTGGATTTCGACCGTGATATTTATGGCGAGCAGTTGACTGTAGAACTGATCTCCTATATTCGGCCGGAACGGAAATTCCCTTCCATCCAGGAGCTGGTTGCTCAAATCCAGGCAGATGCCGACACGGCCAGACGGATTTTGGACTCGTCCAAATAATCATGTTTGGCTATCATTTACTTTTTCCGGTGAAGTATGCTATACTGATAAACGTCGCTGGAGACAGTGGCATATAACCTTGGCTTGGTTACTCGATCTCACCGACGGTAACGAGGCTAACGGCGATTATATATTTTAAGGAGGTGAATAGGATGGCATTAACTCAAGAACGTAAACAACAACTGATCGAAGAGCACAAAACTCATGAGTCCGATACAGGATCTCCAGAGGTGCAAATTGCTATCCTTACGGAGAACATTGTCAACCTGACTGATCACTTGCGTACGCACAAGAAAGATCACCATTCCCGTCGTGGATTGTTGAAAATGGTTGGTCAACGCCGTAAGCTGTTGGCATACTTGAAAAACAAAGATGTTAGACGTTATAGCGCTCTGATTGAAAAACTCGGATTGCGTCGTTAATATCCGTATGGTCTACTTAAAGCAGCCTGGTTGTTCACCGTTTGTCCTTTTAGGAGTGACAGCGGTGGCAACCGGGTTGCTTTTTATGCAGGCCTTATATGAATTCACCCAAAGCTGGGAATAATGTGTAATGAAAAGGAGGGATTTCATGGAAAGTCGTGTTGAAATGCAGTTGGGTGGAAGACCCCTTATTCTTGAAACGGGACGTCTCGCAAAGCAGGCCAATGGCGCTGTGATGGTCCGTTATGGGGAAACAGCTGTTCTTTGTACTGTAACTGCTTCAAGTGAACCTAAGGACCTGGACTTTTTTCCGCTGACCGTAAACTATGAGGAAAGATTGTATGCGGTAGGTAAAATTCCAGGAGGATTTATCAAACGTGAAGGCCGTCCAAGTGAAAAGGCGATTCTTTCGAGCCGTCTCACGGACCGTCCAATCCGTCCGCTCTTCCCTGAAGGATTCCGTAATGATGTACAAGTCCTTAATCTGGTGATGAGTGTGGATCAGGATTGCTCACCGGAAATCGCGGCAATGATCGGAACATCGGCATCACTCAGCATCTCTGATGTGCCGTTTAATGGTCCGATTGGCGGTGTAGTGGTTGGTCGTATCGACGGACAATTCATTATCAACCCAACCATTGCTCAGCAGGAAGTCAGCGACGTGTACGTGGTTGTTTCCGGTACCAAAGATGCAATTATGATGGTTGAAGCGGAAGCGAACGAAGTGCCGGAAGATATTATGCTGGAAGCAATTATGTTCGGCCATGACGAAATCAAGAAAATCGTTGCAGTGATTGAAGAATTGGTCGGAAAAGTTGGCAAAGCGAAAATGGAAGTCAAACTGCATGCGGTTGACGCTGAAGCGAACAAGCAGGTTCGTGAATTTGCGGAAGCCCGTTTGGTTGAAGCTGTGCGCATAGCTGAGAAGCATGCACGTCAGGATGCCATTGATGCGATTAACGATGAAACCGTAACTTACTTTGAACAGCAATACATAGAGACTCCTGAGCTCTTAGGCGACGTCAAAGAAGTTCTCCATGATATTGTAAAAGAAGAAGTCAGACGCCTGATCACGCATGATAAGGTTCGTCCTGACGGCCGTAAACTGGATGAAATCCGTCCGATCGAATGTGATACCAGCATTCTGCCACGGACGCATGGTACCGGTTTATTTACACGCGGTCAAACACAGGCGCTTAGCGTATGTACGCTTGGAGCACTTGGCGACGTGCAGATTCTCGATGGAATCGACCTGCAGGAAACCAAACGGTTTATGCACCATTACAACTTCCCGCCGTTCAGTGTTGGCGAAGCCCGTCCGCTCCGTGCACCAGGACGCCGCGAGATCGGTCATGGCGCACTAGGCGAAAGAGCATTGTCTAAGGTGATACCTTCTGAAACGGAATTCCCTTATACCATTCGTCTGGTTTCTGAAGTACTGGAATCCAACGGTTCGACTTCCCAGGCAAGTATTTGCGCAAGCACACTGGCCATGATGGATGCAGGTGTGCCGATCAAGGCTCCAGTTGCAGGTGTGGCGATGGGTCTGATCAAGGACGGCGAGCATGTATCCATTCTGACGGACATTCAAGGCATGGAAGACCATCTGGGTGATATGGACTTTAAAGTAGCCGGTACCGCAGAAGGTGTAACCGCCATTCAGATGGACATCAAAATTGACGGTATTGACCGCCAGATTTTGCAGGATGCACTGAAACAGGCCAAAGAAGGACGCATGTTCATTCTGGGTAAAATGATGGAAGCCATAAAGCAGCCAAGAGAATCTTTGTCTCCTTATGCGCCTAAGATTGATGTTATGAATATTAACCCGGACAAAATCCGTGATGTTATTGGTGCAGGCGGTAAAATCATCAATAAGATTATTGAAGAAACCGGTGTTAAAATTGATATTGAACAGGATGGCCGCGTATTCATCGCTTCCGCTAACGAAGAAATGAACAAGAAGGCTCGTTCCATTATCGAAGGCATCGTTCGTGAAGTGCAGATTGGCGAAATTTACGTCGGCACAGTGAAACGCGTTGAGAAGTTCGGAGCTTTCGTCGAAATTCTTCCGAACAAAGAGGGTCTGGTACACATTTCCCAATTGTCCACCGAGCGTGTGGCGAAGGTTGAGGATGTTGTCGCTATTGGCGATTCGATTACCGTGAAGGTGACCGAAATTGACCAGCAGGGTCGTATCAACCTGTCCCGTAAAGCCGTGTTGACAGCAGAAACCAAAGCGTAAGCTGTTCGACATCCAATTTTATGACAGTTCAACAAGACTGACAGGTCTTGCGAAAGAGGCAGAATGTAACCACTTCTGGCTCTTTTTTTTCAAATTTCCGTTATTCAGATGGTGTCCGGCCGTTCTTCTCTATATCATATTCCGATGGACTTGTTCATATGATGGGACAAAGCGGGTAAGGGAGATGAGCGGAGCTATGAACGGAAGAAAGGGTGCGGTATTGCTGGCCTGTTTTGCAACCGTGGTGGGTATTGGCCAGACCGGTGTTGTTGGCGAATATATTCAGGAGGCCAGACAACAGCCGGCGGCAGTCAGCACATGGGGTCCCAAGGCGAATGATCTGAAGCAGCAGGATCCCCTCTATAAACAGATCCTTGAAAAGAGAGAACAGACCCGGATTCAGCCTGTGGACGCGGTACTAGACCGTGTTTGGAAGGCGATTCCCGGTTATAATGGACTGGAAATTGATGCGGAAGAGACTTATAAGCAGGCCAAAGCGGCCCGGTCCTCCTCTCCGATTACATATGTATACCGCCAAATTCCCCCAAAGGTAAGTCTTGAGGATTTGGGGGCAGAGCCGATTTACCGGGGAAATCCCAATAAGCCCATGGTTGCGCTTATGATCAATGTGGCTTGGGGCAACGAGTTCATCGTTCCGATGCTGGATATATTGGATGAAGAGAAGGTAAAGGCTACCTTCTTTTTTGATGGAAGCTGGTTGAAAAAGAATCCGGAACTGGCGAAGGAAATTCAAAAACGCGGTCATGAGCTTGAAAACCATGCTTACACCCATCCCAATATGAGCCAGCTTAGCGAGTACCGCGCCTCTATGGAAATCAGCAAAACCCAGAAGCTCCTTAAGGAGAGTCTGGGTGTGGAAAATACTTGGTTCGCGCCGCCGTCGGGGGATTTTAATCAACAAACGGTTAAGATTGCCGCCGGCCTCGGTCTGAAAACAGTCCTCTGGACACTGGATACCGTAGATTGGCGCAACCCCTCGCCGGAATCGGTTGTGAATAAAATTTCGAACAAGGTCCAGGCAGGGACACTTATTCTGATGCACCCGACGGCGTCTTCATCCAAGTCGCTGCAGGGCATAATCAGGGTTATTAAGAAGAAAGGTCTGGTTCCGGGGACGGTCAGCCAAACACTTTCACCTGAACGCATCATCCCGCCAACCAGTTGAGCGGGGACATGTTTTTTGGTAGGATAGGGAATGCGTCAAAAGCCATTGGATTGATATCATTTTAGGAGGGCCTATCGCGTGAAAAAAATAAAGCTTACCAACGGCCTTAGAGTTGTAATGGAAAAAATACCGACATGCAGGTCCGTTTCTTTTGGAATTTGGGTTAAAACGGGTTCACGGCATGAAAACCCCAACAATAACGGAGTTTCGCATTTTATCGAGCATATGCTTTTTAAAGGTACAGAGCGTTTTGACGCAAAAGACATAGCTGAGCAGTTTGATGCCATCGGCGGCAATGTGAATGCATTTACGTCGAAGGAGTACACATGCTATTATGCCAAAGTGTTGGATGAGCATTTGCCAATTGCGGTGGATATGCTGTCCGATATGTTCTTCCGTTCCACACTGGATGAGGGAGAGCTCACCAAAGAAAAGAACGTAATTCTTGAGGAAATATCCATGTACGAAGATACGCCGGATGACCTTGTGCATGATTTGATGGCCAAAGCGGTATACGGCGACCATCCGCTCGCTTACCCGATTCTGGGAACGAAGCAGCAGCTTGATCCAATGGGGCCGGCGGAGCTGAAAGCATATATGAATGAGCATTATACCATTGAAAATACAGTTGTCAGCGTAGCAGGCAATATTGACGATAATGTCGTAGAACTGTTGGAGCGCCACTTTGGCCAGTTTAATAACCATAGTGAAGTCAAAGAAATCGAGACACCAGGTTTCCACAGCAATCTTTTGTATCACAAAAAGAAGACGGAGCAGAACCATATCTGCCTCTCATTGCCAGGCTGCTCCATTCATGACCCGCTTCAATATGCCATGATTTTGTTGAACAACACCATTGGCGGCGGAATGAGCTCGAGACTATTTCAGGAGATTCGTGAAAAAAGAGGTCTCGCGTATTCTGTGTATTCTTACCACAGTTCTAATGAAGATAGCGGGTTGTTTACCGTGTACGCAGGAACAGCGCCAAAACAAACCAAAGATGTGCTGGATTTGACCAAGGAAGTGCTGTCTGACATTGCCCGGAACGGCATTACGGAAGACGAGCTGAAGAAAGGTAAGGAACAGCTGAAGGGGAGCTTGATTCTCAGTCTTGAGGGAACGGGCAGCCGGATGAATCGTCTCGGCAAAAACGAACTCATGCTGGGCAAGCATAATACCCTGGATGAAATGATCGAAAAAATTGAGAACGTCAGCATGAAGGATGTCGACGCTGTGCTGGACAGATTATTCAGCGAGCCTTTTGCACTAGCCATGGTTGGAGCATCTGATAAAGCGATTGCTGGACTTAGAAGGGATGATTTTGTTGCATTACGTTCAAATTCATAAACTCCCCGGTCATGAAGATGTGCGGATTCCGGAAAAAATGTCTTCTTCTGCATCAGGTTACGACCTGTACGCAGCCGTAGAGGAGGAGATTGTGCTGCAACCTGGTGAGCGCAAGCTGATTCCAACAGGTTTTGCTCTAGCCATGCCTGAGGGACTGGAAGCGCAGATCCGTCCGCGAAGTGGACTGGCTATGAAGCATGGAATTACCTGCTTGAATACACCTGGAACGATTGATGCGGATTACCGCGGCGAGGTGAAGGTGCTTCTCATTAATCTGGGCCAGGAACCTTTCGCAATTGTACGCAATGAACGGATCGCCCAGATGGTATTCCAGGAGGTGCCGCAGATTCAGTTTGAACAAGTGGAAGCACTGTCCGAGACCGTACGCGGTGCCGGTGGGTTTGGTCATACAGGTAAATAGTAAGATGAGGTCTGCCGGGTTCCTTTTAATGGAGCTGCTGGCAGGCTTTTTTTTATGTTTTTTCTCCGCCTCTTGTTCAGGCGTTTTCACCGAATGCTAGGCTGCGGCATAAGATGCTCCATAACAGTGTTTTTTGAAAGGAGTGACATCCTTATGCTGACAGGAGTCCAAATCGTATTCCTAGGCGGGGATGCGCGTCAGATCGAGGTGATCCGTAAATGTTCGGAGATGGATGCCACCGTCAGTGTTGTCGGCTTTGACAATCTGAAGCAGAAGCTCCAGGGAGTGACCAGGGATCATTTGACGGCTGAGCTGCTTGCTGCCGCGGATGTCCTGGTCCTTCCTGTTGTGGGTTGCGATGATAATGGTATCATCCATACGCAGTTCTCGAATGAGCCGCTCAAGCTGCAGGATGAACATATGGCATCATTGCGCAAGGGCTGCAAGGTATACACCGGCATGGCGAAACCTTATCTGCGCAGTCTGTGCGCGCATCATGAAATTAAGCTGGTTGAACTGCTGGACCGCGATGAAGTAGCGATCAGCAATTCCATTCCGACCGCTGAGGGCGCGCTTGTTATGGCTATTCAGAACACGGATTTTACGATACATGGATCGGATTGCATGGTGCTCGGTCTAGGCAGAACCGGCTTTACAATGGCCAAAAGTTTGCAGGGTCTGGGAGCAAAAGTCAAGGTGGGAGTCCGTGCCGATAAGGATGTCGCGCGGGCGGAGGTCATGGGCTGGGAGCCTTTTCTGACAAGGGATTTGACGGATCATGTGAGCAATATTGACTTGATTTTTAACACGATTCCGACTATGATAGTCACAGCGCAAATCCTGTCTAAAATGCCTACAAGCACCGTCATTATTGACCTTGCTTCCGCTCCCGGAGGATGCGATTTCCGGTACGCGGAGAAGCGGGGGATCAAGGCGCTGCTTGCCCCTGGTCTTCCCGGAATCGTAGCTCCCAAAACAGCTGGTCTGATTATTGCCAACACGCTGGTACAGTTGATTTCGGATGAGTTCAAGACTCGGGGGGATGTAGAATGAATTGGCAGGGTAAGACGGTAGGTTACGCAATCACAGGATCTCACTGCACACTCGAAGAAATTATGCCGCAGGTGAAGCGGTTTGTGGATGAAGGAGCCAAGGTGGTGCCAATCGTATCCAATTCGGTGCAAGTGACGGATACGCGCTTTGGAACGGCCAAAAATTGGCTGCAGCAGTTGAAAGATATTACGGGTAGTGATATTATTTCAACAATTGTTGAAGCAGAACCGCTGGGACCGTCCAAATTACTAGATGTACTGGTGATTGCCCCGTGCACCGGAAATACAACAAGCAAGCTGGCAAACGCGATGACAGATAGTCCGGTTCTTATGGCCGCCAAGGCTCAGATGAGAAACCTGCGTCCGCTTGTGCTGGCTATTTCCACGAATGACGGACTCGGGCTGAATGCAGCCAATATCGCCAAGCTTTTAGTGACGAAAAATATTTACTTTGTTCCTTTCGGCCAGGATAGCCCGCATCAGAAACCAAATTCACTAGTAGCTCATATGGATTTAATTCCTGAGGCATGTTACGCCGCACTGGAAGGAAGACAGCTTCAACCTATGATTCTTCAGCGGATTTTCTCAGCTTAATTGCTACTATTATAGAGAAATAGTCATCATTGAGAAGGGGAGATACGGCAATGAGCAATCAGAAGTTTAATGTCGCGGTTGTAGGAGCGACGGGAGCAGTCGGAGAGCAAATATTGGGTCTGTTGGATAAACGGGAATTCCCGATTTCCAATCTGAAACTGCTGTCTTCTGCACGTTCTGCAGGCACGATCATTAACTTTAGAGGTCAAGACATAACAGTAGAAGAAGCAACCCCTGAAAGTTTTGAAGGCATTGATATTGCTCTGTTCAGCGCCGGGGGGGATGTCAGCAAAGAGCTTGCACCCCACGCTGTCCGGCTTGGAGCGGTTTGCATAGACAACACCAACGCTTTTCGCATGGATCCGAATACACCGCTGGTCGTTCCAGAGGTTAATCCGGAGCAAATTGATGAACATAATGGCATTATCGCCAACCCGAACTGCTCGACCATCCAAATGGTGGCTGCACTTAAGCCTCTGCAGGATGCGTACGGCATTTCACGCATTATCGTTTCCACCTATCAGGCGGTTTCCGGTGCAGGCAGTCGTGCAATTGACGAGATGCTTCGCCAAAGCAAAGAGGTTCTGGAGGGCAATGAGATTAAACCGGATATTTTGCCGGTGGGTTCACTGCCTGTGAAGCATCAGATTGCTTTTAACGCGATTCCGCAAATTGATAAGTTCCAGGATAACGGCTATACACTCGAAGAAATGAAAATGATACGAGAAACAAAAAAGATTATGCGTGATGAATCGATTGATGTAACGGCAACCTGTGTCCGTATTCCTGTTGTTTACGGTCACTCGGAATCTGTATATGTCGAACTTAAGAAAGACTTTGAACTGGAAGACGTAAGAGACCTATTGGCGGAATCGCCAGGAATAACCGTTATGGATGATCCGGCTTCCCAAACCTATCCGCTTGCGACCGATGCCGCAGGAAAACCGGACGTTTTTGTAGGGCGTTTGCGCCGAGATCTTGGTGAGAGCAAAGCCCTTAACATGTGGATTGTGTCTGATAATCTGATAAAGGGTGCAGCATGGAATGCTGTGCAAATTGCTGAGATTATTGCAGCCAAACGTTCCGCGTGTTCTTAGTCGTATGGAGGAATGGAAATGAGTATTTTAGTTCAAAAATTCGGTGGTACTTCACTTTCTACACCGCAGGCAAGAGAACTTGTCATCAAACATATCAAGCGTGAGCTTTCCGCTGGATACCAGCTCGTTGTCGTGGTGTCTGCTATGGGACGCAAGGGCGAGCCTTATGCTACCGACACGCTTCTGGACTGGGCAGCCCAGAACGGAGACGCTCTGCCTGCACGCGAGCGGGATTTACTGCTGTGCTGTGGTGAAATCATTTCAGCAACCACGCTCTGCACCCTCTTGGAGCACGAAGGAGTAAAATCAATCGTGTTGACGGGAGCCCAAGCAGGCTTCCTCACGGATGATCAATACGGTAATGCCCGAATCAAGGATGTTCGTCCTGAAAGGGTGGTTACGGAACTCGGAACGCATCAAGTTGTGATCGTGACCGGCTTCCAGGGACAAACGGAATCAGGTGACTTCACGACATTAGGAAGAGGCGGCAGTGATACTTCGGCTACGGCATTGGGTGCTGCGCTTCATGCTGAAATGGTGGATATATACACAGATGTGAACGGGATTTTGACCGCAGATCCAAGGATCGTGGAGGATGCCAGACCGCTGCCGTTTGTCAGCTATGCTGAAATTTGCAACATGGCCCAGTACGGCGCTAAGGTCATTCATCCAAGGGCAGTAGAGATCGCTATGCAGTCCCAAATCCCGGTTCGGGTGCGTTCCACATTCTCTGAGGACGAAGGCACACTGGTTACCCAGCCGGAAGGCTTCAAAGACGTTCAACAGGGAATTATGGACCGTTATGTTACGGGTATAGCTTATGTAAGCAATGTGACACAGATTACGGTTGATTGTGAAGAGGGAGGGCATAATCTTCAGCTTCAGGTTTTCAAGGCGATGGCTGGAAATTCCATCAGCGTTGACTTTATAAATGTAACCCCTACGGGAGCCGTCTATACCGTGTTTGACTTCGATTCGGACCGTGCCGTTACGGTTCTTCGAGATCTGGGACTCAACCCCAGAGCTCTTTCCGGATGTGCAAAGGTGTCAGTCATTGGCGGTGGCATTAATGGAGTACCCGGCATCATGGCCAAAATTGTAGAGTCACTCAGTGAACAAAATATACAAATCCTGCAATCTGCGGATTCAAATACAACGATATGGGTGCTTGTTAAAAAAGAAGATATGGTGCAGGCATTGCGTGCTCTTCATACCAAATTTGAACTTCACCGTTAAATATCAAATTACTACTTCATGAGCATGCCCTATCGTTTGAGGAGGTTATACAAGTGGATTTCGGAAGACTGATTACAGCCATGATCACGCCTTTTGACGAGAACGGGAAAATCAACTGGGCGGAAACGTCAAAAATCATTGATTATTTGATTGAAGAACAAAAATCGGATTCTCTTGTGATTTGCGGTACAACGGGCGAATCGCCAACACTCCACGAGGAAGAGAAGCTTGAGTTGTTTGCATTCGCGCTCGAGCATGCCAAAGGCCGCTGCAAAATTATTGCAGGTACCGGCAGCAACAGCACCGAGCATTCGATTCATCTGACACAGGAAGCTGAAAAGCTGGGTGTCGATGGAGCTTTGCTGGTTGTGCCTTATTATAATAAGCCCAGCCAGGAAGGGATGTACCGTCATTTCGAAGCGATAGCTCGCAGCACAAATCTTCCAGTCATGCTGTATAATGTCCCTGGACGTACGGCAGCAAGCATCAGTGCACAAACGACGCTTCGTCTTGCTGAGATTCCGAACATTGTGGCTACAAAGGAATGTGCATCCATCGAACAGGTAACACAAATTGCTGCAGGCGCACCGGATTCCTTCAGGGTTTATTCAGGTGATGATGCTTCAACATTGCCGGCATTAGCTGTTGGAGCCTACGGGATCGTTAGCGTAGCAAGCCATATCATCGGAGCCTCCATGAAGGATATGATTCAAGCGTATTTGAATGGCGAGGTTGCCGGGGCAGCCAAGCTTCATCAGAAGCTGTTCCCGGTATTTAAGGGTTTGTTCGAATGCCCTGCACCGGTACCTAATCCTTCGGCTCTGAAATATGCGCTGAATGAGCTGGGTCATTCTGTGGGCGGAGTCCGTTTGCCTCTGGTTGATCCTAGTGAATCGGAAGCAGCATTTATCCGCGAACTGGTAGCTTCCTTGTAATCCCAAGAATAACTCAAAAAATGGTGAACAGCGTCCATTGCGGGCGCTGTTTTTTTGCAAATAACGCCTACTTTTTTGGGGTACGATAACTCTTACTTGGAGGGTGACTTGTGTTTTGCGTTTTTAATCATGTATAATGAGGTCAAGTGACTGGGTGCGGTATATTTTTGAAATATAAATACTATAAAATGGTACGACGTCCAAAACCATAGGAGGTTTAGATTCATTTGTCTAAAAAAAATAATAGCGATAAATTGACGATATTTGCATTGGGCGGCGTCGGTGAAATCGGGAAAAATATGTATGTTGTTCAGTATGCGAATGACATCGTTGTAGTAGATTCCGGCTTGAAATTTCCTGAGGAAGATATGCTTGGTATCGATATTGTCATTCCTGATATCAGCTACTTGACGGAAAACCGCGACAAAGTAAGAGGCATTTTGTTAACACATGGACACGAAGATCATATTGGCGGACTGCCTTACGTTTTGAAACATTTGAATGTTCCTATCTACGGAACGAAGCTTACCCTCGGACTTGTTGAGAACAAGCTGAAGGAAGCCAATTTGCTTGGTGAAACCAAGCGGATCTTGATCAACGAAGATTCTGAAATCGAACTGGGCTCGACCCTGAAGGCTACCTTCTTCAGAACGAACCATAGTATTCCTGATTCTGTCGGGATCTGTATTGCAACACCGGAAGGCAATGTTGTTCATACAGGCGATTTCAAATTCGATCATACACCGGTAAACGGACAGTACGCGAATTTGCAGCGTATGGCTGCCATCGGTGAAGAAGGCGTTCTTGCTCTCATGTCGGATAGTACAAACGCTGAAAAACCAGGATTCACTCCATCGGAAAAAAATGTGGGTATTGTGCTTGAGGATATTTTCCGTAAAGCCTCCCAGCGTGTTGTCATCGCGACATTCGCTTCCAATGTTCACCGGATCCAGCAGGTCGTAAACGCTGCCGAAACAACCGGCCGCAAAATTACGGTGATTGGCCGCAGTATGGTAAATGTGGTTTCCATTGCTTCTGAGCTTGGTTACCTGCATGTACCTGATGGCATGCTGATTGAACCGGAAGAAGTTAATAAAATGGCTGCTGACCGTGTCGTAGTATTGTGTACAGGCAGTCAGGGTGAACCGATGTCCGCATTAACCCGGATGGCGCGTTCGACTCATCGTAAAGTTGATATTTTACCAGGTGATACCGTTATCATTGCGGCTACTCCGGTACCGGGCAATGAGAAATATGTGGGACGGACTATTGATGAATTGTTCCGTTTAGGTGCTAACGTAATCTATAGCGGATCTAATTCCGGCGTTCACGTTTCAGGACACGGCAGTCAGGAAGAGCTCAAGCTGATGCTTAACCTGATGAAACCGAAATTCTTCCTTCCGATTCACGGTGAATACCGTATGCAGCGCAGACACGCACTTTTGGCTGAATCAGTTGGTGTAGATCCTGATAATATTTTCATCACGGATATTGGTGAAGTAGTTGAAATTCAAAACGGTGCAGCACGCAGAGCCGGCAAAGTCACTGCTGGTAACGTACTGATCGACGGCTTGGGTGTTGGCGACGTAGGCAACATCGTGCTTCGCGACCGTAAACTGCTTTCCCAAGATGGCATTCTTGTCGTTGTTGTGACGCTGAGCAAGCAGGATGGAACGATCATGTCCGGCCCGGATATTATTTCCAGAGGTTTTGTGTACGTTCGCGAATCCGAAGGATTGCTGGATGAGGCCAATCGCATTGTTTCCAGTACACTGCAAAAGCTGATGAGCGAGAATGTAAATGAATGGGCTTCCCTGAAGACGGGAGTTAAGGATGCGCTGGGACGGTTCCTTTATGAACAAACCCGCCGCAGACCAATGATTTTACCAATCATTATGGAAGTGTAAATCAATTGAATAATATAAAGGTTTGACGACAAAGCACACAGTCGCCCCCTTCACGCAAGCAATAATGGACGGTTTCTTGCGGAAGGGGGCTTTTTATTGTCTAAAAGGCGTCAAAAGGAATAATACCACTCTTCTAACCGCCATACTAAACAGAACGAATATAACTTGGTTAGTGAAAGGGTGGGTAACTCAACATGGCGCATGAACAAGGACAACCCCATATGGAAGAGCCGGCCGTATTACCGGAGCAGCAGCCTGAGAATCAAACCAAAGCCGCGCTTGATGCGATTCAGCAGCTGGGTCAAATGAATGTTCCGGCTACGAATGAATCAAATATTTTTTGCATGACCATTGTCGGACAAATCGAAGGACATATGGTTTTACCTCCGCAAAATAAAACGACAAAATATGAACACATCATTCCTACCTTGGTGGCAACAGAGCAAAATAAAAATATTGATGGGATTCTTATTATTTTGAATACCGTTGGCGGTGACGTGGAAGCGGGGCTTGCCATCGCTGAAATGATCGCCTCCCTTACTAAGCCGACGGTAACGGTAGTGGTGGGCGGTGGACATAGCATCGGAGTACCGATTGCAGTTTCATCCACATATTCAATCATTGCAGAAAGCGCAACAATGACGATTCACCCGATCCGTTTGAACGGCTTGGTTATCGGTGTACCACAAACGTTCGAATATATGGAGAAGATGCAGGAACGTGTCGTGCGATTTGTCACTTCCCATTCGCGTATTACGGAATCGAAGTTTAAAGAGCTGATGTTCCGGACGGGGGAACTGAATCGTGATGTTGGGACCCCGGTCGGCGGAAATGATGCGGTGAAGTATGGCCTTATGGATGAAGTGGGCGGCATCGGACAAGCGCTGGCCAAGCTGAACCGGCTTATCGATGATTGGAAAAGTACGAAGGAAGTGGAGGGGATCAAGCAATGACACTGCATACTGTAATGCCCCTTGAAGCGGTATGGGAAAAGCAGGGAGAAGCAGATCCCTCAGCCGAGGTACGAATACAGGGAATGCTTATGGAGGTTAGGCCACTGGATTTTAACAGAGTTCAGATCATCCGCCTGCTGGATGGACCTTTGGATAATTACCTGAATCCCGCCTACGTTCCGGGTCAAATTATTCAGTATATTCCCGCTCCGTAAAAACAACTTGAATTAAAAAACAGAACATAGGTGCCCACGGTATTATATGGTATAATGATGTTCCGGGGGTGACATTTCTTGGCCAAACGCAAAAAAAGGAAAAAGGCTCTGCTGACCAATGTACTTAAATACGAAATATACGGTATTGTACTGATCACCCTTTCTGTCATCGCCTTATCGGGTGAAGCGGCAGTAGGGTGGTCGTTATCCAAAATGTTCGGGCTTTTGCTTGGTCGGTTCTATTTTGTGATTCCATTGATAGGTATTTATCTGGGACTCAGCGTGATGATTGGGCGGAAATGGCCGAATCGCTGGAGTACGCGAAAGAGCGGGATCGTCCTGCTGGTGCTGGCCTTGACGCTGATGAGCAGTGTTTCTTCTTTGGAAAAGAAGCTGTCGCATGTACCCGGCCTAAGCGCCGGACATATCATAACCCAAGTACATAATGATTTGCAGGGTTCACTGCTTTCATCTTCGGCTTCCCAAGATAGTTCTATGTTAAATAAAGATATCAGTGGCGGTTATGCGGGGGCTCTCCAATATGCCTTATTGTTCTGGTTGTTCGGAAACCCGGGGACCAAGCTGCTGATGATTGTCATGTTTATTATCAGCTTTATGCTGATCACAAACCTATCTTATGTGGATCTGATGCGGATTGTACGCAAGCGGGTGGTTCAGGCCGGAAGCAATGTACAAAAAAGAATGACAAGCCAAAAACAGCAGGCCGTTGCGGCTGCTCCCAAGTCAGTTTCCCGCAAAAGGCAGCAAATGCAGCTGCCGGATGAGGATGAAGAGGATGATCTGGAGGATTTTGTGGCTCCAAAAGCCAAGCGTACCACGCCCGTATTTTTCCAGCTTTTCGGAAGCAAGTTTGGTAAACCTGCAGATGATTCGGTTTCTGCCGAAGAGGATGATCTGGATGGCAGCGATATACTGGAACCGATTCGCAGACATTCTGGAAATACAGCAGCTCAGCCTCCGGTGTACAAACATGAGGTAGAGCAGGAGATCGCTCCTCATTCAACGGATCACTGGGAGAGAAACGAAGAAAGTCATCCGCCAGCTCCTATTATTCGTGATTTCTTTGAACAGGTTAAATCGGAAGGAAATGCGGATGATGAGGATTGGGATGAAAACGAGCCTGTGACCGAGCTTCCTGCAGATATACTGGACACGGAATCTCAGGATGGAGAGGATCTGCAGACTGCGGCAAATGGAATGGCAGATATTTCTGCCGGGCAGTCCATCGAAGGGGAGGGAGCAGCTGAAGCGGTTGACAATAAGCCTCCACCCCCGCCTCCTAAACCCTATAAGCTTCCACCTTTCCGCCTGCTGGCGAAACCTCAAAACGGAGGCAAAGCAGGAGATCAAAACGACTATATGCAGACGGCACGCAAGCTCGAAGCTACGCTTGAGAGCTTTGGCGTCAGGGCTAAGGTGCTTGAGGTTGTGCGCGGCCCTGCGGTAACGCGTTATGAAATTCAACCGGATATCGGTGTAAAGGTGAGCCGGATCGTCAGCCTTACGGATGATATTGCATTGGCGCTCGCAGCTAAGGATATTCGTATGGAAGCGCCGATTCCCGGTAAATCCGCGATTGGTATCGAAGTTCCTAACAACGAAGTGTCCCTTGTTACGATGCGAGAGGTCATGGAGACACCCATCTTCCAGGATGCACAGTCCAAGCTGTCCATCGCTTTTGGCAGGGATATTTCAGGCCAGACGATCGTCGGTAACTTGGCCAAAATGCCCCATTTGCTTGTAGCGGGAGCTACGGGTTCGGGTAAATCCGTGTGTATCAACGGAATTATTACGAGTATCCTGTATAAGGCGAAGCCAGATGAAGTCAAGTTTCTAATGGTCGATCCGAAGATGGTTGAGCTGAATGTATATAACGGTATCCCGCATCTCATGGCGCCGGTGGTCACAGACCCGAAACGCGCATCTCTTGCGCTTAAGAAAATCGTCGTTGAAATGGAAAAGCGCTATGAGCTGTTCTCCAAATCGGGTACACGCAACATTGAAGGCTATAATAATCTGATGAAGGACAATCTGCCTGCCGTTCTGCCTTACATTGTTGTTATCGTGGACGAGCTTGCGGATTTGATGATGGTGGCTGCCCATGATGTGGAGGAAGCTATCACACGACTCGCACAGATGGCTCGTGCAGCTGGAATCCATTTGATTATCGCAACGCAGCGGCCATCGGTAGACGTTATCACCGGTGTTATCAAGGCCAACATACCTTCGCGGATTGCCTTTGGTGTATCTTCCCAGGTGGATTCCAGAACCATTCTGGATATGGCCGGGGCAGAAAAGCTGCTTGGGCGTGGCGACATGCTCTTTATGCCGATGGGATCCTCCAAACCGATTCGTGTGCAGGGTGCTTTTATGACGGATCAGGAAGTGGAAACGATCGTGAATTATGTGCGTGAGCAAGGTGAGGCGAAGTATGATGAATCGCTGGTACCTGAAATTGATGAAAGTCAGCCGGATGGCGATGAGCAGCTCGACGAGCTCTATGATCAGGCAGTCCAGATTGTTCTGGAAGCTAAGCAAGCATCGGTTTCCCTGCTGCAGCGGAGGATGAGAGTGGGTTATACGCGGGCTGCAAGATTGATTGACTCCATGGAGGCCAGAGGCATCATTGGGCCGTATGAAGGCAGCAAACCGCGTGAAGTGCTGGTCTCCTTGGAGCAGTATCAGCAGCAGAACCGCATCAGTTCATAAGCAGCATCTTCTTTTCAACATTAACCAACAACGGGCAGCCCAGGATGATTCCTGGGCTGCCCGTTTTATTTTATATCTCAAAGTAAATGATAAGCATTTATCTTTTGAAGCATGTCTTCTTATATGAATTAGAAATCAAAGTTGTCAGGGTCTGGACCGACGCGATGATCTTGATTCAGAGCATCAATTTGTTCCATCTCTGTGCTAGTCAGCTCAAAGTCGAATAGAGAAGCATTTTCGATAATCCGGTGTTCCTTGATTGATTTCGGAATGGTAACGACTCCGTTTTGAAGATCCCAGCGCAGGATCACTTGAGCGACTGACTTGCCATGCTTGCCTGCGATTTCCTGCAGAACAGGCTGAGTTAACAGCTCTCCCTGCATCAACGGTGACCAGGCCTCAAGCTGAATCCCATGCTCACGAGTGAAGGTAAGCAGCTCCTTTTGTGTCAGATAAGGATGGAATTCGACTTGATTTATCATTGGTTTGATCTCAGCGTCCTGAAGCAAGTCTTCTAAATGATGGACTTGGAAATTACTTACGCCAATCGCTTTAACGCGACCGTCTTTATAAAGCTTTTCCATTGCTCTCCAGGTGTCCCTATACTTGCCCGCTACAGGCCAGTGAATGAGATAAAGATCCAGGTAATTCAGACCGAGTTTGGACAAGCTTGTGTCAAAGGCGGCGAGTGTCTCTTCATAACCCTGATCGCTGTTCCATACTTTTGACGTGACGAACAGATCCTTTCTGGATAGACCGTTCTCTGCAAGGGCTTCGTGGATTCCTTGCCCCACACCGCTCTCATTGGCATAGGCAGCTGCCGTATCAATACTCCGATATCCATGTTTAATGGCTGCCTTAATTGCTTCAACTAGATCTGCTCCTTCTTCCACCTTAAATACGCCAAGCCCAAGCCAAGGCATGTCCACTCCGTTGTGAAGTTTTGTTGTGCTTTGAAGATGCAGTTTCATTCTGACTTCCTCCTTATATTGATTCCTTGTTATTTTGTACTTCATATAAAGCATCTTTTCTTTGTAATAATTGGCTCCAGCCTGTGAGAAGTACGGCGGCTGCAACCATCACAGCCCCAACCCAGCCGGTATGAACGATACCTATTGTATCCGTAATGACTCCGCCTAAATAGGCTCCGAGTGCGATTCCTGCATTGAATGCGGCAATGTTTACGGCTGAGGCCACATCCACTGCTTTTGGAGCGAACCGTTCCGCCAGCATGACGACATAAGCTTGCAGCCCAGGGACATTCATAAAAGCCAGCAGTCCCATCACGAAGATGGTGATCAGGGAGGCAACTTTGAAGGGCGCTGTAAAAGTGAGCACCAGCAGGACCACAGCCTGTAGGGAGAACATCACCAGCAGTGCTGATAATGGCTTCCGATTAGCGGCTTTACCGCCGATGACATTCCCGATTGCGATCGCAATACCGTAAAGCAAAAGGATCAAGGCTACCGTTGATTCTTTAAATCCTGTTATATTGTGAAGCAGCGGGGATAAATAAGTAAAGACGACGAAAGTACCCCCATAACCAAGAGCAGTTATTAAAAAGGCAAGCAGCAGACGGCTGTTCGTGACCAGCTTTAACTGTTCTTTCACAGGCGTTTTTGTGCCTTTCCGCAAATGCTTGGGAATCAGGATCATGTTTGCGATCAGAGCGATGACTCCAATAATGGCAATGGTAAAGAAGGCAGCGCGCCATCCCATTTGTTGGCCGATAAAAGTGCCCAGCGGCACACCGGTCACCGTAGCAATCGTAAGTCCTGAGAACAGGATCGCGATAGCGCTGGCTCGGCGGTTTTCAGGCACCATATCGGCAGCAATGGTTGTACCAATCGACATGAAGACGCCGTGTGCCAGGGCGGATATGATGCGTCCCACCAGCAGCATGGCAATGCCTCCCGATAATGCGGCTGTGCTATTACCTGCTATAAACACAAGCATGATTCCAATTAACAGCTTCTTTCGGGACATCCCCATCGTGAGCGAAGTCAGTACAGGGGCACCGAAAGTAACTCCAAGAGCATACAAAGTAACAGTTAAGCCCGTTAAGGTAACCGATATATTCAAATCCCTTGCAATGAGGGGAAGCAAACCTACACTGATAAATTCGGTTGTTCCGATTGCATATGCACTGATGGCTAATGCCAAAAGTGCAAACATGCTTTTTTTGTTGCCTTGTGGCATTCTCTTCACTCCTGTCTAGTCGTCCCGGCCGGTGAGTGTTATTATGGGGGCTTAGAGGCAAAATGAACAGTACGCACTTTAAAGTACTATAGGTACTAAAAGGTACCCATACAATTTGAGGAGGCTGATTGGATGAAAAAATATAATATTTCTGTAGAAGCGACGCTTGAGGTGATCGGAGGGAAATGGAAATGTGTCATCCTATGCCATTTAACATACGGCAAAAAGCGGACAAGTGATTTACGCCGTCTTATGCCGAATATCACACAGAAAATGCTGACGCAGCAGCTTAGGGAGCTGGAGGAGGATGGGATTGTGAACAGGATTGTATACAATCAGGTTCCACCCAAGGTCGAATACGAGCTCAGCGAATATGGCTGGAGTCTTCAGTCCATTTTGGATTCTCTCTGCGCATGGGGAGAGCGGCATATTGTAAGGGAGTACGGAGATAAATTCATCGTGCTTGAAGATAACATATTGAACAAGCCTCAAGAACCTGTAACCGAAGGGTAATTGCATGGACATATGAAATTTAAAGATGATAATAAAGAACCGGTCTGTCGTACAAGCAATTGTGCCGCAGGGCGGTTTTTTAAGTCTTTTCATCTCCAGTCGACAACAACCATAGCCTTGTTTCATCCACATCTTACGACAGTTTCCAACCTTTCTTTTGCAATGTGAATAGTTAATGGTGGCTCTTGTCATAATAACCGTAGCCATCCTAGTCAAACTCACAAGAGAAAGGTAGAGCTGCCATATGAAAAAAGCAAAATTGTGGATCATTTTTGGACTCTTGGTCCTTTTGTCAGCTGCGGTATTTGCAGGGCTTCAGCCTCGAATGAAGGATAGGGCCATAGCCGATAAACAACCTGTTTCAGAAGAAGCCGTGCCAACCTTTGGAACAACGATCCTGAAGTATGGTTCCTCCGGACAGGATATCTACGAGCTGCAGGGACGCTTGAAATTCCTCGGTTTCTATTATGGAAAGATTGATGGTCAGTATGGCTGGGCCACATTGAAGTCAGTAAAATGGTTCCAATCTGAATTTGGTATGAAAGCGGATGGTACGGTAGGTGCGAAGACGAAGCTGAAGCTGTATAACGCAACGAAAAACTGGAAGCCTTCCGAGTCTGCTGCAGGCAAGGGTCAAACGGCTGCAGAAAATAAAGGAAATGAAGGGAACGGCAAAACCGAACCAACGGCTTCCGCCAATACAATGGGATTATCAGAAAATGATCTGAAGATTATGGCTAATGCAGTATATGGGGAATCCAGAGGAGAGCCCTTTGAGGGCCAGGTGGCAGTAGCTGCCGTTATTCTAAACCGGGTAAAATCGCCGAGCTTCCCTAATACTCCTCATGGGGTCATATTCCAGCCGGGAGCTTTCACGGCGGTAGCCGACGGCCAGATTTACCTGGAGCCAAATGAGACCGCTCGTAAAGCTGTTCAGCAGGCGCTGAATGGATGGGATCCATCAGGGGGCTGTCTGTATTACTTCAACCCGAAAACGGCGACTTCGAAGTGGATCTGGTCCCGCCCGCAGGTCAAAACCATCGGACAGCATATCTTCTGTATGTAAGGACTTCTATCTGCCCAGAAACAGCAACCGGAGGGCTTGTCTTCGGTTGCTTCTTCACTTTGTAATGGTATAGAATGGAACATATTCACAAGTGTACGATAGACAAATTCATGGCTAAAGGAGTTTTGGACCTTGAATAAAACAGCATTTCAACATGGAAATACGGGGCGTATGCGGATTCACGTCCTGCCTACGAAACGCTTCAAAACATTTGCCATATCGCTATATGCGGGCATCCCGCTTGCAGAGGATACGGTAACAGCAACGGCCTTGACTCCATTTGTATTAAGACGCGGAACGGAGTCCTATCCTGAAACAAGACAGTTCCGTGAACAGCTGGAGCAGATGTACGGAGCGGGCTTTGGATTTGATGTATATAAAAGAGGCAACTATCAGATGGTTCAGTTCCGCATGGATACCATTAATGATTCCTTTGTCAAAAGTGAAGACAGTCTGCTGGAATCTTCTTTTGCTTTTCTTGGGGAAGTGGTTACGCGGCCTGTACTCGAAGACGGCCATTTCCGAAGCAGCTATGTGCAGGCAGAGAAAGAGAACGTTCGCAAAAAGCTCGAGGCGATTGTGAATGATAAAATCAGATATGCTTCAGAACGGTGCATTGAGGAAATGTGCCGCAATGAGCCTTACCGGCTCCATCCTCTCGGTCAGCGTTCGGATCTCGACCAAATCACACCCGAGAATCTTTATAAATGTTATCAGCAGTGGCTGGATACTGCGAGCATGGATTTATATGTGGCTGGCGATACGACGCTTGAGGAAGTGAAGGAGCTCGTAAATAAACATTTTGCATTCTCCTCTGATTCGAATGATGTATCCTACAAGCAGGAAACCTCAACCCGTGAAGCGGATGAAGTACGGACTGTCGTTGAAAAAATGGAGGTCAGCCAAGGCAAACTGAATATGGGACTGCGCACATCCATTACATATTCCGATGAGCAATATGCGGCTGCGCTGATGTACAACGGAATTTTGGGAGGCTATCCGCATTCCAAGCTCTTTATGAATGTTCGTGAAAAGGAAAGTTTGGCTTATTACGCATCTTCTCGCTACGACGGTCATAAAGGCATCGGAACGATTCAGTCGGGTATCGAGGTACAGAACTACGAAAAGGCGCTGGAGATCATTAAAAAGCAGCTGGATGAAATGCGTTCCGGTCAGATTACCGATCTTGAAATGTCGCAAACTAAGGCGATGATTCGTAATTTACTGCTTGAAATCGATGACTCTGCCTTCGAAATGATCGCATATGATTTTAACCGTCAATTTTCTGGCAAGGACCGCCCGCGCGCAGAGCTGCTGCAGCAGGTTGAAGCGATTCAGATTGAGGACGTTAAGGCTGCCGCAGCTACCTTTGAGCTGGATACGATCTATTTCCTGAAGGGGCAGAAGGAGGAATAACGGTGGAAAAACTTCAGTTCGACAACTTGCAGGAAACCTTATATAAGGAAGTTATGGACAACGGGCTTCATGTGTATGTGCTGCCAAAACCGGGTTTTCAAAAAATGTATGCGACATTTGCAACGAAATACGGTTCAGTGGATAACCATTTCCGCGTGGAGGGACAGGAAGAAATATCAGTGCCTGACGGGATTGCCCATTTTCTGGAGCATAAAATGTTCGAGGAGCCTGAAGGCGATATCTTTGCAACCTTTGCCACCAACGGGGCATCCGCCAATGCGTTTACGAGCTTTGACCAAACGGTCTACTTGTTCTCCGCTACCGAGAAAATTAATACCAACCTGGAAACACTCATTAATTTTGTGCAGAACCCTTATTTCACCGATCAGAATGTGGAGAAAGAAAAGGGGATCATCGGACAAGAGATCAATATGTATTTGGACAATGCGGATTGGCGGGTGTACTTCGGCTTAATTGAAGCAATGTACAAAATCCATCCAGTTCATATTGATATCGCGGGCACGGTGGAATCGATCAGCACCATTACAAAAGAAACGCTGTATACATGCTACAACGCATTTTACCATCCGAGTAATATGCTGCTGTTCGTCGTGGGCGGTGTGAAGCCTGAGGAAATATTCGAGCTTGTGCGCTCTAACCAGGCAGCGAAGAGCTATAAACCGCAAGGTGACATTGAACGCATTTTCGATCCGGAGAAGGTGGAAGTTGCAGAGAAACGCCACATTTCCAAATTGGCCGTATCCATGCCGAAATGCTTGTTCGGATTTAAGGAAAAGCATGTGGGAGCCACCGGAAGTGGTCTGCTTCGCCGTGACTTGACGAGTAAAATCATGCTGGATCTGCTTTTTGGCTCGAGTACAGAGCTTTATCAGAAGCTGTATGATGAGGATCTGATCTCCGACAGCTTCTCGCATGAATACAACAGCTCGCCACAATATGCGTTCTCTGCAGCTGGCGGAGACACCGCGGATCCGGATAAGCTGCTGGCTAGAGTGCGTGAGGAAGTCGATAAAATCCTCCAGAACGGATTCACGGAAGATGATTTTGAACGGGCACGCAAAAAGAAAATCGGCGGTTATCTGCGCATGCTCAACTCGCCGGAAAATATTGCTCATGAGTTTACCCGCTATCAGTTCCGCGACTGCGATTTCTTCTCCGTGGTCGAAGCGTATGAGTCCATCACGTTAAAAGAAGTCAATGACCGGCTGCATGAGCATATCGATTGGGAACAGCTGGCAGTATCGATTGTGGTGAATCCTTAATGGGCAGCATGGGAGAGGAAAGCTTTGTAAAGGCATTACAGGATACGACTGTTTTGATCACGGGCGCAAGCAGGGGAATCGGCGCTGCGATAGCCGAGCGTTTTGCGCAGGTTGGCATGAATGTCATCATCCATTACGGCGCTTCCCATGAAGCGGCCAATGATGTCGCCCGGCGCTGTATGCAGCATGGAGCCAAGGTGTTGACGGTCACAGCGGATCTTAAAGACAACCAGCAAATTCTGCGTATGCGGGATAAGCTTAAAAGCCATGATCTTATGCCAGACATTCTGATTAATAACGCCGGCATCTCCCATTACGGGATGCTGGCGGATGTGACAGAAGAGCAGTGGGATGAGGTTATGTCGGTAAATTTAAAAGGCTTGTTTTTGTGCACACAGGCGTTTATGCCATACATGATTTCTCAGCGCTACGGCCGTATCATTAATATGTCCTCCGTGTGGGGCATCTCCGGTGCTTCTTGTGAAGTGTTGTATTCCACCACGAAAGGTGGGATAAACGCTTTTACCAAAGCATTAGCGAAGGAGCTGGCACCTTCAGGTGTGACGGTGAATGCCGTTGCCCCAGGAGCTGTCAATACTCAAATGCTTGGGCATCTCGATGCGGAGGAGAAGCGCATGCTTGAGGAAGAAATTCCTGCAGGAAGGCTGGCTACACCGGATGAAATTTCATCCCTTGTCTACTTCCTGGCTTTACCTGAATCCGGATATATAAACGGCCAGGTGATCAGCCCCAACGGGGGCTGGATTACCTGATTTTCTTGCTTCTTCCTGTTTAACGGTTGGATGAATCCGCCTTGTATAGGCTCAGGCGTTAGAGGTTATATTACAATTGTTGATTTTAAATCTCAATGCGCCACAGCCAAGGGAGGACTTATCAATGACCGTACTCAAGAATTTTGATACCTGGAAAAAGTTTCTGGGAGAGCGCGTCGTACAAGCCGAGAAAATGGGGATGAGCGAAGATACCATCGCCAGCCTCGCTTACGAAATTGGTGACTTTTTGGATGAAAAAGTAGATCCGCAAAACTTATCCAATCGCGCACTGAAAGAGTTATGGGAAGTCGGCAACAAAGAAGAGCGTCATACGATTGCCCGCTTGATGGTCAAGCTTGCGAAGAAAAATGCATAGTAGTTCAGATTGAACGAAAGAGAAGATGAATGTTGCAAATCAGGAAAAAGCCCCCATTAGGGGGCTTTTCTCTAATGGTTACAGTATTGAACTTGTTTTTCACTAGTATTTTATATATCATTAACGTGACCCAACATTATGGCAGTGTTTAATGAGCCTCTCCCGAAAGGGCTGCAGGTTTATTTTGTCGAAATACGTGGGAAAAGTTCAGATGAGGTGTCAAGGTGGAAGCTAATCAATCGAAACAAACGAAGCAATGGTATATGGAGTACAGGATACATAAGAACCGTCCGGGTCTGCTCGGAGATATTGCATCTCTGCTTGGTATGCTGGAGGTTAATATATTAACGATTAACGGCGTGGAAGGTAAAACCCGGGGAATGCTGCTTGAGACAAATGATGATGAGAAGATTGCCCTTATGGGGGCTATGCTGAAAAAGGTTGATAACATCACGGTTTGCGCACTTCGTGAACCTAAATTGGTCGATATTCTCGCTGTGCGGCACGGGCGCTATATCGACCGTGATTCGGATGACCGGAAAACTTTTCGGTTTACCCGGGACGAGCTGGGATTACTTGTTGATTTTTTGGGTGAATTATTTAAGAAGAGTGGTAATCAGGTCATCGGTCTCCGCGGGATGCCGCGGGTCGGTAAGACAGAATCAATCATCGCAGGCAGTGTTTGCGCTATGAAGCGCTGGACGTTTGTATCCTCGACTTTGCTCCGTCAAACGGTCAGAAGCCAGCTCTCCGAAGATGAAATGAATCCGGGAAATGTCTTTATTATCGATGGGATCGTCAGTACGATTCGCTCAAACGAACGCCATTATAATTTGCTGCAGGATATTATGGGCATGCCTTGTACGAAGGTAATCGAGCATCCCGATGTTTTTGTCCAGGAATCTGAATATACGTTTGATGATTTTGATATCATTGTTGAGCTTCGAAACAACCCTAATGAAGAAATCATTTATGATACTTTTACCAGTTCCTACAATGACGACATTTAAATAGAACTTATAATGAGGAGGTGATGGTATGTCCGAACTGGGACAACAGTTAAGAGAAGCCAGACTGCAGAAGGGCATGAGTCTGGATGATGTTCAGGAAATGACAAAAATCCGCAAAAGATATTTGGAAGCCATCGAAGCAGGGGATTACAAGGTGCTCCCCGGCAGTTTTTACGTGAGGGCTTTTATTAAAACATACGCTGAAACGGTAGGTCTGGATCCGGATCTACTCCTGGAGGGCCATAAGCAGGAGACGCCTCCGGAGCCGGAGCCGACGATGGAGCCGGTCATTCAGAAGCGCAGCAGCAACCGTTCATCAGAACGCAATGTCAAATGGCTGCCTACGACATTGATGTGGATTTTTCCCATTCTGATTATCGTTGTTATTTATTGGTACGCGAACAATGCAACCCATACGAAATCGGTGAACGTTGACCAGTCGAAGGTAACAGACAAACAGCAGGATCCTTCAAAAACCCCGGATGTGACGAATCCGCCAGCGACAGATCCAGGTAAAACCGCTGAGGGTACGGATAACACGACACCGGGCGAAAAGACGCCTGATGGAGGGACAGCGGGTGGAGATCAAACCACCACACCTCCGGATAACACGACTGCACCGGGTGACACGACTACACCGGATAACAGCACCACGACGCCTCCTGGGGATCAGACCGTTACAGTTCAAAAGGATGGCAAAAAGGGCAAAGATACAATCTTTAAGGTTGCCGCTGCTCAAGGTACTCCGGTGACCGTTGAAATTAAGGCTACCGGTAAGAGCTGGCTGGAAGTATATAAAGGTGAAAATATTCACGGTGAGAAGCTAACATTTGGCAACACTCAAGACGGGGATACGAAGACCTTTACTCTCGATTCGTCGGGCTTATACATTAAATCCGGTTATTCGCCTGCCACAACGATTACAGTAGGCGGTCAAACCATTACAGATGGCAAATCGACATCCCGTATAGTGCTTCAAGCGGTTGATCCAGGCAGCTTGAACACAACGGGTGATCAATCAAGCGAGAGTAATTCAAACAGCACGGATAACAGCAGTTCAACAGGCAGCAAACCTTGATTTATCCCATCCGAGGATGGCGAATAAGCCTGCACCGGCAAGGAGACAATAGGACTAGCTTCAACTTGATCCAGTCTTATCTCCAAGTGAAATGAGGTGTAAGGATTATGACAGTCAGCTGGATTGTGACCGGTCTCGGTATCATTGTCAGCCTTCTCGGTTATTATCTGACTCCCAATGCATGGGGGTACGGGATATTGGGCTTTGGACTTGCGCATATTGTGCTCGGAATTCTGGATATGTTCAGACAACCTGTGCATAACCGTTAAATGGCAAAGCATTTTGCCCATAAAAGACATTCCTGAAGATCCGGTTTTTCTGTCAGGGATGTCTTTTTGGTGTGGCTAACTGCCTTCTGTAAAGTTTGGATTAGACTTGTCCGCAACATTTTCATATAATATGACATGAAGTTTTAAGAAAGGACGTGATGAATATGAGTTCAGAAAATTCATTCGATATCGTTTCCAAATTTGATTTGCAGGAAATGAATAATGCCATCAGTCAGGCGGAGAGGGAGATTGAGACCCGCTTTGATTTTAAAGGCAGCAAAAGCAGCCTGAAGCTGGATAAGGACGCCTTGGTCATCGTTTCAGACGATGAATACAAACTGAATGCCGTTATTGACATTCTGCAAACAAAAATGATTAAAAGAGGTCTTTCGCTTAAAAATGTGGATTACGGTAAAATCGAGCCGGCTTCCATGGGGACAGTGCGTCAGCGTATTACCTTGAAGCAAGGGATTGACCAAGAGAATGCCAAGAAGATCAACGTGCTGATCCGTGACTCCAAGCTGAAGATTAAGAGTCAGATCCAAGGCGATCAGATTCGTGTTACTGGCAAAAGCAGAGATGACCTCCAGGCGATTATGCAGCTTTTGCGCAAGGCAGATTTGTCACTCGATTTGCAGTTTACAAATTTGAAATCCTAGTTAAAGAAGTTGGATTTTTGACCGGGAATTTCGAAGGCAGAACCTCTTGCATGTTTTTGACAGGTGATAAAACGTTATATTATACTTGTGAGGATAAGTGTAGTAAGGGACGTTTTTACATATTTTGTTCCGGTGCATTTGTGCTGACCATTGATTTTATACTTCTAGTTTGTTTTTATCCGGGGAGGGTGTACATTGAATCTGCCCAACCGTATTACCATTGCAAGAATTTGTCTGATTCCGGTCATGATGGTCTTTCTCCTGGTGGACTTTAGTTTCTATCCGGAACCTCTGGTCTGGAATTCTTACGAGCTGCCCCTGAATCAGCTGATCGCGGTATTCATTTTTATTGTGGCAGCCAGCACAGACGGTATAGACGGTTATTTGGCACGCAAGAACAACATGGTTACAAATTTGGGCAAGCTGCTTGACCCTTTGGCGGATAAGCTTCTTGTGGCAGCGGTACTGATTTCTCTTGTCGAGATGGGCAAATGCGATTCATGGATCGCTGTCGTCATCATCAGCCGTGAATTTGCGGTGACCGGGCTCCGGCAGATTGCTCTTCTGGACGGCTCTGTTGTTGCGGCAAGCAAGTGGGGGAAAGCTAAGACCGTGGTTCAGATTATTGCCATTGTGTTGATGCTTATCAACAACTTCCCATTTGGAATGATCGGAGTTCCGCTTGATATCATTGCAACATGGGCGGCTGCTTTGATTACGATTTATTCAGGAATCGATTATTTTGTGAAAAACAGACATTTGCTTCGGCTAACCAATGCATAATGCATAAACGGCAATAGGGCTATCCTATTGCTTTTTCTTTCCACTACGGTTACTTGGTTGTACCCGGCCTGAAATGTGTTAATGATAGATAGACAGTAGATGCGCATAATTTAGGAGGAATGACAGCATGAAAGCGGAAATCATCGCAGTGGGAACTGAACTGCTGCTTGGGCAAATTCTGAATACGAACGCACAGTATTTATCCCAGGAGCTCGCGGAAATGGGGATTGATGTATATTTTCAAACGGTTGTCGGCGACAATGCGCAGCGCCTTCAGCATGCCATTGAGCATGCCGCTCAGCGGGCGGATATTTTAATTCTGACGGGTGGTATTGGTCCAACTCAGGATGATCTGACCAAAGATGCCCTTGCGGCAGCTCTGGGTCGTTCTCTTCACATTGACCGTATTGCCATGGATCATGTGGAGAAGTTCTTTGTCAACCGCGGAATTGACATGACTGAAAATAATCGGCGCCAGGCGCTTGTGATTGATGGGAGCACGCCGCTTCCGAATGAAACGGGATTGGCTGTAGGGATTGCGATTGCACAGGATGACAAGTTTTATATCGTGCTGCCGGGCCCTCCGAAGGAAATGAAGCCGATGTTTGACGGTCAGGCTAAGCTGTGGCTACTGCAGCATGCCCTGACAAACGAAATGCCGATCTACTCCAAAATGCTGAAGTTTGCGGGAATCGGTGAATCTCTGCTGGAGGATAAGCTCCTTGATCTGATCCAGGCTCAGAGCGATCCAACGATTGCGCCTTACGCAAAAGAAGGTGAGGTATCGGTTCGCATATCGACGAAAGCCGGGAGCGAACGGGAGGCGATGGAGAAGCTTGAGAAGCTGGAGTCGCAAATTCAGAAACGCCTTCCTAAGCATATGTATGCAAGCTCAGATGTGCCGATTGAGAAAATGATCGTAGACATTATGGCGGACCGCGGGATCACACTCAGCGCGGCTGAGAGCTGCACAGGCGGGCTGCTGATGGAAAGCATCACTTCTATACCGGGAAGCGCAACGATGTTTCTTGGCGGGATTGTGTGCTACTCCAATCAAATGAAAGAGAAGCTCCTGCATGTGCCGCATGCGCTGCTTGAAGGTGAAGATGCGCCGGGAGCCGTAAGTCATGAAGTGGCTCAAGTGCTTGCCGAGCATGTCAGAATGATTACAGACAGTGATTTTGGTCTTTCGGTAACAGGGGTGGCAGGTCCGGCGTATTCTGAACGCAAGCCTGTCGGACTGGTATATGTCGGACTCGCGGAACGCGGGAAGCAGACGGAGGTCTTTGAGCTTCGATTCAACGGGAATCGTGAAACGATCCGAATCCGCACCGTCAAAACCCTCCTCCATCATTTGTGGCTCAGATTGATTACGCATGAGCCTGAATCCTCATCAGGGGAAGTTGTACAATAGCTCTGCAAAGAGGTATAATATATTTATACGGAAGAACCGTGCAAATTTGAATTTTGCTGCGGTTCTTTTCCATTCCCGGGTACTGCGGTGAAATGCCGGAAGGAGATTGATCGGGATAAAAAAACGAATGTATGTTCGAAAAAATGCTTGGCAAACGTTCCAAAACAAGGTATGATATGATTATAAACGGTGAAGGATGTGAGTTTATTGTCAGATCGTCGTGCTGCGCTGGAAATAGCGCTTCGTCAGATAGAGAAACAATTCGGTAAAGGTTCAATTATGAAGCTGGGTGAGTCAACTCACATGCAGGTGGAAGTAATTCCCAGTGGTTCCTTGGCTTTGGATATAGCATTAGGTATTGGCGGTCTTCCAAGAGGCCGTGTTGTTGAAATATACGGACCGGAATCATCCGGTAAAACGACAGTGGCTCTTCATGCCATTGCTGAAGTTCAGAAGACAGGCGGACAAGCCGCATTTATAGATGCGGAGCATGCGCTTGACCCGCTTTATGCAAGCAAGCTTGGTGTGAATATCGACGAACTGCTGCTTTCCCAGCCGGATACGGGTGAACAGGCGCTGGAAATCGCCGAAGCGCTGGTACGCAGTGGAGCTGTAGATATTGTGGTTGTGGACTCGGTAGCTGCACTCGTTCCGAAAGCTGAAATTGAAGGCGAAATGGGCGATTCCCACGTGGGTCTTCAAGCACGTCTGATGTCTCAGGCACTGCGTAAGCTGTCCGGTGCAATTGCGAAATCGAAGACGATTGCAATCTTTATCAACCAGCTTCGTGAGAAGGTGGGGGTAATGTTCGGTAACCCGGAAACAACACCTGGCGGCCGTGCCTTGAAATTCTATTCCTCCGTGCGTCTTGATGTACGCCGCATTGAGAGTATCAAGATGGGCAATGATGTCGTGGGTAACCGTACACGGATCAAGGTTGTAAAGAACAAGGTTGCGCCTCCTTTCAAACAGGCCGAAATTGATATTATGTATGGAGAGGGCATCTCCAAACAAGGCAGCATTATCGATATCGGTACGGAACTGGATATCGTGAATAAGAGCGGTGCTTGGTATTCCTATGAAGGCGAACGCCTGGGTCAGGGCCGTGAAAATGCCAAGCAGTTTTTGAAAGAAAATACGCAAATTTCCGATGTTATTGAGAATAAAATTCGGGAAGCAAGTAATCTTACGACTACAGTTCCTTCTCCTACATCCAGTGAGCTGGCAGAAGAAGAGAAGGAAGAGCAGGATCTTCTGGAGCTTGAATAAACGTTAGCCTATTTAGAAGGCGTCCTGGGAACCTATCCAGGGCGCCTTTTTCATTAAAAATACAATGGTCAGGGTGTGAGATCATGCAGGAAGAAGATTTGCACGGGGAGCAGGAAATGTCGGAAGTCTCTAGTTTCCCTGATGATATAGACCTGATAATCACCGTTCTGGAACGCCAGCCGAAGCAGAGGGGACGTTATCTGATTTCTTTTGGTGAATACGTTCTTTCAGTACATGAAGATGTGATGATAAAGTACCGGATGCTGAAAGGCAATGTTTTTACAAAACAGGAGCTTGAAGAAATTGTTCTGGCTGATGAGAAGCAGCGGGCGTACGTACAGGCGCTTAAGTATCTGGAAAGAAAGCAGCGTACACGCAAGGAGCTGGAGGACCGTCTGCGGCAAAAGGAGCTTTCCCAAACCGTCATTGAACAAGCACTTCAACGCCTGCAGCAGGAGGGACTGATCAATGACGAGCTGTACGCGAAGCAGTGGGCTGTACAGCGGGTTTCAAGCCAGCGGAAGGGGAAAGCCTGGGTTAGACAGGAGCTGCGTCAGAAGGGCGTCGACAAGGCGCTGATCAGTGAAGCGCTGTCTGAAGTAAGTCATGAACAGGAGTATGAAAGCTGTTTGGTTGTGGGAAGAAAGAAATGGAATCAGACGCGCGGAGAAATCATGGACAGAAAGCGGAAAACGGGTTCTTTTTTAATGAGAAGAGGCTTTTCCGGCGAACAGGTGAGGAAGGTAATTAATCAATTGATTCGTGAAAATGGTGAGGCGGAAGAGGAAATGGAGCATTTTTCATTTGATTGAGGCAGAAGCTAACATATTATGAAGTGCACTCTCTTGACAATATCTTTTCACAAATACTAAAATGAATATGAATCTTGTACCGAAAAGAAACCCTTTTTCCTTCCAAGAAAGGCTCGTTTCTGTAAGATTCAGTAGCACCAATTCATATGGATAATGCCCGCCATTCGCGGGAGATAAGAATCGTTGATTTGCGATTTGTGTATGATGATGATCGTGTTGAATGAAAAACTGTAGAAAAATCCCAAGGAATACCTTGGAGGAACCAACGGGGGGGTGAAATTATGCCTACATGGCTATCGATCATTCTCGTTGTTGCCGGATTGTTCTTGGGGTTCGTGGTTGGATATTTTATTCGCAAATCTCTTGCAGAAGCTAAAATTTCTAGTGCTGAACAAGCTGCATTGCATATTGTCGAAAATGCGAAGAAAGAAGCTGAAGCACAGAAAAAAGAAACGGTATTGGAAGCCAAGGATGAAATCCACAAAATCCGTACCGAAGCTGAAAAAGACACTCGTGAGCGTCGGAATGAAATTCAACGGCAGGAAAGACGATTGTTGCAGAAAGAAGAGTCGCTGGATAAAAAGATTGAATCGCTGGAACGTAAAGAAGAACAAGTGGCTAACAAAGAGAAGCGTATTGAAGAGACACAACAGCAGATTGATCTGATCTATAAAAGCCAGGTCACTGAATTGGAACGCATCTCCAATCTTTCGATGGAGGATGCAAGAAGCATTATTTTGAGCAATGTGGAACAGGAAGTACGGCATGAAACCGCTCAAATGATCAAAGACATCGAGCAGCAGGCCAAAGAAGAAGCGGACAAGAAGGCGCGTGAAATCGTTACTCTTGCCATTCAGCGCTGCGCTGCCGACCATGTGGCTGAAACTACAGTATCTGTAGTGACGTTGCCGAACGAGGAAATGAAAGGACGGATTATCGGTCGTGAAGGTCGTAATATCCGTGCACTGGAAACCCTTACTGGTATTGATCTCATTATTGATGATACACCGGAAGCTGTTATTCTATCAGGATTTGATCCGATCCGCCGGGAAATCGCCCGTACCGCTTTGGAAAAACTGGTATCTGATGGCCGAATTCATCCGGCTCGGATTGAAGAAATGGTGGAAAAATCACGCAAAGAGGTCGATGAACGCATTCGCGAATATGGCGAACAAGCGACCTTTGAGGTGGGAGTTCACGGTCTGCATCCGGATCTGATCAAGATCCTGGGCCGTTTGAAATTCCGTACCAGTTATGGCCAGAACGTGCTGAAGCATTCCATGGAGGTTGCTTATCTCACAGGTCTGATGGCCGGAGAGCTTGGAGAAGACATTGTCCTCGCCAAACGTGCCGGTTTGTTGCATGACATCGGTAAAGCGCTGGATCATGAAGTGGAAGGATCGCACGTTGAAATTGGCGTGGAACTAGCGAAGAAATACAAGGAACATCCGGTGGTTATCAACAGTATTGCATCACACCACGGTGATGTTGAAGCAACATCCGTAATCGCTATGCTGGTTGGCGCGGCAGATGCATTGTCCGCAGCAAGACCAGGAGCACGTCGGGAAACACTCGAAACCTATATCAAACGTCTGGAAAAGCTGGAAGAGATTTCCGAATCCTTCGAGGGTGTAGAAAAATCGTTCGCGATTCAAGCCGGACGCGAGGTTCGCGTTATGGTACAGCCTGAGAAGATTGATGATGCGGAAGCTTTCCGTCTGGCACGGGACATCACGAAAACGATCGAAAATGAACTGGATTATCCAGGACATATTAAGGTTACTGTTATTCGAGAGACCCGGGCGGTTGAATACGCTAAATAATGCTAAATATGAAAAGTGGCCGCTTCAGGGGCCACTTTTCATATTTTAGAAATCAGAAAACATAGGAGGGGAACGTTATTAACGTATTATTTATTGGAGACATCGTAGGAAGTGTAGGAAGAAAAGCGCTAAAGGATACGCTGCCTTCCCTGAAATCAAAATATAACCCGCATATCATTATTGTGAATGGAGAAAATTCCGCTTCAGGCAGGGGCATCACCGAATCCATCGCCAAGGATTTTTTTGAGTGGGGCGTTCATGGGATTACGATGGGTAACCATACATGGGACAATAAGGAAATTTTTGATTTCATCGATGATGAGCCGCGTATGGTGCGTCCTGCAAACTTTCCTCCAGGCACACCGGGACTCGGACATACAGTCATCAAGGCGAATGGTAAAGAGCTCGCTATTATCAATTTGCAGGGCCGGACATTTTTACCGCCGATTGATTGTCCTTTCCGTAAAAGTGATGAAATTATAGATCAGCTGCGCAAGAAGCATAAGTGCATTCTGGTTGATTTTCATGCCGAAGCCACCTCCGAGAAGATTGCAATGGGCTGGCATTTGGACGGACGCGCTTCTATCGTTGTAGGTACACATACTCATGTGCAGAGCAATGATGACACGATTTTGCCGGGTGGAACGGCTTATTTGACGGATGCTGGCATGGTAGGGCCGAAAGAAGGGATTTTGGGCATGGAACGGGAAGCCGTTCTGCGTAAGTTCAAGACCCAGCTGCCTGTCCGGTTTCAGGTCGATAATGGAAAATGGCAGCTTCACGGGCTATTTGTCCAGTTGGATGAAGCCACGGGTAAAGCGAAAAAGATGGAAAAAATCCGTATGCTTGAGGATGACTGGATTATGGACTAAGAATCTTCTCTTATAGGGATTGAGAAATGGAAGCATAAGACTATGGATGTATTTTTCCAGGTAAAATTGACAAAAAGAAGGAATTATTTTACCACTCACGAATAACATCTAGTATGTGGAAGCTAACCATCATCATTCCCAGGGGAGGTACTTACCATGGAAGTATTAAAAGTTTCAGCAAAATCCAATCCAAATTCTGTTGCCGGTGCTCTAGCTGGCGTGCTTCGTGAACGTGGTGCTGCTGAACTGCAGGCAATCGGAGCGGGGGCGCTAAATCAAGCCATTAAAGCGGTTGCCATTGCCCGGGGATTTGTCGCACCTAGTGGGGTTGATCTGATCTGTATTCCAGCTTTTACGGATATTGTGATTGATGGGGAAGACCGGACCGCAATCAAGCTGATTGTGGAACCTAGATGAGTTGATAGGCGTTCGTCGTTGTTGAAACCTGTTTATTGATATAAGCTGAATAAAGTCGATTTTTTGAGGCAGCTAATGCCCTTTGACTTACATTCAGTTTATATGGGATAGACAGGTTTTTTTGCATCTATAGAGGTAAAATGACCGAATCATAGCGAAGAAGGGAGAAATGGAACGTGAGTATTCCCGTCATTGATTTTCACTGCGATGTGCTGAGCAAAATGAGGGAGGACACGGGTATAGCCTTTCAGAATGATCCGAAACTGGACGTCACGTATGACCGCTTGCGGCAGGGTGAGGTATCATTGCAGTGCTTCGCGATTTATTTGTCCGAGCGTTGGGGGATCCCGCGTTATGAATATATTTTAGACCAAATCGACGTTTTCAAATCCAGAGTCATGACTACTGCAGAGGGTGTCCGCTGGCTGCGCTGGAAAGAGGATGCGGCTGAATTGCAAAAAGAGATCGGGGCAGCAAGCAGGGTAAACAATGCCCGCCAGCTTCCATGGGGCCTTCTCTCGGTTGAAGGGGCAGACGGGTTTGAGGGCAGCTTGTTTTATGTGAAAATGTGCTACGAGCTGGGTGTCCGTTTTCTGGGGATCACTTGGAACTATGCGAACTGGGCAGCAGATGGTGTGCTCGAGAAGCGTAATGGCGGATTCACGGAGAAAGGCAAAAAGTTGATTGACCTGAGTAACGAAATCGGTCTGTTGCTGGATGTTTCCCATTTATCCCCAACTGGATTTTGGGAGCTGACAGAACGGACAGCAAGGCCTTTCATTGCCTCGCATTCAAACGCAAAGTCGATATGCCCGCATCCGCGGAATTTGACCGATGAACAGATCCGGGCGATTATCGCGATGGATGGACGCATAGGAATGACCTTTGTGCCATGGTTTGTGCGTGAAGGGGGAGATGGACCGGTACGTCCCGAGGAGCTGCTGCCCCATATTGAGCATTTTTGCTCGTTGGGTGCGGAGAATAGCCTGATGATCGGATCTGATTTTGATGGGATTGATTCATGGATTAAAGATTTGGAGCATCCAGGGCGGTATCCTGATTTCGCTGAGCTGCTGTGCAAGCATTATTCGGAGAGCTTGGTACGGAGATGGTTTTCCGGAAACGCTTTGTCCTATCTGAACATCCATCTTCCGGAAAAAGCAGCTGCAGATGCCAAATAGAGAGGAAGCCAGGGGCAAATGCATGAATCATGTCACATAAAAAACGCTTGCTATTTGTCCCGGTACCTCATAAACTTTTACATAATTATTAGCCGTACATTTCAAAGTGGTGCCAGGGGAAAAGAACATAAGTAAGGCACGGGTGAACGGGAAGAAGGAGTGGCTTTTTTGATTAGTCAATTGTCATGGAAGATAGGTGGACAGCAAGGGGAAGGCGTGGAGAGCACAGACCGTATTTTTTCAACGGCTCTCAACCGGCTCGGTTATTATTTGTATGGTTATCGGCATTTTTCATCCCGAATTAAAGGTGGACACACCAATAATAAAATTCGTATCAGTACGCAGCCGATTCGCGCAATTGCGGATGATTTGGATATTCTGGTTGCTTTCGACCAGGAGAGCATAGATTTAAATGCGCATGAGCTTCGCCCGGGCGGTGTTGTTATTGCAGATGCTAAATTCGGCCCCACTCTGCCTGATGGAGCGGATGCGCGTCTTTTTCCAGTGCCTATTACATCCATTGCTGAGGAACTGGGAACATCCCTGATGAAAAATATGGTTGCATCCGGTGCATCTTGGGCGCTTCTGGGTCTGCCAATGGATGTATTTAATAAAGCGGTTGAAGAAGAATTTGGCCGCAAAGGTGCAGCCGTTGTCGAGAAAAATATCGAAGCCGTGAAAAGCGGTGCCGATTATGTGCTCGAACTGGCAGGAGGACCGCTTGAAGACTTCAGACTTGAGGCTGCGGACGGCAAACAGAAGCTGTTCATGATCGGCAATGATGCGATCGGGCTGGGGGCGCTGGCCGCAGGCTGCCGCATTATGAGTGCTTATCCGATCACACCGGCTTCGGAGATCATGGAATATTTAATTAAGAAGCTGCCCAAATTCGGCGGTACTGTCGTTCAGACCGAGGATGAGATCGCAGCCATAACGATGGCAATTGGTATAAACTACGCAGGAGTCCGCTCCATGACGGCTTCTGCAGGCCCAGGATTGTCGCTCATGATGGAGGCTATCGGTTTGTCGGGTATGACCGAAACCCCGGTTGTGATCATTGACACACAGCGTGGAGGGCCTAGTACAGGGCTTCCGACCAAGCAGGAGCAAAGTGATATTAACGCATTGATTCATGGTACACATGGAGAGATTCCTAAAGTGGTGCTGGCACCAAGCTCGATCGAAGAGTGCTTTTACGACATGATTGAAGCGTTTAATCTGGCGGACAAGTATCAGCTGCCCGTCATCGTTGTAACGGATCTGCAGTTATCCCTGGGTAAGCAGTCCTGTGAGATGCTGGATTATGACCGGATCAGCATAGACCGGGGCAAGCTGGTACCGGAAGCGCCCGAGCTCGAAGCTGGAGGTCTATTCAAGCGCTATGAGCTTACGGAGGATGGAATATCACCAAGAGTACTGCCCGGCCAGAAAAATGGTATCCACCATGTGACAGGTGTTGAACATGATGAGAGTGGACGCCCATCGGAAAGCGCTGCGAACCGGAAGCTAATGATGGATAAACGCCTAGGGAAAATGGAGCGGATCAAGGTGGAAAATCCAATCCATGTGGATGCCCCGTATGATAGCCCCGAGCTGTTGATCATCGGAATGGGATCGACTGGCGGGACCATTCAGCAAGCGCGTGAAAAGCTTGAAAATGAAGGTATTACGACGAATCAAATGACGATCAGACTGCTGCATCCGTTCCCGGCAGAAGCAGTTATGCCATATGTAGACCAAGCTAAACAGGTTATTGTTCTGGAACATAACGCGACAGGCCAGCTGGCTGATCTGATCAAACTGCATGTTGGAAGCAGAGAGAAAATAACGAGTGTGCTGAAATACGACGGCAACCCGTTCCTGCCATCCATCGTGGTTGAAGAATGCAGAAAAGCCTGTCAGGCAAGTAAGGAGCTGGTATAACCATGGCAACATTCAAAGAGTTTCGCAATAATGTCAAACCCAACTGGTGTCCGGGATGCGGAGACTTTTCTATTCAGGCGGCCATTCAGCGCGCCGCTGCCAATTCCGGTCTTGAACCTGAACAGTTGGCGGTTATATCGGGGATTGGCTGCTCAGGCCGGATTTCCGGATACATTCATGCGTATGGTTTCCATGGCATTCATGGTCGTTCGCTTCCCATTGCACAGGGAGTGAAGCTGGCGAACCGTGATCTAACGGTCATTGCCTCCGGTGGTGACGGAGACGGCTTTGCCATCGGTATGGGACATACCATTCATGCTATCCGCAGAAATATTAATATGACTTATATTGTCATGGACAACCAGATATACGGTCTGACCAAGGGCCAGACTTCACCGCGAAGCGCAGAAGGATTCGTGACCAAGAGTACGCCGCAGGGCTCCGTTGAGACTACGCTGTCCCCTCTGGAGCTGGCATTGTCGGCCGGTGCTACTTTTGTGGCACAGTCGTTCTCAAGCGATATTAAGCAGCTGACGGCTCTTGTGGAGGAAGCTATCAAACATGAAGGCTTCTCCATCATCAACGTGTTTAGTCCCTGCGTCACGTTCAACAAAATCAACACGTATGAATGGTTCAAGGATAACATCGTTCCGCTGGATTCCATTCCGAATTATGATCCATCCAGCCGGATTGCGGCGATGACGACGCTCATGGAAACAAACGGTATGGTCACGGGCCTGATCTATCAGGACAAAAACAAGAAGAGCTATGAGAACTTGATATCCGGTTTCCGGGACGAACCGCTTGCTCAGCAGGACCCGTTAATTTCGAGAGAACAATTTGACAATCTTGTAGCGGAATTCAAATAATGGCTGAAAAGGTGCCCGCAATTGCGGTAGCGCCTTTTTATTTTGGGGTAAAAGGATGTATAATGAGTCTGGCGTACAGATCATAGAGAAAAAATAAGGAGTGATCCACGTGAGTAAAACTGTACCTGTAGGAGTATCCGCAAGACATATTCATCTTACCCAAGAACATATTGAGGCTTTGTTTGGAGAAGGCTATCAATTGACTGAGTTTAAACCTCTGTCCCAGCCAGGCCAATTTGCCGCCAATGAAACCGTTGCGGTGATTGGATCGAAGGGTCAATTCGATAAGGTGAGAATTCTGGGCCCAGCCCGCAAAGCAAGTCAAGTGGAGATTTCCCGTACGGATTCTTTCGCAATTGGTGTTAAAGCACCTGTTCGTGAATCCGGTAATATTGAGGGAACACCAGGAGCCAAAATTAAAGGTCCGAAGGGCGAAATTGAACTGGAGCAAGGCGTTATCGTTGCTGCACGCCATATCCATTTTCATACCTCTGATGCAGAAAAATGGGGAATTGCCGATCAGCAAATGCTGAAAGTGCGTGTTGGCGGAGAACGCGGTGTCGTTTTTGAAAACGTCATCGCGCGTGTGTCGGATTCCTTTGCGCTGGACATGCATATCGATACGGATGAGGGCAATGCGGCCGGAGTCAAAACCGGAGATACCGCTGAAATTATCGGTTAATAAGATTTGCATTGTTGAATAGAAACATAAAGAAGGATGGATAAGGCAAATGATATTTGCTTTGCCCATCCTTTTTTTATGATAGCTATCGACCGCTGAATGTTAACATGCATGATTATTTACTGCGGAGAGAGCAGCTTATCTGCCTGCATTTTATAACATAGAAATTTGTCATTTCACATTGCGTTTGGAGCACCAGAAAAGTAGATAACACTGGCAGTTCATGTTATAATTTATTGTAATGCCTTTTTAGGCTTAGGGGATTATCCCCAAGGGAATTGAAGGAGTGATCGTCAGCATGGCCAAGGAAACCAAGGATTACTCCAAATATTTTGATTTTTCCGATGCCAAGGTCCTGTCCGAGGATGAACACGGCAAGACCATCCGGATCAAAGGCCGGGAAATTCATATTATTTCGGAGCCTAACCATAGAGAAAGCAAGAAGCGCCGCCGGGAGGACGTGAATGTTCTTTACGAAACTGCCGTGCCTGCAGAGCTTCAGGAGATCGGAAAAGGTAAGCATTATATCGTATATACATTCGGCTGCCAGATGAACGAGCATGACTCGGAGACCATTAAGGGTATGCTGGAGGAGATGGGATATTCATCTACCGAGGACCGGAAGGAAGCAGATATCATTTTGCTGAATACCTGCGCCATCCGGGAAAATGCCGAGGATAAGGTATTTGGTGAACTTGGACATCTCATGCATCTGAAAAGAGAAAAGCCGGATATGCTGCTGGGTGTATGCGGCTGTATGTCCCAGGAAGAAAATGTGGTCAACCGCATTATGCAAAAGCATGGCTTCGTGGATCTCATCTTCGGTACCCATAACGTTCATAGACTCCCTCATTTAATTAAGGAAGCCCTGCTCAGCAAGGAAATGGTTGTAGAGGTGTGGTCCAAAGAGGGCGATATTATCGAGAACCTGCCGAAGAAACGCGAAGGCTTGCGTGCATGGGTGAACATCATGTATGGCTGTGACAAGTTCTGTACGTACTGCATTGTCCCAATGACACGCGGCAAAGAACGCAGCCGTCGTCCAGAGGATGTAATTGCCGAGGTACGGGAACTGGCCCGTCAGGGATTCAAAGAAATTACGCTATTGGGTCAAAACGTAAACGCATACGGCAAAGATTTTACCGATATCACATACAGCTTCGGCGATCTGATGGATGACATGCGAAAGATTGATATCCCGCGTATCCGCTTTACAACGTCCCATCCGCGGGATTTCGATGATCATCTCGTGGAGGTTCTTAGCAAAGGCGGCAATCTGGTGGAGCATATCCATCTGCCGGTACAGTCAGGCAGCAGTGAAATACTTAAGATTATGGGCCGGAAATACACACGCGAAATTTACTTGGAGCTCGTCCGCAAAATTAAAGCAGCCGTTCCGGGAGCCGTACTAACCACAGACATTATCGTAGGTTTCCCGGGTGAAACCGATGAACAGTTTGATGATACGATGTCGCTGGTGGATGAAGTCGGCTTCGATTCTGCCTATACCTTTATCTACTCTCCGCGGGAGGGTACACCGGCTGCGGTCATGGAAGACAATGTACCGATGGAGGTTAAGCGGGAACGTTTGCAGCGGCTGAACCGTGCAATTGAGAAGCACAGCCGTAAGAGTCATGAGAACCTTTGCGGAGAGGTTGTTGAAGTGCTGGTCGAAGGTGAGAGCAAGAATAACGCCTCCGTGCTGGCAGGACGCACACGTACCAACAAGCTGGTCCATTTTGAAGGGAACAAGGATCTGATCGGCGGTTTTGTTCATGTCAAAATCACCGATGCGATGACCTGGTACATTAAGGGTGAGATCGTTACAGAAATAAATGCAGCGCCTGCACTAACTCAAAAGAGTCAAATTAACGGAATAGGGGTAATGTAAGGTGACAGAAAAGGGCCATTTGAACAGCTTGGGCATGATGTCTTACGACACAAAAGATCTGGTTATCCGTGACGATATCATGGCCAAAGTAAAAGAACTTGCAGAACTGATTTCAGGCAGTGAAGAGGTTAAGCAGTTTCAGAAGGCGGAAGAAAAAATCCGCAATCATGAGCATGTGCAAGGATTAATCTCCACATTGAAGAAGCGTCAAAAGGAAATTGTTGCTTTCGAATCTTTTCAAAACCCGCAGATGGTAACGAAAATCGAAAAGGAAATGGAAACGCTACAGGATGAAATCGACGGCATTCCGGTGGTGGTTGAATTCCAGCAAAGCCAAAGCGATATCAATTACCTTCTGCAGCTGGTCATGTCTGTTATTCGTGATACCGTATCGGAAAAGATTAACGTGGAAGCGGGAAGCGATGCGCCTCCTTCAAACTGTGGTTAAGTTTTATGGAATTAAGGCTGTGGATCATGTATCCGCGCCTTTTTTTGTGAATGCCCGAAAAATATCACTTTCCAAATCTGGCATGCACGCGGAAAGGAAGGTCTGCTAATGAACGAGTTGGTGATAGCCAGGCCGAAGCAGAGCAATGAAGCACTTCCGAAGGAATTGCTGCTGCTGGCGGACCCGGACTGGCTGCAAGTGAAGAAGTATCTGGATAGATCAAGCTGGATGGTGGCTGAAATCGGAGGTCGAATCATAGGTGTCTGCGGATATATGCCTGTGGGTGCTTATTCTGCGGAAATCATGAATGCAGTGGTTGATCCGGATTTTCAGGGCAAAGGATATGGCAAACAGCTGATATTGCGAACCCTGGAACAAGCCATAAAGGAAGGTTATCAGAAGATCATAGTCCGGACAGGGAATTCCAGTCTGGACCAGCTGGGACTGTATCAGAAATGCGGATTCCGAATGGTCCGGATAGAGCGGGACTATTTTGTGAACAACTATCCTGAACCGATTTATGAAAATGGAATCCATTGCCGGGATCAGGTCGTGCTGGAAATCAACACCCGGGGAGAATGAAACAGCATAATATTCAGAGACAACAATGGGGGAAGCATAATGAAGGCATTGGAAGAAATGATCGCCCGCGGCGAGAACACATTTTGGGATTATCTGGGCTGTGAATTTGTTTCAGCCGATGAACATGAAGTTGTTATTGCTCTTGAGGCGAAGGAGCATCACACAAATTCAATGGGGATTATCCACGGCGGAGTTCTGACCTCATTAATGGATCAGGCGATGGGAATGGCTGCGACGGCGGCTAAAGACCAGGACAGCTGCGTGACGACTAATATCAACGTTCACTTCACGTCCGCCATGAAAACCGGAAAACTCATTGTAACAGCACGCGTGCTTCATATGGCGGGCCGTTCCCTGACAACGGAAGCCCGTATTCACAACAGCGAGGGAACCCTTGGATGCCTTGCCACAGCTACTTTCAGAGTTGTAAACCGTAAATAACGGAAGAATAAACAACGATAACGATATTTTTTCTAAAAATACTTGACTTTTCATATTAATAAATCATAATGAAAGTATCAAAAAGATATTATGTGGTGATGATATGAACGAACATGGGAAACAAGGTGAAATTTCACCTGAAGCACAAGCTTATTCGGCTAAAAAATACCGTACGCCAGATGGCGTGCCGGCAGATATCGTTATGTTTACGCTGACCAAAAAGGAAAGAAAAACGGTGACCAAAACGCTACCGATCAGAGAGCTCAAGGTTATGCTGATCCGGCGTAAATCCTGGCCTTTTGCAGGTATGTGGGCGCTGCCAGGAGGCTTTTGTCAGGAAAGCGAATCGATTTATGATGCCGCCACACGAGAGCTCAAAGAAGAAACCGGTGTTGACGGTGGCCACCTGGAGTATCTGGGGGTTTACAGCACACCCGGAAGGGATCCGCGCGGTTGGATTATCAGCCATGCCTTTTTTGCCCTTGTAGAGGAATGGATGCTGGAGAGCAGACAGGCTGCAGATGATGCTGGTGAAGTGGGTTTATTCGGCATAGAAGAGGTTTTAAACGGGCTGGAGCTGGCATTTGACCATCATGAGATTATACGTGATGCCTACCTTCGAATTCAGCAGCAAATGCTGCATTCCACGATCGCTCGCCAATTTTTACCCGAGCAATTTACGCTCAGCGAACTCTACCAGGTTATTCAGACCGTTGTACCGGAGTTTAGCGAACCGAATTTTATCCGGAAAATTACATCGACACGCAGCAGACAAGGCATTCTGGAAGAAGTACGGGACGAGGATGGCAAGCCCCTTAGCTCTAACCAATACTCTCAACGTCCGGCTCAATTATATAAATTCACGGATTTTGAGCCGCTGTTATCCATTTACACCTAGGGTAATTCCAACCAACGTTAAAAATCATTGCATGCGGTGGTTTTCATTGATGTTACAGGGCAGTTATTGATCCTGGCGTTTATCGTTGGCTGAACCGAAGGCTTGTAGGAACCTAGAGGCCCTTAAGTGGCTGGAGTACAAAGGAGGAAGCCTGCCATGCAAACAGCAGGATTGGCATTACATACGGATAAATATCAAATCAACATGATGTATGCACACTGGGTAAACCGGTCGCATCAACAGAAGGCTGTCTTTGAGGCATACTTCCGCAAGCTTCCATTCGGAAACGGTTATGCTGTATTTGCAGGCCTTGAGCGGATTGTTCATTATATTGCCAATCTGCGTTTTACGGATGAGGATATCAAGTATCTGTCTGAACAGGAAGAAAACTATGAATCTGCATTTCTGGAGGAGCTTAAGCAGTTCCGCTTCTGCGGAAGTATGTTTTCCATGAAAGAAGGGGCAGTTGTTTTTCCGAATGAGCCGCTGATCCGAGTGGAAGGAACGATTATGGAAACGCAGCTGGTGGAGACAGCGCTGCTTAACTTCATGAATTTCCAGACATTGATAGCCACCAAAGCTTCACGTGTGAAGCAGGTTGCCGGCAAGGATATTCTGCTGGAATTCGGAACACGGCGGGCACAGGAAGCGGATGCTGCCGTTTGGGGCGCACGCGCTGCTTACGTAGCGGGATTTGATGCTACTTCGAATATGTTGGCGGGTCAGAAGTTCGGCATTCCTACGAAGGGTACTCATGCCCATTCCTGGGTTCAAAGCTTTCCTTCGGAGCAGGAAGCATTCGATACCTATGCCAGAGTAATGCCTGATGACGTGACCCTCTTGGTCGATACGTTTGATACTTTAAAAAGCGGTGTCCCCCATGCGATCGAAACTGCCAAAAAGCTGGAGGCCGCCGGTAAGAAAATGTCGGCCATCCGCCTGGACAGCGGTGACCTGGCTTATCTTTCTATCCAGGCTCGCAAGATGCTCGATGACGCCGGTCTGCCTTATGTCAAAATCGTAGCTTCAAATGATCTGGATGAAAATACGATCTTTAACCTGAAGGCTCAGGGCTCCCGTATCGACACCTGGGGCGTGGGAACACAGCTGATTACCGCTGCGGACCAACCGGCTCTTGGTGGCGTATACAAGCTCGTAGAACGCGAAGTAAAGGGCGAGATGGTCCCTACGATCAAGATTTCCGGTAATCCGGAAAAGGTGTCGACGCCTGGCAAAAAGGATATCTACCGTATCGTAGACCGTGTCAGCGGCAAAGCAACAGCAGATTATATAATGTTTCCGGACGAAGAACAGCCGCATGATGGTATGCGTCTAAAGCTGTTTAATCCGCAGCATCCTTATTTGCAAAAATACGTGAAAAATTACGATGCTATTCCAATGCTGGAGCGGATCTTCGAAAATGGAATGCAGGTATACACTTTGCCTACGCTGGATGAAATCCGCCAGTACCACCGCGAACAAATGAACCTTTTTTGGCCGGAATATTTGCGCAAGCTGAACCCGGAGATTTATCGCATCAATATCAGCGAGAAGGTCTGGGAGCTCAAGCAAACATTAATGGCCGAATATATGCAGCTTGAAGAATAAAGTAAAAGATAGATCCAGCATAGAATAAGCGCTGGGTCTTTTTTTATGTTCAGGTGATGGGGAAAGAAGGACGCAAAGCATAATTATTTCTCGGGAAAGCGCATAAAACGCCAAATATCGCAGGGAATTCTCGTATGATCGACAGGGTTAGACGCTTATGGAAAATGATTTGACTGTTAAAGGTATTGTATAATCAATATGCAAGCATACCGAGGGAGGGATAACAGCAAATGGAAACATTCCAAGCGTTTATGGTCCGCCAAGAAGAGGATGGGCTGAGAAGCAGGATAGAGGAGCTGACAATCGATCAGCTGCCTGAAGGGGATGTATTGATAAAAGTGCATTTCTCGGGCGTCAACTATAAGGACGGATTAGCCTGTTCGCCAGAAGGTAAGGTAGTGCCGCAGTATCCTATGATTCCGGGGATCGATCTTGCCGGCGAGGTCGTGCAGTCGGAGCATTCTGACTTTCACGAGGGCGACTTGGTTTTATGTACTGGTTATGGACTAGGAACCAATCATTACGGCGGTTTCAGCCAATATGCGCGGCTTTCAGGAGACTGGCTGGTACCGCTGCCTGACGGGCTGTCTCCTCGGGAAGCGATGGGAATCGGAACTGCCGGTTTTACAGCTGCTATGTCCGTCGATCGTTTGCTTCGTAGCGGAGTTACGCCTGATTTAGGCCCGGTCCTCGTGACAGGAGCAACCGGCGGTGTGGGCAGCTTTGCGGTGGATATCCTGTCGCGGACAGGATTCAAAGTAACGGCAAGCACCGGCAAAATAAATGAACAAAGCGGCTGGCTGGAAAACCTTGGAGCATCTGAAGTTGTCAGCCGGAAAGATGTTGAGGTAACCGATGCAGCTCCGCTCGTTAAACAACGCTGGGCAGGTGTTGTGGATCCCGTAGGAGGACCGCATCTGACAGGAATACTAAAAAGTATCCGCTATGGTGGAGCTGTTGCGCTTTCGGGGCTTACAGGAGGGACATCGTTTGAAAGTACCGTACTTCCTTTTATACTGCGCGGTGTTCAACTGCTTGGCATCGACTCGGTGTATTGTCCGAAAGCATTAAGAAAAGAAATTTGGAGCAGGCTGGCGCAGGAATGGAAGCCGGAAAGAGCTTTGGCAGGCGGGATTAAGGAATGCACCCTTCAGGAGCTTACAGAGGTACTTCAAGCCATTTTGCAGGGGAAAGCTGTCGGGAGAACGATCGTCCGTCTGGAATAAAGCAACAGGCTCACCGGTATCATGCTACTGCATAATGCGTTTGAAATGTTGGCATTCTAAGCCCATAACAGGCTGTTTTCCGCTTGAAGCGGCATCAGGGAATCTGGAAGGGATGAACCAACATGAACAAACCGTTAGCATTGCTGCTGGCCTGTGTGCTGCTGATTGCCGCGGTTGGCTGTGACAAGCATACCGTCATCAAGAAAGAAACCAAATTGTATAATTTTGATTCCTATTCGGAAGGGAATATCAGAGCACAATCTCAAGGCAAAGGGTTAAACGGCCAATTATTAAATGAGCTTCAGCTGACTTTTGGAGCAAAGAAGGTACCGTTGACCCATGAAATGTATGCAGAGGATGGCAGGGGAAATATCAGCTATATGTTTTATATCAGGGGAAATCCGCAGCAGTACATTAATCTGCATGTTTTTACCGATGAACAGGAACGCATCAAACGGATCCATAACTGGTATGGAGACCAAAACCGGATTGATACGCAGAACATGCACACCGTGATTTATAGTCATAACAGAGCTTCTTTGATTTATACTTCATCAGGTAAAGACAAGGGAATGTATGACAAGCAGGTTCATGAGGTGTTTAATTCCTTACTGAACCGCATGGACTTTAAATAGTGAACATATAAAATGCCGGAGGAGCAGTCTATCGCTTCCCGGCATTTTTGAATTTTATTCTTTTTTATATATTTCTCTCATGACATGACCCAGTTCCGGAACAATAATCCGTTCCATGGCCAGTTTAACGGCCCCGGTAGAGCCTGGAATGGAGAATACAGCCTTACCACCGGAAGTTCCTGCAATGGCCCGGCTAAGAATGGCTGCAGCTCCGATATCTTCTGTAAAGCTGAGGTATCTGAAGATTTCTCCAAAACCCGGAAGCTGCTTATCCAGCAGGGAGGAAACGGCTTCATATGTGGTATCCCGTGGTGAAATTCCGGTGCCTCCCGTTAAAATAACAGCCTCCACATCCGGGCTGCTCGTTGCTTCATGAATAAGCTCGCGTATTCCTTCATAATCGTCTTTAACGATTTCATAGCCCGCAATTCGGTGCCCCGCCTCTTCCAAAAGGGATGTAATCAATTGTCCCCCGGAATCGGTCTCCGGAGTGCGTGTATCCGACACGGTAACAATCATACAGGAAACGGTCTCCGGTGCTTCACTGCGGTGCTGGTCTACTGATTTCATATCTCTATTATCTCCTCTCCCTTTTAGAGTATCTTTATAGAATAATCCTTTGAGGACTGACATGCAAATCACTTATATAACCTGAGTTTTTAATCATGATACTAAAGTTGCGGTGCAGCCAAGGGTGTAGTACACTTTGCTAAAAACAGATTTCATAGCGCAAAGATCAAAGAGGAGAACGATATGTCGAAGCAAACAACAACACCCATTTACATACTTTCCGGTTTCCTGGGAAGCGGAAAGACAACCTTACTGCAGCAGTTAGTATCTTACTGGCAGGAGCAGGGGATGCTTCCGGCTGTTATCATGAATGAAGTCGGCGATGTTAATCTGGACGGTCTGCTTGTTAAAGAGCAGGTGCCTATGACGGAAATGCTTAGCGGCTGCATCTGCTGCTCGATTCGCGGGGATCTCAGTATGGAGATTGCCGGATTAATTCAAAGAGAAGCGCCCGATGTCATTGTCGTTGAAGCAACGGGAATTGCGAATCCCATGGAGATTTTAGATGGAGTTACCGAAGCTGCCCTCTATCTTAAAATCGATCTTAAGGGAGTTATAACGGTTGTGGATTCTGCCCACTTACTCGATTTATACCGGAATCAGAAGGGGAAAACGTTCCGGTTAATGCAGGAACAAATACGCTCGGCCTCCTGCCTGATTCTGAATAAGACAGACCGGGTTAGCGCGGAAGAACAAGAGCTCCTGTCTTCCGTTATTTCCCGCTGGAACGAATTTGCTCCCGTTCTTCCTTCTGTCCGTTGTGAAGTGGATATCACCAAGGTTCTTGAATCGTTAGGAGATAGTTCCCTGGACATTGCCGCCCTGCGGTTCGATGTCCATGATCAGGTTGCCGGCAGCGGACAGACGACTCTTGAACATGATCATGATTCATCGCATCAACATACACATCATGATCATGTCATGGTTTATACGCATTATTTAAATGGTCCTGTAGACAGCGGGGAATTCGAGAGCTTTATTGCCAATCTTCCGCGTGAGGTTTACCGTGCGAAGGGTGTTTTGACCTTTAGCGATACAGCAAGCCGCTTTCTGTTTCAATATGCGTTCCGTGAACCGGATTTCCTAGGGATCAGACCACAAGGAGAAGTTCCGGATGTTGTCGTTTTTATCGGAGAGCATTTCTCAAAGTCGGCAATAGAAGAGGGTATGAGGGCGATGGAGCTGCGCTGATAAACAGGGCGTATTACTGATTTTTCCTGGTTTCTCCTCCACAGTTTATGGTTAATAGAAAAACAGAGCCACAAATAAACTGGAGGTTGGAAATGATGATGAACCAGGATTTGCATTATAAAGATTGTATCGAGGCCTGCCTGCAATGCATGAATGCTTGTAATGTCTGCTATGTTTCTAGCCTGAAGGAATATGACTTGGCTATGCTGCGTGAATGCATTCGTCTTGATCGAGAATGTGCGGATATTTGTGATTTTGCTGCACAATCGATGATCCGTCAAAGTCCGTTTGTCCATGAAATTTGCGAATTATGTGTGAAAGCATGTGAAGCATGTGCCGAGGAATGCGGCAAACATGAACATCAGCACTGCAAGGAATGTGCGGAAGCATGTCGCAGATGCGCTGATGCATGCCGTCAAATGTTGGCAACGGCTTAAGCTGATTCATATCATAAATTACATAAAGCCTGAAGTTTTCTTGAGTGCTCTCAAGGGACTTCAGGCTTTTTTCATGCTTGATGCAATACTTATGCTTGGGGTTTGAGTTCCATTGAAATGGGGTACTATATGGTTGGTTGTTTACATGAAGCTTCAGACATAAATGGAAGGAGAGACTTTCATGAACGCAAAAGAGCATAAGAAATCCGAATCATTTGTACCGTACATACCAGCATCCAAGTCGCTTCCAGAGTTAACCTTGCTATCTATCATTTTGGGGATTATTCTCGCAGTGGTGTTTGCAGCAGCCAACGCGTATCTCGGACTTAAAATCGGATTGACTGTCAGCGCCTCCATTCCTGCAGCCGTTATTTCCCTCGGTGTGCTGAGAGGAATATTCAAGCGTAAATCCATCTTGGAAAACAATATTGTCCAGACGATGACTACTGCGGGTGAGGCGGTAGCGGCAGGGGCAATTTTTACAATTCCAGCGCTGTATATGTGGAACCAGGTTCCGCATATGAGTACAGTCAGCTTTATTGTTCTGGTGGGCGGGTTTCTGGGTGTGGCCATGATGATCCCGCTCCGCCGACTTTTGATCGTAAATGAACATGAAACACTGCCATACCCGGAAGGAACGGCGTGCGCAGAAGTGCTGATATCCGGTGAAACCGGAGGGAAAAGCGCCAAGATGGTCGTGTTCGGATTTCTAGCCGGCGGCTTGGTTAAGGCCCTTGGAGACGGATTCAAATTTTTCAAAACAGAAATTGAAACCGGTATCTACAAGTTTAAAAATTCATTGATTGGTATGGATACTTACCCGGCACTGCTTGGTGTGGGCTATATCATCGGGCCGCGGATTTCAGGACAAATGCTGGCCGGCGGTATTTTGGCATGGCTGGTCCTGATACCGATGATCGGCTTTTTCGGAGCAGGTGATGCTTCCGTGCTTCCGCCTGGAGACAAGCCTATTCCGGGACTGGATCCATGGGGAATATGGGAAGGTTATATTCGTTATATTGGTGCCGGAGCAGTCGCTGCCGGTGGCATTATCACCTTGGTCAAATCACTGCCTATGCTATTCAGCTCGCTGGCTGCTACACTCTCAGGCTTGAGAAGAAAAGATCATGAAAAGGTAACCCTCGATCGTACCCATTTTGATATCCCAGGTTTTTGGGTGACCATTATGATCGCTTTGCTTGTCATCGTCATTGCTTTTGCCCCATTAACGGATGTGGGTATTATCGGCGCTATTGCGATTGCCATATTCGGCTTCTTGTTTGTTACGGTCGCTTCACGGATTGTCGGGCTGGTTGGAAGCTCATCATCACCGGTATCCGGAATGACGATCGCAACGCTGTTGATTGTCACGATTATATTCAAATTGACCGGCATGACAGGTATGACCGGCATGATTGCGGCATTAACCGTTGGAGCCATCGTGTGTGTGGCGCTTGCAGTAGCGGGAGATATTTCCCAGGATCTGAAGACTGGATATTTGGTCGGCGGAACACCTTGGAAGCAGCAGGTAGCCATGATGATCGGTGTTTTGGTAAGCGGACTAGTCATCGGGTTCATTCTGTCTGTTCTGAATGAAAGCTACGGACTGGGTTCCGAAGATCTGCCGGCTCCGAAAGCAGTACTCATGCGGTTGATCGTTGAAGGGATTATGTCCGGCAACCTGCCGTGGGATCTGATTTTTATCGGAGTTGCTTCGGCTGTAGTCTTTGAATTTTTGGGCCTGAATTCATTAACGGTAGCCGTAGGCATTTATCTGCCGATTCATGTCAGTACGCCTATTATGGTAGGCGGGATTGTGCGCTGGTTTGTAGAATGGCGTTCACGCAAAAATGAAGCACTGCTCAAAAGACGGGTGGAAACTGGTACTTTGCTTGCATCCGGACTTATTGCGGGCGAGTCGTTGATTGGCGTCATTATCGCGATTCTCATATGGCTTAACGTACCGATTCCAGGTAAAGTACTGATTGAGAACAATTGGCTGCCATTTATTATTTTCATGCTTGTCGTTATCATGCTTACCTGGATGTCGATGGGGCGGAAGAACAAGTCCGTGATTACCAAGCGGGAGGTGTAGTTTAGATGATCGGATTTAAACCTAAGAAAAATCGTCATCAGCTTGAATCTCAAAATTTGCTTGATATGATTCCTGTCTTAACCAACCGTATTTCGGTCGTGCAAAAAGCTGAAGAGGGGGTAACATTAGTCCTTCCAAGAAGGAGCTGGCTGGAACGGCAATCCGTCAAATGGCTAAAACAGCCTGAGGCCGTGCAGATTCATCTGGATGATTTGGGCAGTGCTGTGGTTGCCCGCTGTATCGGCAATCAATCGGTAGGCGAAATTGCGGATGAGATTCATAAGCATTTTGGTGAAGCCGCAGAGCCTTTGCTTCCACGCCTAGCCAAATTCATGGAGGTACTTGAAGCAAACGGGCTGCTGACATGGCAGTCTTCAACAGAAATGAATCATGACAAATTAACGGCAAGATAATGAAGTAGCCCTTGCATTCCCGTTCATGTGATGTGTATAATATTGAAAATTGAACGTCTAGGATCGGGAGAGTAAGGAAGGCAGAACATGGATAGCGAGCCGGAAAGAGTGAAAGCCGGTACATGGTTCCTTCGTGAAGCGCACCCGTGAGATGGCTGGTCCAAAGCTTTTCTTCAGGAAGCAAGTAGATCAGTCCGGTTGACCCCGTTAAAAGTTCTTAAGAGAAACGACAAGAACGGCTCCAGGCCTCTTTCGTTTACTTAGAGTGGTACCGCGGGAATTTAAGCTCTCGTCTCTATTATGGAGATGAGGGCTTTTTTGTTTTTCAAAATGAAAGAGAGGTATTGATCATGATGTTATACCAATGGGCAGCGGATGCTCTTAAGGCATATGTTCCGCTAGAAGAAAAACAAATCATGGAGCTGCTTGAGATTCCACCTTCTGCTAATATGGGAGATATGGCTTTCCCTTGTTTTATATTGGCTAAACAATTCAGAAAAGCTCCTCAGGCCGTTGCTGGGGCGATCGCTGAAGCCATCACAGATCCGTTAATTCATGCGGAAGCGGCTGGTCCTTATGTTAACTTGAAATTCAACCGGGGGCATTATGGCAGTCTAATCATGAGCGAACTGGAGAAAGGCAGGGTAGCGGAAACGGGAAAAGGAACCAAGGTTGTCATTGATATGTCTTCTCCCAACATTGCGAAGCCTTTTGGCATCGGTCATTTACGTTCCACCATGATAGGAGCAGCGCTGTACAATATGTATAAACTGGCCGGCTATAATGTTGTCAGCGTTAACCATCTTGGTGATTGGGGAACCCAGTTTGGCAAGCAGATTGCCGCTTACAAAAGATGGGGGGATGACAAAGCACTGTCAGAAGATCCGATTGGCGAATCTCTTAAACTGTATGTGCGTTTTCATGAAGAAGCACCACAGGATGATACGCTTGAGCCGGAGGCAAGGGACTGGTTCCGCAAGCTGGAAGCAGGTGATGAAGAAGCACGCAGACTGTGGACTTATTTTGTGGAAGTCAGCATGAAGGAGTTCAACCGGATGTATACGCGGCTGAATGTCCGCTTCGACCATACACTCGGAGAGAGCTTTTATAATGATAAAATGCAGACGGTTGTAGATACCTTGAAGAAGCAGGGATTGCTTGAGGAAAGTGACGGAGCGTTAGTGGTTCGTCTGGATGATGAGGGCATGCCGCCTTGTCTTATTATTAAGACGGATGGAACGACCATTTATCCTACGCGGGACTTGGCCACAGCGATCTACAGACATGATGTAATGAAGGCTGAACGTCTTTTGTATGTCGTTGGAAGTGAGCAAAGGCTTCATTTTGAACAGGTATTTTCCGTACTTCGCCGCATGGGTATGGATTGGGCTGACAGATGCGCACATGTACCCTTCGGCTTAATGAAATTTGAAGGCAAAAAAATGTCTACGCGCCGCGGCAAAATTGTCGTGCTTGAGCAAGTGCTGGACGAGGCAATAGCTCGGGCCAAGAGCATTATTGATGAAAAGAATCCGGAGCTTGAAAATAAAGAGAAGGTAGCGGAAGCAGTAGGAATAGGTGCTATTATTTTCGGTGACCTGAAGAATAACCGTGTGAATGAAGTGGATTTCTCGTTGGAAGACGCCCTGAATTTTGACGGTGAAACAGGTCCGTATGTACAATACACCTATGCCAGAACACAAAGCGTGCTCGCTAAGGGTTCGGCTCTAGAACAAGCGGCGGCAGAGGATGCTGCAGCGGTGATATCCACTAACGTTGATGTACTCGGGGATTCAGGCTGGGAGCTTTTGAAGCTGCTGACGAGATTCCCTGAGCAATTGCTGCGTGGTATCCGAAATAATGAGCCTTCCGTTCTGGCACGTTATGCTCTGGATGTGGCGCAGTCCTTCAATCAATTCTATAATAAGGAAAGAATTGTCACCGATGAAGTGTCGACCCGATCTGCAAGATTGCAGTTGACACGCCTGGCAGGTCTTTCTTTAACACGAACTTTGCAGCTGCTGGGACTTCAGACACCTGACCGTATGTAAACTTGGATTAATCCGGAGAGGAGCATTCGGGCTTGGCGATTGCAGGTATGGAAAATGGAGCATCTGCGGAACTGATGGTCATGCAGGACGCCGCTAAAGTATATGGCAGGCGTAAAGTACTGCAGGATATTTCGCTTAAAGTATGTAAAGGAGAATGTACCGCCTTAGTAGGCAAGAACGGCTCAGGCAAAAGCACACTTCTGCGGATGCTGGCTGGCCTTACCCACCCTACAAGCGGTACACGATGGGTAAGCGGCAGAAGACTGGTTACCGGCTATGTTCCGGAAAGATTCCCTCCGCTTATCTTTACTCCCTGGGAGTTTTTGCTTAGTAGTGCAGAAGTTCGCGGGATGGAAAAGGCATTGGCAGAGAATGAGCTGAGAGGCTTTTTGAGTCAGCTTGGTATGGAAAGCTTTGCGCATGTCCGGATGAGACAGTTCTCGAAGGGCATGCTGCAAAAGATCAATTTAATCCAGGCGATGATGGGTAGTCCTGATCTGCTTCTGCTGGACGAGCCTTTGTCGGGGCTGGATATGAAGGCACAGGAAAATCTGGTAAATATTCTGATTGGTTTGAAAAGCGGCGGTACAGCGATTGTCATGTCGGTTCATGAGCCCAAGCTGATTGAGCAGATTGCTGACCGTGTGCTGCTGATGAAGAATGGGCAGATTATCAAAGAAACATTGGAAAAGCATCTTGAAGCGGGAACTACCACCCAAATTGTCATACGGGGTCTCGATTCAAATGCGGTAAAACGAATATCCGAGCATCCGGGAATGGTCGATCTGGCAGTCAGATCAGATAGCTGTGAGCTTGAGGTACGGTCCGAAGCAGCTGACTTGTTATTACGACAAATTCTAGATTGCGGCGGTTCGATCGTGTCGGTGATTCCAAACATGGGAATGAACATTCCACTAGGAGAATGGCTGCAGCCTGCTGCCTCTGAGAAAGGAGATCAGGTTTAGTGATAGCATTGGTCCGCTTTTTACTGAAAAGCTATACCCGGAAGCATGCTTATTTTGCACCGCTCGCTGCAACCTTGATCGCTATGTTTTTGCTTTATTCATACAAACCGAATCCCGTAATGGACAGCTACGCGGTCACTTCTGTATTTTTGTTTATCGGTGCAGCTTGGCTGGGCTTAACCTTCCTGAATCACGGCAGTCCGCAGCAGGAGCAATTGCACATCATACATATTGGTAGCATGAAAAAGTACCTTTTCAGCCAGATTCTGGCGCTCCTCATTCCTGTGATTTTATTGACGGTTATCTTTATAGTCTTTCCGATTTTAACGCATATGTTTAATAGACCCGTCTATCTTAACGAGCTCCTAATGGCCATATGCGGACATGTGATTTTGGGCATACTGGGTTTCATGCTATCGCTTTTTTTCCAAACTGCATGGATGCCAAATGGTGCACGGGCAATCGCGATTATGCTGATTGTGGTCATTGTATCGCTTGGAGCCAAATCCATTATCGCGCGGCTCCCTTTCCCGTTTGCTTGGATACGATGGATCCTGCCTCCGGTATCGCCTATCATGGACGGTTTGATAAACAGCACGGTTTTTACGCCTGAACAAGTTTGGGGAGCTATTGGATATGGTCTTGTGTATATTCTATTGCTGTACCTTATTTACATGTTTATTTCAGTTCGAAGAGATGCCCGAACCTAGTTTCTTCGAGCCTGCAATGGATGTGGATGAGTACCTATATAACATTGCTGGTTGATGATTGGATGTACATCCTTTAACATGGAACTATACGATCTCATCACGGATATGGGTAGGAGGGTATGATGAAACAGACACGGCTCTTGGATAGCGAACATTCCAAAGAATTATTTGCTTATTTCGGACTCGCTGTATACTATTCACAGGCGCTCGAGCAGCAGCTTGTCAACTTGTTAATGCTGATGAAGATCTCACAGGGAAAGGTTCCGACAGAGGAAGATCTTGCCGATCTGTATCATCAGAAGCTGAGCAACTCGCTTGGCCAGCTGGTAAATGAAATTCAGCATCATTTCCCTTTCTCAGAGGAAGAGACAATACTCCTGAAAGAGGTTTGGAAACAGAGGAATTATATCGTTCACGATTATTTTAAGGAGCGTATCCAGGAAACCTTTAGTCCTGCAGGCCGGTCAAGAATGATACGGGAGCTCACCAGCTTCAAGCAGCAGGCGCAGGATCTGGAACGCAAGCTGCAGAAATATACGAATGATTTGTATAAGAAGCTCGGACTGGACCTGGAAGCGGAAAAGGCTGGCACGCATACGAATGCTTAATTGGAGAATGAGCAACTGCTCTTTTGCCAATAATATGAAACATTTACAAGATCGTCCCCGTCTGAGAAAGTGGAGGTGATCGTTTATGCGATACATGAAAAAAACAGCCGTGGCATTGTTGGTAACCTGCTCGCTTGCAGCTGCGACATCGGCTTATGCTTTTTCAGATATTAAGGATACCCGCCAGGAAAAAATAGCAGCAGAGCTGCAAAACAAAGGCATTATACAGGGCGTGTCCGCGGATAGATTTGCCCCAGCGGACAAATTGACGGCCGCACAGGGCGTTCAGATCCTTGTGAAAGCAATGGATTTTAAGGCTGTGAACGGAAAATCCGAAGCCGATAATATACCGCCCGATGCTTGGTACGCCAAAGCAGCAGTCATCGCGCAGGACAATGGCCTGCCTGTTGGTTCTATCAAGGATTGGAATGCCAAGCTAACGAGAGAGCAATTTGCTCTTTTGCTGTATAAAGCGGTAACGGCGACAGCAGGAACGTATCCATCCGTACAAATGCTGATGCCAGTGGCGGATGGCGACCAAATACAGCCTGAGACAAAAACGGCGGTGCAATTTTTGCTGCTGTCAGGTATTGCCGGGCTGGACGGGCAGAATCGTTTTTATCCCAAACAAAACATGACTCGTATGGAGGCAGCTGAAATGACGTATGATGCTCTTCAGTATATCCAAAAGCATAACGGGCAGCAGGATCCGGGTGAATCGGAAGATGAGGTTTCCGTCCAAATGGAAAAGATCGATGATCAAGTCAATAAAATCGTAATTTCAAAGTCCGGCATGCCAAATCCAGGCTACGGTATCTCGGTTGACCGCATTGACTTTCTTTCGGGGCAAAAGGCTGTAGCATACTATCATTTCACGACACCGGAACCGGGAAAGATGTATCCGCAGGTTATTTCAACCGCAAAAGCTTCATTTTATCTCGATAGCAAATATAAGGTAAGTGTAAAAAGAACCCCCGGCGAGAACGGACCTCCGATTTCAATCCCCGGGATAGATAAAACTTTACTCAAGTAGCATATCAAAAAGAGCCCTTTCTCCGGTTTCTGGGGGAAAGGGCTTTTTTATATTATTGTGCAGCATCTGTTAAAAGTATCAGATTTCGTTGACCAGGCAAATAGTATTCCTTTATTGCAAACGATTACAATAATAGCTGAGGGGGGAAGCATATGGCGCAGCTCGCAACGATAACAAAAGTGGAGAACGTAAAGAAAAAGCGGGGAGTCGCATACCGGATGGTCAAGCAGTGGGATATCCAACTGATGGTTATACCGGCACTGTTATTAATTTTTGTTTTTGCCTACATACCGATGTATGGTGTATTAATGGCTTTTCAGGATTACAGCATTTTTAACGGGTTTTGGGCGAGCCCTTGGGTGGGTTTCAAGCATTTCAGCATGTTTTTCCACTCACCTGAATTTTGGCCCATTATCCGTAACACGATCATCATCAGTTTGCTGAAGTTCTGTATCGGATTTCCGGCACCGATTGTTCTCGCGCTGATGTTGAATGAAGTGAGACATATGGTGTTCAAACGGGTTATCCAGACGGTCAGCTATCTTCCGCATTTTCTGTCCTGGGTTATTGTCGCCGGTTTTACCATGTCAATTCTGTCGACAGATAACGGAAGCTTGAACATTTTACTGCAAAAGCTGCATTTGATCAAGGAGCCGATCGGATTCCTTGGCCAGGCTGAGTATTTCTGGGGCATTATTGTATCTACAAGCGTGTGGAAAGAAATTGGCTTCGGCTCCATTGTGTATCTGGCTGCCATCGCAGGCGTCAATCCAAGTCTGTATGAAGCGGCAGCGATGGACGGAGCGGGACGAATCAAACAAATATTTATGATTACAATTCCTTCCATCTTACCTGTGGTTGCGATCTTCATGATTCTGGCTATCGGCAATCTCCTGAGTGCGGGCTTTGAAGACATTCTCCTGCTGGGTTCGAATCCGGTACTGAGGGATGTGGCTAATGTCATCGATACCTATGTTTACAGGGTGGGTATTACGAACCAGCGGTTCTCATACGCGACAGCGGTCGGATTATTCAAGGCCGTAATCAGTGTCGGGCTGCTGACATTCGCCAATATGTTTGCGCGCAGATCAGGTAACAGTCTGTGGTAGAATCCATAATTTTGACGACATGGGAGATGACAGGGAGGCTGCAATAGGATGCATAGTAAAAGCTTTGGCGATCGAGTGTTCAGCATTTTTGTATATGTCTTTCTGATATTGCTGGGCTTCAGCACTTTTTATCCATTCTGGAACGGACTTGTCGTTTCACTGAATGAAGGGATGGACACGGCACTTGGAGGAATTACCTTCTGGCCGCGGAAATGGTCTCTGGAGAATTATTACGTTGTTTTCCGGGATACCCGAATTCTGAACGCCTTTTCCATCAGTGTGATGAGAACCGTGGTGGGAACGATACTTTCCGTTCTGTGTACAGCGATTTTCGCTTATGGGATGACGAAAAAAGAGCTGATCGGCCGTAAATATTACATGTTGATGTGTATTGTTACGATGTACTTTGGCGGCGGTTTGATCCCTACATTCCTGGTCGTGCGCGGTCTCGGACTCATGAACTCCTTCTGGGTATTCATCATCCCGAGTTTGATCAGCGTGTGGAACATGATCATATTCAGGACCTTCTTTCTCGGGCTGCCTGACGGCCTGGAGGAATCAGCCAAAATCGACGGCTGTGGCAACTGGTCCACTTTTTTTCGGATCATTATGCCGCTGTCCGGTCCGGTTATTGCAACGCTGGGTTTATTTACGGCTGTTGCACATTGGAATGAATGGTTCCTCCCTAGTATCTACATCACCAATGAAAAACTGCTGCCTATCCAGTCCATGCTGCAGCAGATTCTGAGCACGAACATTATGACCGAGCAGATGTCCAAGCTGGATTCGGCTGCGCAAAGCCGGATGTCGGCTATGAAGAGCGTTACTACCAAGTCATTGTCGATGGCTACCATGATGGTTGCGACACTGCCTATTATTGCGGTCTATCCCTTTGTACAGAAGTATTTTGTCAAAGGTGTGCTGGTAGGATCACTCAAAGAGTAGCGTTTAGAGCTTTTGCTTTAAACATCAGGATTGTGCAAAATCGCAATCGGAATCTTGCAGAATCCTGATATAAATTGAATGATGGGGAAAAGGGGTTATCTTGTATGAAAAATTGGAGAAGATCGCTGATTGTGTCACTTGTGTTTTTGTGTGCAACAGCAACTGTCCTTTCAGGCTGCGGAAGCAAAAGCGACAATAACAGCAAGACAGCCGAGGGTTCGAACAACAACACTACGAAAGTAGAAGAAACAAAGGAAAATAAGGAAGGCGAAGGCTCCGAGAAATTTGAGCTTGGCAGCTCACCGCTCGATTTTACCTTCTACGGCCACTATGACTGGTACACCATGCCAGCCTGGGGTGCGGATGAAGCAAGTAAATGGATTCAAGACCAAAAGAAAGTGAATATTACGGCTGTTAATTCCGGCGGCAACGCTGCGCAAAAGCTGAACACAATGATTGCTTCCAAGGAGCTTCCGGATGTGATCTGGACAGACCGCGGCACAGATGTTGAGCGTCTGCGTGCTGCAGGTATGCTGGTTTCGTATGACGAATATCTCGACAAATATCCGAATCTAAAAAAATGGGCGGGGGATTCAACATTAAATATGCTCCGTTCGAGCGATGGCAAGCTGTATCAGTTCCCGAACTGGTATACCTCCCAGCCGGCAGGGAATGCAGGCTATCTCATGAACAGCAAAATGTATAAGGAGCTCGGTTCGCCGAAGCTTGAAACTACCGATGATTTATACAATTATCTGAAAGCAGTCAAGGCTAAGTATCCGAATGTTGTACCGTTTGAACCGGATCTGGCGAAGGATGGCCAGGGTCTGGATATTCTGTACAGTGCTTTCGGTGAAGATCATTCTCCGGTATATCTGAGAGAAAGAGCCGTACCAACCGGTGACAAGCTGACTTCGATTTTCCAGGATTCGGTCTATCGTGAATCGATGCAGTTCGCTTCGAAGTTGTTCCGCGAGAAGCTTATGGCACAGGATGCTTTGACACAAACAAAAGATCAGGTGCTTGAGAAAGCATATACGGGACGTTTCGCCATCGCTGCTGGCGCAAGTCCAACAGAATATGGCAGTAAAGGCGATGTGGAACTGAAGAAAAAGGATCCAACCGCCGGCTACGAGATGGTTTGGCCGTTTCATAAGGAAGGCCTCGACAAAAATAAAATTTGGACAGGAAGCTACAACCAACTGGGTTGGAACGTGGCTCTGATTACGAAATCAGCCAAGGATCCTGAAAAAATCTTCGCTTTTCTGGATTGGCTGACAGGAGAAGAAGGAAGCCGCGTCATTATGTGGGGGCCTGAAGGTATTCTGTGGAATGGTACCGATGAAGAAGGATATCCGAAATTTACCGATACGTACATTAATGATGTGGAAAGACGCAGCAAAATCATGGACGCAACAGTCAACCTGCAATGGAACGGTAATACGGTATATATTGATAAATCCAAAATGAAATTCGAAAAAACGCTTCCGGCCGAAAAACAAAACTGGGAGAGCCGTTATCAATCATCCATCACATGGAAAACGCAGTACAATGCAACACAGTTTGTAAACCTGAATCCAATGCCGGATACCGAAGAAGGTATTATCCAGCAAAGTGTGGATGAGATCTTTTCTGAATCGAGAGCGAAAGCCTTGTATGCCAAGAATGACGAAGAAGTACTGTCCATTCTGGATAAAGCAGAAAAGGATGCAATGGCTGTAGGTTATGACAAACTGCTGGCATTCAAAACAGAGAAATGGCAGGATAACCTGAAAAAAATCGGTGATAAATAACAAAAAATGGTATAATTAAGGTACATCGAGCATAAGCCGTCCCGGCCTAAGGGACGGCTCATGCCTTTATGAGGCGAATTCCATGTACTGTGCATGAGACAGTTTAATATTCGGTCAGGAGATGATTTCATGTATAAAACACTGATTGTAGATGATGAAATCCTCGATCTGGAGGGAATGAGGACCTTCATCCCTTGGACGGAACTGGGCCTGGAAGTCGTTGATGCCGTCAATAACGGTTTTGAAGCAATGAACGCTTTGGACAGAGAAGCGATAGATGTGTTAGTAACGGATGTACATATGCCCAGCATGTCAGGGCTTGAGCTTGTGAAGAAGGCGAAGGAGCTGTATGGCGGCATTAAAGTCATTTTTGTAAGCGGTTATCAGGATTTTAACTATGTGAAGCAGGCCATTTCGCTGAACGCGTACAGCTATGTTTTGAAGCCTATGGATGATTCGGAACTGATTGATGCTTTAAAGAAAATTGTTTTGGAGCTGGACGGAGAAAGACAACGGGAGAAAACTGAGCAAGCCTATAGAGTCATAGCCAAAAATGAGTATCTGCTTCAGCTTCTTGAAGGGGGTGTCACCGATGAAACCTCCAACATTCTTCTGGAGCATTATGGTTTGAAAAATGTAAGCTGGCCGGCCCGAGCCGCCGCAATAGAAATTGATGATTTGAGCTGGAAGCTGGATCCACTACCGGAGCATTTGAAGCAGGAATGGTTTAATAGGTTTTATGAATCGGCTTTACCTATGTTTGAAGCTGAGGGAATCCATCATGTGTGCAGAACATCAAACCAACGGATTTTTCTCCTCATTGAGAGTGGAATGCAGGATCCGGACTTGGAGTCTGTGATCCATCATCTTCATGAACTCCATCCATTCTCTGTGACCGTTGGTCTTGGGGGCAGAGCTGAGCATTTGGTTGCACTCCGGGAGTCTTACGTGGAGGCTCTGACAGCACTGGATTATAAGCTGATCCTCGGCAAAGGAAAAGTGATTGACCATCATAAGCTTATCTTTGAAGACGTTGAAGAAAGGGTGGACACGGATATTCCGCTGGAACAGCTACTAAATGCTGTACTTCATTATGATCTGGTCAAGATCAGTGACGAAGTGGACCGTTTGTTTATGATGGCGGCGGGGATGCGCACCAAGGCTCAGATTCAATTCTATGTCATGAATATTTGGATGAGGCTGGAAGGCCAGCTCAAATCCATCAGTGAGAATATGTTCCAAGCCTTGCAGCATGACGGACTAAGTAAACCGGATATCATGCTGAAATATGAAACTATAGATGATATCCGCTCATGGCTAAGATACCGGCTGTTCAGTGCCGCTGAAATCATCCAGAATAAAAGACAGAAGAAAAGTGCCAAGCTCGTAGAGGAAATGATTCGTTATGTGAAGCAGCAGATACACGAAAATGTCACACTCAAAGAAGTTGCCGACTATCTGTCCTTTTCTCCCAATTATCTGGGCTCCTTATTCAAGGAGGTTACAGGAACCAATTTCAGCGAATATGTTATCACCATGCGAATGGAAAAAGCGGGTGAATTGCTAAGGGATCCGCGGATTAAAATATATGAAGTTGCTGACCAGGTTGGATATCGTTATATGCCGTACTTCAGCCGTCAGTTTAAAGAGGTATTCGGTATGACACCAGGCGAATTCAGGAGAAAAATGTAGTTATGGACAAGTACAACCGGATGAATCCCAACAAGCCAATGTTCTTGCCCTTCGGCATGAAGCTGTTTATTTCCTACCTGATTCTGATCATTGTTCCGATCTTCATTTTTGGTTACATGGCCAATGCCATACTTGTTGATCTCTATGGGAAGCAAATGAATACGAATCTGACCGGAACATTGACGCAGATCCGCGACAATATCAACTACAAGCTGGAGGATACCCAGCGTCTTTCGGATATTCTATATTTTGATGAGAGTATGCCACTTGAAATTATGCGATATGAGGAAGGCTGGGTCAGTTACCAGACGACGACCAAGCTGCTGATTCCGAAATTCAGGCAAACGGTCGATTCAACGAACCGGAAAGTATGGATGAGTGTGTTTTTGAAAAATGAAACACTGCCGGAAATCTACAACAACGATGATTCGATGTCAGATGCCTTGGCGAAAGGCAAGCACTGGGGGTTGTTCCATTTGCGCCGGATCGTGGACAAATCCTGGTACAAGGCTTTTCCAGAAGAGAACTACGGAAAAACCATGGTATGGCAGCAGGTGGAGGATGACAGCAGATTTGGAAGAATATCGCTTCTGCGAAGGTTGGTGGATACGAGAAATCCGACGAAGCTTGAAACGATCGGATTTATGAGAATCAGCGTATATTTATCTGAAATTTTCCAGAGTGTGGACATTGATAAAGTTGGCAGCGGCAGCATGCTGTTGATTATGGATGAAAATAACCGGATCCTCTATGGCTCCGGGGAACATGTGCCGGACATACAATCGGATTACAAGCTAATGGATGTCTCCCGGTATACAGTCCTCAGCGAACAGCTGCCTAAACTGAATTGGAAGCTTACCGCATTAATACCCAATACAATCATTCAGCATGAGACCCGGAAAGTTAATATACTTACGCTAGTGATCTGTCTGGCAAGCTTTGTGGTGATTCTTCTGGTAGCTTTGGGTGTATCGCGTTTCTTTTCCAAACGAGTATCCAAAGTGGTCTCTGTGCTTAATTTATTTCAGCAGGGAGATTTTCATAAACGGGTGCATTACAAAGGAAACGATGAATTCACGATGATTGCCGCTTCGCTCAACAAGCTTGGTGAACATACCGAACATTTGATTGAAGAAGTATATATGACGAATCTGAAGAAAAAGGAGGCAGAGCTGGAGACGCTTCAGGCTCAGATCAATCCGCACTTTTTGTATAATACCTTGTCTTCGATCAGCCGGCTGGCCAAGTTTGGACAGGTGGACAAGCAGCATCAGATGGTTATGAACCTGGCTAAGTTTTACCGTTTATCGCTGAATGAAGGACATACCATTATTGCTATTCATAAAGAACTGGAACAGACGCAGGCTTATATTGATATTCAGAAGGTGAAATATGGAGAACGTATGGATGTGGAGTTCAACATTGATCCAAGCATCGTCAATTTTGTAACCGTAAAGCTGATTCTTCAGCCGTTTCTGGAAAATGCGCTGCAGCATGCCTGGTGTGGGGATCGGATATATATCCGCGTGTGCGGTCGACTAGAAGAAGCGGGCGATTCAATTTTGTTTGAGATTATGGATGACGGTAACGGAATGAGCCAAGACATTCTGAAGCAGGTGATTTCAGCTATGAATAATCCCGGTACGACAAAGGGTTCCGGCAGAGGAAGAGGATATGGAATCCGCAACGTGAATGAACGTATTAAGCTCTATTTCGGAAAGGAGTACGGTGTTCAGCTGCATAGCAGACATGGCATTGGCACCACGGTGTCCATCCGGATTCCGCTTCAGCGCGCAAAGCAACAGGCTTCTGCTGAGATGAATGTGGAATGGACCGGGTAATGTTGATGCGGTAAAAATGCACAAAGACTTTCAAGATTTCATATTTGCAGGTTTTGGTACAGGCAGCATATGTGGTACGATAATCCCTGACGATATCGATAGAAGAGAGCAGGTTTATAGTGAATGACAGAAAATAGACAACAGCGTTTCCGTTTCAGTGAAGCACCCATCTGGGATTTGCAGCGGATGTATTACGAAGATCTAGGATTAAAGGCATGGAATAATGATCAGGTTCCGCAATATATTACGAGCAACCCGATGATTGGCACAGCTTATGCGGAAATGATCTTTGGATTTCTGCAAGATCGGGCCGGAAAGGGCCATATTTCTGAACCCGTTACGATCCTGGAGCTGGGGGCAGGCGCGGGACGCCTCGCGTTTCATGTGCTGCATCAATTATGCGAGATGCGTGATTATGCGGGAATTCCACTTCCTCCATTTCGATATGTGATGACCGATTTGCCTATAAAAAATGTAAAGAGCTGGGAGCAGCATCCCGCTTTGCAGAGCTATATCCAGCAGGGGATGCTGGATTTCGCGCGCTTTGATGCGGTGAATGACACGGAGCTGAATCTGACGGTGTCAGGTACAACGATACGACAGGGAGATTTAAAGCAGCCCTTGTTAATTATCGCAAACTATTTTTTTGACGGTATCCCGCAAGAGCTGATTTATGTTGGTGAAGGCCATATTTTTGATTGCGATGTTATCGTCGAAACACCGGATACATCGGAAAACCTTACAGCGTCGGAAGCTCTGCAGCAAATGAAGCTAGAATATGAGTACCGCCGTGCGCCCGAATACGAAGAAGAATCATACCCGTATCGTGATGTGATTGCACTATATCAGCAAGAGCTGGAGGATTCGCATATTCTGTTCCCTGTGGCAGGACTGACTTGCTTAGAACGGCTGAACCAGCTGTCTGAGGCAGGATTTATGCTTATTACGGCGGATAAAGGCGATCACCGTCTGGATAACTTTAAATTTGCAGAGCCTCCTGAGTTAATCATTCATGGAAGCTTTTCTTTCACGGCTAATTATCATGCCATACAGCATGTGTTGGAAGAGAAGGGGGCACATACTTTATTCACAACGCATCACTATAAAAATTTAAACGTAGGCTGTTTCTTTATGATGGAAGCACCTATGAGCTACACGAATTCCAGGCTGGCATACCGGAGCTTTATCGAGCGTTTCGGGCCGGATGATTTCTTCAGTATGAAGGAATGGGTAGATCCTCTTCTGGATACGATGGGACTGCAGCAAATTCTCGCATTTTGGCGGCTGGGCGGATATGACGCGGAGTTTTTTATTCAGAGCGCAAAGCAAATTTCAGCTCTACTGCCTGAGGCAAATGACGAAGAAATGCTCGATATTCAGCGGGGAATACACAAGATGTGGTCTGCTTACTATATCATGGAGCAGCGCTATGATCTGGCTCTGGATGCTGGACTTCTGCTTTTTGAAATGGACATGTATGAGGATTCGAAGCATTTTCTGGAGGCATCCCTTGAAGCGGATGAAGATGAACCTGTTCCGACGGTTCTCTACTGCCTCGCCATTTGCAGTTATGAGCTCGATCAACTCGAATTAGCAATAGCATATACACGCGAGGCGCTGGTTCTGGAGCCTGATCATGTGGAGGCACTGGATCTGCTGCGTGCTTTGACCGGCGAGAATTAATATTTCAGGGTTCGATCCTGAGGTGCCGCTTGTAAACGCATCGTTCTATAAATAGAAAAGACCCGTAAGAGAGTCACTTTTGTAAAGTGTCTATCTTACGGGTCTTATTATATCTGGTTCTCATCTATTATTGATCATAGGGATTAAGCAAGAGAAGGCGTTATTGTCTGTGTTTGAGCCTTATCAATTGTCTCCGAGGAACCTGATTGCAGCTGATACATTTGATAATAGCGACCACCATGCTGCATGAGCTCATCATGTGTACCACGCTCGACGATTTCGCCGCGATGCAGAACGAGAATCTGATCAGCACTGCGGATGGTAGATAAGCGGTGTGCAATGATAAACGTCGTCCGGCCTTTTTTCAACACCTCAAGGGCGGATTGAATCAGACTTTCTGTTTCCGTATCGATATTGGCTGTCGCTTCATCAAGGATCAGAATTGCAGGATCGTAAGCCAGGGCACGTGCGAAGGAAATCAACTGCCGCTGTCCTGCAGACAAAGTGCTTCCCTTCTCAACCACAGGCTCGTCGAATCCTTTGGGCAGATGGGCGAGAATCCGCTGTGCACCTACATCGCGGAGTGCTTTTTCAATCTGCTCCCGTGATATTTTCTCGTCGCCGAGACTTACGTTTGAGGCGATGGTGCCCGTGAACAGGTAAGGATCCTGCAGCACGATACCCATATGATGGCGGATCCATTGCTTCGGAAGATCCGTGACATCCTGGCCGTCGATAGTGATGGTTCCTTTTTGCGGGTCATAGAAACGGAACAGCAGATTGATGATCGAGCTTTTGCCTGAACCCGTGTGGCCTACAAGCGCGACCGTCTGTCCTTGCTTCGCTTCAAAATTGATATTTTTCAGCACATAGTTTTCCTTCTTATAAGCAAAGGATACGTTTTTGAACTCGACATTTCCCTTGTAACGCGGCATCGTGCCATCGGTTACGTCTTCACCAGGCTCATCCATGAGCGTGAAGACGCGTCCTGCGGATACCATCGAGGAATCCAGTGCTGCCAGCTGATTCACCATACCGGTGATGGGCTGAAACAGACGGCCGAGAACATCCACAAAGGCGTATAAGACACCAAGGGATACCGCAGTTCCGCCTGAAAGCGAACCAAAGCCGAAGTAAGCGAGTATGACCGCAAAAGAAAAACTGCGGAGCACATTAACCAGATTATGTGTAGTAAATGCGTTCAGATTCAGCATTTTGTTCTGATGCTTCATATAATCATCATTCAAGGTTTCGAATTCTTCCCGGGTCTGCTTCTGCCGGCGGAAAACGCGGATGATAGACATTCCCTGAATGGACTCATTGATAATTGCATTGATCTCACTAAGGCGCGACCGGATGATCGTATTGTATTTGGTAGCGAACTTCCGGTAGAAGATGATCCAGGCAATCAACAGCGGGACGATAAACAAGCAGACCAGTCCGAGCCGCAGATCCAGCAGGAAGAGGGCAATATAAACGCCTGTTATATAAATGACCCCGGAGCTGAAATTGGCGAGAACAGCTACAAAAAGATCCTTGACCGCTTCCGTATCATTGGTAATCCGGGAAACGACCTTACCGGCAGGCAGCGTGTCGAAGAAATATACCGGCAGTCGCTGCATATGCGCATACACATCATTTCTAAGTTTTTGAATAACCTTATTGGCCGAAGATTGAAGCCAGTAGGTTTTGCCGAATTCTGTGAAAATGCTGATGATCAGGAAGATACAATACAAACCGACCAGCTTTAAAATCCCCGGGATTTCCGGTTTGTAAAAGGAATATAGATCGGTGGCTGACAGTTTCTGTGCAGGATACTGTGATACTTTGTCGCCGTACTTGATCGTCATTTGGCCGTCCGAAAAGGTTCGTTCACCTTGAGGCTCTGCCACAGCCTGATCGATAAAATAAAAGCTGCGACCGGATTGCAGGAGCTGAATCTGGGAACCCTTGCTCTCGTCAGCATCAAAGCGGTCGCCCCGCTTGTAGTAATGCCCGTTATATTCGGCGGCTTGCTCAGCCGATGTTGATTCAAAATAAGGCCGTTCGATACCGAGCATATGATCATCGATCATGCTCTTGGCTATAAAAGGTCCGGCCAGTTCTGCGCCTACGCCGATGGCGAGGGCGATGAAGGCGGCAATGAAAATGCCTTTGGCGGTAAGAGCGTATTGAAACAGACGCTTTCCCGTCCTGGGATTAGGAGTCATAGGATGATTCCTCCTCGCTCGTCAGATTGTTTTCGACCTGCTGGCGTTCAAATTGTTCTCGGTACCATCCACCTCTGGCCAGCAGCTCAGCGTGGGTACCTTCTTCGATGATGCTTCCTTCATCCAGCACCACAATCCAGTCCGCATGTTCAATGGCGGAAAGACGATGGGTCGAGATCAGCGTGGTTTTTCCGGAACGGTGCTCACGGATGTTATCAACAATGCGTGCTTCGGTCCGTGCGTCAACAGCAGAAAGGGCATCGTCCAGGATCAAAATGTCCGGATCGGATATGAATGCCCGTGCGAGCGATACGCGCTGCTTTTGACCACCTGACAGGGACACGCCTTTTTCACCAACGAGAGTATCGAGTCCGTCAGAGAGTGTATGCAGATCCTTATCGAATGCAGCGGTGGAAATGGCCTGCATAATAACTTCATCGCCCGCTTGATGCTTGCCGAACTGGATATTTTCACGGACGGATTTGGAGAACAGGATTTGCTCCTGCGGTACATATCCGACCCAACTGTGCAGCCGATCCTTGGCTATCAGTTCAATGGGGGTATTGGAGATGAGAATCTCACCGGTACCCGTTGGATATTCATGAAGCAGCTGCTTCAGCAGTGTTGATTTGCCGCTGCCCGTACGTCCAACAACACCCAGCGTTTGCCCGCGGCGCAGGTTCAAGTTTACATGCTTCAGGTTATCAACCGTGGAGGTAGGATAACGGAAAGTGACATCTTTTAAAGAAATGGTATCCGGTGAATCCACGTGAGATGGATGCGGTACATCCTCTACATCGGGAACGACGGATAAGGTCTCATCCACACGGTCCAGAGAAGCGCTGCCGCGCTGCATGACGTTAATCAGCTCGCCAATGGCGAACATTGGCCAAATCATCATCCCTAGGTACATATTGAACGATACGAGATCTCCCAAGGTAATCTGGTTCTTGAATACAAGATAAACGCCAAAGGCCAGGCCAATGACATAACTGAGGCCTACACAGAGCCGGATGGTTGGCTCGAACAGCGCATCCATTTTGGCAACCCGCATATTTTTGCGGTATACATCATCTGCAATATCCTGAAAACGGCGCTCATCGGATCTTTCCTGAACATAGGCACGGATGACGCGCACACCTGCTACCGATTCCAGTACCTGGTCATTCATATCACCGAAGGCGTCCTGTGCTTCTGTATAGCGTTCATGAACCATCTTGCCGTAGATTTTCATGGCCAGTGCTATGAAAGGCAGTGGAAGGATGGCTGCGAGCGTCAGCTTCCAGCTGATGAGAAATCCCATCGCGAACAGGATCACGGTCAGATAGGCTGTTGAATCGGTCATAACAAGCATGCCGAATCCGGCTGTATTGGCTACGGCGCGCAGGTCATTGGTCGCCCGGGCCATAAGGTCACCGGTACGGTTCCGTTCAAAAAACGGTGGAGTCATGCGCAGCAGTTGATTCATATAACGGGAGCGCAGGATGCGTTCCACCAGGTTCGCACCTCCAAACAGTTTGTGCATCCATATGTACGTGAAGATGTAGATCAGGATTAGAGTCACGATGATGAGACTAATGTATTTTGTGAGTGAAGCCCAGGTGATGGAGCCGCGGACGATTTCGTCAATAGCGTTTCCAAGCAGCCGGGGTGGGAACAGCTCACCAATTCCGCAGATAATCAGCATGAACAGACCGATCAAATAGCGCTTCTTTTCCTGGCGGAAGAACCAGCCCAGGTTTTTAAGTACGGAAAACAATACTTTCACTTCCTCTCTTGTTGGGTCAATCCCGGTAAATGCTGCGGAGTACAAAGAAATTAAAAAAAGGCATATCGCCCGTGTATTCGGACGATATGCCTTGCAATCCTTAACATATATCATACGCACGGTTGATGATAACAACCCGCGCCTCAGGAATGGTTAATATTCAATGCTCCAAAGTCTGTTTCCAGGCTTCAAAAGTCAATTCCACCAGCAGGGTTGCACCGATATTCAATTGTCGTTTGGTTAAACTGATCATGAATGAAATTGAACACGTTACTCACCCTTTCTTTGGTAATAATTTGAATTTGGACCTCGTATGCAGAGAATTTTATCACCCTCCTCACAACTATGTCAATTTATATTTTCAGGAGTTGATCGATTAATGTTATGATATATTGTATGTAGATTATTTTTGGACTCGCACAAAATTGATGAAGGGAATGAAGCCTGATGAAACTTCGGATCAGTAACGACGCGGCAAAATGGTACATCAAGGAACTGGGGCTGCAGAATGGCAGCGCGCTGCGCTTCTTTCCCCGATACAGCTCGGGTGGGGGACTCCATCCCGGTTTTTCGCTTGGCATATCGGTAGAAGATCCTGAACGTCCACTGCTTAAGGAAGAGTTGGAAGGAATTATCTTTTTTATGGAGGAGCAGGACGGGTGGTATTTGAGAGGTTATGACCTGGTAGTTCGTTACCTGGAATCCCAGGACGACATTGAATATATTTATGAGGAAGATCAGGGAAATACAACTTCGAACGCCGGGTAATTTAGAATATGGTTTGCGGAAGGAGGGAGAAGCTTGTCTCATTTGGACCGTGATTTCCGCCAATACATTAAAAAAACGTCCAAAATCACCATACAGGTAGCTATCCTTGTGATGAATAAAGACAAGGAAGTGCTGCTGCAGCAGAGGGCGGGGGCTGAGGAATGGGGGCTTCCCCTCGGTTCGATGACACCTGGAGAATCGCTGGAAGACGCTGCCCGCAGGGAATTATGGGAGGAGACCGCTCTGACGGCGAAGGATATGACTTTGTTGAAGATGTTTTCAGGCCCTGAATTCAAAAAGGTGAACAACAGCGGGGATGAAGAATTTTTAGTCATTGCGCTATATGAAGCGAAAGGGCTTCAAAGCGAGCTGGAATTTAAGGCGGATGTAAACAAGGCGCTTCGCTTTTTCACAGAACCATGGTCAGCGGTGGATCTGCTCTCCATGACGCTTCTGAGCAGTCTTCGATCATTTACGGATTAAATTCCAAACCGTGTAAGCCGCAAAAAACTCCTTTCCATGAGGAAAGGAGTTTTTGACTGCGTATACGATTCCCGTGAACCAGGATTAAATATGATGGGTAAAGTTATCGGCTTCCACAGCAAACTGAAAGTCATCAATATCAAATACCTGTACAGGTACCGAGGCATCAATGATGCGGTGAATCAGCTCCGGCTGATCCGTAAGCAAAGGTGCCTGTTCCCGCTGGGAAACAAGCAGCAGCTCGGTTTCGACAGGATCGAAAAACTCACCATATGGAGCAGTATCCATGGCATTGACCACGGAAACGCGTGTAGATTCTCCGATCAGAATATACGGGCTTTTAGCCCATGGCATGTTGAGAGCTTTTTGAATTTTCTTCTTATTTAGCGGCTCATCGAGATAATCTACCAATTCCCTGATTTTCTCTTTTACATGGTTGTCATCTTCGTTGTTGCTCATCAATGGCTCATCACTTGCTAAAAATTCATAAAGCTCAAGCAGGCTGGTATACGGTATCATATATTCAACCGGCACGGGAGTCAGCAGCAGTTCTCCGTATATGGCTAGCATGACCGCTTCCGTAACGAATTGTTTTGGCATTTGGGGCCTCCTGAGTTCCCTGCGATAGCGGCAGGGTCTTTGGTTACATGGCTTATGGTTCAATGGAACGATGTTGTAACTTAAAAATATCTAATCATTGTAAGGAGGAAATGTCAACCGGGTGAATCGGCTGTTCACTCGGGTAATATAGATTTACCGCCAAATGGCATGTGTTTGAAGAAGAAAGGGGAAGTGCAAGGCATTGAGTCACTGGAAAGCATATTATCAATTTGTTAAACCCTATACGAAGTGGATTGTCCTGACTCTGATCATTGGGATGGTGAAATTCGGGATTCCGCTCACCCTGCCGATGATCCTGAAATATGTCGTCGATGATCTGCTCATGAATCCCAAAATGACAGTTCAGGAGCAGGCATCGCAGCTGTTTTTAATTCTCGGCGGCGCATTGTTTCTGTTTGTCATTATCCGTGGACCCGTTGAATACTTGAGGCAGTATTTTGCCCAGCTCATTACGAGTCGTATCCTGTTCGATATGAGGAATAAGCTGTATGCGCATTTGCAGCGCCTATCATTGCGGTATTATCAGAATACGAAGGTCGGAGAAGCGATATCGCGTTTTGTTAATGACGTGGAGCAGACGAAAAACATCGTGGAAGTCGGCATGATGAATATCTGGCTGGACATGTTTACGCTGCTGTTTGTCCTTGGAGTCATGTTCTATCTCAATCCCGTTCTTACGCTGGTGTCAATTGCGATTCTGCCTTTTTACGCCATTGCCGTTAAAATGCTGTACAAAAGGCTCAAGAAGCTGACCAAAGACCGCTCCCAGGCACTGGCAGGGATTCAGGCTTATCTTCATGAACGAATTCAGGGGATTTCAGTAATTCGAAGTTTTACTCTCGAGCGTCATGATCATCAGCAGTTTAAAAATATTAACCAGAACTTTCTGAACAAGGCGCTTGCTGCAACCCGCTGGAATGCGCTGACCTTCTCGATTATTAATACACTCACAGATATTGCACCACTGCTTGTAATCGGGTATGGTGGCTATCGCGTTATCAATCATAGTCTGACACTAGGTACCTTTATCGCATTTTTCGGTTATTTGGACAGGCTGTATGCTCCGCTTAAACGGCTGATCAACTCCTCAACCGTATTAACCCAGGCGTCTGCTTCACTGGAACGTGTCATGGAGCTAATGAACGAGCCTTACGATTTTGTGGATGCTGCGGATGCCAAAAAGCTGGATACGCCTGCACGCAATATCACTTTTGACGGAGTATGGTTCAAATATAACAACGATGGGGATTGGGTGCTTAAGGATGTAAATCTTGAGATTAAGCATGGACAGACGGTAGCTTTTGTTGGCATGAGCGGTGGAGGCAAATCCAGTCTGATCTCACTGATTCCGCGGTTTTATGATATCCAGCAGGGAAGTGTACGCATTAACGGCGAGGATGTGCGGAAATTAACGATGGAGAGTGTCCGCGGTTCGGTCGGGATGGTGCTGCAGGATAACTTTCTCTTCAGCGGCTCCGTAAAGGATAATATCTTAATCGGAAATCCAGATGCGGATTCATCCAAGGTAGAGGCGGCCGCGGCTGCAGCCAATGCCCATGAATTCATCATGAATCTGCCCCAAGGTTATGATACAGAGGTTGGGGAAAGAGGCGTCAAGCTCTCGGGAGGACAAAAACAGCGGATTGCGATCGCACGCGTGTTTTTGAAAAATCCGGATATTCTCGTTCTTGACGAAGCCACATCGGCGCTTGATCTGGAGTCCGAGCATTTGATCCAGCAAGCATTGCAATCTCTGTCCGTCAATCGTACGACATTGATTGTTGCGCACCGATTGTCGACGATTACCCATGCAGACCAGATTATTGTGATGGAGCATGGTACGATTACCGAACAGGGTACCCATGCGGAGCTGATGGCGATGGAGGGCAGCTACGCAAGACTGTTTAATGTGCAGCATCTCGAAGTGTAACAGCATTTGCCATGGTTTGAGAACTTATACAATTCAAAATAAGAGGTTAGCGGAATGTTCCCTGCTAACCTCTTTTTGTTTGAATGGACAATCGGAATTGGCTTGTTTAGATGATCTTTCGTGTTAAAAAACAAGTACGAGCATTTGATTATACTCTGCCGATGATAAGGGAGAGAATTCCTGCCGCTATCAGTGGACCGACTGGAACACCTTTGAAAAAAGCTACACCAAGAACGGTTCCGATCAGCAAACCGGCTACAATCGTAGGGTTTGCGGCCATGAGTGAAGCTCCGCGACCACCAAGATAGGCGACCAGCATTCCGATCACAATAGCGAGCAGTGATTTCCAATTCAAGAACGATTCGCCAATGGTCTGCAGGCTCATCTTTCCACTGGCCAGAGGCGTCATCACCCCAATGGTCAAGATTACAATGCCAAGAGTCAGTCCGTTTTTTTCGAGCCAAGGAAATAGCTGCTGGAGATGAAGAACCCGCAGCAGAAGCAGAACAATCATAGCGATCGTAATTGGTGTATTGCTGCTGATGATGCCCAGTGCTGCCAGAATCAGCAATATCAATGACGTCATATCCAACCCGCTTCGCCTCCCGCATTCAGTAATGACAAAAAATACCCTCTATACAGCAGTATTCTTATTGCAGTCAGAAAATATCCATATGCAGGAAGTGTTACTTCGTAGCGGTGATATGTTCGGCAATCCGGACACCGTGCTCGCGTCCTGTCTCGATAAATACTTCATTGGCGTTGCGCCCCGATGCGATAACACCTGCGACATAGAGTCCGGGCACATTGCTTTCCATCGTTGATGTATTATAGAGCGGCTTTTCCATGTCGCCGTCAAGTTCAACACCACAGGAAGACAACAGCTTGCGGTCAGGACGGAAGCCGGTGAGGGCAAGGACGAAATCATTATCCACCTTGCTGATTTCACCGTCTTTGCTTTCAATAGTAACGGAGTCCTGTGAGATCTCCGTAACATGAGACTGAACATGGACGGTTATTTTGCCCTTCTGTACCATGGCTTCGAACACTGGTCGTACCCATGGCTTGATATTCTCGGACACCGTTTCGCCGCGATAGACCATATCGATTTTGGCGCCGACGCGAATCAGTTCCATGGCTGCATCAACGGCTGAGTTGCTTCCTCCGATAATGGCAACTTTCATACCGCTATATGGATGTGCCTCACGGAAGTAGTGCGTAACTTTGTCCAAATCTTCTCCCGGTATGCCAATATAGTTGGGATGATCAAAATAACCTGTCGAGATGACCACGTTGCGGGCTTCATATTGATGATGGGTTCCCGTGCGGTCAACAGTTTCGACTACAAAGGATTGATCTCCTTTACGCTCAAGAGACAGGGCTTCTTCATACTGTGAAATGGCAAGATCGTAATGTTCTGCCACCTTCCTGTAATAGGCTAGCGCCTCATAGCGGAATGGCTTTTCATTTGAAGTAGGAAAAGGGATATCCCCAATTTCGAGCATCTCAGCCGTACTGAAAAACTGCATATGAGTCGGATATAGAAATATGGAATGCACTAGGCAATGCTTTTCAATAATCCGTGTGGACAGCCCTCTGCGTTCGCATTCAATTGCGGCCGATAATCCGCAGGGGCCGGCTCCAATAATAATAACGTCTTGCATGGTTTGTTCCTCCTCTGACTATAAACAATTCACTTACCATCGTATCGTAATTTACTGACAAAAACCAGCAGCTTACCCGGGATTTAAGGTTGACAAAAATGTGAATTGACACATGACATTTGATGAATATATAATTAGACAAACATTAAATTAGATAAACATGAAATTAGATGGTGGATAACTATTTAATCCCCGGGGAGTGAAGAGATGCAGCTTGAGAAAATCGTGAACTACCACAAAGCATTGGCTGATCCGACCCGGCTTCGTATTTTGCTGCTGCTGTCGGAAGGGGAGATGAACGGTCAGACACTGGCAGAAAAATTGAACATTTCACAGCCGACGGTCACTCACCATGCAGCCAAGCTTAGAGAGGCGGCACTTATTACAGAGCGACGTGAAAAGAACACGGTTTATTTTGCCCAAAACCGCTATTTTATCCAGCAGCATGCAGAGGCATCACTTCATTTGATTTTCAAGGAAGGAGGTAAGGAAATGTCAGAACCCGTGAATGAAAATGTAAAAGCAGCGGTGATTCGCAATTTCTTTGCGAAGGACGGCCGTCTGCGCCAAATTCCTGCCCAGTATAAGAAAAAGTTGATCGCATTCGAGCATATGATCGAACAACTGGAGCCAGGACGCAAGTATCCAGAGAAAGAAATTAACGAGTTTATCAAGCAATACCATGATGATTTTGCCACAATCCGAAGAGAGTTTATTATGCATCAATTTATGTACCGGGAAGACGAAATCTATGAGCTTAATCCGCGAGAGCTGTGGACACATTGGGAGAACGTCAAATAAAAGGGCTTGACAATGATTGGCTAAACTGGTTATGATGTCAGCATATGACAGGAAAGGAGACGATAAAACATGAAAAATAACACATTATTTGTATCTGGCGTTCGTTATGCATGTATATCGGTCTCCTTTCATCGGCTTAAGAAGGTTCCCATGTTCTAATACAACATGAGGGATACCATTTTTATATGCCGCGGAGACCTTATGTCTCCGCGGCTTTTTTTATTGCGAATGTATGCAATAACCCCGGAGCGATAAGCTTCGGGGTTTTTTCATAAAAAAACAAACAACATTTTTTAGGGGGATTTTATTTGAATCAATTGAAGCAGTACGGTTGGAATATGTATTGGGAGAACAACTGGAGCAAAGAGGAACGCAGTCTGCACAAGCCGGGACGGATCATCGCGGATCACGGTCAAAAGTACAGGGTGTTCACGGATGAAGGAGAAGTGTGGGGCGAAATGTCCGGCAAAATGCAGCATACTCTTCAAAGTAAAGGCATAAATCCTGCTGTTGGCGACTGGGTTCAGCTGCATATGCTTGAAGGTGAGGGCCGAGCCATTATTCACAGTATTATCGACAGAAAGACCAGCATTTCCAGACAGAAGGCTGGTGCCAAATCGGCACAGGAACAATTGATTGCTGCAAATGTCGATGTACTATTCCTAGTGACTTCACTGAATGATGATTACAATCCGCGGAGGATGGAGCGTTATCTGATCATGGCCTGGAATAGCGGCGTGAATCCGGTCATTCTTCTGAGTAAAGCCGATCTGTGTGATGATGCGGAGATGAAGGCTGCGGAAATGGAATTGATTGCACCCGGGGTGCCGGTACATGTAGTTAGTGCGCTTGAGAATATGGGGAAAGATGCGGTTACCAGTTATCTGAAGGAGGGTGTGACGGTAGCACTTACGGGCTCATCCGGCTGCGGTAAATCGACGATCGTTAACTGGTTGGCGGAATCCATCGAGCAAAAGACGCAGGGCATCCGTGAGGAGGATAGCCGGGGACGGCATACGACCACCCATAGGGAGCTGTTTTTGCTGCCACAGGGAGGACTGATGGTGGATACGCCGGGAATGCGGGAGCTGCAGCTCTATGATGATGACGGCGGAGGATGGGAGCAGGTGTTTGCCGATATCGAAACGATCGGGGAAGGATGCCGATTCACGGACTGCCAGCATGAGAATGAAGCGGGATGCGCCGTTCTTGCAGCTGTTCATGACGGGGAGCTGGATGAGAAAAGGTTGCAGAATTACCATAAGACTCAACGCGAGCTACAGTTCCAGATTAAGAAGGAGGCGCGCACCCTTAGGAAAGTCAACCGGAAGGATCACTCTGCGAAGGAGCCGGTACGCCGAAAATCTGCGTTTTGGAACAGCCGCATAAGTGAGGAGTGAGGGGGCTCACCGGAGCTGAATAATAATGGTATATATTGGATGTAAAGGCTTTCCTTTTAAGTTATAATTAGGCTTGCCCTACCAATATATAATATAAAGGAAGCTGCGGGAGGTGGAGAGAGTGGGTTTTTTACACTTATTTTGGGGATTTCTGTTTCTGATTGATGTCCGCATTAATGGTTTTGACATACTGCCGGATGTGGTCGGGTATGTGCTCTTCTTTCTCGGTTTCATAAAACTGGAAAGCAAGTCGCTGCATTTTCTCAAGGCCAAAAATATGTCCGTTGTCATGATCATTCTTTCGGTGATGTCCCTCGTCATATCGTGGGCATCACTCCAGTCATGGTTGTTCTACTTTTTGTTTAATGCCGTGCTCTACATCCTAAAGCTGTACATTGTATTTCATCTTTGCTATGGCATCAGCGAGCTTGCCGGCCGCAGAGGCTTGCATGAATTTCAGAACAAGGCGATCCAGCGCTGGAGATGGTATATCATCGTCATCACTGCAACTTTTCTCATTTTGCTGATTGCGCCGCTCGCACCGCTGCTTGCCGTAATTCTGGGAATCCTCCTGATCCTGGCATCCCTTGTTATTTATATTTTAATGATGCTTTTAACACTAGAAGCAGAGCAGGTGCTGCATAGGTAAAAAGCGTGATTAAAAAGGATTTATGCGGGTAAATATGTAAAACAGGAAAATAGTTCCTGAATGAATCTTAAGGGAGAGGCTTGATATGTCCATTGATCGGTTTATTTTAAGAAAACTGGACTCCTGCCCGGAAGAACATACTCGCTCCAGTTTGCTTCAGTTATTCAAGATCCGTATTCAGAAAGCACAAAACGCAGTGGAATGGTATTCCTTCAAATAATAATGATACGCATGTATCCATCATGGGGAGTCTTACATAAAGGCTCCTTTTTTGTTGCAGACAAAAAAAATCCCTCTTAATAGAGGGACAGTGCCAATGTGTCATTTTCACTTTTGCTGTGCAAAATGGCTTCAGAGCCTTCGATTTCGATGCTGATCAATGAATTCAGGCATTTTTGTAATGCTCTTTTACCGTATTGGAACTTATTTTCTAAGGTGCCGCTTAGCAGCTTTAATATTTTTTGGACGGATTGTTTGTTTTCACTGCTGAAGTATACTGGGACCAGCTTGTTTTGGAAACTAATTAACATTCTCATAGAAAAATCACCTCATTCGTGTTATTCCATATCTGTATTCTAAACCCCGATTATTAAAAATACCTTAAAGAAAGCTTATAAAAACTTAAATTGCACACAATTTTCACAGATTCATAGAGATTTTCATGGATATAAATGAAGTGAAATTGTCATTTCGATCTTACTTGAAAAAGGATATTTTATCATAAACAGGAATGAAAAATAAATGGAAATGATTCTCTGAACCTATTTTATTTTTGAGTATAATGATTTATTCTAGTTAATTTGTCACAAATTGACATGTTTGCGCACGAGTGATACATTATCATAGAAGTTATTGTATCTTATGAATCATAGATTTACAGAGAATGTGAGGTGTAAAATATTGATTCTGACCGTCATCAAAAGCCGCCAGCAAAGAGACTGGTTTGATATCGATGTTCCGGACGATTATCCCGTCATTCAATTGAAGGAAATGCTGGGAATGAGGGTGTACGGGGAATCGCCTCAAGCAGGCCAACAATATATATTGGAAGGAAAATTTCCGGACGGGCTCTGGTTTACGATCCGTGATTCACAGGATATCGCCGAAGCAGGTCTTCGGGAAGGCAGCCTGATAAGGCTTCAGCGCGCTTTCTCCACAACGGATGAAGAAGCTCCCGTATATGGGAAAAGAAGCCTGTTTCAAAATGATTCTATTGGGGTAATGGGGGATTAAGAGAGCAACTTTGGAGAAAAAAACACGTACAAAATACATAGAATGTTTTTGGAAGCTAAAGGAGGAGCTGACGCATCGTGAATGTGTTGTATCAACGCTCGCCAAGAATCAAGCCAACGCTGAAAGAAGAGATAATCGAAATATTGAGACCGCAGAATGAGCCAAATAAGCCTTCATTCTCTCTCATTTCCATTCTACTTCCGGCGGTAATGACGATATTCAGTATTGGATTTTATATATATATGAATCTGACCGGAAAGATGGGCAATTCCAGCTATATTATGTTTCAGATGGTTTCTGTCATGATGATGCTGACATCTTACACGATTCCTTTCTTTGTCTATCTAGGCAACAAGAAGAAATATAAGGAACAGCTGAAGGAACGTGTCCGTGTATATCATGTGGAGCTGGACAAACACAGGGAAGAATTAACCATAGGGCATAAGGAACAGGTGAATGTGCTTTTCGAAGTTCACGGTGATCCTGATGTCTGTTTTCATGTTGTCAAAAACCGCAGCAGCGTGCTGTGGGAACGTTCCTTTGAGGATGATGACTTTCTGCATACGCGTATTGGTACAGGAAATCTTCCCTTTTATATGAAGGTGAAGGTTCCCCGTCCGGACGGCTATGTAAAAGATCCGCTGATTGAAGCGGCACAGGAGCTGGCAAGTGAATTTGAAACGGTTCCGGATGCTCCGGTAGCGCTGCCGCTGTTCCAAGCGAAAGTCATTGGTCTCGTGGGGGACCGGGAGGCGGTCATGAATTCGCTGCGGGTCATGATTGCCCAGATGGCTGTCCGGCATTCACCGGACGAGGTGAAGCTCGCCGCCTTTTACGAGGAAAAGGATGCAGAGGACTGGGACTGGATGAGATGGCTCCCGCATACATGGGATGAGAACCGGGGCCAGCGCTATATGTCTGACCGGCGCAGCAGTACCCACCAGCTTGCGGATGAATTGTTCCAGCGTCTGATGCGCCGTAAAACATCACGTAATGAGAAAAAGAAGAAAACCGTTGAATTGCCGGTGCAGCTTGTCCTTCTGTCGAGCAGCCAATTGATCGAAGAGGAGCCGCTGCTTCCACTTCTGCTGGAAGAACCCGGAGAGGTTGACACCTGCACCATCATTTTGTCGGATCGCAAGGAGACACTGCCTATGCAATGCCATTTGATCGTGGATGTTAGCAGGGAGCAGGGGCATTACTCCTTAAAGCGTGAGGACGGGGCATTTGATCAGATGAGTTTTGTACCGGATATCCTTACGCTCGAAAGGGCAGAGGCTTTATCACGTTATATGGCCCCAGTCCGGTTGAAACGTTCCTTGGCATCGGATATACCGGATGTACTGTCTCTGTTTGAAATGATGAATATGAAAACCGTATCGGATCTGGATGTGCAGCAGCGCTGGAAAAATAATCGTTATCCAGAAAGCCTCCCGGTCCCGATTGGCGTCCGTGCCGGCGGTAAAAAGATCAATTTGAATATTCATGATAAAATAGAAAGACAAGGGCATGGTCCGCATGGACTGATCGCGGGGACAACCGGGTCAGGCAAAAGTGAGGTTATTCAGTCCATTGTAGCCTCTCTAGCCGCAGAGTTTCATCCCCATGACCTGTCTTTCATGTTAATTGATTATAAGGGCGGAGGTATGTCCAATACGTTCATCGATCTGCCGCATGTTGTAGGAACGATTACCAATTTAAGCAGCAGTTTGATGGAAAGAGCCCAAATATCACTTAAGGCGGAGCTAGTACGACGCCAAAAAATATTGAATGATGCCGGAAATCTGCAGCATATCGATGAATACTACAAGCAGTTAAGACGCGGAGGGGGAGAACCTCTTCCGCATCTGGTCATTATTATTGATGAATTTGCACAGCTCAAAAAAGATCAGCCCGAGTTCATGGATGAACTGATCAGCATAGCGGCTATAGGCCGAACACTGGGTGTCCATCTGATACTTGCGACTCAGAAACCGGCTGGCGTTGTTGACGATAAAATATGGAGTAATGCCCGTTTCCGCATTTGTCTGCGCGTACAGGACGAAGGTGACAGCCGGGACATGCTCAAAATTCCGAATGCAGCCTGGATCAATAAGCCGGGACGAGGCTACCTACAGGTGGGCAGCGATGAGATTTTTGAAGAAATGCAGTTTGCCTGGAGTGGTGCACCTTATGTGGAACAAACGGATTCGCCGGGGCGGATCGTCCCGACCGAAATCTCTTTGAACGGAAAACGTGAAAATCTGCTGGCAACCAGCATGTCCGCAGCGAATCTGCAAATGGAGCAGCCGCCAAAGCAGCTGCAGGTCTTTATAGACAAACTGGCAGAAGCAGCAAACGACGCCGGAATCCCGCGTCTTCAGGGACCGTGGCTGCCGCCGCTTCCGGACAGACTTGAGCTGGAGGATCTGGCTGGCATTACAGGAAACCTGCAAGTCAATGAGCTTGAAGGAATCGTTGGTGTTATTGATGATCTGCCTAACCAAAGCCAAAGACCTCTTCATATTTCGATGCAGATGGGACACTGGGCAGTATATGGAATGCCGGGTCTCGGCAAGACGACATTTATACAGACACTGTTTATGTCACTGGCAGGCCGCTATTCTCCACTGGCGTGGAATGGTTACATCGTGGATATGGGCCGCATGATGCGTGATTTCACAGGACTGCCGCATATTGGCGGTGTGATGATGGCAGAAGAGGATGACCGGATCAAGCGCTTGTTCCGTTTTCTGGTGAAGACGGTTTCCCGGCGCAAAGAAATGTTTGCCGAGGCAGGCGTGAAAACTGCTGCTGCTTATCGGCGTTCTCAGATGACCGTTCTTCCGCAGCTGCTCGTGATCATCGATGGTTACTTGAATTTCCGGAATTCATTTCCTGAAGAAAATGAGATGCTGGAATTTATTTTGCGTGAGGGCGGTAACCTTGGAATCACGTTCATGATCACCTCAAACCGTATATCTGATATTTTTGAAAAAGTACGGAGCAATATTGCCAATGCCGCAACCTTTGAACTCGCGGATGCTGCAGATTATTATTACGCCGTTGGCAGACCGGCCAGGAACCCTGGCTCCATGCCTCCGGGCAGAGGTTTAGTGAAAGGACATGTACCACCGCTTGAGTTCCAAGCAGCGCTGCCGGCAGCGGGCGATGATGAAGCAGTACGTTCCATTGCGCTCCGCAACCAGATTCAGAGCATCGCTCAGCATTATCCCAATGAACAAGTGCCGAAGATTGAAAAGCTGCCGGAACGTATTCTGCTTCATGAGCTTATGCCGCATATGGCAAGCTTTAAGCCAGAACTTTCGGGGAAATCTTCGTTTAAAGTACCTGTCGGATTGTTTACGGATGATCTGGAGCCCTTTGAACTGGACTTGAAGGAAGGACCTCATTTCATCATTGCCAGCCCGATGGAGGGAGGTAAAACCTCTTTTTTACTTGCGTGGATGCTGTCGTTGGCATATCATTACTCACCGGAGCAGATGCTTATGTACACAGTGGATTCCCGTTATGGAAGCCGTGGTCTGTCGCAAATTAAAGAGCTTCCTCATATACAGGGCTGTGCCGCGAGGGAAGAAGAGCTCTCTCTTCTGATTGGGCATATATATGAGCAGGTGCAGCGACGTGGAAGTGAAGAGACGGAAGAACCAGCCATTCTGCTGGTGATCGATGATGCCGACATTCTAGCTAAGCAGTTAAATGATTTTACTATAAAGGAACAGCTCGGAGCCATTGTGAGGCTCGGACGCGACCGGAATGTACATGTTCTGTTATCGGGTGTTCCGGCTGACTTTCCAACGTTCGGGGTGGAATGGTTTAATGATGTGAAATCTTGCCAAAGCGGATTTCTTTTCGGGACTTTAGACCCTAATGATTTATCGTTCTTTCGGATTCCTTTTTCGGAGTCCAGTAATGCCCCTGGCAGCTTGAAAATTCTTCCACCGGGACAGGGGTACTACATTAAACGGAAATTTGCCAGGGTTAAAGCTGCAATTCCGTTCGGTGACCAATGGGACAGCGATCAATGGGTCACAGAAATTCGTGACCGATGGCATGTTGTTGTTTGAGGGGAGGTGGCTCATAATGTTGACGATTCATGCTTCCAAACAGGATACAATTACACTTGATAATAAAGAATTCTTTTTCCTGGCAGGAATTCTGGGTTCAGACCGCCTTTTAGGCATAGAAGACCCTTTTCAAGGATATCTGGCGGAGGAAATTGCCGAAGAATGGGATGTCGTCAAAGCATCTCTTCTGGAAAAGGGTTACCTTATAGAGGAAGACAACGGTGTCGAGCTTGCCATGCCTCCAAAGGTATTCTCGCGAGTGGCCATAGCAGGTTTAGCTGAACGCTCCTGCTGGTTAAGGTATAAGCAAAATAATGAAACTTTCGAAGGTTATTTGCATGCTACAAATGAACGTGTCGTTCAGGTCTGTAAATCCGAAATGGATTTCCAATATAAACTTGATGAGCTGGGAACGGTGGATGAGGCTTGCGGCAGATTGATAGATGAGATGGATTTAAAGGATTATGCCCCTGCGGATACACCGGCCCTGCTGCTCTCCAAAAAGAAATTCGGGGAAATATACAGCCGCGCTTCGACTCTCACTTTGGATGAACTGAGTGATGAGCTTGCCGCGGCTACGAATGATATGGAAGGTTCAATTGCGCTTGCCCGCTGCATGAAATTCCGTACAGTAGAAGGCGAAATGCACTTATCCACATGGAATGGAAGCAGCTGGGAGACACAGAATGCCGCATTTGTGGTTAATGATTCAATGAATTGGCTAGTCCGCATGAGCATGAGCGGGGATCAAGACTGGTTGACAGCCAGTCCTGCCAGCAAACAACAATTTCAAGAGATGCTGCTTCTTTGGCTGAAGCAGTCCGCTGAATCAGATGGAAGGTGATGATCCGTGCGTATTTCTGTTGAACCGGAAGCACTCCGGGCATTAAGTCGTCAGTTGGAGCAGAGTGGCGAGCAAATCCGCCAAATTACGGCTTCTTTAAATCAGGCTTTAGGATCGTTAATATGGGAAACTTCTATCCGTCAATCTCTCTTGAATCAGTGGCAAACCGCCAACCAACAGGGAGAACAGCTCTATGCCCTGCTTAACGAAATGGGAAGAAATGTGCTTAATAAGGCAGGCCAGTTTCAGACCGCAGATCAGCAGCAGCATTCTATCATGGGCAATTCTGCATTCTATAATTCCCCGGTTGCCAGTTTTCGTGCTGCCGGTATACAAGGCAGTGGTTCGATTCTCCCCGGTTATGGCGGACGCAATGTCCCGATCTCGAATCCGTCTTCTGCAATTATGGCTGTACAGGGACAAGGATCAAGTGAGGACGGGGTTGATGTCGGCTGGGGCTATCAGGGACCGACTCCAGCAGGCTGGGCTTCGCTGGGCTATGGTGCTCTAATGCTGGGAACGATGGTCAAAAGCGGATTCAATGTCAATATGAGAAATAATGGGGCAGTTGCTACGATCAAGGGCGCGCGTTCACCATATGCACTGAATGAAGGCATTAAGGGAACACGTTACACGCTCAATAATGCGGCGAAAAATCCTCAGGTTTGGAAATTTGTTGATCCCAAAATCGCTGCCAAAGAGTCTCTTTCTATCAAGGGGATTGGCGGAAAGCTTGGTTACGCTGGCCTTTTATTTGATACAGGTGTATCCGGATTTCAGGATTATAAGCGCGGAGGCGCAAGCCGCGCGGCAGCCAGTGTATTGGTGAACGGAAGCTTGGGTCTAGGGACTTTGGCAAGCAGTGCCGCGATTGGTGCGGCGGTTGGTTCCGCGGTTCCTGTAGCTGGTACGGCTGTAGGTGCGGTGGTAGGCTTGGCTTCAGGTGTGATCATATCGGCGGTCACCGATATTGAAATTAACGGAAAATCGCTAAAAACTTATGCGGTAGACGGAGTAGATGCGGCGATCGACGGAACCGTTGAAGTGGCGAAGGTTGCAGCGGAAGGGATCGGCCATGCAGCGCAGGAAACCTTTCATGCCGTTTCAGATTCCGTAAAAGCCGTATCTCATGGAGCAAGCGAGCTGGCGGATCAAGTGAAAAATAAAATCGGCAGTCTGGGCAAGATGTTTGCCTGATGTAAAGGAGTGAGGGATCGTTGAACAGCAGTGTTCCTCAACAAAAGCAAAGTTCCATAGATGATTTTACCGGGGTTTATCCGCTCCATATCATACGATCTCAGACCGTGAGTCTGCTCCTGCTCCCTAATTTGCTGCTTCTCATTTTGGCCTTTGCAGATCCCTTTACCCCTTTATGGGCGTGGGTGCTGCTGGTTCCGCTGGCTGTATTGGATGTTTTGGGCCTCTTGATATTGATATCGCCTGGCAGAATGCAAGTATTCCATTTGTTGTTTCTGGGAGTGCTTGGATTATTGGGCTCAGCAGCCTTTACGGCGGCTGCGAACAAGCTTGCATATGCCACCTTGGGTATGACATCACCTTGGTTTCTGATCGTATCCGGGGCGGGGTATTGTATCGTTTTCGGACTTCTGTATCGGATTCATATGAAACTTTTATATGGCGGATATTACTCCCGTGAAGAAAATGAGACCGTGTCAGGTAATGGCAATGGGCTAAGAAAGTCACAAGGCGTCATTCTGGCATGCTCCGGGGCAGGGGTTCTGATCGGGAGTGTGCTCGTTAAAACCTTCGGGGGCTACAACATCAAAGTGATGCTGATTATCATGCTTCTTTTACTATTTGCGTTGGCATATATGATGCTAGCCGGTAATCTTCACAAGTATATTTTGATGAAGAAAAGAGGCTAATATTTCAGTCTTTTCCCAGAAAGACGCGTACATATTGTCAATAGAGAGGATGGTTGAACAAACGATGGAGGAACGGGAACACACGAATTCATTGCTTCCGCTCGGATCGGTAGTTCTGCTCAAGGGCGCTCAGAAGAAGTTGATGATTTACGGGCGCAAGCAGATCCAAATGGAAAGTAACACCTTATACGATTATTTGGGTGTTGTCTATCCGGAAGGATACATCGACCCCAACTATACTTTTTTGTTCAATCATGAGGATATCGACAAGATCGAATTTACCGGATTTTCGAATGATGAGGAAGAAAGATTCAACAAGCTTCTGGAGGATGTTTCAATTTAGTAGCGAGCGGGTATAAAGAATCAGGACTAGCGACTTTAGATGAAATTGGCAAAATATAGTATAGTCTAGAACGAAAATAAAAAAGAAAATAATCGAACCTTGAAGGAGGCACATTATGGCAGGACGTATTTTAATTACCCCCGAGCAAGTCGATACGGTAGCGAATCAATTCAAGCAAAGCGGAGAGCAAAGCCAACAAATCGTCTCCAGCTTGACCCAAGCCATTCATGGCATGGAAGGACAATGGGAAGGGATGACCAAACAGCGTTTCTTCCAGGAATTCCAGGAAGCAGGCAAGCAGATGCAATCATTCGTTCAAATTCTCAACAGCATCAGTCAAGAGCTGACTGCAATTGCCCAGAAATTCCGCACCGTCGACGAAACGCGTTAAGGTGTATTCCGATAGGACCAAAGTATTGGGATTGGTACAATCCACATATAAGCTTAGAAACCGGGTGTTCATGAACTCCCGGTTTTCTTGCAGTCTATTCTAGTTTTTTGACAAAGAGAGGGGATGTCTATGTCTTTTCAGCCTAATCCCGGAGATATGATCCGTATCAACGGAAAAATGTACTCTGTGGGTCAGCATCCAGCCGCGCCCGGTTTGGCATATGCCCAAGCAGGAAGGCAGGGAATTGTCTATCAGCTGATTCCTGCAGAAGGCGGGCCGCATGAGGCGAAGGCTCTGAAAGTGTTTTTTCCTAAATTTCGTATTCCGGCGATGGTTTATCAGTCCGAAACGATGGAGATTTACAGTGAAAGCCCGGGCTTGCAGGTCTGCAGTCGAGACGTGCTCACTCCCGAAAGAAACGGAGAAATAATTGCCGAACATCCGGACCTGCTATATGCCGTATTGATGCCCTGGGTTCACGGATTTACCTGGTTTGATATCATTGCCGACCAGAGGCAGCTTAAACGCACGGAAAGTCTCTCGCTCGCAAAGGCGCTTTCCGGCATTGCTTCGGGCATGGAACAGCGTGGCTTGGCCCATTGCGATTTATCTGCTCCGAACGTGATGCTTCCGTTTTTTTCTGAAGTCGATCTACCGGACAAGAGCTCGGCTGTCGAATTGGTTGATGTTGAGCAGATGTATAGTCCTAAAATGGACCGTCCTGACGTACTGCTGACAGGCTCACCTGGATATGCAGCCCATCGTACGGTGCAGAGTGGACTGTGGAGTGCTTATGCAGATCGGTTTGCCGGAGCGATTATTCTTGCTGAGATGTTGGGATGGTGTGATCCACAGGTAGTGGGGAAGGCTTGGGGAGAAAGCTATTTCGACCAGCATGAGATGCAAAACCCTTGTGAGCGGTATTTTGTGCTGAAGAAGTCCCTCGAGCATAACTGGGGTACTAAGGTTGCGGAACTGTTCGGCCGTGCTTGGGAGAGTCAGGATGTTAGCAGTTGTCCGACCTTCGGTGAATGGCTGGTTATCTTGTCGTCGATTAATGAGGAACAACTGCTGCAGGATGAAATTGAAATCGCTGCAGTTCCAAATATTCAAGTGGAGGAGCCAATCATACCTTTGCAGGCAGCCTCTGAGGCTGCTGAGGGGTCCGTCCCTGAACGACAGGGTTCAGGCGCTGTCTTCGTTGAATCGAACCGAACCGGGCAGGATAGTGGCGTAGTCAACCGGTTATTCCTGCAGGCAAGGGAAATGGAGGAGAAGGGAAATCTCAACGGCGCACTTGAGGTTTACCGGTCCGCACATCATTTTGTTCCCTCAGGCTCACCGATGCAGGTGGAACTGGAAGCGGCCATTCAGGGGATTGAGGAGCTGCTCAATCCGAAACAGGAAAATGAGACAGGGAAGCTTCCTTTTTACCGTTCCCGAAAATGGATTGCCACTGCGATCGCTGCCTTGATCCTTATCGGAGGCTCCGGCTTTACGGTAAATCGGATATTGGCAGACCGGGCGGAAAACCGTCAAAAGGAAGCCGCAGCCACTGAAGCGCTTGCCAAGCAGCAGGAAGAAGTCAGATTGGCAGAGCTCAAAAAGCAGGAGGATGAAAAGCTGCTGAAGGCTGCCGAAGCGGAGCAAAAGCTTAAGCAGGAAGAAGAAATCAAGCTGGCTCAGCAGAAGCTTGAAAAGCAAAAGCTGCAAGAGCAGTATGACAAACAGGCCAAGTATGAAGCATATCTTGCCCAGCAAATGCAAAATCAAAAGAAAAAGAATGCGGAGAAGCAACAGCTGCAGCAGATGTATGACAAACAGGCCAAGTATGAAGCTTACCAGAAGCAGCTAAAGATTCAACAGGCCAAAGAAGAAGCCGCACGCAAGGAGGCTGCAGCGAGAGCCAAGTCACTCCAGAAAAAACGGTCAAGCCAGGTAGTCCAGCTGATTGCATCCTATAATCAAGCCTATAATGCTCAAAAGGGCGGTAATACGGCGAAAGCAAGAGAATACGCTAAAAGCTTTGTCAATCTGTATGAGCAGGATTCTGCTTATTTTAAAACCGTGGGGAAAACCAGCACTCGCGCTAACGGAATTTATAAATTTCTGGCCAACGCGGGTTATCAGCTGCCTAACGTCTAGACATGATTTATTAACCAAAAAGGGGAGTTAAATAAAAAGATGAATTATACTATTCAGGCTTCCCAGCGCACGCCCGCGCTTATTATCTACTTAATCGATATCAGCGCATCCATGAATATGCTGATGGAGGATAAACGGCGGATCGATATCGTTTATGAAGCCTTATCTCTCGCCATTCGACAAATGGTGTTCCGATCAACGAAAGGTAACCGACTCACGCCGCGTTACCGGATTGCCATCTTGGCATATAGTGATGATGTTTACGATCTGCTCAATGGAATTAAGGGGATCGATGAAATTGCAGCAGTGGGTTCATTGCCGGATCTGACACCGAGAAGATTCTCGGATTCAGCAAAGGCCTTCCGCCAGGCGGAACGTATTCTGCAGTCCGAACTTCCGCATATGCAGGATTGTCCTGCCCCGCTGGTTTGTCACATGACCGATGGGGTGGCAACCGGTGATGATCCTGAGCCTATAGCCAAACGGATTATGAGCATGAGTGTACCAGACGGAAATGTGCTCGTGGAAAATATCTTTATCTCCGATCATATGCTGGATGAGCCTATCTTGCAGCCGAGGCGTTGGAAAGGAATCCACACGGAAACCGAGCTGAGGGATGAGCATGCGGCAAAGCTGCGGAATATGTCCTCACCTCTGCCGGAGAGCTACCGGGAGATGCTGGCCGAGGCTGATTATCTGCTTGCACCCGGAGCTTTGATGATGCTTCCAGGAAGCTGTTCGGAGCTCGTGTCCATCGGATTCCAAATGTCGGCGGCAACGCCGGTCAGAGCGTAGGAAGGGGTATTCTATGAAAACCAATACGGCTGCAACTCAAGGCTTATTCACGTTTGTCAGTTCCCAGTCCTCCGAGCATCGGCTTTCTACATATCAAGGTCGTTTTGTCTGCAGATATGCTTATGGGCGCGCAATGGAAAGTCTAGTGCAGGGAGAGAAAGGGCAGGATTTTGTTGGTGTTCATATGGATGGAAACTCATGTAATTTTGTTCTTTGCGACGGAGTCGGACAGAGCTACCAAGGTGATTTCGCTGCACGATTTCTTGGCAATACGCTGCTGGACTGGCTGGGTACCACGCGCGAGTGGTCCTCTGCAGCTTTTACAAGCTTCATGCAGGAAATTACCGTATCAGCTTCCGAGCAGCTTAAACAGCTGACGCCCCCGGGAGAAGTCCCGGCGCTGCTGCGCGAGGTACTGGAAGACAAACAGCGTCTTGGAAGCCAGACGATGTATATTTGTGGCCGCATCGAGCTGCCTACAGCAAGGAAAAGGCAGGGTAGAATCTGGATGGCATGGCAGGGGGACTCACGGCTGCGCTTCTGGAAAAATGATGCGGAGATTAGCGAATATTTCCACGAAACGATGCTGACGAATGAACGCTGGTCCACCTTAACGGGGCCGGTCGGCGGTTCGCCCCATGTATACCAGACCCGTCTGGAATACGGATTACCAATGCGTCTTCAGCTCTATACGGATGGTCTGGATGATCTGGATCCGATCCGCCAGCTGCTGCCGGATGAACAGATCCAGATTCTCCTTGATGCCCCTCATACAGGCGGACTTGAGGATGATGCTGCGTTTTTGGAGCTTCAGTGGTAACAGGAATAACGAGGATTTACAGAAATTCAAAATATATACAGGAATAAAAATGTTTTTGCTAGGTGATTAAGCATAAGCTCTTTTTGGGTAATCTTGAGACAGATGAAACATACTAGAATCAGGATACCAAAGGAGAGATACGAATGAGCCAGGAGCAGGTAAATAAACTGCGTTTTACAGGAAAGACAGCGATTGTAACGGGAGCCGGTTCCGGCATTGGAAAAGCGGCTGCCATCAAAATGGCTACAGAGGGAGCCAATGTGGCTTTGTTCGATCTTTTAAACGACCGCACTGCTCAGACAGAAGCGGAGATTAATGCCATTCGTCCGGGCTCCGCACGCGCTTTTGATGTGGATACCTCGGATGCGGCCCGTGTGGAAAAAGCGGTTCTCGAAACGGTAGAACTGTTCGGCTCGGTTGATGTTGTTTTTGCCAATGCAGGGATCAATGGCGTGCTTTCACCTATTGAAGATATGAAGCTGGAGGACTGGCAGCATACGCTGAGCGTGAATCTGAACGGCACATTTTTGACAGTCAAATATGCCATACCCCACTTGAAACAGCACGGTGGCAGCGTCATTATTACGAGTTCCATTAACGGCAACCGCACGTTCTCGAATTTTGGTATGTCCGCATACAGTACCTCAAAGGCAGGTCAAGTAGCCTTTGCCAAAATGGCTGCGCTGGAGCTGGCCAAATTCAAAATCCGTGTGAATGTCATCTGCCCGGGTTCCATTTCAACCAATATCGACCAAAGCACGGAGAAAACCGAAGAGCTGAAGGAAATCGTCATCCCGGTACAGTTCCCGGAAGGAAGTCAGCCGCTGGCTGATGGACCTGGGGACCCGGAAAACGTGGCTGATCTTGTGGCGTTTCTGGGGTCGGATGAGGCCTGTCATATTACAGGCGCACAGATTATTATTGACGGAGCGGAATCGCTACTCTGCTAATGTAGGATATGTTGGAAATAAAGGCCGTTTCCGCAGCTGCGGAAGCGGTCTTCTTCTAGTTTGACATGCCCCGCGGTACATGATTACATAGAAAGAAGGTTACTTTAGAACATAAGGAGGGCTGACCTCGCATGAGTATCATGTCTTGGCTTGCAGAACAAAGAATAACCCGGGCAATGAATCAGGGTGAATTCAAGGATCTGGCAGGTAAAGGAAAGCCGCTGGAGCTCGAAGATACGTCTCAGATTCCTGAAGACCTCCGCATGTCATATAAAATCATGAAAAATGCCGGGTTCATTCCAGAGGAAATGCAGCTGAAGGGAGAACTGCTGAAGCTGCAGGATTTAGTTCATGCCTGCGAGACCGCCGGCGAGAAGGAAAAGCTGAAAAAAACACTGACTGAGAAGAAGCTGCGCTTTCAAATGCTGACTGAGCAGAGAGGCTTAAGCGGCAGTACGGCGTTTTTGGAATATGAGCAAAAGATGCGAGATCGCTTGGAGGATTCTTAGGTGCTTATTCGTTGTATAGCAAAATAAAAAACCTCTATCTTTACCTTCAGCTCAGGCAAAGATAGAGGTTTTTTATGGGATTTTAGTTCCATGCAGACGGGATAACGTCACTTCGGTGATGATGATCGGATCAGAAGGAAGCTTCTCCATAAGGAAGAGAGGTATACACTCTCTGGCTGTCAATGGCTCCAGCTTCTCTGTCAGGCCTGCGATCCACATGAGCCAGCCGACCACTTGCTCGGCAGTGACACCCATTTCACGAAGTGCTGCCAGGCTGGTTCCGCCATGCCGCTTGGCCAGTCGTTTGCCATCCGGACCCATGAACAGGGGAACATGGGCAAAAGTTGGGGCATGCAAACCAAGCGCTTTATAAAGCATGAGCTGCCTGGGGACGGAATCCAGCAGATCTGATCCTCTGAGGACATCCGTAATATGCATCCGGTCATCATCTACGACAACAGCCAATTGATACGATATCATTCCATCTGCTCTCCGCACGATGAAGTCGCCGCCGCTGGCGGCATCAAACTCCTGACGGCCGGCAACACCATCCCGGAAAATAAGCATTTCATGGCCAACTTTGAACCGTAATGAAGGGGCTTTAACCAAGGACTTGCGGGCAGCTTCTTCTTGCGTCAGATGGCGGCAGGTTCCTGGATATGCGGGACCTTCCGATGATAATCCGTGGGGTGCGCGTGCAGCTGCTAATAGATCAGCGCGGCTGCAATAACAGGGATAAAGGCATCCTTTGCCATCAAGCTGCTTCAAGGCTTCATTGTAATACTCGATCCTCTCGCTTTGGGTATACGGACCAAAAGGACCGCCTACATCCGGACCTTCATCCCAGTCCAGCCCTAGCCAGTACAGGTCGTCAAGAATTTGTCTTGCCAAGTGCGGTCTGGACCGCTGTGTATCGATATCCTCCATCCGCAGCACGAAACTTCCTTGCCGGCTGCGGATCTGAAGCCAAGAAAGCAAAGCCGCCCATGCGTTGCCAATATGCAGCTCGCCTGAAGGTGTAGGTGCGAATCTGCCTCGCACCTGACGTTTGTTTTGGCTCAAGTGCAATCGTCTCCTTTTTGCAGCTTCGTACATTTTATAGCAAACCGACGTGGATATCCAGTGCTCCAAGGCTCTATAATGAAAGCAAGACAAGTATACGATCGAAAGACATGGTGAGAAGAGAATGAATGAATTACCGATACAGAGGGTACTGCCAGAGCTGATTGAACGATTGCGATCAGATACATCGGCGGTCCTCATTGCTGAGCCGGGGGCGGGGAAGACGACCCAGGTTCCACTGGCTTTCCTGAACGAATCTTGGCTGCATGGCCGAAAAATCATTATGCTGGAGCCGCGCAGGCTCGCAGCGCGGGCTGCAGCGGAATATATGTCCAAAATGCTCGGCGAGCAGACTGGAGAAACTGTCGGCTACCGGGTAAGGATGGATAGTAAGACAGGTAAAAATACAAGGATAGAAGTAGTGACGGAGGGGATTTTGACCCGGATGCTGCAAAATGATCCTGAGCTTGAAGGCGTCGGGATGATCATTTTTGACGAATTTCATGAACGTAATTTACAGGGTGATGTTGGTCTCGCTCTGGCACTTGAATCCAGGTCTGTCCTCAGGGAGGATTTACGGATTCTGGTGATGTCGGCGACGCTTGAAGCAGAGCCTGTCGCTACGCTGCTGGGGCATGCATCTGTCGTGAACTGTCCTGGACGGCAGTTTCCGGTAGAAACGATATATACACCGCCAGCTAACGGACAGAAACTCGAGCAGCATCTGGCAGCTGTTATCCGGGAGGCTGCCGCAGCACATCCCGGCGATATTCTGGTCTTCCTGCCCGGAGCCGGGGAAATCCGCAGGCTGCATGCAGAGCTGGATAGAGCAGTACTTCCATCCGGATATGTGGTTAGGCCGCTGTATGGTCAGCTGCCGCAAAATGAACAAGATGCTGCCGTGCGTCCGGATACGGAAAACCGGCGCAAGATAATACTGTCAACTTCCATTGCGGAAACGAGCTTAACAATAGACGGTGTTCGGATTGTGGTGGACAGCGGATATATGCGTACACAGCTTTTTTCTCCGCGCTCAGGAATGCCTTATTTGGCAACAAGCCAGGTATCAAGGGCTTCTGCAGACCAGCGCAGAGGCCGGGCGGGACGGACGGCTCCGGGAGTGGCGTACAGGCTGTGGAGCCATGAAGTACATGATCACTTGAAACAGCGGAATCAGCCGGAGATTCTGGAGACGGATTTAACGCCGTTAGCACTTGAGCTCGCGGCATGGGGAGTTCAAGAGCCCAAAAGCTTGCTGTGGCTTGATCCTCCGCCGGAGGCCGCCTTTGAGCGGGGGAGAGAGCTATTGCAGCGCCTCGGGGCAATTAATCTGGGCGGGATGATCACTGATAAAGGGAAGCGGATGGCGGAGTTTGGCATGCATCCCCGGCTGGCAGCAATGATGCTCCAGGCTGTGGGGATGGGTATGGGAGGGCTTGCTGCCTCCATAGCTGCTCTGCTGCAGGAGAGAGATATTTTCCGGGGCAGCCCCAAGGACAAAGATGCGGACATCCGAAGCCGGATCGAGGCTATTTCCTTATGGGATCAGAGAGGTATAACATCAGCAAATACAGAAGAGACAATATTAAAGCATATTGCACGTGAAAGCCGGCATATCCGGAAACAATTGGGCATTAAGGATGGAGAAGCAGTTGATTCGGAGAAGTGCGGGCTTTTATTATCTTTTGCTTATCCGGACCGGATTGGTCAGAGCCGCGGCGGAGGCAAGTTTTTGCTGACCTCGGGCCGGGGAGTGGAACTTTCAGGAGCGCAGCTGCTCAGCCGTTCATCATATGTCACGGTGGCTGCGGTGGATGATCAGAAAGGTGCGGAGGGTAAAATTTTGCTGGCTGCTCCACTGAGCATTGAGGACCTGCAGCGATATCATCAGGATGATATAGAGGAAGAAATGATTGTAGAATGGGATTCGGGGCTCAGCACTGTTAAGGCCCGGAATCAGACGAGTCTGGGAGCAATCATACTCCGGGAGTCGCAGGCCATGCAGCCTCCTCAAGAGTTGGTAGCCGCTGCTCTCCTGACAGGTATACGGACCGAGGGACTGGATATTCTGCCTTGGACCAAGCAGGCCAAACAGCTGCGTCAGCGTTTGCAGCTGATGCACATGGCGGATCCGGATTGGCCGGAGATGACTGCAGAAGCGCTTCTGGGGAACCTGGAGGAGTGGCTCCTGCCGTATCTTTATGGAATGAGGAGCCGTACAGATCTCCAGAAGCTGCAGCTTGCAGCGATCCTTGAGCAAAAGCTGGGCTGGGATAAAAAGAGTCGTCTCGACAAGGAAATACCTACACATATCACCGTTCCAAGCGGATCAAGAATAGCCGTGGATTACAGCGATCCGAGGCAACCCGCCCTGGCGGTCAAGCTTCAGGAGATGTTCGGACTACATGAAACGCCAAGGATTGGTCATGGTAAAATACCGCTGACACTTCATCTTTTGTCGCCCGCTCAGCGCCCTGTCCAGATTACTTCTGATCTGGCGAGCTTTTGGAAAAGCGGATATTTTGAAGTGAGGAAAGATTTAAAAGGCCGGTATCCCAAGCATTATTGGCCGGACGATCCGCTGGAGGCTATAGCGACAAGACGCACCCGCCCACAATAAAGATCCTTCAGGGAGTTCCATATTGTTTGTTTTTCAGATGAAGCGGGTAATATGAAAACAAATAGTGAAATGGAGGAAAAGGTCATGGAGGATAAAAAGATTGTAGGCGTGTTCGAAACAGAGCAGGAGGCTTCCCGTGCTATTGAAGGCTTGCAGCGCTATGGCTTTCCATCCAAGGATATTTCTGTGATTACGAAGGATCGTGAAGATTTGGAGTCCATTACCGAGGATACGGGGACAAAGGCACCTGAAGGGGTTGCGGCAGGTGTTGCTACGGGCGGTATGCTGGGAGGCATCACAGGATTGCTTGCAGGTATCGGAGCACTGGCGATTCCGGGTATTGGTCCAATTCTTGCAGCAGGCCCGATTGCAGCTACACTGGCTGGTCTGGCTGTAGGTGCCGGAGCCGGCGGTATGGTAGGTGGCTTGATCGGTCTTGGAATTCCAGAGGATGAAGCTAAGGATTACGAAAATTATGTAGACCATGGCAAAATTCTGGTTATAGTAAATGCCCAAGAGCGAGACAGGGAAATTTACGATATTTTCAGGGAAAACCGCTCGTTGAATGAAGATCGATATAATAATGATCTTGGGCTGATTACCGATGACACGACGAGAATCATAAACGATGATGAACCCAAGCCTCATTGATATATAAAATAAAACCGGCAGCTGCACACAGCAGATCCGGTTTTATTTTTTCTGAATCATACGCGGAGCCTTATATGCCCATTTCAAATCTCTGCCCAATTGCTCCCAGATATCTTCAGCCAGCCAATCTTTAATCAAACCCAGCTGAAGCAGATGCTGCTCAAGCTGGATGGACAGTTTGATCTGCAGTATCATTTCATTCATTAAATTCTCTTCGGTGGAAGCCTTGAGACAATCCAGAAGCAGTCCCATGCGCTGTCGGTTATCCTGCAGCAGGTCCTCCGCTATGAATTGATCGTTAAATGCTTTGAAGCCGAGCAGACTCTCCACAACGGGGTTCAATTACCTCACCTCCGGTGATTGTTCAAGTCAAGGAATTACAGAATCGAACCGGTCATGCAGCAGCTGAAGTATATGTTTATTCATGGACATGCTTTGAGCTATCAGATCCATCAGTTCCGGGTAGGAGACCAGTTGAACAAAAGTTCCGGATTTGATGATCTGCAGAGTTTCATGTCTGATGAGTGCTTGCCATGCCAATAAATCAGCGGCATCCAGGATTTTGCCGGATTCGGGTGGCAGTGTATCCATAAAAGGGCTCCATTCTTTTCGGCTTAGTATAAGCGGTAGGGATGCGGTCTATCCTCAGATAAAATAAAATTATAAAAAAGGTTGACTATAATCTAAAAATGATATATCTTTAAATCAAGATAAAAACACCGAGCACAAGGAGAGGAATTACATGTTACGACTAACTAAATATTAGCTGATTTTTTTATCTATATATCTTAAATTAAAGCAAAATAAAATTAAGAATAATGAAAATGGAGGAATATAAAAATGATAGCATGGGGATTGCTGATTATCAGATTGATCGTTGGATTGACGTTTGCAGGACATGGGGCACAGAAATTATTCGGTTGGTTTGGAGGTCCTGGCTTGAAAGGAACGGCCGGCTGGCTTGGTTCCATGAATGTAAAGCCTGCGCTACCAGCAGCAATCGTTACGGGTTTGTTTGAGCTTTTGGGCGGGCTGCTCTTCGCAGCTGGCGTGTGGACACCTGTTGCGGCAATCATGATTGCATTGACGATGATTGGGGCCATTGTGACAGTCCATGGTAAAAACGGCTTCTGGGCTACAGCGAATGGCTTTGAATATAACCTGATTCTGATTGCTGTTGTTGTAGGTGTGGCATTAACCGGCCCTGGAGCGTATCACTTGTTTTAATCGTAACCATTCCGTCTATCAGGATAAGGAGGGTTTACCTATGAAAATGCGTTTATATACACCAGCAATGCAGGGCAAAGGGATTTTTGGCGGCGGTAAAATTACGGAACAAAAGCCCATTGGATTTCCGGGAGAAGGCTCAGTGATCAACCGAGTCGGTCCTTTGTTTTATTGGGCATGGGCACATACTCCTGAGGAAGGTTATATTCCACTCCATCCCCATTACAGCTTTGAGATCATGACGTATGTGCTGAAGGGCAAAGCCGAGCATGGGGATTCCCTCGGAACTCGCAGCACCGTGGGCGAGGGTGGAGCCCAGGTCATCAAAGCCGGTAGCGGCGTCAGCCATGAGGAACATTTTTTTTGCCCGGATATGGAAGCATTTCAAATCTGGTTTGAGCCAGACCTGCAATCAGAAGCCAAGAAGAAACCTGCGTACGAGCAGTATGAGCATGACGAGTTTCCGATTGAAGAGCAGGAGGGCTTGAGCGTAAAGCAGATCCTAGGCGACGCTTCCCCCATTCATCTGACCGCCGAAGCACGGATGTGGGATATTGAACTCATGCCGCAGCAAGAATTCAGTCAACCGCTGACCAAAGGCAAAGCTTTGGCTGCACTTGCAGTAAGAGGAGGAGGAAGCTGGAAGTCAGGCGAAGGACATTATGAAGGCTTTCATGAGCGGGACTTTATGCTTCTATCTACGGATGAGGATGAAGCGTTATTGCTGCAGGCAGGAGATGAATCTGTCCGGATTTTCCTGATTGAAGTTCCTGAACGGGTAAACTATGGGCTCATCCCCAAAAAATATTAAAAACATTTGTCAAAAGAGCGCGTCAGATGATATATTCTGGCTGGCGCTCTTTTTTGTTTTTGTTTAGGTGAAAGCATGGGAGTTTATATTTTTATGAGCTATTCTTCAGGACAGGAGTGAGCTTATGCCGAAGAAAGCCAGAATTCGTGAAATAGAGCTGCTGCGCGGGCTAGCCTTTCTGGCCGTAGCACTCCAGCATGCGATTGCCCACTTTTCCGTAGTGGAGGGCGTTAAACTGGAAGACGGTGTCATCATGACGTTATTACTGATGGCCGCCAAATTTGCCGTGCCAGTGTTTATTTTTATTACAGGGCTGGTGCTCTTTTATAATTATGACGGGCAGATTAATTATTTTTCTTTTGTTCGCAAACGTTTTATGGATATCCTTGTGCCCTATATACTATGGTCCGCTATATATTTCCTGGTAAGCCCTGCATGGAATGTGCATCAGCTTAGCAAATGGGTTAATATGCTTTTCACCGGTAAAAACAGTTATCATCTCTGGTATATCGTTATGATTTTTCAGTTTTACCTGCTGTTTCCTCTGTTCCGGTACTTCATGCGGAAATGCACGCAATGGTTTCCTTATAAATGGCGCGCAGTTGCACTCACTTGTGCAGGGTTTCTCTGTCTGCTGCTGTTGGAAAATCTATTTCGGATCAGTGATGTCATGACACGGGTAAATCTGCCTTTTCTTACGCCATTTTTAACGAAGTACGCGGACAGGAATTTCCTGTATTTCATGATTTATTTTATTCTTGGCGCTGCAGCCGGGATGCACCCGGATCGTTGGAAGCTTTGGCTGGAAAAAGGAAAGCTGATGTATTGGACTGCTTTTATAGGCTTGTTTGGATATTACACGTATATTACCGTTCGAAGCTTTGGTTCCGGTTCAGAAGCCGGGCTTCATATTTCGTTTAACCAGCTTAATCTGCTAAGACCGCTGATCACTATTTTTCTCGTCTGTTCGATTTTTGTATTCTACGAGTGGTCCCAAAGAAGAACCCAGCAATCGGGACCAACAGAGCTGGATTTCATGAATACGCTTGGTAGATATTCGTACGGCGCCTACCTAGTGCATGCATTGATGCTTAGACAGAGCTACAAGATCGACGAATGGCTGTTCGGAGGCTGGAATGTGACGCTGCGGATGTTGATGACCTTCCTGATCTGCATCATTTTATCCTATGGATTAACGATAGCGATGTCTTATCTTCCTTTTGGGAAATGGACGGTTGGGGTCTCCTCGCTTCCCAAAAAGCAACGCCGTTACGTCCCGAGTCAGGGACAAACCCCCTTGCGTTCAGTGGACGGAAGTTGATTTATTAAAATGATAAAGAACCTGCTCTGGAGTAGGCCATCCTTCCTTTGAACAAGGAAGCGGCTGAAAAAGCGGAGCGGGTTCTTTTTTTACCTCTAACAATATTATTTCAACACCTGAAAAATTCACAAAAGGAAACAAATCCAATCTGATCCACTATCTGCGAAGATGACTTTTTACCGTTCCCGCAGTACAAATCAAGGTATAAAAAATGTTCTTCGGCCTATTTTTGAATGATTGCAGATCGTATTCGATATAAAGTGAAAATTACATGTTATGCAATATGGAAAATAGTCGTTTATAATGGATTTGAATTGGTTAATGAAGGAAAAGAAGCAAAGGGGGAAACGGTGTGGCTTTTATGATCGCCCAGCGTGCTTTTATTAAAACGTATCTGATTACAATGGTTGAACAGCATCGGGGATACGGGTATCAAATGCTGGAGGAAATGAGACAGGAATTTAAAAGCTACGGTTATTCTCCCCCGCAAAGTGAAATATACCGGGCGCTGCATGAGCTGGTTCAGGAAGGGGTATTTTACCGGACCAAACAGCTGAAGGGGAATGATCCACGTGTGGATTTTCAGGAGATTGTGCTGTACCACTTTACCCAAGATGGTCCTGAGAAGGCCAAGCTGTACAAGAAGCAGGTCAAAACGGATTTGGATCGCTGCCTCGGCATGCTGAACAAGGCGGTCAAGGACAATTATTAACAGGGTACCGAAAAGCTGAAGGAGGAGAAGGAGAGATGGAAAAGAAACTTCGCTGGGGAATACTGGGTACGGCCAGCATTGCGCAAACTGCTTTTATACCTGGAGTTCAGGATTCTCGAAAATGCATCATTCAGGCCATAGCAAGTCGTCAGCCGCAGAAGGCTGCAGAGGCAGCGGAGAAATTCAATATTCCGGCCTCCTACGGCAGCTATGAGGAGCTTCTCCAGGATCCTGAGGTAGATGCAGTATATATTCCGCTTCCTAACCATTTGCACAAGGAATGGACGCTTAAAGCGGCTCAGGCGGGTAAGCATGTGTTATGTGAGAAGCCTGTGGCACTGAATGCCGTTGAGGCTGCAGAAATGGTTACGGCTTGCAGCAAGGCGGGAGTGATCTTCGCTGAGGCATTCATGTACCGGTACCATCCCAAGCACCGCCGGATTCAAGAGATTGTGGATAGCGGGGAGATTGGTACTATAAGAGCCATTCATGGCTGCTTTACTTATAATGATCTGAAAGATAAAAGGAATGTAAGATATCAGAAGCATATGGGTGGGGGTTCCATCTATGATGTAGGCTGCTACCCCATTTCCGCCGCACGGATGATTCTCGGACAGGAGCCGCTTGCTGCAGCAGTTCTTGCTTCATTTTCCTCGGAGCATGAGATTGACCTGATGGCCTCAGGCGTTATTGAATTCCCGGATGATGTTGCACTAACGTTCGATTGCGGTATGTCTGCATCTCCGCGCTGTGAGCTGCAAGTGCTCGGCAGCAAAGGGCGAGTTGAACTGCCGCTGGCTTTCGGCTGGGAGCATGACGAAGAACCTCCGCAGCTAATCGTATACGAGGGGGATACCAGGAGGGAAGAGCGCCTGGGTGTCTTCAACTCCTTTGCACTCGAAGCAGACGCTTTTGCCGACGCGGTGCTGGAAGACGAAATGCTGCCTTTCGGTCCGGATGATGCCGTGAGCAACATGAAGGTCATTGACGCCTGCATGAAAGCAGCTAAGGAAAAGGCTTGGGTACCCATTGAAGCAGATCCGGCGCAGCGCATATAAAAGAAATCCCCGACTCTCATGATGAGAATCGGGGATTTTTGTGAGCCAGGATGATTACATGCCATCGTCATAATCCTCGACGTCACGTTTGGCAGCCATAGCCGGGGAGTTGGAGGTGCCGTATTCTTCAACAGATTCCCAAGCATCCGCGTCATCGAAACGACGATCATACTCTTGCCTGCGCTCGCCTGCTCCGGTTGGAGGTGGGGTAATGACCTGTTCTTCGACAGGACGGTCATTACGCAGCGACTTCTCTGGTGTATCCTTGATGCAGTATGCAGTATAGGGGATAGCCTGCAGGCGTTCAAACGGGATATCCTGGCCGCATACCTCACAGACGCCATATGTCCCTTTTTCCATTTTTTCCAAAGCTTGATTCACCTGGTCCAGTTCATCATTCAGAGTATCATTGACCGCAAGGTCGCGTTCCCGCTCAAATACCTCTGTTCCCAGATCCCCAGGGTGGTTATCTACGGTAGACAGGTCGCCTGTCGAGTCGGTTAAGGATTCGCCAAGGGCAGCATTTTCTTCTCCGTTAACTGAAAAATGATTTTCCAAATCCTTCTTTTCATTAAGTAGTGTATGTTGGAGCTCCTGGAGCTGAGCATCGCTTAAGTGGCTCATGATTAAAACTCCCTTCAGTATGTTGTAAGATAAGTTTCTGTACTGTTTCCTTACCCTAAAGCACACGGAGGCAATCACGGATGCTGTACTTGGAGCATTTTTACCGATGTTAAATTGTGTATTCGTCTGCCATACGACAAGGGAATGTTCCATTTTCAATCTGAAGGGTCGGATGCTCGATCCCGAATCGTTCATGGAGCTCATGTGTTGCTTGTTGAATGATCTGATCATTGTTTCCTGGTTCACTGATCACCAGATGCACCGTCAGGGCGGTTTCCGTAGTACTCATACCCCAAATATGAAGGTCGTGAACATCCGTCACGGAAGGAATTGATGCCAGATAGCTCTTGATGGCTGCTGCATCAATTTCCGGAGGGACGCTGTCGAGAGCCATATTGAGTGAGTCTTTTAGCAAATTCCATGTGCTGATAAAAATCACGACCACGATAAGCAGACTGACTACGGGATCAAGCCACTGCCAGCCAGTAAACATAATCACGATACCCGCGATGACTACTCCGAGCGAGACACCAGCGTCCGCTGCCATATGAAGGAAGGCGCCACGAACATTCAGATCACCTTTTCTGCCGGAGAGAAAGAGTAGGGCTGTGCCGGCATTGATAGCGATACCTACTGCGGCTACCCATATGACGGTTGAACCGGTGACAAGCTCAGGATTCGCAAACCGTTGAATGGCTTCCCAGGCAATGATGAATATTGCGGCCAGCAGGAATATGGCATTAAATAATGCGGCTAAAATGGACGAACGCCTAAACCCGTAAGTTCTGCGCTCGGTAGGGAGCTTTTTGGAAAGAAGACTGGCAACCCAAGCCAGAACAAGCGCAAGCACGTCGCTCAAATTATGTCCTGCATCCGCCACCAGCGATAAAGAATGACTTAGATAACCATAAGCGGCTTCTACGATGACAAAAGCCATATTCAGTATAATTCCGATCAAAAAGGCTCTGTTATAGCTGGCAGGTCCATGGTGGTGACTGTGACCTTCGTGTGAATGACTGTGAGCATGAGATGCTGACATGATAAAGACCTCCTGTAAGCTGAGAATATGATTATTTAATTAACATATGAATATGTACTCATGTATTAATAATAACACAATGCATTAATAAGTCAATGTCTGGAAAAAAACAAGCGGTAAGGCATGTTTTCTTTGGAACATCCTCCAAAAAATCGCGGAACCATTTTCATATTTACCCGGGTTGTGATATAAAAAATAAAGGGGATGTATATAATTAAATGATTACCCGTTTAAGTAGCAACCGATTTGGAGGTATTGGCAATGGATGAGCATATGCAGCGCCGACTGGATAAACAGAGAAAGCTGTTTAAGCAGCTGGGTATACAATTGGATGCTCTCTCAATTCACGAGAAGGTGTTCAATACAAAGCTTAGAGGGTACGATCCGGAAGAGGTGGATTCCTACCTTGATGAAATTATTAGCGATTATGAACGTTTTTACGCGACCATCGCCGATTTGATGGATAAATGGCAGGAGCAGCAGATTGCAATGCGCGATATGAAGACAAGTTCCCGTCCCGAACCCGAGCGTTTCGCAATCGATCCGAAGCAAATTGAGGACATCGTACTCAAAATGGAGTACAATCTCAGACAACTCAAGACTAAAATTAGACCCGAACCTGATTTCTTCGTGGATTGATACAGCAGCCTACATATGAAATAACGAACTCCTCCAGGAAAGCGAAAGCTTTTATGGGGGAGTTTTGTTATGCGGAGGGGAATGAAAAAGGGTGTAAGGGAGTGTTTGAGATGGTAAGATGGTAAAATAAGGTTGTGAGTTATTTGAAATTGGTACGATTACTAAAATCATATTTTCTTATCCATTAGTCAAGAGATTTATAGTATTTCAAGGAGGTTACGACTTTCTGATAAAATCGGGAGATATGCGGAGTTAACTCCAGCAGACAATAACACCTTAAGTTATGAAGTGTGGTCTAATACTGCACATAACCAAGTTTTCACGCATGGGGCCAGTCATCTGAAATACGTGTAATCATATATAGTGAAAGGATGAAAGACATGACGTTCCATTGGGCTACTGTGTTGTATCAACTAATATTCATTGCCGTAATTTTTTTGTTTTTTTACAGCTTATTTAGATTTGCTCGAAAAATCATGCTACATATTAAAACAACTAAACAAACATTAGAAAGATTAGAAAATAAAATAGATTTGATAAACCGGAAAGATAAATAATCATCATCATAAGTCCGACGTTCCCTTTGGTCAATTAAGACACTTGAACCTTAGGAGCGCGGAACGATAGTTGCAACTTCTATAACAAACAAAGTTAATTTGGAGGAATAACATTATGGAGCAATGTAGATTAGAACAGGCTGATAAAAACTCATTTGCAGTTCATCAAGTTATATATTCCAACTCCGATATTGAGATGTGGTATGACTGGAATACTCGCTTGAATGATACGCAGTTTACAGATCAATGTTTTTGGATAATGTGTGGGGATGACAGGATTGGAGGGGTGGTAAAGATTGATGATACTCTAATGTTTCCTTTTGTAATTCCTCCATTTTCTGATCGACAGCAAATGTGGAGGATCCTATTAAAATGTTGCAAAGATATAAGTAATATCAACGGAGTTCTGCAAGATGACGTAGATATACTGCTGTCATTAGGTTTTAAAGCCAATGTAATTCGGCAGGTCATGTGCTGTCCTACGGGTGCAAGTAAAAAGCCGGTCATTCCAAATGGATTGTCTCTTTATATGTTGGAGGATTCTTTTGACATAACAAAAATTAAAGAGGTAATGAAGGAAGGATACCGTGGGGGAATTGACTACGAGACCTTCGGTGTTCCCAATGATGAGCAGATAATGGAGGATATATCGTATCTTTTGCAGGTTTACAAGCATAGGAATCTTTCGATATATGTCGTAAATGAACAGAACCAAGAAATCGTTGGACTTTGTATAGCGGGTATCAGTAAAAACATGCCATTAGGATTTGCGGAAATCGGAGAATTATGTGTTGTTCCTCAATATAGAAACAAGGGAATTGCGGAATTTATGCTAAATTACATAAAAGACTCTGCAAGCGTTTATACAGAGGTTGTGAAATTATGCGTTACTGTAGGCAATTATGCAGAAATACTTTATCGTAAAGCAGGATTTCAAGCAGGACCTAGATTTGTGAAAATGACTAAAAGATCAATGTAGCAATTTTTTATTTTAAAGGGGATAACAATGAGCGAAGAATATATAACACTTAAAAGAATGCCTACTATAGCAGAATATATAAACCTTTGTAATGCAGTTGGTTGGAAAGCGTTTATGAATTTTGAAGTTGCAGAAGAATCCTTGAACCAGTCATTATTCGGTGTCGTTATTCAATACAAAGATGAAATAGTAGGAATGGGAAGAGTCGTTGGAGATGGAAAGATATATTTTTATATTCAAGACATCGCAGTCATGCCGGAGCATCAAAGCAAAGGTATCGGAAGTATGATCATGGAAGCAATCTCGGAATATTTAAACGAAAATGCACCGGAAAAATCATTTATAGGTCTATTTGCAGCCAAGGGGAAAGAGCCATTTTATAATAAATATGGTTTCAATAAACATGATGGAATGACAGGAATGTTCGGAGTCATTCATGAAAGTAAAATAATGTGATTCTTGTGAGTGGATCCATCAAAAATAACAAATAACGCTTAGTCATGGGGGAAGAACTATGAAAGAAATAAACTATACCCATTATTTTTGGCAAGATGAAGTACTCAGATTACGCTCGATTCAGGCTGAAGATTGGGAAGGGCATTATTATAATCGCTTTGATACGCCGGCACGTCGTTTATTGGAATGTGCAGTTGAATTACCACCCACAATCACAGAGGCGAAGAAATTCGCTGAATCATACTCTGATTTTGATTCTGGGAACGGTCGGATCATGTTTACGATCGAAAGTTTGCAGGGTGAAAATATTGGAGGAATAAACTTAAATAGCATTGATGAGAGGAACGGAACTTTTAGTATAGGTATACAGGTTGATCAGGATTTTAGAGGACAAGGCTACGGTACGAGGGCTGTTAGAATTCTTTTAAGATATGCTTTTTTCGAAAGACGGCTTCATAAATTTAATGATTGTGTTCTTGAAGGAAATGAACCTTCTGCAACCATGATGAAGAAACTCGGATGTGTACAAGAAGGGATTCGACGTGAAGTTATTTATACAGACGGACAATACCACAATCTAATTCTATTTGGTTTAACGAAGAATGAGTTTATAGAGCATGAGAGATTAAGAGAGACTTTGTAAGAAGCATCGCCTAACAGATAATTATAGCGTCAGCTAGCACCTTGGTCAGACAGAGGCATAGATAACAAGGGAGTGAAGCATATGCCACATATTATTGGCTCAAGAATCATTTTAAGAGAGTACAGGAAAAAAGACTTAGAATCAATGAGGTTGTGGGTGAATAACCCTGAAATAACGAACAATTTATCGGATGTGTTTTTATATCCCCATTCACAAAATGCAACAGAATCATATCTGAATTCTTTACTTGAGGGGAAAACAGAACAGAAAGGATTTGTAATTGCTGATAAGGAAACAGAAGAGTATATAGGACAAATCGATTTGTTTCACATGGATTGGAAGAACAGAAGTACCGAAATGGGGATCGTTATTGGTAATCCTAAATTACATAACAAAGGATATGGGTCTGAAGCTATCCAATTAATACAGAAATTCGTTTTTCTGCAACTAAATTTAAATCGACTACAACTTGAGGTACATGATTACAATGATAAGGCAAAAAAATGCTATTTAAAATGCGGATTTAAAGAAGAAGGACGACTAAGACAAAAACATTTTTCGAATGGTCAATACACTGATGTCGTATATATGGGTATCTTGAGAGAAGAGTTTGTCAACAAGAAAGAAATATAATGTATTCCATTAGCTTTTGTATCTAAAAAATTCTGTGAGTGAATTAGAGAAGGGAAGAGGAAGTTGAAAAGAAGGCTGCTTTCTTTGGCCATTTTTGCAGCGCTATTAGTTGCTTGTTCCAATGAACAAACTTTTGATGATTTTTTTTATGCGAAAATGGAAAAACATAAAAAGGACTTTGATGAAGAAGTTCATTATTCGTATTCTCTTGTTCATAAGGAAGAAAATGTTGTTAAAGAAAACGATGCGATTACTATTTTTAGAGAAAATAATCTTCAAGGAGATCAAATATTCATTGCATATTTTGAGCGAGAGAATGGTATATGGATGTGGAAGAATACTAGAGGGGCAGAGTGGAATTCTTTTGTGTAATGGTCTTCAATGCAGGATGAACCATACATATTTTCAGGAACTATCAATGATAATTCCATTTCAAAGGTGTTTGTAGGTGAGGAACAAGCAAAAATAATCGACGTCGATGGAGACAAAAGGTATTGGTATGCCATCAGTCATGTTAAAGATGCAGTAGTAAAAAGAGTGAAAAAAGATGGAACACAAGAGGTAGTTGAAGAAATAGACGAAAATTATAAAGGATCTAAGTAAAACGGTAATAGGTTAAATGCTATCATGCTGCTTGTTCAAAATAATGGAGGGGCACACATGCAAACGTTCAAGTTAGAAGCTGTTTTTATTGACCGTGATGGAACAATCGGTGGAACGGATGAAGTAGTATTACCCGGAGATTTTAAATTATTTCCTAAAACGAAAGACAGCATTGAAAAATTGAAAAAATTGGGAATCAAGCTTTTTGGATTTACAAACCAACCGGGAATCTCACGTGGGGAAGTGACAAAAGATGCTTTTGAGAGTGAGATGAAAGAATTTGGGTTTGATGATGTCTACATATGTCCTCACCAACACACCGAAGGCTGTGAATGCCGGAAACCCAACCCCGGAATGTTACATCAAGCTGCAACTGAGAACGAGCTGAATCTGTCCAATTGTATAGTAATAGGTGATAGATGGTCTGATATTTTAGCTGCAAATCGTGCCGGTTGTAAGAAGATCTTAGTATTAACAGGAGCAGGTAATGATGCCCTTCATAAATATAAACATATGTGGTCCAATATTGAAGCGGACTTTATCGCAAATGATTTCGAGGATGCCGTTCGATACATTATAAATTTAGTAGGAAACCTAGGAAACTCCTAAATAAATACGAACCCGAAATGAACATGGAATAGTTGATCTCTTACCGTATCCATCGTTCTTATTCAGTCCGTCGGCCCCGTGAGTTCCGTATGTACCAGGAATATATAAGGAGTGATTGAAATCGATAAGAGCATATCAAAAAGAAGTATTCTCTTGATCAGTTATATTGTTTTGATTTTCTTTGTGGGTATTATTTTTGTTCCTTGCTTTGAAGTATGGGGACCGGAGAAGAATGTATCTGGATATAGCTATGTGTTTATTTTTAATTCTGTGGTTGATCGTACCGATATCAATGGATTTTTAGTGCTTTACCAAATTGATTACTTAAGAATTGCTTACACCATTGGTATTATTACTCTGATTTTCTACAGTGTATGGAGATTATTTAGATTATGGGATAAAGAAGATTCCAGGTAACAAGATCCATGTTTATTAAAAATAAGGGCATAGCATATAAATTTGATCAAAAACTATGGCTTCATTGGAGAGAATAGGAGAGATTATATGATGACAGAAAAATTGACAGAGTTTCGTATTGAAAGCAACAACATTTATTTACGCTTAGTGCAGGAGTCTGATCTGGAGGACTACTACGCATTTTTGCAAGATCCTCAAATGATTCGGCTGACTGGCTCACAAAAAGAGTTCACCCGCGACGAGATTGTGGATTGGATCAAGAAAATCAGTTTGATAAACGAGGATCGTATTGATTTAATCATCATGTTGAAGGAAACGGATGAGTTGCTGGGAGAAGTCGTCTTGAACGAAATCGATTCCATCAACCGTAGTGCGAATATACGCATCGGTATTCAAGGGACGCAACATCGCGGCAAAGGCTACGGCACGGAAGCCATGATCTCTATGCTTCGTTACGGTTTCGAAACGATGAAGTTACATCGAATCCACTTAGGAGTTTACACTTTTAATCCACGTGCCATCCATGTATACGAGAAAATTGGTTTCCTACGGGAGGGTATACAGCGGGACGCTATATATTTGGACGGAGAGTTTCACGATATGATGATTATGGCTATACTTGAAGATGATTTTCGCTCGTTACATGGAGTAGGTTAGGCCTGAATTATTCACATTACTTTGCAGAATTATTAATTATCTTAACTGCCATATATATTGGAATCAATGACTAAAAGGGGACGGGGACAATGGCGCAGGTTAAAGTATATGGTTTGAAGGAGTTTATGAAACCCAAACAAACCCTTCTTTCGGAAGTTATTCATTCATGCATTATTGATGCATTTCAATATCCTGTGAAGAAGAAGTTCCACCGATTTTTCAATCTGGAAAGGGAAGACTTTATTTATCCAGAAGACAGATCGGATAGATATACCATAATTGAAATCAGCATTTTTGAAGGAAGATCCGTAGAGGCAAAAAAGATGTTGATCAAGTTATTGTTTGAGCGAATATATCATGAAGCTCAAATTGATATGAACGATTTGGAAATAACAATTTTCGAAACGCCAAAACATCAATGGGGAATTAGAGGACTACCAGGGGATGAGCTCCAACTGAACTATAATGTAAATGTGTAAAAGGAGATATGGATGACGAGTGTGACCCAAAATGACGATCGAGCTGTTTCAGGTATGCGCCTATCTCCCTTAGTTAAAGTAATATAAGGAAGATGGACGATTGAAAACCACTTATTTCTTATCCCAATTCCATACTTCGATACGCCCCAATCGGAATTCCCGGAACTGGGGTTGTTCTTTCAGCTTTTCTAGCTCCCGTACAGGACCTGTGACAGTCGCACCGTAAACCTGAACTTCATTTTTCAATAAAAAAGCAAGTCGCTCTTTATCTTGGTTCACACCGTTATATTCGATGTTGGTGGTCATCCATTCAAGTTCAGACATCATATTCTCTATATGCTCAGACATTTTGCTTTTATCTGCCGCCGCAAAATATAGCTGCCACGATGAAAGCTCATTATTATCTTCATACCCAGACGTTGGTCTAAGGTTTAAATATGGAACGTAATAATCCGTGCCCCCAGCAACCGAATGAGAAGTGTCGAAAGCTTTAAGTTCTCCTGCATATACGGGCATTCCTGTCGCTACAACATTATACTGCGCAAGCATTCCCATAAGATGCTCTGGTGACATTAACGTGTTTATAGAAAATGATAACTCTGCTACGTTTCCGTCTTCAATTTTACTTAACTGTTCAAGATCGCCTTCCTGTCGTTGTGTGTCTTTTATTGGTTTATCAAACATAATGGATGCCGGCAAAATAAATGCAGTATGACTGTTTTTATTCAAATAGGTACTCATATTCTCGATGGAATAGGTTAGCTCGCCAAACATGCTTTTTTTCGCTCGAATCTCTCCTGTAATGACCTGCCAATCCCCTACATTTCGATAAAGCTTAAGTGTTGCCTTTTGTGTCAGAAATGGGGAAACCTCGATTGTTGAATTTACGGGCCTTTCCACTCTAACGCCATTTTCGTGCAGCTCTACGATCGTAATGATTGATCTAATAAAAGTAGCATTTACACCTGAAGTATTAAAATAAATGTGAATGACAGAAATATAGACCGTATACAATAAAAATAATAGGATTACTGCAGATGCTGCATTTCTCAGCTTATTCATTCGTGTCCGCCATATCATTCGATTAAACTTCTTCTTACTCCATTTCGGAGGTTCAGTAATTAAATCCTCGTACCTGTGCACATCGGTTTCCTGCTTTTCAAACTCATCCTGCATCGTAGAAGCGCTCCTTCCCCTTGAGTCATATAACAGAAAATTTCCATGATCAAGAGATACGATTTTTTCTCATTATTATACTATAATTACATTCTAAGGGATGTATTGGTATAAAATAGAGTCAGGTATATGATCTATCTAATGGTCTCAGGCGGGGGCCATGATTAGAAGGGAGCAATCCTAGTGGAGTTAGAAAAAGAACTGAAAGAGATTAACGAAAGGCTGAATCAAGGATTGCTGATTGATGTTCGAATATCATTAATGAACAAAGAAAGAGGACACTGTATTGGAGTATTTAATTAAAGAGCTGATCACGTATTATTTTCATGAATCAATAGAAAAAATAGAATCGGTTCCATTTGGACTCACTAATTATTCTCAAGTACTTACGATAAATCATAAGAAATATGTTGCAAGAATATATGATAAGCACTCTAAAAATCTTGAGAAACTAAAGTTTGAAATCGAATTAACAACATTTTTGGAACAAGGTAATTTATCATTTAAGGTTCCAGGATTTTTAACAGCCAGTACCGGGGAAAAATACGTCAAGCTGTCGAATGGGCAATTAGGGTCCATGATGTATTTTATCGAGGGAGAAGTCCCGGACTTAACACAGATAACAGATGCACGTGAATATGGAAGAGCCGTTGGAGAACTCTCGGTTATATTCAAGGAATTCAAAACGAATTCGAATGTGAAAAAGCTGCAATTTCATGATATATATAACCTTCATCCATTAAGTAATGAAAGAGCTGTATATGATTTTTTGAATCAACCGCCTTTTGAAATAGATCGAAACCAACGGTCTATTTTAACGAATGCATTTCAAACGGTGATAAAGAATGAATTACTTATAGACTCCTTACCTAAGCAAATCATTCATCATGATCTGTTAATTTTTAATTTACTAATTGATCGTAACAAAAGAACGATGAATGGTGTTTTAGATTTTGACTTTGCTTCGCATGATGTTCGTGCTTTGGAGTTAGCCATTTGTATTAATCATCTTTTTCAAATTAACGATAGTTCACTCCCCTTGCTGCAACTATTCTTAGATGAGTATGCTCAATATATGACATTGACAGAAGAAGAAATTGAATGCATGCCCTTTTTAATGAAGATGTACTATGTAACACTAATAAGTATTTATATAGGGCAATATTATTCAGGGCAAGAGGTAGGAAATCATTTTCGATTCATACTGAATCAATTAGTTAGTAGAACAGAATGGTTAAAGCAGAATGAACATGGACTGCTGGAAACCTTAAAGTTGAGTTTTAAAGCAAAATGAAATATTAAGATTATGGAGAGAGGCTGAAGATACGATGGACGAAAAGATCCAGGAGCTTTTAAACATAATCCGGCAAAGATTCGACTTCGGTCGAGCTGAATTACTTAATAAAGTCTACTCAACCGTAAGGAAGTATATGTTGTATCAATCCGAAAAACCGTTATATTTACTGCGTGTATATGAATTGGATTCCCATGCTCGCCGCCTTGAGGAGTATCAATACCTGCGACAACACTATGATAATGGGGTGAAATGTCAAGAACCGGTTTTTTTTGAAGTTATCAAAGACCTGAAGCTTTGCTGTTTACTGCTTAGCTATACAGAAGGAGAAAGCGGTGAAGAGGTTCTGCCGTACTTGACACCCCAATCTCAATTCAAACAAGGAATAACCGCAGGGGAAGAGTTAAAAAAGATCCATATGATTATTCCTGTCATCCCCATAAACTGGGTTGAACGAAGATATGATAAATACATTCAGAAAAAAATGAAAGTGAAAGAACTGGGTATTCCATTTCATAAGCAGGCGTACATTGAACATTATATTGAGAATAATTTTGATTTGCTTAGCGATAGCTCCGTATGTTTCCAACACGATGACTTTCATCCATCAAACATGATTTTTAAAAGAGAGAAATTCGTTGGAGTTATAGATTTTAGCAGCTTTGACTGGGGTGATCCCTGGGAAGAATTTTTCAAGCTGCCGAAGTATACCTGTTTCATTAGCAAACGATTTGCTTATGGGCAAGTTCAAGGTTACTTTAATGGATCTATTCCGGAAGATTTTTGGTTGAAATATAATTTATTTGTTGCACTTAATCAACATGCAACATTAATTGGCGGATTCCAGAATCATAGGACCAAAGAGGCGCTGGATAAGATAGAACAAATCATTGAAACGCATGATTTTAGTAATGGCGGTCCTCCGGAATGGTACCAAGAAAATAAAGCAGTTATGGGGTAACATTATGAAAAATATGAATAATATCAAAGCAATCATCTTTGATCTAGATAACACAGTCCTCGATAGAACGAGTACGTTCAGTCAATTCACGAATTTATTTTTAAATACTTATTTTAATCACTTGGAATCAACTCAAGAGGTATTTGATCGAATCATTTTTCTTGATCAAGATGGGTATAAGGACAAAAATGAGTTATTTTCTGAGCTGATTGAAGAGTTACCATGGAAGGCGATGCCTCAGCATCACGAATTACTGGAATTCTATAAAACGGAGTATGTTAAGAGCGCGGTCTTGATGAATGAGGCAAGAGAAGTTATCACATATTTGCGAAAAAAATACAAAACGGGATTAATAACCAACGGAAAGACCTCCATACAATATGGAAAGATGGATACATTAGGAATTAGAGATCATTTTGATTTGATTATTGTATCGGAAGAGGCAGGAGTAAAGAAACCTGATCCGCGGATATTTGAGCTTGCACTAGACGGACTTCATTTAAGACCTGAGGAATGTATCTACATAGGAGATCATCCGGTTAACGACATTGAGGGAGCAGCTAAGATAGGCATGGAAACCATCTGGATTAAAGTCAATCAGCCATGGAAAGACGAACTAATGGCTAGACCTTTATATTCTATTGAAGAATTAAATGAATTATTGGAGCTGCTCTGAGAAATGGAATAGAGCAGCATAATTTTAGTACATAAACGGTTTATGACTGGACGGGAGGAAAGAAGATTTTATGAAAGTCTCGATTAGTTTGACTGACCATTCTACAAAATTTATTGCAAACAATCTTTACCCGTTATATTTGCATGATTTATCCGAGATATGGGGATGGAAACCCAATAAATATGGTGTTTATGAAGATGACGACACGTTGACTTTAAAAGATCAGAATAAGGTTTTCGATATATGGTGGGAGAAACCAGATGTGCTTTATCCCTATTTAATTCGAGTAGAGGGAATTCCCGCAGGTTTCGCGTTTGTAGCAACTCCACCATACACCCCTCATGGGAGTGAATTTTACTTGAATGAGTTTTTTATGTTAAGGCCGTTTCGAGGTAAAGGCATGGCTGAAGCTGCAGCGGTTCAAGTGTTTCATAGCCATATCGGTGCTTGGGAAATACAAACGAATCCTACAGATACCAATAAGAGAGCTCAATCATTCTGGAGAAAGACAATTCATAACTATATCCCTGGATCATACCATGAGGAGTTCGCCGAAACAAAGAATGACGGATACAAGTTGATTTTTCGATTTAATAACAGTCATTTATAGAAGATAAAAGCGCAGTAACTGAATGAAACGTTTAAAGATCTCATATGGGAGTTGTACTTCATGGAGCTATTAGCTGAGCTGTCTGACTTCGACGCAGGAGTCGGCCGCGTGACATTAAATAATAAGTATCAGCTTAGGAGGGCATCAAGAGCAGTAATCTTCAATGAATTCAATCAAATTGCTCTTCTGTTTGTATCAAAGCATAATTATCATAAATTACCTGGTGGAGGAATTGAGCAAGGAGAGAATGTAACAGAGGCGTTGATACGGGAAGCACTTGAAGAAGTTGGAGCTGAGATTAGCGTTCACTCCGAGGTCGGGGTCATTATTGAATATAGAGATAAACATGAAATGATGCAATTATCTTACTGTTTTCTAGCTAGTCTTGAGAAGATCAAAGAGGTTCCATCATATACAGAAGAAGAAAAGTCTAATGGCTTTGCCTTGAAATGGGTTGATATGGAGGAGGCCCTAGCTCTTCTTAATGATGATAGACCGAAGGATTATGTAGGTAAGCTCATTCGAAAGAGAGATTATATATTTTTGACAAAAGCAAAGGAGCTAATCATGAATGCGAATGGAGAAAAGAAATGGAACAAGTCATAGTCTCTGAATATGACCCGCAATGGGCTAATGAATTTGTACTAGAAAAAGCTAAAATCATGAATGCATTAGGTGAACTTTTATTGGGCATAGAGCATATTGGAAGTACCTCCGTTCCTGGATTAGGAGCAAAACCGATCATAGATATCATGGTGGGTATAAACGAATTGGATGAATTGAATCAACCACATATGACTGATTTAGCTCGAATAGGATATCAATTTATCAACCATGCGAACTTTCCGGAGAGAAGATTTTTTCGCAGAGGGGAATGGCGAGCAGGTACACATCATTTACACATTTATCAATACAAGGGTGACAACTGGAACGAGAATTTATTATTCCGGAATTATCTCATCAATCATCCTGAAGCTTTGACTGAATATATCAAACTGAAGAAGGACTTAGAGAAACGATACAAGAACGATCGGGTTAAGTATACGGAAGCTAAAGGGCCATTCATTCGTAAGATTATTGAACAAGCAATAATGGAGAATAAGTGAAAACCCGGGAGGTAATTATGACGCATGATTTTTATTGTGATGAAGTTTTAAACGGAAAAACACAAGTTAACAAAGTAATGGAGACGGACAATGTTCTGGCTTATCATCACACTAGACCGTTCTATGAACATCATATTGTAGTTATCCCCAAGATTCATGTGCAATCTTTGATATCTGAAGAAGAAGAAAATAATGATAGCCTCTTATTAGAATTAATGAAGGTTGTTAAAAGAGTTGCATCAGAAATGACAATGAAAACCGGATCCTCAAAGATTATTACCAACTTAGGAACGTACCAAGACTCAAAACATTTTCACTGGCATGTGGTAAGTGGTGAGAAAGTCAGATAGAGAGTTTTTTGTGAGAAGAACAGTAAGTATCAAATGAAGGAGATAACTTATGCATAATTATGGTGAACCGAATGGTTTTATGGGCTTCATAAGTGAATTACCCTTGTTTTTCAAGTTATTCGGAGGGGTATTAGTAACGTTTGTGGTAGTAATCTTTTTGGTTGTTATCATTAAAGGACTAAAAACTTGGACTTCAAACAATAACTCTGAAGTTCTAAGAAGAAGATGTAAGGTCGTTGATAAGAGAACGGAAGTATGGGGTGGATCGGGCGAATCGAGTGCCAGTACGAATTACTATATTACTTTTGAATTTGAGGACAACAGCCGAAAAGAATTGTATGTAAAAGATAATCAATTTGGGATGATTGTTGTTGGAGACATCGGAGAATTAACCTTTCAAGGAAGTAGATTCAAAGAATTTAGCAGAATAAATGAACAAGGCAGCTCACAATTGTAAATAGGAGAGAATAATAATTTCGTTATTGCCTGGAGGAACTTATGTCTAATCATTCCGAGATCAATCAAAGCATAAAAATTGGAAGGAGAATACAGTGAAAAGGGGAGTCCTATCCGTTATTTTATCATTCTTTATCATTGGAATATCATCATATAAATTATGGTCATTATATCAACCGAGAGTGGGTCCGGTGGGTGATGGTTATCCTGATTATGCTTATACCTCAATGTATATAGGGATAATTTTAGGGATTTGTTGTTTAATACTTGGAATAATTCATATCATAGTCGAGAAAATGAAAATAAAGGAGCAAAGCAATAAGAATAGACCTCCAAAATGAACACAGGGGAATAAAGAATGTACCAATTTAGGAGAGGCTCCAATGAACTCGAAACAACGTGTTGAGATGAGGGTGGATTCAAAACCGGGTTTGAAGAAATACATAGAAATCGGGTATGGAAACAGATGGTTTGTTAGAACCGAGATTGAAAACAAGGACGGAACCGAAACGGAAATCAGAGGGATGATAACGCCATTTAAATTACTGTCCATTTATCTACGGATATGGATTGGCTATAAAGTATTAGTTATTGATTTGAAGGAAGGCATAAAAATCAGTACAAAGCCGAAAAAATGTATCAAGTTCATATTGGGGTTTTACGGGATATAGCATCCGCTGAATAGATCCCTCATACGTTGCCTTTTTTATCAACATCTATTAAAATAGACCAGACCATTTAGTTAAGAAAGGAGGCAAAAAGTCATGGAAGCTGTTTTCAGAAGTATAGAATTAGAAGTGAAGTCATATTTACATCTAGGAGATTTGCTTACAACGGGATTAGTCTGCCCATTTTTAAGCCAATTTCATATTGAGAACAGCAACCGGAAGCTTTTTGTCTTTTGAAGATCCTTCATTTGTTTGTGGATTTTGATTAAATACGAAGCAATTACTAGGGCGCCGGTTTTATAAGGCGTTTTTTTGTGTTCTAAAAGAAGAAAAATTGAGATGAATATGTATAAATGGAATCTTATTGGATGATGTCTAATTGTAGAAAGGGTGAGACAATTGCTTAAGAATCTTAGGCAATATAGGAACGTTTCAGTGTTTCAAGCGCTTCTAAGTTAAAAAAATTTAGAAGCGAGGAATATGATATGGAAAATCAAAAAATATTTAATAAATCATTTCTTTTTTTGTTGATCAGTAACCTTGCCGTTTTTATTGGGTTTGAAATGCTGCTTCCTATTTTGCCGGCTTATTTGATAAGTCTTCATGCGACTACCATTCAAGTGGGTTTGGTGACAACGTTATTTACTGTAGGCGCTGTACTCATCAGGCCTTTGGTAGGATTCTATTTCATTGATAACCAGCGTAAAGCTCTAGCCATTGGCGCTACTGTGGTTTTAATGAGTATTACATTCGTGTATCCTTTCCTGAATATATTATGGCTTTATTTATTGTTACGATTTTTTCATGGCATTGCATGGGGCGTATCAACAACAGCTAATGGTACAATTGCAGTCGATCTGATTCCTAAAACTCGGTTAGGAGAAGGAATGGGGTATTTCTCTATTTCAACGACTGTGGGGGCTATCATCGCACCGAGTTTAGGTATATTTATATATGACTCATTTTCCTTTGACATCTTAATTTGGTCATCCGTAATTCTTAGTCTAACGGCAGTCATTGCGCTTCAATTTTTGCATTCGCCTGCTCCAGTAAAGAGGGAGAAACCGCCATTTCAATTTTTAAAAATGATTTTTGAAAAAGATGCGTGGTTTCCTGCATTACTGTCGGTCATTACCACATTTGCTTATGGGGCGATTGTTACATTCTTAGTTCTTTTCGGAAAACAAAAGGGGTTAGAGCATATTTTTCTGTTCTTCCTTATTAATGCCGTGGTTTCAACTGTATTACGTCCGTTTACCGGAAGATGGTATGACAAAAAGGGACCTTGGATTATCATCATTGTGGCGGCTATGTCAGGGTTCTTGTCACTCGTTATCCTGTCTTATGCAACAAATGATTTTCATCTTATTGTTGGTGCGATTCTGTTCGGTGCAGGCTATGGAACTGTCTCTCCATGCTTGCAAACATGGGCAGTTCAAAAGGTAAGTGAAGAAAAAAGCGGTGCAGCGAATGCGACGTTTTATTCCAGTTTTGATGTTGGTATTGGAATTAGCGCATTTATATTAGGTATTTTAGCTGAGTGGGTTAGTTTAGAGATGATCTTTCGCATGGTCAGTCTAAGTTTTATTGTTGTTGCTGTGTTGGTCTATAAGGATTATTTAAATGAAAAGGGAAGACATAAATAATCCGAATTAAAAACAAATCCACTTCTATGTTCATAGAGGTGGATTTGTTATGATTGAAATATTCGATTCTGGGAGCTAGAGTGAAGAAAAATAAAATGATTAGGGGGAACAAGGATGACAATGCCGACCCATATCGTAGCCGCAGGTGGAATCGTAGAAAATGAACTAGGTCAGATTCTTTTAGTAAAGACACAACATGGTGGTTGGGTTTTTCCCGGTGGACAAGTAGAGGTTGGTGAAAATTTGGTGGATGCATTATGTAGAGAAATAGAAGAGGAGAGCGGTATTATTGCCATAGTATCCCACATGATTGGGGTTTATTCAAACACGGGAATATATAAATGGCATGATGGAATAACCGATGTGCCTACAAAGTTGATGCTGGATTTTGTATGTAAGCCAGTGGGCGGAGAATTATGTACTTCAGAGGAAACATCGGAAAGCTGCTGGATTGATAAAGGAAAAGTGCTTGATATGGTGACTGCACCTGCCATTCGTACCCGATATCAAGTTTATTTGGATTTTGATGGACAGATTCAGTACATGGATTATGTCACCAAGCCACAATTTGAAGTGAAAATGCATAAGACTATATCCGAAAAGCAATGAAATCACAGACATAATGAGGTGTCCCGCTTGATCATCGTCGAAACCGAAATTCTCATTGATCTACCTATAGATGCTTGTTTTGATCTAGCAAGGGATATCACGGTACACACCCAAACGGTGTGGAAGCATACAAGGGAAAGGGCAATTGGGGGAACGACCGAAGGCATGATTGGTGAAGAAGGAGTTGTAACCTTCCAAGCTACCTATTTTCTGATTAGACAAAAGCTTACATCAAAAATCGCTCATTATAAGCGACCATATGTTTTCGTGGATGTAATGATGAAGGGGGCATTTAAGAGTTTAAGACATGAGCATACTTTTGAAGAGGTTAACCGAAAGACATTAATGAAGGATAAGTTGATTCTTGAAGCCCCATTCGGAATCCTAGGCTGGATCACGGAGAGATTAATATTAAAGAAATACATGAAGAGTTTTCTGGAGCACCGAAACAATCAATTAAAGCTGGTGGCTGAATCAATACATGACCGTACCTAACCGGCCAAAAAGGTGGATCGCAGGATCCACCCGGGTTTCCTCTTAACCTTCTAATGTCTACACGCTGAAACAGCCGGCTCTTTTCCTTGATAATTCCTACAGCTCGTCGAGAAACTTCTTTACAACGCGATAAAATCCCTCCAGATCATCGGAATGGACGCCGTGACCGCATTCTGCAAAAACTTCAAGCTTGGTGTTGGGTCTTCTGGATACCATAAGCTCAGCATGATTTGCATCCATGACGAAGCTTTTTTTACCGTGAATCAGCAAAATAGGGCAAGTCGAGGACATCCAATCCTCCCACCAAGCTCCGTTGATGTGTTGTTGGGAAATGCTCATCCCTGCTAGATCTGAACGAAATCCCCAGCCTGCCTCATCTTCAAATACGCTTTCAGAAAAATAATCAATGGCTTTAAGCCCTGCTTGCAGGAGCGAGTCTCTTAATTCCTTTAGAGAAGAGGATCGTGTAGGAAGCATTTCGGCAAAGTTCAGGTTACTGTTTATTTCAACGCCAATGTCTTCCACAATTACAGCGTTGACAAGCTCAGGATACCGGGCTGCAAACTGGTAGGCGTTGACACCACCTAAAGAATGACCCAACAACGTAACAGGTGTTTCACCAAGCTCTTGGCATATAAAATGATGAATATCGGCCAAATAACCTTCTCTTGAATAATCCTTCTCAGGAGCATGCTCACTCCAGCCATGTCCACGCTGGTCCAAAGCGATAACATGCCATTCAGGAAATTTGTAAGCTAGTTCCGAAAAGGTTCTTGCGTTGCCCATGTGACCATGCAGCATAAGTAGTATATTTGGATTTTCTCCGCCAAAATCAAGATAAGAAAGCTTTAAAGTACCTGATGTAAAATACTTTCTGACTGGCAAACGACTGTGATGTGAATGCAGCATATGGTTGTTACCTCCTAGTAGGTTAGTAAAAGTTAACTCGATTGCAATCTGGCTTTTACAGGTTATCCGGAATACAAGTTCATTTCCTTCACGCCATGCGCTCAGGCTGGACTTGAAATTCATTTTAAATGATAATAGTGACAAGTATTGTCATAATCATAAATAACGGAGTAAAAGCGATGTCTAAATCCAAAAGACTTATGGAACTAATGATGACCGTTAATCGGAAACGTAAGTTTACAGTGAAGGAGCTCGCACAAGAGTATGGGGTGTCATCGCGAACGATTCTCAGGGATTTGCAGGAATTAAGTGAATTGGGAGTTCCTTTATATTCGGAAGTAGGGCCGCATGGGGGCTACCAAGTGTTAAGGGAGAGAACCTTGCCACCTATAGCGTTCACCGAGGAGGAAGCTGTTTCGATATTTTTTGCGATCCATGCTTTACGTCACTATTCTTCCCTTCCTTTTGAGACGGAATCAACTGCGGCATTAAGCAAGTTTTATTACTACATGTCCGGCGACACCCGGGATCGTATTGATCAAATGAAAAATCGTGTTGATTTTGTGACGCCGGAAAGGCAGGTCACTGCACCGCATTTATCCATATTGCTAGACGCTGCTATTCAGCAGAAAGTCCTGACCGTTGAATATGAATCAAAAGACAATCAAACGAGCAGGGAAATACAGCCTATTGGAATTTATACAAGGAATGGATTGTGGTACTGTCCTGCTTATTCTTTTCGAAATCATGAAATCCGTGTGTTTCGATGCGATCGAATACATTCTGTTGACCTTTCGGAAAAGGCACCGATGGATATTCGGCATATCCACCTAGAGAATAGAGAATTGATCCGCCAAGTAGATCAGGAGTATGTCCATCTTTTCGCGGAATTGACCAAAGACGGTGTTCTGACGTATGAGTCTGAGCCATGGCCTGTGCTTAAGCTTCAGACCCGTGAGGATGGTACCGGTTGGCTGGAAGGAAATATATTAAAGAGCGACATTCCGTTCTTTGCACAATTTTTTATTGGTTTGGGCTTAAAAGTTACTGTGGAGAATCCTCCAGAGCTTCTGAGCTGCATCCAAAAAATTCTGTCCGAGCTCATGTCCAAATATGATCAACAGACCATGAACCGAAGAAAGGGCATCACATGAATAATGAAATCATTGTTGCACCCTACAATCCTGAATGGGCGATTGAGTTCAATGAGATCGCATATAGAATCCGAAATGCACTTCAAGACATTGCACTAAGAATAGATCACATCGGATCAACAGCGGTAGTTGGGCTGGATGCAAAACCGATCATTGATATCCAAATATCTGTCCAGGCATTAGAGCCCGTTGGCGTCTACCAAACACAAATGGAAGGCTTGGGGTACATTTTTAGAGCAGATAACATGGAAAGAACCAAAAGATATTTTAGAGAAGGCAGCGGAACGCGAAGAACCCACATTCATATCAGAGAAGCTGGAAGTTTCTCTGAACAATTTGCCTTATTGTTTAGGGATTACTTACGGAGTCATGCGGAGGACGCGCAAAAATATGCTGAACTCAAGTATACTCTCATGAAATTGTATCAACAGGATCGGCATCGGTATGTCGAAGAAAAAGAGCCTTTCATATGGGAGATAATGAGAAGGGCAAGTCAGTGGAGCCAAGATATCGGATGGAGGCCCGATAGGTCGGATATGTAGCGTCTATAGACACTTTGAGGGATCAGGTGAGGAGGAACCATTTTGCAGGATAATGCAATCATAACTGCAACCGAAATCGATAGATTAATCCAATATCTTGAATTTTTCCAGGGGCCTGCCGATACCTTTTGCAGGGAAGTGAATGGCTACACATGTGAAGCAGAGACCATACTTGCATTCCGCAAGGAGCTGTATGATACGGGTTTCCTAATCGTGTTCGATTGGGGTGCATGGATCCGCGAATATGAGATCTATAAGGATATAGACGGGGATATAGAGGAACATATTATGAGTGCTGATCTGGAGACCTTGAGAAAGCTTGTAACCAGCTATATACGAGGTGATCGGTTTATGGAAGGTTTATTTCTTGCTGTCGCGATGAACGGCAAAATTGCTCAAGTTTTAACAAGGCTTCAGCAATTCGCTTACGGAGGAACCGAAGAGAATGAATCGTAATGACAAAGGTGGCTTGCACAGAAATGTATAAAATCGTATTTTTTGATGTAGACGGAACCCTGCTAAGTGAAACGGACAGAAGTATGCCGCTTAGCACCCAACAAGCCATTATTCAGTTGATGGAGCAAGGAATAAAAGTCGTTATTGCGACAGGAAGGCCTTATAATCTGTGCCAAGAGTTTAAATTGATTGGGTTTGATACATTTATATCTGCCAACGGAGCATTGGTGAAATACAATGACCAAACGATCCATAAATCGGTCATTACGGCGGAAACGGTTCAGGGGGTCTCGGCTTTTGCGGAGCTCAATGGACACAGCCTCTCCTATTTTACGGAGCAATACATGATGAACGGCATTGGACATGATAATCAGCGGGTGATCCATACTTTGAAAGAGACATTGTCGATTATCGATTTTCCGGAAAAGATGATTTCAGTCACAGAAGAGATTTACGGAATGTGTTTATACGCCGATGACAGCGAGGCTCAAAAATTCGTAGACAAATTCCCAACACTGAAATTCAAACGCTGGCATAACTATGTGATGAACGTGTATGAGGAATTCGAGGCCACCAAATCATCTGCGATAAAAAAGGTGCTGGAGCATTTCAATTTTAGCAGTTCTGAAGCGGTTGCCTTTGGTGACGGAGGAAATGACATCGATATGCTGGAGTACGTGGGACTTGGAATTGCCATGGGAAACGGGGAGCAAGAGCTTAAAGAGAAAGCAGATTTTGTAACCAAAAAAGCCAGTGAAGACGGAATTTCCTATGCGCTAAAAAAGTTCGGCATTATTTAATGCCAACCCAATGACTGGGGTTCATTCCCGCCATTAATAGATCAAGATGAAAAAACGGTGATTACATCACCGTCTGTTTAATCCTCTTTCTCATCTTCTTCTTGCAGGCAGCGTTCAATAAAATCAAAGAGATTTCTAGCCTCAACAGAACGGTTACCCCAGTCATGCCAAAAATATAACACCTGCCCGTAATTGCCTTCCTCCGTGGGATCTGTATCCAGACAGAGATAGTCACCTGCACCGTTTTCCGCAATCGGAATCCACTTGGCGTTCCAGAGCATCGGCTTAATTCCAGATTCGATATCCTTTTCCATATCATCCGGATCGAATTCTTCCTGTAAAAAAGCCCAGTTGTCCATCACTGCAGCAATCGGCGTCAGTGTCAGATTTCGAACGAAGCTATGTGAACCAGCAGACCAATTCTGTCCGTTATGTACCTTGTAGAAGCTTTTCATTTCTTCGGGCAGCGTCAACCCTAACTTGACCTCAAGGGACGCAAATTCTTCATCCTCAGCCCCCGGCAGCAGGTTAAGAGCATCTTTAAAATCCGCTGTATGTGAAGTACCCTTTTCAAAAATCTGCTGCCATAGCAGCTCAGCTTGGTTGTTCATATGGTGACCTCGCTTCCTTTAAACCTATCATACCGAAAATTCTTCATTTATGCATTATGGCTTCTTGCCAGCAATCCAGGTACACTTGCATTATGGAAGTGAATTCATCAAGAAAGCAGGAGATCCATAATGACCGTTAAACCAATTACAGAAGATGATCTTTTGGCATTGAGCCATTTATATGAAGAGTTGATGGGAATACCGACCAACGAGGAGCGCATGAAAGAAGTATTCAAGTCTGCTGTAGCCAGCGGCAATTATCATATCTTAGGCGCTTTTCATGAAGGAGAGTTAGCCGGTTCACTGATGGGTATTATTTGCCTTGATTTCGTTGGTACGTGCAAACCATTCATGGTAATTGAAAATGTAATCGTGTCCGATCAAATCCGCAGGCAAGGCATCGGGAAGAAGCTGATGGCTGAAATCGAACAGATTGCAAGAGATAAGGGCTGTGCCTATATTATTTTTGTGTCTGGCGAGAAGCGCAAGGAGGCTCATATTTTCTATGAGAAGCTGGGGTACAGGGACGAACAGGTCGAAGGCTTCCGAAAGCATTTATAGACCCACAGGAAGAGAGTAATGTGTGATATGGATTGCTGCGGCCGAGGCATATGAATGGTAACAAAGGGGGAAATCCAATGATTCAATGTCCTTGGTGCGGACAAGAGGTTGAACTGGTGGATCAGGTATGTCCAGAATGCAAAACTGAAGTATTACCGGAACATCTCATGGGTTCCAATGGAGAAACAAATGCTATTGGGGATGTAGAAGCAGATACGGCTGATTTGGATATTGAAACGGTGATTATGAATGAGTTCAAGTGTTCCAAATGCGGGCATGACGAGTGTATCACGGATGAAGTGGCAATGAGCGGTACGGGAATCAGCAAAATTATGGATATCAATTATCATCATTTTCTGTTCGTATCATGCACGCATTGCGGATTTGTAGAAATATATAATCCCGATGTACTGCGTGGATACAAGTCCGGGAAACTCAGCACGGTGATGGATATTTTGTTTGGACGATAGGTTATAAAAAGGAGATTCCTTTTCGTGAAGATCTCTGGGCTGAGTTGGGTGATTACCGGGATTTACCTGTTGAGAGTTCTCTTTTGTTTATGGAAGCACTGCATCAGCGCTTTGTGATTCTACTGAACAGTTTAGATCCGGATGATTTTAAGAAGAAGCTCTGCACTCAGGTGCTGGGGCAAATTACGTTAGAAACAGCACTCCAGCGATTCATATGGCATAGTCGGCATCATATAGCCCAGACCCAGGCATTCATGAGGTCTGATAACGGGCATATGCTTTAATTACTAGGGAGGATTCAAGATGCACCGTATAGACGTCGTTTATTCCTTAATAACCAATGAAGCTAAAACTAAAGTTCTGATGGTGAAGAACAAGGACAATGAGCATTGGACTTTACCAGGTGGCGCGGTAGAAAAGAATGAAACATTAGAAATGGCTGCGGTTAGAGAAGCACAGGAAGAAACAGGACTGGTCATTAGAGTGTTTGGGATCGTAGCTGTGAATGAGCTTTTCATGGAAGAGAAACAGGAGCATGTTGTTTTCTTCACTTTCAGGGCTGAAATAATCAGCGGACATGAGGGAATTATTAGACCTGATGAAATTCTGGAGATCAGTTGGATAAACCTGGAGCAGGCGGATGAGCTAATGCCTTACTATCGAGGAGGGCTATCTGCGGTCGTGAAAAAGAATATAGAAGTGGATTATTTTTATGAAGGAAAAGTATAAAGATTAACTTGATGAAAGTGGGCCCGGCTCTAAAGCCGGGTCTCCTGCGTTTTAGGTGGAAGTAAATTATCCAGTGAGGGCTTATTTTTTTGCTTCAGATATGGGCAGAAATAATAACGAAAATGGCAGATTACTTCCGGGTGCGGGCGACAGCCATATCTCCACTTTTTCCTCTTGGCTTTGTGTACGGTACAGCACGCTGGCGGAATTTTGCGTATCGCTGCTGTGCTTGATATCCACGATGTCCTGATTCACCCTTGCAGAACCGAAATATCTTCCTCCCCGCGGATTAAAGGAAATAACTGTATCTGGGGCTACATGGTTCAAAATAATTTTGTACATTACCCCGTAGTTCCCCGAATTGATAGCTACGCGATTCTGCAACCCATCCATCCCTTCTTGAAAAGGATCGGTCGTATTGTCTGTTAATGGCAGGCGCTCCGCTTCATCCCCAACGATCCCATCGTAATTAAATATCCGGGTTGAATCCGCAAAGGTTCCGCGAACAATAGATTCATGGGGATCCAGATCGGGCAGGGTGGAGATGGCTTCCAGGGGTTCCTGATCCGCGTGAACCATTAACATCGTATATTGAATCGGTGAGTCACTGACAAGATCGGCATTCATGGACACGACATCACCGGGTGCGGCAGCAGTAGAATTTAGCTTATTGAAGAGGATCGTACTTTCACCGGCAGCCAGTTGAAGACTTTGCTGATCATTTTCCGTAATAGTGGACTGCAAGTATCTCGCTCCCGCCAGTCTTCCGGATAATTCCGGATAAGGTGACGGCCCAGCTATACCCTCGTTCTGGATATGGATGGAGGCAGCTGTGTCATTGTTGTTATGGGCTATCAAATAGAACCTGGCTTTCGTGGTCAAGTTATTTTTGTGATGGATCATAAACCGTGTGGGTCCCGAAATCGTGTCCTGATACAGGATACCTTCCGAATTGACGGTTTCCGGTCCGCTGGCCCGAAATAAAATATAAGGCTCTGTTGTGTACTGATAAGGCAGAGATGTATAAGACAATACTGATTTTCCATTGATTTCAAACGTATTCCCGACCGGTGTGAACCGCTTAGCATATTCGTCCTTAGTGTAAAGAATATCTGGTGTAATCTCAATTTGCTTACGGTATTCATTGGACAAGCCACGCTGATCAGTCACTTCCAGTTTGATCTCGACGATGCCGGCTTCAAAAAAGGCAGAATCATTGTTCTCCCACTTTCGATTCACGATGGCGTCCTCATCGTCAGTACTCTTATCCGTGATGGAAACCGGCTCCCCAATCCTGTATTGATCCTTATCTGTTGTAAAATAGGCTTTTGGCGCTTCATTATTCTTTGCAGTAGAGGACGAGGCTGATCCCGGAGTCAAGAAATTCAGGAGTATCTGATTCCCCTGCAGGGTATATGGAATTTGAAAGGCCGCGATAAGTGAGGTTAACGGAACCATAAGGACACCATGATCAGCATAGGCGGCTCCCTTCATGACTTGCGGATCTCCATTTACTTGATAGGTATTCGAATTCACCAGATATGCAGCCTTGATACCGCGGTCATTCACCCGCGTTTCTTTCGTTTGGGCACTATAGCTTACCGTATACCCCAAACTTTCGGATAATGAGCGGAGGCTGACATAAGTTACTCCTTTTTTCACGGTCGTGATACGACTCAGTGAATAAGAACTGCCATTATGGAGCAATTGGCTGCTGTTTAAATAAATAACGGTCACAGTAGTTGGATCTTTGAGCTCCTGCTTGTCCATAGCGGATTCGGCATTTGCCGGTAATGTCACTTGAAACGGAGCCATAAGGATGAACATGAGGAAAATAGCTTTTTTTAACTTCATTAGATTGTAAACTCCTTTATCCATATCGATATTTCAAATCAAAAATCTTCTCGACGTCGCGGCAGATATTTTACCTCACGGCAATAATCACTGCACCCATGACGATAACACCTGCTCCGATCCAGCGGTTAAGTGGAATGGATTCTCCGAAGATATACCATGCTGCAAAAATACCGATGGCGTACGCCAAGCTTTGTAAGGGATACGCCAGGCTTAACGGCAAACGGGATAAGACCAAAAACCATAATCCTGTAGCGATGGCATACAATGCTAAGCCTAATAGAATCAGCGGGGAGAACACCACGGATAATAGACTGCTGACATGCAGGCCACCCCGCGCCTGCAATCCCATTTTCCAGATGATTTGTCCAGCAACAAGCAGCATAATATTAAGAAGAAGCATGAAGTAAGCCATATTTAGCTGATCACCTCCATGGAAGCTTCCTTCTTTGCTGCTGTTTGCCCGATGCCGACCTGCATTTCCAGCTTCTGGATACGCTGTTCCTGTAACCCCAAGGTCTGGGTCAGCACAACGACACGGTATGTCAGCGAGGAAACAGCCATCGTTAAATGCAGCAGGATAAACAGCATGGACACAACACTCAGAAGATAGAGGAGTGAAGGTGCGTAGAAAATATGAATTTGTGCCGCGATATCGTTCAAGAGAGATGGGAACAGCGACAAGATCATCATGACTGCACTTAATAAAAGCCAAAGCAATGCATATTGCTCCCTTAACTTGCGCTTGCGAATTAAGTATAGGATCGTTCCGGCAAAACCGAGGCTAATACAAAAGCTGAAAAAGTAAATGTTAAGATTCATAACGATTTTCCCACGCTCTCTTTTTCAGGGTCTTCATGAGAAGGACGGAAATAATTACTTTGCTCATATAATAAACGGACTTTATTGCCGAGATGCTGGATACGCCGCCCTGACGCTCGTTCATGACGACCGGGATTTCAGTGAACGAAAGCTCCCGGTTATACAGCAGCATCAGCGCCTCAACTTCGGGATAGTCGGTTGGATACTCGCGGGCAAACAAGGTAATGGCTCTTCTGCTGCATAACCGGTAACCCGATGTGGGATCCGTAATCTTTTGTCCCGTAAGACGACTGAGAAGGGTGGACAGAAGGTCAATACCGATTTTGCGCGCGAAGGTCGATTGGAAGCCTGCTTTGGTAATAAAGCGCGAACCGACCACCATGTCAGTATGGATGTCCATCATTACGGATAGCAGGCGGCCCAAGTCCTGGGGATTATGCTGGCCATCGCCATCAATTTGCACGGCATAATCGTAGTGATGTTCTGCCGCATAGCGGTAACCCGTCTGTACGGCACCTCCAATACCCAGATTGCAAGTCAAATCAATCACGCTGGCTCCGGCTTTTTTGGCGATCATGCTGGTCGCATCGGTGGAGCCGTCATTAATAACGAGCACATCTGCATAGGGTGTATCACGGCGCAGCTGTTCAATAACATGTGTAATGCCCTCGGCTTCATTGTAGGCTGGAATAATGACGAGTACAGTGGGTGAATTCGGTTTATTTTCTGGTACATTCAGCATAGTTCGCTACTCCTTCCTGCGGATCATTTGTGCCGCTCTTAGTTACCTTCTGCCATACCCAGCTGAGTATAGCGATTCCGGTGATGGTGTCCATGATGATGATGATCGGCATCGCGGTATAGTTATAGCGATACTCTGGTACGAAAGCCAGCCGGGTTAACGTCATGATGATCAAGATCAGGGTAAGCAGCGCAATGGACTGCCGCCATCTCCGGATGTGTGCGACCAAGGCAACTGGACAAAAATAGACGAGTGCCAGATGCAGCTCGCTGCCCAGCGGACTCGGCAACACAGGATACAATGGACTATGACCGCTGCCAAAATACATATTGGCGTATATGTATTTGAGTTTTCCGACGGTATACCATTTGGTAAACTGCCAGGTATGCTCCGTAAAACCAATCCTTAACCGCTCCTTGGCTACTTCCATCTGGGTTTTTCCATGGCGGTCAACCAGACCGTCTTCATAATTTTTGTCTGGATACGTTCCTGCCTGGAAAGGATTGACCTGCGTAGAGGCAATGACAACCTCATGCAGAGTAACGGCATTGCGAATCACCCATGGTGAAAGTACAATTCCCGTCCCAATGCAGGTGAATAACAGCAATCGCAGGGTAAGTTTTTTTTCTTTTTTCCAGAAGTAGTGGAAAGCATAGACCGGCAAGATCAGAATGAGAAATTCGGACCGGGTGAGTACCAGAAGACCCATGAGAGCTCCACCCAGCAGAGCGGAGATGTTCGTTTTTTTCTCAAATACAAGCAGTTGAACAAAGATATACAGCATGAGAAAAAAGGTAGCGAGCGTCTCGGTAAGAACCGCACCATTGCTCCAAATGAATGGAGGATATACGCTGCAAACCAGCAGGACGATCAGGGAGGCAGTCTGACCTGTAACCTTCCTGGAGACCTTATAAATCATCCATAGGGTGACTAGACTAATAATCAGTTGGATGTAACGGATGTATGGAAACGGATCATGCTTATGATAATCGACCAACGTGTATACAGCCGCCATAAATAGCGGATAACCTGGAGTGACCTGGGCATTCGGTGTGGAGTCCTTGTAGGCGTAAATCCCCTTTTCCAGCAGCTGCCGCACCATGGTATCGTAGTTTAAGGTGTCATGGGATATGTGGTGGTTGACCGTCATTAAAAAATCCAATCTTAAATATACGGCCAAACCGAATATAAGAATTATGAACGTAATCAGCAGCGGTTTTTTATAAGTGAAAACCCTGGAGGTATTAATATACATATGCGAATTATGCTCCTTCCTGGACAAGTGAATCAGTAATATGGTTGTTCTTAATGCTTTTAAGATTACTAGAGACTTCTTAACGCAAGTCTACCCAAATCCTTAACAAACGCTTAAAAATATCGGTATAATTGCTTTCATATAAAAGGGGATTGACGATATAAAACACAAAAAAACCTCCATAACGATGGAGGTAGGGGTAGTAATTCTATGAAACCGAGGGGAAGCGGGTCTCGAAGCACGTCTGATTGGCTGAACTCTGCACGGAGATCCGTCCTCCATGAACTTCAATAATACTCTTGGTGATAGCAAGCCCGAGTCCTGTGCCGCCTGTTTCCTTTGATCTGGACTGTTCGACACGATAAAACCGGTCAAATATATAAGGAAGATCTTTTTCGGGAATGGGATCTCCATAATTGCAGATCTGTATGGCAATTTGCCCATCATTCTCTTCGTGAATGTATATATCGATATATTTGCCCCGACTACCGTATTTAATAGCATTGGATAACAGATTCTCAAAAGCGCGGACAAGCTGATCTCCGTCGGCGCGGATCCGCAGCAGGTGCTCAGGAGCATGGATTTGAATAGCCATACCTGTGGGCTCTAGACTGGGAACGAACTCATCGGAGAGCTGGCGGAAGAAGTCGGTGATATCCAGATCACTGAGATGAAGAGGCATCCCGTTGTTGATACGGGTGTATTCAAACAAATCATCGATAAGCTTTTTGAGGCTCAAAGACTTCTCGTAGGCAATGTTCATATAGTATCGAAGCTCCACCTCGTCGGTATAACGGTCCTTATCGATGATTTCCAAAAAACCGAGTATGGAGGTCAGCGGGGTTCGAAGATCATGGGATACCCCTGTAATCAGATCATTTTTCGTTTTTTCTGCGTTCCTTTCTTCTTGTATGGAATGGTTTAGCTGTGCGCTCATCAAATTAATACTGTCCGCAATCTTGCCTAGCTCGTGGTTTTCTCTGACACTGATATCATAATCAAAATGGCCTTTGGCGATTTCGTTTAAGCCGTGGTTGATCTCCTGCAGGTAGCTATGGATCTGTTCGGATAAGCTGTTGATGTTGGTCGCGATTGTACCTAATTCATCCGCGTATTTCACGCTGGCTGAAGCATTTAATTGTCCATCTGCCATATCCTGCAGAACTCCGGAAAGTTCATTCGCATAACGGACGATGGGTCTACTGCCCACAATATATAGAAGGAGAAAGAACGCTGTCGCCGTAACAAGGAGCAAGGGTTTTGAACCGATATGATTGATCATCCATATAAAAGGCATATTAAAAAGAGGTTGCTCCAACATGTAGGTGACGAACAGTCGGCTGAGCAATACGAACAGAAACGTGAGTGCAGTACATAGGATGAAGATGATCAGAAACTTCCAACGGATTGCGATATACAGCTTGGTTTTCATCAACAGCTAGACCTCCTTCACTGACTTCATTTTATAACCGATCCCCCATACGGTCCTAATGTAGTAGGGTTTCTGGGTATCCTTCTCGATTTTCTCCCGGAGCTTGCGGATATGGACCATGACTGTATTTTTGGATTCCATAAACGGCTCATTCCACACCTCCTGATAAATTTTATCCATACTCAGCACAATTCCCTGATTAACGGCAAGGAGCTTTAAAATGTCAAATTCACGGGGAGTAAGCTTGACCTCTTGTTCACTTACCGTTACGGTGTGGGTCGCCGTGTTGATGACCAGATCGTCAATGGCAATAACATCTTCAGCTGCGAGGTCCCGGTAATTTAACAGCTTGTATCTGCGCAGCTGCGATTTAACCCGGGCGACTAATTCTAAAGGATTAAACGGTTTGGAAACATAATCATCAGCTCCGATGCTGAGACCCGAAATTTTGTCGATATCCTGGCTTTTAGCAGACAGCATGATGATCGGCGTATTGTTTTTCTCACGAATTTTCATACATGCCTGGATCCCGTCCATCTGGGGCATCATGACATCAAGAATAATCAAATCAATATCGAAGTTGCGTAGTGAATCAAGCGCCTCGAAACCGTTTGAGGCCTTGTAGAGAAGGTATCCTTCATTCTTTAAATATATTTCAATGAGTTCTATAATCTCTTTCTCATCATCAACGAGCAGAATCGTTTCTTTGGTCATGCCGGAAAACACCTCTTTATATAATTTTGGAACTGGTAGAATTCCTATCAATAGATAGTAACGAATACATCTTAATATTATTATCATTAATATCTTAACTTTAACTTAATTTTTTCCTTATGGCGACATAGAATTAGGATAAGCATTCAAAGGCTTTTTATGCATAAATGGGAAGGAAATGCTTGCAGTTTTTCATGAGCGACAGACATTTTGCTGATTGCAGTCTGTGATGCACTTGGGAAAAATATACTGTACAATACAAAGGGAAAAGAGCAATATACGAGATTCTAAATTTGATAGATATAATCAATTGCGTTTTAATTTAAAGAGGAGGGAACTCATGGAGTATCATGATCCTTTTTATCAGCTGTTTCAATTAAACGAATTGGGATTTAAAATCATTAGCTTGTTGCTTATACTTGTTATTGTAATCGGTATCATTATTTTATTTATTTATCGCAACCGGATATCCGGCAAGAAGATGATGTTTTTTGGTGCGGAGCTCATTCTGCTTGGATTCATGTTCAATGTTATTCTGGATTTTAAATTTCAGATGCCAATTCTGAGTTTTATTACGATTCTGCTGGGGACGCTGGTAAGTCTGATGGGCATGGTGAAAAAAGATTAAGGTTGTCTGAACTGGCATAAGGAATACCTACAATCTGAGAGAGTGGTGACTATTTTGAAGGGAATAGATACGATCCATCAATTGATAGAGGGCTGGGTTGCAGCAAAGAAAATACCCGGGGCTGTCGTGGATATTCAGGTAAAAAACAAAATGAAATGGCAAGCGGCATACGGGACAGCGTCGCTGGACACGATCTTCGATGCAGCCTCACTGACCAAAGTTGTCGTGGCGCTGCCGGCAATCATGATGCTCGTCCAGTCATCAAAACTGTCGCTGCAAGATCCGGTTCAAAAATATATTCCTGAGTTTCGCCATGCCGAAGTTACGATTGAGCATTGTCTAAGACATATATCAGGTCTGCCTTCCGTACTTCCGGATTTCAGAGAACGTTACAGTAAAAGCGATATTAAGCAGCTGATTATGGCACAGGAGCTGGAATTCAGCCCCGGTGAACGCGTGCAGTACAGTGACTTGGGATTGGTTCTTATCGGCTGGATTATTTCCCGGTTGACGAAAAAGCCTTTGGATGAATTTGCCCGGGAAGCGATATTTATGCCGCTTGGCATGACAGATAGTTATTTTAATCCGCCTGCAAATCTGCATGAACGGATAGCTCCGACGGAGTGGGATGGCAATAAGTATCTTATTGGTGAGGTACATGATGAAACATGTTACCGTCTTGGAGGAGTGGCAGGCAGCGCGGGATTATTTGCAACGGCCGAAGATATATCGAAATATGCAAAATCGTGGCTTTATCCTGAGCAGTACTCATTATGGACCAGAGCTTCGGTAGATGCCTGCACCCAATCCGCTTTTCATGGACGAGGTATTGGCTGGCAGGTACAGGACAGTCCGGAAGGAATACTTTCATGTGGCCCTCATTGGCCGATGGGCAGCTTTGGACATACAGGATATACAGGTACGAGTATCTGGATCAATCCAGTAGATGAAGTGACTATCGTGTTCCTGACGAATGCGGTCCATTTAGGCAGGGATCATGTGCTGAAGGATTTGCGGCCTATTCTGCATGAAGCGGTATTAGATATTCGCGTGGATTAGTGAAAAGGTATAGATAAATCGAGCATTCAATTGGTGGTGAGATCTTTGGAAATTGACGAATCGATCACGGTGGTCCCTTATGACGAACATTGGGCGGATGTATTCACAAATGAAAAGACTGCACTTCTGAATATCTTCGGTACTGATGCCGTAGAAATCGAACATTTCGGCAGCACCTCGGTCAGAGGCATGGTTGCCAAACCGATCATTGATATATTGATTGGCGTTTCTTCACTTGAACTGGATGAATCAATACTCCGCCAGCTGCAGCAGCGTAACTATGAGAGCTTTGGGGAAGCGGGTGTAGAAGGGCGGTTATATTTTCGTAAACGCGCGGAACACTCCTTCAATTTGGCCGTTGTAATTTTCCAAGGGGAACAGTGGGTCAACAATATTCAAATTCGTGATTACCTCAGAACCCATCCTCAAGTGGCAGAACAATATTCGATGCATAAACGTGAGTCCATTCAAAAGGGAATAACTACATTACTGGCTTACTCCGACGAAAAGGCGGAATTTGTGCAAAGTGTATTGAGGCAGGCTAAAAAATACAGCCAGGAAAGCTAGGAGCAGGTCATTTGGAATTGCCCTATTACATTGGAAAATATAAATGTTTAACTTATAAGGAGGTTTTTATTTTATGATGTCTATCAAATTGCCTAAAGAACAAAAAATAGAGCTGGCCCAAAGTGTTCAGGCTTATTTTGAAGAGGAACGTTCCGAAAGCATCGGACAGCTGGGAGCGGAGCAATTAATCGATTTTATGATCAGTGAGCTCGGACCCTATATTTATAACCAGGCGATCGAAGATACAAGAGCATTAATTACCGAAAAAATGGCTCAAATCGACGATGAACTGTACACCCTTGAGAAGCCGATTCAAAACTTAAGAAGATAGACCTGACAGGAGTTGAACAGCGACATGATCAGGCGCGGAGGTTCATGAAGCATTTTCTGAGGGGATACGAAAGGCAACATTCGATTCACGCAGATTCATTACAGCATATGGAGTTATTTCTGAGACTGCGCGAAATTATCGTTTACGTAGGAATGTATCGGAGCTTTGATTTTTCGAGCCTCAATGATTGGACGCAGAAATACATACAAGAGAGCCGAAATAGGCTGGAAGCAGGGACTCCGATCGTTCAAAATCTGTTGTAGCAGGTGATAGCCTTTGAATCGAAACAACCACAAAATCATAAACGTTCTCGTATGGATTTTTTTTACCGGATACAGTGCCTGCTTGCTATATTGGATGTTTCGGGGATTTGGCCGAACCGCTCACCCCGAAATCAGTTATAATCTGGTTCCGTTCAATACTATTTTCAGTTATATGTTTAACGTGAATCAGCATAACATTGGAACGACGATCATTAACTTAGCCGGTAATGTCGGGGTTTTTCTTCCATTCGGATTGGTGTTACCCTATCTCTTCAAAAAATTAACAAGGTACAGCGTGTTTTTTGTTTGGTTTACCGGCTCTATCATTATTCTGGAGATCATGCAGACCGTACTCAAGGTAGGTACAGGTGATATTGATGATGTCATATTAAATGTTATCGGTGCTTCTGCGGGTTATGTTGTGTATCGGTTATTTTTCCTGGAAAAATCAAATTACTTCATGTGAAAATGCCAACCTGGAGGAGATCGAGTGAAGCACAGAGGTTCCGAATTTTATGATGATGCGTTGATTTTCAAAAGGTATTTGGATCGAAGAAGCTGGACTGAAAATGCCAACGATACCATGGAAAAGCCGATTATACTTCAGTTGATTGGCAATGTGTCCGGACTGAGAATTCTGGATTTGGGATGCGGGGATGCCTCATTCGGTAATGAGCTTCTCGATGCAGGAGCTGTTTCGTATACCGGAATTGAAGGCTCGGCGAATATGGTAGAAGAAGCGAAGAAGACAATACGAAGATCGAAAACCGAGATTATATATACTGCAATTGAGGATTGGGATTTTCCGGATTCGCATTTTGATATGGTCATTTCCAGGCTTGTTCTGCATTACATAGAGGATGTTGAAGCGATTTTTAAAAAGGTATATCGATCCCTGATGGCCGGTGGTAGATTTGTTTTCTCCGTTGAGCATCCCGTGATGACATCCTCCTATGGACTTCCAAGAGAGGAAGGCATGAAGCAGAATTGGATCGTCGACCAGTATTTCCATACGGGAATTCGTAAGCAGGAGTGGCTTGGTGGAACAGCGGTAAAATACCACAGAACGATTGAGGATACCTATTCGGCGCTCCAACATGCGGGCTTTAATATAACCAGCCTTAGAGAATCCAGGCCCGATGAAGCGAACTTCCAGCATAACGAAACTTACGAGCGGCGCATGAGAATTCCTTTGTTTTTGTTTTTCAGCGCCCAGAAAATATAGAGACGGTGATCTATACGTTAAAAATATTAAACCTTTTATTGAGATTTATTTTGGAGCTTATTTTATTGTTTTCCTTATGTTATTGGGGATTGCATGTGCAATTGGGCGTATTCATGCAGATTGTTCTGGGTATCGGTTTACCAATCCTTGCAGCAGTCGCCTGGGGGTTATTCATATCACCGAAAGCCCCGGTTCGCGTTCCATTATTTGTTGTGCTTTTCATTGAAGCTATTTTGTTCGCAGCGGCTGTTCTGTGTTTCATCGGTTCTGGCTTCGTAACCTTTGCCGTGATTTTTGGGGTCTTGGCCGTCGTCAACCGTTTTATCATTTTGAAATGGAAGCAGCAAGGTTTCGACACTTAACTAAAGGATGTGTTCATAGATGTTATTCCCGGTATCGTATTCTACGTTATCTGATCAAGCTATTAATGATTATTTGAAAAAACAATATCATCTGAACAATAATACTCGTACTAGCTACCTCTTAAGAGGCATGAATGATACTTATCTCGTGACGACACCGGAAAAGAAATATGTATTCAGAGTATACCGCGGTGACTGGAGGGGAAGCGAGTCTGAGGTTGCTTTTGAATTGGAGCTGCTTCATCATTTGGACCAGAACGGCATTTCTGTATCGCTTCCGATTCCGGATCAGCAGGGCAATCTTATTCAAAAACTTCAAGCTCCGGAAGGAACTCGCTATGCGGTACTCTTTACCTTTGCGGAGGGAACTGAAAAAGGTATCGATACGGAGGAAATCAGTGAACGGTTTGGTCAAGCTGTTGCCGAGATTCATCTGAAAAGTGATTCTTTCCATACGACCAGCAGCAGACAAGAACTGACCCTGGATTATTTGATACATCAAACGCTGGAAGCCGTTCAACCGCATATGCAGCATCGCCCAGAGGATTTTCAGGAACTTAAACAAATTGCAGCAAGACTTGAAAATAGTCTTCGTGAACATGAGCTGAATACCTTGGACTGGGGCATCTGTCACGGGGATCTGCATGGAAATACGAATGTCAGCTACATGGATGATTTGACGATGACACATTATGATTTTGATTTATGCGGTTACGGCTGGCGCGCTTATGATATTGCTGAATTCAGGCTCGCCCGGGAAGTAAGATTAGGACATGACCCTGCTCAGCTGGATCTGCTGTGGAGTGCTTTTATCAAGGGATATCAATCCATCAGAGCACTAAGCGAAAATGATCTTCAGTCAGTGCCGGTATTTGTGGCAATTCGCCAATTATGGCTCTTTGGCTTATGCCTTAAAGATCCACATATCCACGGCAGCATTGATTATGGCGACGATTATATCGATGATAAGCTGCACTTTTTTAGAAACTTATCCATATTCCAAGAAGACATCAGCGTGACTCAGTCCTAAAAAAGAGCGGCTTCATGGACAATGACATTCATCATCTGATGGTGAAGGAGATTGGAGTAATAAAAGAGCGGTCATTGCCGCTCTTTTTCTTATAATGAAGCATATTTTTACAGTCTTTATCCAGTTAAAGCATTCCCCTTATTTGGAACGGAAGGTATAATTATGAAGTGGTGATCATGAGGGAAAGTATGCATCAGCAGAATGAGAGCAGCAATTATACGTCTTATTTCTGAGACTTATGTAGTAAGGGAGGTAATTATGATGAACGAAGGTAGGATTTTAGGAATTGCATATAATGTTATTCCGGTTTCTGATATGGAGCGTTCCGCAGCGTGGTATGTGAAGCATTTCGGATTCAATATCCGCAATCAGAGAGAAGGCTACTTAAGTTTGTTCCGGGGGAATCGCCCGATATTGGATCTGATCCAAAGCGATAACAATTCAAGAGCAACCTTTGAAGTGAATAACCAAAAGAGATGGGTCATCACATTCTTTACGGATGATATTGAATCCCTGCATAGCGATTTGAATTCGGAGAATGTAAAGGTCGGAAATATAGCGGATGAAGGCAAATATGGCAAGTTTTTTGTGCTGGAAGATCCGGATGGTAATTTGTTTGATGTATGGGAGCATCATGACTGCGAGCTTGTTTTCTGAAAAAGGCAGTCCGTTGTTCGCTGAATCTCAATTTGGAGGGGAATAACCATGATTCGTTTATGCAGCCGCCAAGACCAACAAGTGATTTATGAGATTATCAATGACGCATCGCAAGCTTACAAAGGAATTATCCCGGAAGATCGCTATCATGAGCCCTATATGCCAGCTGAAGAATTAATGGGGGAAATGGAGGATGGCGTTGTATTTTGGGGATATGAAGAAGATGGCGAAATCGTTGGTGTGATGGGAATCCAGGATAAAGGGGACGTATCCTTGATCAGACATGCGTATGTAAGGACCCGGCAGCGTAACGGTGGCATCGGAACCAAGCTGCTTCATCATCTTATCTCGCAATCGGATAGGCCTGTCCTCATAGGAACCTGGGGATCAGCGGAGTGGGCAATCCGATTTTATGTAAAGAATGGGTTCCGATTGGTGTCCAAGGAAGAGAAGGAAATACTGCTGCGTCAATATTGGAACGTACCGGAACGTCAGATCGAGACCTCCGTCGTGTTATGCGATGATCGCTGGTAATTAGCCCGCTGTCTGGTTATGAAAAAACATTAAAGGATGAAGTCTGATGCGTATAAATGAGATATTTGATTCTACTCCTTTAATGGAGACGTCGCGCTTATTATTACGGAAATTGAGCGTGGAGGATGCTGAAGAATATTTCTCATTAGCATCCAATCCATTGGCGGCAAAACATACGATATGGAATGCTCACATCACCATTGAAGATTCCATTTCTTATTTATCCGGGCTCCAGGCAAAAATGGACCATGGTCAGGCTTTTCACTGGGGGATCATCGACAAGGCGACCGGTACATTCATTGGGCGTGTCGGATTTATTCATTTTGATACACTGCACAGACTATCAGAGGTCGGATTTGCGCTTCATTGTGACTGGTGGGGGCAAGGCATCATGTCAGAAGCTGCATTGCCAATGATCCGCTACGGATTTGAAGAATTAGGACTTAACCGGATTGAAGGACGCTGTAATGCGGATAATTTGGCTTCGGAACGGGTTTTGCTTAAAATAGGTATGACCTTTGAAGGGATATTAAGACGCCAGCTGAAGATCAAGGATGAATTTATCGACCAGAAGATGTATGCGATTCTGAATAGTGACTTTAATGAGCTGCAAGACGGTGCACTAGGCCGCATCAAAGGGATTTAACATATCCGCAGGCATTTATGGAGTAATGTATGTTGTGAAAATTGGATCGAGGTGTTCAATGATACTTGAAGTTGCTATTTTACAAGTAATCCCGGGAGAAGAACAGAATTTTGAGAAGAGCTTTGCGCAGGCATCAGCGATCATCTCCGGTATGAAAGGCTACATCCAGCATGAACTACACAAGTGCATGGAGGAAGCCAATAAATACATCCTGCTCGTCAAATGGGAGACGCTTACAGATCACACGGTAGGTTTTAGAGAATCGCCTGAATACCAGGAATGGAAAGCACTGCTGCATCATTATTATGATCCGTTTCCGACGGTTGAGCATTATGAGCTCTTATACAAAAGTGCCTGATTTCTAAGAAATAACATAAATAAAACCAAGAGGTAGATCCATATGATTGCATTTACGATTTGTTTTATAAAAAAGGGTGACCGGATCCTTCTTCTCAATCGCAACAAGTCAAGCTGGATGGGCATGTGGAATGGTGTGGGCGGAAAACTGGAGCCGGGGGAGACTCCGAGAGAGTCCATGTTAAGAGAAATAATGGAAGGGACGGGTATTGTTCCTGGACGTCTGCATTTCAAAGGCTTGGTTACGTGGTTAACCGATTCCAGAAAAACAGGCGGTATGTATACCTACATGGCAGAGCTGCCTGAAGAATTTCATTATCCGACTCCGATCCAGACAGACGAAGGTATTTTGGACTGGAAAGAGCTTGAATGGATTTTGCATCCGGATAACCGGGGTATTGTATATAACATTCCAAAGAGCCTTGAAAAAATCCTGTTTGATGAACATTGCTATGATCATACCTGCACCTACCAAAATGGGGAATTGGTACGGCATGATTCCGTTCGTATAGAGCCGGATATCGAAAATATCACAGATACAAAACTGCTTGAAGAACGTATCCTAGATAGAACTCACATTTAGAACAACAAAAATGGAGGGTGCATGAAACTTTACCATTTTAGCGAGGAAGAGAATATCGGAATATTTCATCCTCGGATTGTATATACGAGGCATGACGGGATCTCAGAGGAAGACGAGATTCGATTTTTTGGACATACATCATCTAACAGTGTCTTAACACTGGAAACCGGCTGGTACAGGAGTATCATGGGAACCACATTGTACCGATATGAGCTTCCGCTGGAAACCTTTGAGCTGTTTGATGAGACAGCTGGTTATTTTATTTCCAGGGAAATGGTAAAACCTGTCGAAAGAACCGAGATTCGGAATTCTTTGCAGCACTTAATGAATTTAGGCATTGATGTCCGGTTTACGCCAGATCTTAACCCGTTACGGGAAGCTATTCTCCATTCATCAGTCAAGGACTTCGGCATTCACAGATTTGAGCATGCTATTTCACCTGATTACTAAAGAGAAGAAGTGGCCTACTGCTGCTTCTTTTACTTTGCTCTGCAAAAATAACAACAATAAAGGTAGAAAAGCGAAGTAACTGAATCCAATATATCGAGAATTGGACTGAGCATATACGCTATATTATCAATAACGGGATATCTGATTGTCCTGCCATGGGAAGGGAGTGTTGCTTATCGTTAAACGGCAAGTGTTTTGCTAACCCAAAAGTTAAAGCGCTTTAATTATAAAGGGGAAGGGGTAAAAAAATGAGGACTAGGAATAAAAGCAGAACTGCCTGGAGCAAGACGGCCTTATTGTTAACCGCTCTCGCTCTGCTTGCCTGGCCATTTCAAGGAAACATATACGCGAATGGAACGGGGAATCTCCAGAGTGGAGCCATAAGCAAAAGCGCTGCAGTTCTGGCTGAATGGATGTTTAAGGACAAGGGTGAGCAAGGGGTTCACATGGCTACCGGTGGGAAATACCAATCCTCGTCCGTTCTGCAAAATGTGGGCGGTACCTTTGAATACTATGATGATGAAGCACATGATCTGAGCTATCAAGGCTGGGATCCGGAGGAAGGTCAGAAATACTGGCTGGCAACCTTATCAACGGCTGGATACAGTCAAATTAAGCTTTCCTCTGAGCAAAGCTCATCCGGGTCCGGTCCGAATGAATTCAAGATTCAGACGAGTACGGATCTCTCCAATTGGACGGATGTGCCGAACGGTAACGTGAAAATGAATACCGCATCGAGCTATGACTGCCCTAAGCAGTCTTGCAAATTGAAGAATCTCGCCCTGCCATTAGCAGATGATAAGGAGCTTCTGTTCATCCGCTGGATAGTGAGTGCCAATAAGGCTACCAATACGGACGAAAATCCATCCGGCATTGGAGGAGGGGGATCCAGCCGCATCCGCATTATTCAGGTAACAGGTGAGCCTATTAAAGGAAAACAGCCTATACATCCAACGCTGGATTTGACCCACAGCCCCCTGGATCAGGCAGAAAAAGCATCAGCTGCTGATCCGCTGAAGATCAAGTTTAGCAAAAAGGTGAATCTAGCAGATGAGCAGGACATCCGTGTAACGGATGAACAGGGGCAACCAGCACCTGGTCTCAAATTTGAAATCACCGACGGAAATCTGCTGCAGATTCAGCATACCCCCCTGACATACAGTACGAAATATAAAGTTTTCATCGGCAAGTCAGCCATCAAAGGGGATGACGGAATTTTGCTGGCGCGCGATCTTACCTGGAGCTTTACTGTGCAGGATTCCCCGACGATGCCGAAGCTGATCAATATGACGTTTAACGGAGATCCGAAAACCAGTCTCGCTTTTGCCTGGTATACGGACATCAAGACCGAGACAAAAATTCAGTTGATAGAAGCTTCCCGCATGCAGGAAAAGGAATTTTTGGCTGCTGCTGCAAAGGAATACAGCGGCTCCGCTGAAGAAATTTCAACCTACATGACGAAGGAAGACAGAACTACCGGCAGTAAAACGAAATTTTACAGTCATAAGGTGACGGCGGACCGGCTAATACCAGGAACTACATATAAGTACCGCGTGGGCAATGGAACGGAGTGGAGCGCAGTCGGCTCCTTTACCACCGATACAGAAAAGTCACAGCCATATCGATTTATCGTAGGCTCGGACTCGCAGGCTTCCAATAAAGCAGAGTTTGAACCTTGGGCAGATACGTTCAAGAAAGCGAATAATCATATTGGCAGTCCCAAATTCCTCATTAATTCAGGAGATTTGGTCGATAACGGTGACTTAGAGGAGCAGTGGCAGTGGCTGTTGGGCGTAGCCCAAGATCAGCTGCTCAATGTGCCTTTTGTACCGGTGCTGGGCGGACATGAGGTCTCGGATTGGGACGGAGATGAAACGACGCCCAACAATAATTTCTATAATCATTTCAACCTGCCGCGCAACGTGGTCAAGGCGACTCACGACGGGTCCGTGTATTCTTTTGAATATGGGGATGCGCTGTACATGGTCTTTAATTCGGAGTTTGACGGCAAGCTGAAGGAAGACGGCTCAGTAGATTGGGATGATGACAAGCATGAGCAGTTCTGGAATCAAGTGGATTGGATGCGTAATACAGTAGCAAAAAGCGATGCCAAGTGGAAATTCGTCACCTTCCATAAGTCGCCATATGCAGCTGGAGATAATTCGGCCCAATGGGAAGATCAGCGTATACAATTCTATAAAAAGAACTTGATTCCGTTATTTGATGAGCTTGGCATCGATATGGTATTCGAAGCGCATGACCATATGTATATGAGATCGTTCCAGATGTATGGGGATAAAGTGGTTGATCCCAAGGATTTGCAAAAGGACGTGGAAGGTAACGTTATAGATCCTAAAGGAACGGTCTATCTCATGTCCAATGCGCTTGGCAACAAGTTCTATTACAAGAACAACCAGTATAAAGCCGGCGCCGATGGTGAACCGGAAGAGATCATCGGTGCGGACGGCAAGCCAGTTCCGTATGATGATTATTTTGCAGCCATTGACGAGCAGCCTGAGAAGAAAATGTTCACCGATGTCTCCATCTCGGATCAGGTATTGAAGTTTGATGCCATGACAGCAGCAGTCGCGGATGAAGGCAAAGCTGGTTATAGTAAAGACGGACTTGGCGTATATGATCATTACGGTATTAAGCGGACTGACACTAAACCAGCACCTGTGGAGCAAGCCGCGGTGGAGGTGAAAGACGGCAAAGCGATCGTCACATGGAAAGCACCTTCATCCGGGAAAGAACGGGTCAGAGGTTTCCGTATTTATGAGAAGGACGATAAAATCAGCAAATACTGGAGCAAGTATGTACCGGTTCAATCGGGCAATGATCAATACAGTCTCACCATTGACAATCTTGATCCTGCGATTCAGTACCATCTGGTCATCCGTGCCGTTGGTGTAAGAGATAATTCGGATAAAGTAGAGGTGGGTACCCAAAGCATTGCTTCAGGAAATGAACCGCCATCTGCTCCATCGGAGCTGGAAGGCAAGGGTATGACTCCATTCCAGATCAACTTGTCCTGGAACGCATCGAGCGGTTTGCAGCCGGCAGGCTACCATGTATATCGTGATGGTCATTTGGCCGGTACAGCGGAAGGCACCGCTTTCCAGGATATCGGGTTACAGCCGGAAACCGTGTATCAATATACGGTCAAGGCTTTCGGCACAAACGGATCAGAATCACGTTCTACGGCTGTAATCGCTGCAAAGACAAAAGCGTCTTTCCTGGGCAGCGGAGCTGTAAAGCCATTCCCGCAGCATACGGCTTACGCGGCTGGTTCGATCAAACCGAATCATCAGAGTGAGACTCAAATCGATGCGACGGTAACCCGCCTCTATAACGAATGGAAGAAAAAATATTTGAAGTCGAATCCGTATCTGAAGTCATCGGACCCGTCACAGTATTATGTGTGGTATGCCGATGGAGACTGGTTCGAAAAAGAGCATGATGATGCTCTCGATATAGATTATGATGCAACTACCGTCTCTGAAGCACATGGTTATGGGATGCTGATTACGGCATACATGGCAGGTCAAGATCCTCAGGCCAAATCGTATTTTGACGGACTGTATCGCTATTTCAGAGCCCATCCTAGCAGCATCAACCCGGACCTCATGGCTTGGAAACAGGGTGACACTGGCAAGGACATCGTAGATGTGGATGGGGTGGATTCCGCGACGGACGGAGATATGGATATCGCATACGCCCTGCTGTTGGCGGACAGTCAATGGGGAAGCAGCGGTAAGATTAATTATTTGGCAGAAGCCAAAAAAGTGATTCAAGCCATTATGAAAAATGATGTTAATCATACCGAGTGGACATTAAAGCTGGCTGACTGGGCAGAGGATAACGATGTAAAATACGGCAGTGCGACGCGTCCCTCTGATTTTATGCTGCAGCACCTCAAGGATTTCATGCAGGTTTCCGGTGATCGCAATTGGGAGCTTGTCATTGACAAGACCTACGAGGTAAGCCGTGAACTCTTCACGAAGTTCAGTCCGAAAGCAGGTTTGCTTCCTGATTTTGTGGTGAAGAAGAACGGAAGCTATGCTCCTGCTGATCCAGAGTTTCTAGAAGCTGAAACCGATGGAGATTACAGCTATAATTCATCCCGCACACCATGGCGGATCGGGACGGATGCTTTAATAACAGGAGATGGGCGGGCAAAAGAACAGCTGAATACGCTGACAGGTTGGATTCGTAAGACAACCAAGGATGATCCCTCGAAGATTCTTGCGGGCTATAAGCTGGACGGTTCTGCACCGCTTGAGGATTATCCGGATCTGTCCTTTACTGCTCCATTGATGGTTGGGGCGATGCTCGATTCCTCCAATCAATCCTGGCTAAACCGTTTATGGGATTATAATGCGGCTGTTTCAACAGAGGAAGATGTATATTTCGGCAATACGCTTCGGCTGCTGAGTATGATTGTCGTGTCCGGTAATTGGTGGTCACCTACCCTTACAGATACGCAAGCTCCGGTTCAACCGACATTAGAGAAATCTGAAGCAGTATCCGGTACGTCTATCCAGTTGAAGTGGACACCATCATCGGATCTCATGGGGGTTGCAGGCTACAAGGTATACCGGAATAATACCGTTATTACTGAAACGAAGGACCTCCAGTTTAAAGATACGGGTTTGACTCCAGACACATCCTATTCATATTTTGTGGCTGCTTATGATGCGGCCGGCAATCTGTCACCGATGAGCAATATCAGAATCGTGAAGACAAGCGCAAAGGCCGATGGTACGACACAATAAAATGTGATTGAAAAAGCCCTGGCTTATCCAGGGCTCTTTTTCATGAGGGAAGATGGATTTAACAATCAAGAAAATATGGAGTGCAAGAGTGAGCTATTATATAATTGAATGATGTAAAATATGACAGTGGCACAATTGTAGGGAGGTCTGAAATATGAGCGCGACTTTCTATCTTGTAAGACATGCTATAAAAGAAAGGGCAATTGGGGATGTCCCAATCACAACAAAAGGGGTCATACAAGCACAATCGACAGCAAGATATTTTGGTAATTTACCTGTAACAATCATACTTTCAAGTCCACTTCGAAGAGCGAAAGAAACCGCTGAATATATTGCATTAGAGACGAAATCACCGATGAATATGGATAGTCGATTGCGGGAACGTGCTAATTGGGGTGATCTTCCAGGGCAAACTTTTGAGGAGTTTGTTGCCATGTGGGAGCGGTCTACATTTGAACCCGAATATATACCACCCGTTGGCGATTCAGCAAAGGCAGCAGGTGAGCGTTTATCCTCTTTATTAACAGAATTAGCCAAGAAACACCCGTTACAAAGTAATATCGTAATCGTTACTCATGGAGGTTTAATAACTGATTTTTTGGTGAATACATTCCCCGAGAACCAACTGGAAGTTTGGCATCCTAATTTCGTTGCCGTACAAAGCGAGCTGGTTCCCGAGTGTTCTATAACAACACTAATTTATGAAAGCGGAAAGTATAAAATTGCAGGCTTTGCATCCGTTGATCATTTAACGCCAATCGATCTGTCATAAGTCTTCAGGTTCGTTTATCTTGGGCAGTTTCACGGTGAAGGTGGTTCCATGATCCGGAACGCTGTCGATCTGAATGGAGCCGCCATGATTATGAATAATATTTTGTGTGATCATAAATCCAAGACCTGTCCCCGTTTCTTTGGTTGTGAAAAATGGCTGTCCGAGTTTTTGAATTTGCTCCGGAGTCATACCGCTGCCTTCATCCTGAACACTGATCAGCACCTCGAGATCGCTGAATTCGGCTGTTATGTGAATCGTCCCACTTGTGCCCATGGCATCCATACCATTTTTAAGCAGATTGATAAACACCTGTTTCAATTGATTCATTTCCCCGGTAATCCATAGAGAAGTGTCCGGACAATGAAAAGTAATCTCGATATTTTTTAATGCAGCCTGAACCCTCATTAAGGTAATGACCTGATCCAATATGGGCAGGACATTCACGGGTTTGCTTATGTGGTTGCCCTGTGGTTTGGATAAAACCAGCAGCTCATTGACAATAAGCTCGATTCGTTTGAGTTCAGATTCAATAATATCGAAATACGATTCGGTACTGCGTTTTGATGACCTCATCAGCTTCATAAACCCATTAATGGAGGTCAGCGGATTACGGATTTCATGTGCGATTCCTGCTGCAAGCTGTCCGGCCATATTTAGCTTTTCGGATTGCATAATATATTCCTCTTTTTGCTGCTGATCCGTAATATCTTTGAAAACGCCAACGGCGGCTGGCTCTCCTTCATAATTGATAATCAGCGTAAAACCTTCTACAAACTTTTGCTGTCCATCCAAAGCGTTGATCATATAGCTGATACTTCGGAGTGACTGGTGCGTAACAAAGTTTTTTCTGCGGTCAGAAAGTGCTTGATGATAGGAAGTATCGACGACTGAATCGGTAGACATCCCGAGAACTTCGCTTTTATCATTGGCATGAACGAGCCGGAGTGCTGCTGGATTGACGTATTGGATGATCCCTTTTTTGGTGATCAAGACGGCCAGCGGCATTTTCTCAAGAAGCTGATAATACGAATTTTGGATATCCAGCAAAATAACTTCAGTTGAATGAAGCAGCCCCTCCGTCTCGGTTAAAAGGGTGCGATCTTCAAATTGCACCAAATAATGCGATGGAAAAGGGTCCTCATCATAAATAATCGTGAGATGAATGGTCATATTCAGTTGTCGACCTGCTCTATGTAGTACTTGCTGTTCAAATTTTCCGTATGTAAGATGATTGGATTCGAGCGACTTGCCGAATTCCGAAATGACAGTCAGCATATCATGATATGTAATGTCCAGGGAAGGGATGGAATGGAGTTCGTGCCGTGGATGTCCCAAAAGATCACATAATGCGGGATTAACCTTTAGAAAGGTTCCATTGAGCGAGATGAGAGCCATTCCAAGAGCAGCATGCTGAAAGGTCGGATCATAACTCTGGACATGATCACGTAACACCGATAATCTCCTCTCTTATTCCATTTTTATGTCGGATTGTACCCATATTATAATCATGATAAGGGACGGTCTTCAATGGAAGAATCAAATATTTTTAGCGTTTTCGACGGAAGTATGTTCTTTTCCATGAGATTAAAGACTTTTCCATGACAGGATTTTATTGGTATCCAGGCGAATATAGTAGATCATTGATTCTTTAGTAAGTGTAAAAATCTGCTGGAATATAATAGGAATGGAGTGCTGAATATGACATCAGAAAGTATTGAATCCAGGTTGGAATCGCTTGGAATTATTCTTCCGGGGTCGAGTTCCCCGGCCGCAAGATACGTCAACTGCGTGATCGTGAATGGACTGATGTTCGTATCGGGAAAGGGCCCTTCAGGTCAACCGAAGGGAAAGCTGGGAAGTGATTTTTCGACCGTGGAAGGCTATCAATTCGCCCGGAGTACCGGACTTGAGATTTTGGCGGTTGTGAAATCTGCTCTCGGAACACTGGATAAAGTGAAACGAGTGGTGAAAATACAAGGCTTTGTGAATGCGCAGCCTTTTTATGAGGAGCATCACAAGGTATTAAATGGCTGTTCGGATTTGATGATGGATGTTTTTGGCGAGCGGGGAAAGCATGCGCGGTCTGTATTTGGAGCCGTGTCCGTAAGAGATAACCTGCCGATCATCATTGATTCGATTTTTGAAGTGGAAGAGTAAGCATTATACCAACAATCAATGCTTTTTATCGAACCACAACACGGCCTAGGCAATTCCGGTGTGTGGTTCTTTATATTCTATGAAGCAAGGAGCAGGCAAAACGGATGATGAAAATGACCGAAATTCAAGTGCGGATGGAACAGATCCCGCTGCTTGCAGGCAGCGATTCCATGATACATATCGACAAAGGGTTTTCCGGTGATCAAAAATTCATAGTGACAAAAGGAAGCCGAGAATACCTGCTGCGAGTCTTTGACATCAAGCTGTATCCGCAAAAAGGAGTGGAGTATGAAGCTTTGATACGGATGCAGCATTACCAGGTTCATTGTTCGAGACCCTTGGAGCTTGGCCGATGGGATGACATTGAACTGGGATATATGATATTGACCTTTATCGAAGGTGAGGAAGCCGCTGTTGGAATATCGGATTATTCACCTGAAATACAGTATGCCATCGGGCTGGAAGCGGGAGCGGAGCTGTTGAAAATACATCAGTATCATGCGCCTGAATTCATTCCATCCTGGTACGAAAGGCAGGTCAGAAAATATCACCGCAATACGGATCAGTACCGCAGCTGTGGGGTTCGAATTAAGGAGGACACCAAGCTTTTCGCGTTTATAGATGAGCATCTTCATTGGATGCTGCACCGGCCGAACCGGTTCCAGCATGATGATTTCCATCTGGCGAATCTGGTTGTCAAGGAGGGGCATTTGTCGGGTGTGATTGACTTTAACCGGTGCGATTGGGGGGATCCCATCCATGACTTTTTGAAAATCAGCTTTTTCTCGAGCGATTTGAGTGTTTCATTTGCCATCGGACAGATCCATGGATATCATGGTCAGCAGGAGCCGGACGAGATATTTTGGCAGCTGTATTCGCTTTATTTGGCCATGAACCTGGTTGGTTCGGTTGCTTGGACGCTCAGAGTGCATCCGGAGGGAATAAGTGACATGATGGATAGAATCGACAGGGTGCTGGAGGATCATCAATATTTTGAAAACATGGTTCCGGTCTGGTACACCAATCACAACATGAGACAGGAGGCTTGAATGTGATTGCCGTACACGGAGCGCGGATCGCTGAGGAGGCAGTCGTGATTCAAACGGTCATATATATGGTGAGACATGCGGAGTCGAAGTACATACCGGGTATGGAAGAAGCCAGGGGACTTTCCGAAAAAGGGATGAAGGATGCCCTCTTCGTTAGAGATATCCTGCGTACGGAGGATATCGACGCTTTTTTTTCGAGCCCATATCAACGGGCTATTCAAACCGTGGAACCATCGGCTCGTGAAGCGGGCGGGGATATCATTCTTATTGAAGACTTGAAGGAAAGAACCCTTGCTGGCGAGGATTTTCATGTACCGGAGGGTCATTTTTTCAGCTGCAAAAAGCAGCTTTACGATGATTTTCATTTTACGATTCCTGGTGGAGAGTCGAGCTCAGAAGCGCAGTACCGAGGTTCGCAGGTCATATTGAAGCTTCTTGAAGAGCATCGCGGTAAAAAAATAGCTATCGGCACCCATGGAGATATCATGACGTTGATCATGAATTATTTTAACAGGGAGTATGATTTTGAGTTTTGGAGATCGACATCCATGCCTGATGTGTATAAACTGGCTTTTGAAGATAAGGAATTAAAGCAGGTTACGAGATGCTGGGCGGAATAAAATTTGATAATAGAAGCTGCGCTGGATAATGAAATCTGGTCAGCTTCTTTTTTTTGACTGAAAATGTATTAAGTTTGTGGGGGTTTTTGTGGATGTGACTACAGATGTAAAGACGCTGGTTCACATCTCTGCTATATTGGGATTAATATTGCAAACGATGGCAAAGGGTGGGATTTGTTTTGAGGACAGCTTCCGGTGAACGTGCTACACTGATTTTCCGTTTTTTTATACCTTATGCGCTTATTCTGCTGGGTTCCTTGCTTGTTGGATGGTTTGCTTATCATAAAACCTCGGCTCTGGTGGAGAGTGAAACGAAGAAAAGCAATGCGGCAGCGCTCGGACAAATCCGGGAGGCGCTGGACCGGCGTTTTGCGGAAGTGGAGACCATTGCCGAGCAAATGTCCAGTGAGTCCAAAATCCAGTCCTTTCAATTCGTCAAAGCCCCTTTTCAGAACACTAATCCATATCGATTATGGGATCTGGAGCAAAGCTTGTTTGATTACCGGATGTCGAACCATTTTATCGTGGATTATTATATCGCCTATAAGAGCAGCGGCATGTTTATTTCTCCGCGCAAGGTGTATAACGCACAGCAATTTTACAGCCTCCAGCTTCGTTACGACAACATGTCCTATGATGAATGGTACGCTCAGCTTTTTAATCAATATTATTATAAAACCTATAAACCCGGTATGCCCGTGATATACGAAGGAAAGGCATATTCGGTCGTCAGTTATATGCAGTCGTTTGGAACAAGAGACAGCGGCGGAGTCATTACCGTGCTCATTAACAACCGTCAGATCCAGGAGATGCTTCAGCATATAGATTCGGAGCAGGGCGGATTCGCTTATGTCGCTGACCAGAATGGAAACCTCATCAGTCACACGGGACTGGAGGGACAGTCCATAGATTTGAAAGCGCTTCCTGTCCGAGAGGGGTTTTCGCAAATTCAGTGGAACGGGAAAAAGATGCTAATTACACAAACGACTTCCAGTTATAACGGCTGGACCTACGTATCTGCCCAACCGGAAACGGTTGTCCTGGAAAAGGCCAATTACATCAAGGAACTTACATTAACCGTATTCCTTCTGGCGCTTATCGCAGGGCTCCTGGTAGCTGGTTTTCTGGCTTACCGCAGCAGCCGCCCTGTGTTTAAGCTGCTCCAGCTGCTGCCACTGAAGCCTGGGGGGAAAGAGAAACGTCCGCTCGGCAATCTGATGGATGATATCAGGAGTTCGGTATCCGCCTTGGTGGAGAGCCATGATGCGCTGAACAGCCGGCTTGAAGCCCAGGTTCCGCTGCTGAGAAATGTGTTTTTCGACCGCCTCCTACAAGGCGGTTTTACATCAGAAGAGGAAGTTGAGGCGGCGATGGAGCATTCCCGTGTTGAGCTTTGCGGAACTTATCTGACTGCCGCGATTATCCGGCTTCGGGGCTATCATGCACCGTACAATGAAGAAATGCTGATGGAGCTGGATATCGTGAAGCTGAACATCCGGGATGTTATCTCTTCGAGCAGTACGGCAGAACAAGTCTTTGTACAGGTTCATGATTTGGGCGAAAACAAGCTGGCTCTGCTGATCCATGGTGAAGGGGATTCCTCCGAATATTTTATGGACATGGTAAAGCAGCTCGTCCACCATTTATATGGAAGATTACAAGATGCAAGCAATGCAGGTCTTTTATTAGCTGTCGGAACCTGCCAAACCAGACTGACGGAGATTTATCGTGCATTTGGAGAAGCTGAATTCATCTTGCTTCATGCTGCATGGAGCGAGCAGCAACCATTATTATTTTACAATGATGCGCAGGTGCCCGTTCCCGCTTATTTTTATCCTTCGGATGTTGAACAGCGATTGATTCAGCTGGTGAGATCGGGCAACAAGCCGGAGACCGCCCGCTTGATGGAACAAATCAGGGATAAAAATGGGGGAGAACATCAGGTACCGGCAGTCGTCGAACGGCTTCTTGCTCAAGAGCTGTGCGGAACGCTGATGAAATGCTGCGAACCCTCCGGCTCGGGTGAGGATCTGATAACCCATGAAGTGGAGGTCGTGTTGAAGGCTTCCGATCCGGCATTGTCCCCTTCCGAAGCGATTCATATGTTGTTTCAGACATTGCTGCAGCTCTGTCAGAAGTATGAGGACCGCAAACGAAGTCATAATGATTCTCTGGCAGGCAAGCTGATCGAATATATTGACCGTCATTATCCGGAGCCGGATCTTAGTCTTGCGGTGCTTGCGCAGGAAGCTCGGACTTCCGAAGCATATGTGTCATTTTTCTTCAAAGAACAAACGGGCATGAACTTTTCAGACTATTTGGAGAATGTCCGCATGGAGGAGGCCAAACGACTGCTTGCCCATAGCGGCAGACCTGTGAGTGAAATTGCGGGACTTACAGGCTACTTGTCCCTGAATACGTTCAGCAGAGCTTTTAAACGTGCGAATGGTTTCAGTGCAACGGAATTCCGGAAGGAAAACCAGCCGCGGGAAGCCTGAATGTAAAGAAAAGAATAATGCCCATAATGCGGAATAATGTTCATTCTAAAATACGGCATAGCAGCCAAAACATGCAGATTTACCTCCGAAAAGGCTCTCGTCTATACTTCAGTCACCAGCCGGTATAAAAAACTTAAACGGGGGTGACTATGCTGAATCTTTGGAAGGACTTCCGAAGCAAATGGCAATTGTACGCGCTGTTTGCTTTGCCGCTGCTCTACATCATTATATTCAAGTATGTGCCGATGTACGGCGCACAGATCGCTTTCAAGGAATTTAACGTAACCAAAGGCATCGGAGGCAGCCCTTGGGTGGGATTTGCACAATTTGAGCGTTTTTTTCACTCCCATGAGTTCTGGAGATTGCTGCGGAATACGCTGGTGATCAGCTTTTATGCCCTGCTCGCGAGCTTCCCGTTTCCTATTATCCTGGCATTGGGACTGAACTATGTGAAGAATCGGCGTTTCAAGAACACGGTACAGATGATCACATATGCGCCGTATTTCATTTCCTTGGTTGTCCTGGTGGGGCTCTTGCTGCAGTTTCTTGATCCGCGGACCGGACTGATTAACACATTGCTCGGATGGTTTGGCCTTGGACCGTTTCATTTTATGGCCCAGGCTTCCTGGTTTAATTCGATCTATGTATGGTCGCATGTGTGGCAGAATACTGGTTTTGCCTGCATTATCTATTTGGCTGCGCTCTCCGGCATTGATCCGGCCTTGCATGAGGCGGCAGTGATGGACGGGGCGACGAAGGTCCAGCGGATGCGTCATATCGATATACCGGGCATTCTGCCGATCGCGGTCATTCTTCTGATCCTGAATACCGGACAAATGCTCGAAACGGGCTTCGAGAAAATTTTGCTGATGCAAAATGCGCTGAATCTGCGCTCTTCTGAAGTCATCGATACCTACGTCTATAAAGTGGGGCTTGTATCACAGGCTATGAATTTCTCTTATGCGACAGCCATTGGCTTGTTCAAAGCGGTGATTGGCTTCATCCTGCTCATTATCGTGAACCAGACAGCCAAACAATTGAAGCAGGAAAGCTTATGGTAGAAAGGCGGCGGAAACCTTGCGAAAAACAAAAATGAAAGAAGCCGGCTCTGACCGTCTATTTACGATCATGAATTATTTGGTACTGACTCTGATTATGATTATCGTGCTGTATCCGCTCGTTTATGTTGTAAGCGCTTCATTCAGCTCGAGCAGTGCAGTCTTGTCAGGACGCGTGTGGTTGTGGCCTGTTGAACCAACGCTGGATGGTTACCGGGCTGTTTTCAAAAATGGAATGGTTGTACGCGGCTTTATGAACACCTTGTTCTACACCGTGGCGGGAACGGGAATTAACCTGCTGTTTACGGTTCTGGCAGCTTATCCGCTGTCCAGAAAAGATTTCCGCGGACGGAATGTATTTATGCTCCTGTTCGTCTTCACCATGATGTTTAACGGAGGGCTTATTCCGACCTATTTGCTGGTAAAAAATCTCGGCATGATCGACACGGTCTGGTCCATGCTGATTCCGGCGGCCTTGTCGGTCTGGAATGTCATTATCATGCGGACGTATTTTCAAACGACGATTCCCGGCGAACTACTGGAAGCATCGCAGCTGGACGGATGTACAGATTTCCGTTTCCTGCTTCGGATTGTATTGCCCTTGTCCGGGCCGATCCTTGCGGTTATCGCCTTGTTCTATGCCGTGGGGCATTGGAATCAATATTTCAACGCAATGATTTTCCTGAAACGGGCGGATTTGTATCCGCTGCAATTGATTCTTAGAGATATTCTCGTCCAGAACGAGATCAATATTGACATGCTCGGGGATGCGAAGACCGCTGCGGCGCGTCAGGGACTGCGGGAGCTGCTCAAATATTCACTGATTGTTGTGACCTCTGTCCCGCTGCTCGTGGTGTATCCATTCGTGCAGAAGTTCTTCGTTAAAGGTGTCATGATTGGCTCGATAAAGGGCTGATAGCGGGTCATGAAAGATTTCGATAACTTTTGAAAAAACATGGAGGGTTGTTATGTACAAGAAAGCTGGCAAGATCGCAAGTCTGGTCATTGCTGTCAGTATGCTGCTCGCAGGATGCTCAGGCGGCTCGAAAGAGGGAAGCGGGGAGACGGAAGAAAGTAAAGCGCCCGCAGCCCAAACGGTTGAATTATCGGCACCAGGCACCTATCCGTTGGTAAAGGATAAAACGACGCTCAAGATCATGGTGCGCGGCAATCCGCTCGTGGAGAACTTCGAAACCAACGAGTTCACCAAATGGTATGAGGAAAAAACCAACGTGCACATTGAGTGGGAGGTTGTTCCGGAACAGAGCATGCAGGAGAAGCTGAACCTGGTACTGGCAAGCGAGGATTATCCGGACGTCATCATGGGTCTGAATGTATCCCCTACACAGCAAATGATCTATGGATCACAGGGGGCGTTCCTGCCGCTGAATGATTTGATTGAAAAGGAAGGCACTCAAACGAAGAAAATGTTCCAGGATAATCCTGAAATCAAGGACACGGTTACCGCCATTGACGGCAAGATCTATGCGCTTCCTGAAGTTAATGATTGTTATCACTGTTCCATGAGCCAGAAAATGTGGATTTATGAGCCTTGGCTCAAAAAGCTCGGTCTCGAAATGCCGAAGACAACAGATGATCTCTACAATGTTCTGAAGGCTTTTAAGGAGAAGGATCCGAATGGCAACGGGAAAAAGGATGAAGTACCGCTTTCCATTACTCAAAAGTCATGGCGTTCGACCATAGATTCGTTCCTGATGAACTCCTTCATTTATAATCCGGTGTACGGATCAAGCAGCAAACATATGTACATTAAGGGCGGTAAACTCGATGTTGCGTATAACAAACCGGAATGGCGCGAAGGCCTGCGTTATCTTAACAAGCTTTACAAGGATGGACTAATTGCTCCGGAATCATTTACCCAGGACGAGAACCAGCTGATTCAACAGGGTGAAAATCCGGATACGGTAATTTTAGGCGCTTCCACGGGTGGTCATGAAGGCGTATTCACACAGCTGCTGGGTGAAAGCGGACGCTGGAAAGAGTATAAGGCTGTTCCTCCTCTAAAAGGACCGGAAGGCGTGCAGTATGCCGCAACGGATACCACTGCGTTGACTCCTGGATCCTTCATCATTACCAAGAAGGCCAAAAATCCGGAGCTTGCTCTGCGCTGGGCGGATGGCTTGTACGAGAAAGAAATGACGCTGCGGAGTGTGTACGGCCGCCCCGATCAGGAATGGCGTGACGCCAAGGATGGCGAAATCGGCATTAACGGCAAGCCTGCCGTATGGTCCGAGCTTAAATCCTTTGGTACGGTTCAAAATGTGAACTGGGCTCAGACCGGGCCGGCAATGCGTTCTAACGATTTCCGCCTGTCGGCTGTAGCAAAAGGTGATGATGATTTAGAGGTAATCCTGTACAACGAGACGAAGAATAAATATGAGCCGTATAAACCAACAGATGTCAGCACAGTGCCGCCGCTGTTCCTGACCAATGAACAGGCGTCCGAGGTGGCCGATTTGGCCAAGACCATCAATGACTATGTGGATGAGATGATTGCCCGTTTTGTCATTGGAGATGCGAGCCTGGATACGGAATGGGACAGCTACGTCAGCCAGCTGGATAACATGAACTTAAAACGTTATCTGGAAATTTACCAAACGGCTTATGATGAGAAGAACAAAAAATAAACCAGCAAACGGAGGTTAAGACTGACATGAATCCGCGTTTTGAAAGAACACTTCCTCTGATGGAAGATCGATTCGGCTTGTTTATTCACTGGGGCTTGTATGCGATCCCGGCAAGGGGAGAATGGATTCGGAATAATGAACGCATCACCAATGAGGATTATCAGCCGTATTTCGAAGAGTTCAATCCGGTTCTATACGACCCGAGGAGCTGGGCGAAATCAGCCAAGGCGGCCGGTCAGCGCTATGCTGTTCTCACAACCAAGCATCACGACGGCTTCTGTCTCTTTGACAGCCAGCTTACGGAGTACAAGGCAACAAATACGCCGGCTGGACGGGATTTAATCCGCGAGTATGTGGATGCATTCCGGGAAGAAGGTATTAAGGTCGGTTTCTATTATTCTTTAATCGATTGGTATCATGATGATTATCCGGCATATGATGACAGACATCATCCGATGAGGGGCAATGAAGACTTCAAGGACAAGGAAACGGAGTTCGACCGCTACCTAGACTATATGCACGGCCAGGTGCGGGAGCTTCTCACCAACTACGGCAAGATTGATATTATCTGGTTCGACTTCTCCTATGACGATATGACAGCCGAGAAGTGGCGGGCAACCGAGCTGATTCAGATGATTCGCTCTCTTCAGCCGGATATCGTCATTGACAACCGTCTTGGCGGCAACATTATGGCGGAGGAGCCTGAAGTGTACGCAGGCGATTTCTTCTCACCTGAACAGATTATCCCGCCTGAAGGAATCGTGAATTCGGCTGGTGAGGCAGTTCCCTGGGAAGCATGTATTACGCTGAATGATCATTGGGGATACCATTCCACCGATCATAATTACAAGTCCCCGCGCCAAGTCATTCGAGCGCTGGTGGAATGCGTCAGCAAGAACGGTAATTTACTCTTAAACGTGGGTCCGGATGCCAAAGGCGAGATTCCTGAAGAGTCACTCGAAATTCTGGCGGCTGTCGGGAAGTGGCTTCACCGCAATGGCGACAGCATTTACGGCTGTGGAATCGCTAGCTTGCCAAAGCCGGAGTGGGGACGTTATACCCAACGCGGTAATAAACTGTATGCGCATGTATTCGACCGGGGCATCGGACCCATCTACTTCCAGGGCTTAAAAGGTAAAATTAAAAAAGCAAGGCTGTTGTCTGATGGCAGTGAGCTTCATGTGCAAACGCCATGGATGGCGGATCAATACTCCGATACGGAAAGCGGCGCTTTTATTCACATTGCCGGCGGAGATCTGCCGGATGAACTGGATACGGTGATTGAGCTGGAGCTTTTTGAATAGATGATAGATAGCGGTACAAATCGCTTCTAAGATACTTATATGGCAAGGAGCTGATAAACGGGATGAAGCCAGGAGTAAGCAGCTATAGCCTGCTTCACGCGATCAAAGCCGGCGAGATGTCCGTGCTTGATGTCATCGACTGGATTGCGGAGCAGGGTGGAGAACATATGGAGATCGTTCCTTATGGATATACGCTTGAAGACCAGCCTGAACTCGCGGATGCCGTCCGCGAGCGGGCTGCGGCGAAGGGGATCGAGTTGTCCAATTATTCGATGCCCGCAAATTTCGTGCAGGAGACACGTGAAGACTTCGAGGCCGAGATGGAGAGGGTCAAAAGGCATGTGGACACTGTACACCGACTGGGCATGAAGCATATGCGCCACGACGTGACCGCTTTCACGCTGCCGCCCGACAAATGGGGAATTGACTATTTGGAGGATCATCTGGAGCAGATCGTGGAGGGCTGCCGGCAAATTGCTGATTATGCAGCCGGTTATGGCATCACGACCACGATCGAGAACCATGGCGTCAGCGTTCAGGCAAGCGACCGCGTACAGCGGGTTCTCCGGGCGGCGGACCGTCCGAACTTCAAAACGACGCTTGATATCGGCAACTTCCTCTGCGTCGACGAAGAGCCTCTGGTTGGCGTGAAGCGGAACCTGCCCTTTGCCTCGCTGATTCACGTCAAGGATTTCTATATCCGTCCCGCGGATGAAAATCCCGGCGGCGGCGACTGGTTCCGCAGCACGCATGGAAACTATCTGCGGGGAGCGATCTTTGGCCAGGGCGATATCGATGTCCGTCGCGTGCTGCGCTTGGTAAAAGAATCCGGCTACGACGGATATATTACGCTTGAGTTCGAGGGTATGGAGGAGTGCCGTGAGGCCACAAAGCTGGGTCTTGAAAATTTGCGGCGAATTTGGAATGAGATTTAGAGGGTAATATGAAAAGCCTGTTCATGCTACTAATGCATGAACAGGCTTTTTTAATGAACGATGTTATTTAGGTCAATATGGGGCTAGGAATGGCGCTAGCATTTTCACATGGATACCGCAGCCTCCGCAGCTGCGGTTTTCCGCTCCTTAAACATAAAATAATAAATCGCTGAAGCGCTGATATAGAGAACGCCGGTCATGCTGAACGTGATTGCATAACCCCAGTAAGTTCCATAAGTCGTTAGCAACAAAGACTGCACAGGTCCCATGGTTGCCCAGCCCATCATAAAAGCGGTCTGCGTCATGGAGTTCGCAATGCCTCTGCGTGCATCGGATACTCTGTCCACCATAATGGAGGACTGGATTGGGTTGGCCGCATTCATCAGGGCCTGACGGAACAGGAAACTGATAGAGGCCATCACGAATAGATTCGTGAAGCCGGTAAGCAGCAGGAACGGCAAAGACATCATCTGGAAGAGTACGACGGCTTTTACAGGTCCTACGCGGCTTGCGAGCGTAGGTCCGATGAGCATCGAAACGATGGTCATCACTTGGCCGAGTGAGATCAGAATGCCTACAGCCGTGAGAGATACGGCGAAACGGTTCGTAAAATACAGGTTAAGATATGGGACAACGAGCCCTGAGCCTGTACCTACAATTAATTGCGCGAGCGTAAACTTCAATATTGCTTTCCAGTCGTCTTTCGCCTGAGCTGGCAGCTTGGCGGGTTCTACAGGAACCACGGCTTCGATCAGAACCTTATCCTTCACCGTTCTCTTTACGAATAAAAGCGGAATGAATGCGAGTACGCTGGCTGCGCCCCCGGCAAAGAGAACGGCCTGCAAACTGTGGATCTTGCTCCAGCCCGCCTGCTGCAGCAGATCCGCTAGGAATCCGCCGCCGCTGCTTCCCAGTACTTGTGCTGCGAGAACAAGTGAAAAATGATAGCTGAACATTTTCAGCCGCTGCTGCTTCGTTGTATTCTCCGCCAGAAACGGTACAGCGATAACCTGAAAGAATGCGGCAAACAAGCCAGCGGCTATTGAGAGTATGATGAGTCCTGATTCTCCGCTGACAAAGGCTCTTCCCATAAAACTGAGACCGGTTAGCAAGGCCCCAAACAAGAGCAGAAGCCGGTGGCTGACGCGGTCCGCTATCAGTCCAATCGGAATAAATATGAGCGCTGTCGCCAAGGACTGTACGCTGACGATGGTTCCGTTCATCGTATCCTGATATCCCAGGGACTGAATGTATAAATTGTAGAGCACCGAAAACATGCCTGTACCGATCTGGTACAGAAGGTTTGCCAGAAAAAAGAGCCGGATATTGCGGCCGAGCTGTTTCCATCCTGATGTTACTGCATGCAGTACATGCATTTTGTCTGATCCTCCGTCATTGTCATAGTTTGTCTCCCCATTGTAGCAAGGGGATCTCCCGGAGGGAAGCAAAAAATGGAAGATGTCCATCCAGAAGGGACAGGAAGGTGGAGCTACTATGAGCAGTGCAACAAATCGGAGCTGCCAGCGTACATAACAAAGAAGAATAAACAGGAAGGGGCAATGTATTTTGAACGAAGAAATCAGAATCTGGGAAGTAGAGTCGATGGAGCCCAAGCTGTTGGAGCAGCTGTCTTCACTATTGATCCATGTGGTTGAAGACGGGGCATCAATCGGCTTTTTGCCGCCGCTTATGGAGCAGGATACCCATGAATACTGGCAGCAGGTGCTGGAGCCCGGCGTCCGGATGTGGGTCGCAATGAGAGGGGAGCAGGTGGCAGGGACCATCCAGCTGCATTTAGCAATGAAAGCTAACGGAGCACATCGTGCTGAAATTGCAAAATTAATGGTATCCCCTGATGTCCGAAGAAGCGGAATTGCCCGCCTGCTGATGCAGACGGCCGAGCAAGCGGCCAAATACGAGAACAGAACGCTGCTTGTTCTGGATACTAGAGCCGGAGATCCATCAAATTTACTCTATCAATCTCTTGGATATATCGAAGCGGGAAGAATACCGCGTTTTGCCCGTTCGGCCAGCGGCCAGCTGGATGATACGATCTATTATTACAAGGAAATTTAAAATTGCCGTCAATTAGGAATGGTGAATATGGATATGTTCAAGAGATTCCTCGTCAAATTACCCTATGCATACACCATGCGAATTCATCAGCTTAGATTAACCCGAAGTCTGCAGAACAAGTTCAAATCCTTTGCGGTCGATCGTTCGGATGTTTCGCTTCCCTTCATCATGAAACGCCATCAATCGCTTCTCCGGAGAAAGCTTGGCGCATCCGATCCAAGACTTCAAGAGAATAAGATCACCAACCTTGGCATTGCCATCAGCAGGATGAACGGCGTGCTGCTTCGGCCGGGTGAAACCTTTTCTTATTGGAAGCTGGTCGGCAAACCTACGAAAAGGAAAGGCTATATTGAAGGCCTTCAGCTATCTCGCGGAGAAGTGAGAACCGGAGTCGGCGGCGGTTTATGCCAATTGGCCAATCTGGTTTATTGGCTGGCTCTGCATTCGCCGCTTGAGGTTGCAGAGCGTCATCATCACAGCTTTGATCCGTTTCCGGATGATCACCGTGTCCTGCCTTTTGGAAGCGGGGCGAGCGTATTTTATAACTATGTGGATCTTCGTTTCTACAATCCGACTTCAGTATCCTTTCAATTCAGCATCTGGCTGACGGAAGAACATCTCAAAGGAACCCTCCACTGTGGCCAGGAATGGCCGTACGCATATCATATCGAAGAAAGAAATCATCAGTTTCATTCCAGAGACGGAAAAAACTTCAGAGAGAATGAAATCTGGCGCAGAGTGGTTGATAAGAGAACGGGGCTGACAGTGATTGAAGAGCTGCTGGTACATAACTTCTCAGAGGTCAAATATGAGATACCTGCAGTTTCGGTTATAGGGCCACAGTTCCACCACCTCAAGATCCGGTGACGATGTAACGGGTTTGCTGTAAAATGTGTGGGATGCCGAATACATAATAAAGGAATGATCGACTGTAATGAATGTATACCAAGCTTCGATCCATGATCTAGAAGATATCGCCGTGTTATTTAATGAGTACCGGATCTTTTATATGCAGGAGTCTGACCTTGAAGGGGCACGGCATTTTTTGTCTGAGCGCTTTGCCCTGAGTGAATCGGTCATTTTTGTCGCAAGGGACCCGAAGACGAGCCAGGCTCTGGGCTTTACCCAGCTGTATCCATCCTTTTCCTCGGTTTCCATGCAGCGGTTGTTCATTCTGAATGATTTGTTCGTCGTAAAGGAGTTCCGCAAACAGGGGGCGGCGCAGCGGCTGCTGGAGGCTGCCCGGAGCTATGCTTCCGTCAACAAGGCCAAAGGCCTTGAGCTATCCACTGCTAAAGACAACATATCTGCCAAATGTCTGTATGAACAATTTGGTTATAAGAAGGATATTGAGTTCGACCATTATTTTCTGCGCCTATAATGCGAAAATTCACTACAAGGCTTTGGCCTGAAAACGAGTTCAACTACGGGAGTGAGCATGATGCAGCATACATTGATCTGGAAACGTGTGGATGGTACGGGAATGGAGTATTGTACCCATACCCTTGGGGAGCGGACAAGAATTGAGGGCAAAGTGATACGTTCCCTGAAGGAGGAAGTATCCTTTGTAGAATACAACGTGATTTGTGACGAGTTGGGAAATACAGAATCCGTGATGATAGATTACATCCAGCACAACTTGGTTCAAACGATGAAATTACAGAAAGACGCGGATCATCGCTGGATGCGTGACGGTATCTATATTCCCGGACTGGACGGTCTTAAGGATATCGATATCGGTGCTACGCCATCAACGAACCTGCTTCCGATTCGCAGAATGCGGCTTGAGGTCGGGAAATCGGAGCAAATGACGGCTGCCTGGGTGCGTTTTCCCGAATTTGATGTGCTGCCGCTTCAACAGGAATATACCCGCTTGGGAGAGGAGTTGTTTGAATACCGCTCAACAAGTGGGTATACCGCCCGGTTACATACGGATGCCGAGGGGATTATCTGCGAGTATGAAGGAGAATGGATTCAGGAAAATAAATAAACCAAGCGAGTCGGCGCTGAAGGAAGATGCTATCTTGTCTATCTACCATTCTCTCAAAATGTGTGTTGATCCTATGACAATCATCGCTTCATTTCATAGATTATGTCATAGAATATACTATCCTTGAGAGAAAGGAGGTGATCGACATGGCGATTTTATTACCAATACAGTTTTTCGATCTGGCAGCCAATGTCGGCAAATCCTACTATGAAAATCTTGCGGGAGGCATTAACGCGGCTGTTACCGTACAGAACAACTCGGAAAATCCTGTGAGCCTGGTGATTACACGCGTGAATGCTCCGGTCATTACGTATTTGATCCCTGCCTTTAACAGTCTCACACTTTCGGTGAATCTATTATTAGTCGCGGCTCTGCTGACGGGTGCGGGCGCAGCCTTCGGCACGATCGAGGTGGCTACGTCGGATTTCTAAATTCGTACTAGGAAGCAAGGAAGTTATAAAATAATAACGGACGGGATTCGATCGGCTGAATCCCGTCCGTTATTTTTTTTTGGAAAAAGGTAAAAAAAGCTGGAAAGAATGATCTTCAGAGGGTATGATATAGTAAATTCTTATATATCCAATGAATTTACTATGAATTAAATGGAGAAGCCTTGTGATGAACAAAAAAAAGCTGGTAATACCGTTCATACTGCTGATCGTTTTGTTGATACCTTTTGGAATCAGTTATTTTTCATTTCAGTCACAACAGATAAGCAATCAAGGGGCAAATGAATTTGCAACACGTTTGCAGGAAGCAGCGGCTCATCATCAACCCTTTAAAATATCTGAATTAACGTCTATTGATTGGGATCAAATTTATGTTTTTCAGCCTTATGTTACGAAGAGCGAGATGGAGGAAGCCACGGGGATATCATGGACCACCAGTCATTCTTATTTTGGATATTTGCTGAACCGGACATTTCTAGGGGAGTATCCGCTTGATGATGATTCTCTTCATAAGCTCGTTTTTATGAAAAATGGCAAAGTTGTATTGGATGTAACGTTAAACCGCTCTACAGCTGATTTTACAGCTTTGAAGGGATTTTGGCGTGATAAGGAAGTTATGCTGAAAACCGGAGAAGACGGCAAACGAGTCGTGGTTTCCGGGCATTAAAAAGTCATATCGCATTTCTGATGGATAAACATGACAAACCGTTCCTGGATGGGACGGTTTTTTTGCGAGATACGAATGGTTCTCTGAGTAGATTCTTCTGAGTTATTAATGATATGGAAGGAAATAGGGAATGATATACTCCCTACAGAAAAATATGCTAGAATGATCAGTGTCCCAACCTGTGGAGTACCAATAAATCAAAGATGAACCAGAGGAGAGAGGCAAATGACACAAGCAACATCAGCACCGGCAATCGAAGTGGCTTTGTACACCATGTGTCTCGTTCAGGATGGAGATAAGGTATTGCTCCTGAACCGTCCCAGTAAACGTGGCTTTCCCGGCTATATCGGCCCCGGAGGTAAAGTGGATTTCCCCGAGAGTCTGACTGAAGGTGCCATCCGCGAAGTGCGCGAAGAGACGGGGCTGATCGTACATGACTTGATCTATAAAGGACTGGATGAGTTCGTTGATCCTTCGACGAACTATAGATATATGGTTTTCAACTATTTGGCTACCTCGTTTGAAGGGGAATTGCTTGAAAATCCGCCTGAAGGCGAACTGAGGTGGGTTCCGATTCAAGAAGCGACCTCATTGCCTATGCAGGATTGGTTCAAGCGCCGTTTTCCGCTCTTTTTTGATGAAGGGACATTCGAAATCTATGAAGTCTACGACATGGAGAACCTAGTAACCTTGAAGGAAAGTGTGAAGAAGCTCTAACAGCGCTAAGAATAACGAACCAGATCATACATCAGGCCTATTTTCAATCTTATAATCGAGAGAAGAGGTCTTTATAAAATGACAAGCGTGTACCTGAAATTGATTACCGATGACAACATGGAAGAATGCTTGCAGCTCAAGCCAAGGGAAGATCAGCGGCGGCTTGTAGCCCCGAATTCCGATTCACTCGAGAAGGCGAAGCGGGAACCATCTTCAAGACCTTATGGGATTTACACTGGCGATACCATGGTTGGATTCGCTTTGTTCGATGAGGAGGTTTATCCTGAGGACGGTTATTTCTGGATTTGCCGGTTCATGATTGATGAACGCTATCAAGGTAAGGGGTATGGCAAAGCTGGACTCGCGGCGGTTCTGGAGCAGCAGAAAAGCCATTCAGATTGTGTCAAAATCCGCATATCCCATGTTCCTGATAATGGAGTCGCTAACCGTTTATATAAAGGCTTCGGATTTGTAGAGACCGGTGAAGTGATCGGCGGGGAAACGGTGCTGGACTATATAATCTTATGAATACGGATTTGCGAGATTTCCTCGATAACCTGAAAAAGCCTCCGGGTTAACCCCGGGGCTTTTTTTGTTCTCTTAAATTATTTATAGCTGAATATTAGCTAGCTTGCGGAAGGGATACCGCGAAGGCTCAAAAAAGCATCATTTCCTTCACTGAACGAAAATACCATCGTATGGTAACCGGTTGGCAAATTGGACAGATATGCTTTGATGAAAACGACGGTCGTTCCCTGAATGACGTAATCCGTCCCCTGGGTTAAAGGTCCCGCTTCATCGCGGATCGAGGTGAGGGTATTGCCATTCAGACTGAGATTTACACTTGACTCATTTACATTCTGCTGGAATTCGATTGAACGGGCGGATAAGCCGGATTGAACAGGAGGCAGTCCTGAGGCTTTTATCCCCATTTCAGCGAATGGTATAGGTTTGAATTCAGGCAAACCGGAGAGGATTTTAGATTGATCATTGATTTGAAAATTCTCTTTTGCTGAGTTGAGCAGCCCGAGTTCGTCCTTTGTATTGAAGGATAAATTATTCTCAAAGGTACCCAGATCCATATTTTGCTGGTCACCGGTTATGGGTCCGCTATTCACGAAAATATTGTTGCGAACAACATTCCGTTTCGGCAGCAGCGGTTCGTCGTTCAGGATATTTGGTAGGGTAGGATATCGTTTACTCCAAATCTCGCTTTGATATGGTACTTGGTCGAACTTGCTCATCAGCGAGGTATAGTTTTTCTCACCGGGCTTATAGTTACGGGCCATGAAAGCAATGGATGTGCCGGAATCGATAACGAGGTTGTTCTCCACAATATTCTCCCTGCCATTGGCCAGCTTGAACGCCTGTTTACCGATATTGTAAAAAACGTTACCGCGCATTTCCACGCCACTCATATAGTCATCGAGATAGATAGCCGCAGTCGATACCCGCAAATCGCTGGCTACGATATCGTGAATATAATTGTAGTTAATGATATTGCCGCGCCAGACAAAGCTTCTTCCTGAGTAGATCGCTGATGCATCGGCGGTTTCCTTCACCACATCGTAGATTTCATTGTACTCAATGACATGATCATTCCCTCTGAACTGGATCGCCAGATGGGGGGCGTTATGCATTTTATTATGAGTCGCACGGTTTCCAACCCCGTTAATCTCCACGGCAGAGGTGTAAGTGAGTTTAATTCTGGCATAGTTGTATATGTCATTATTGTCTGCGTAATTTCCTGCCGGAGTTAAAGTGGCGGCATCACCGCCGTTCAATGAGACGCCTCCGTTCCCCATGCTGTAGATGCTAGAGCCGAATACACCGTTGTGCTGACCTCCGTTAATTTTGACCGCGTAACCGCCCATTTTGCTGATTTCACAGCGGCGGATCAAATTGTTCTCACCTCCGGTCATATCGATCGCATTTCCGCGGCTCACTTCCATAGACAGGTCACTAAATACCATGTTGGATGTATTGTTCATCGTAATCAGGTTCTGATTAAATAAGGATAGTTGAAGCTTCATTCCCTGCAGGGGAGCGGGAGGGTAAAGATACAACAAGCCTGTACTCCGTTCAAGGTACCATTCACCCGGGGCATCCAGCTCCTCGAGAATATTGTAAAAATAGAACCTTTGCCCGTCTTTCATGGCATAGCTGGTTCCCTTATAGCTCTCAATGCGCTTTTGACTGAGATCTAACGATTTGATCTGCAGATCATTGGTGGCCCAATCATTCCCCCAGTAACCCAGCATCCATGTATCATCAATGGTCTTCCAAGAATGAAGCCCGTTTTCGTTATACGTAAACGTGTAGCCTTTACCCGCCGAATCATCCGCCTTTTCGACGACTTGATTGATGGTGGCGAATCCGTTGTCCGGCCAGCGGGCCAGCGTCATTGCATTGCCGTTCACGAATAACTCCGGTGCAACCTCCAGGTTGTTTCCAAGCTTGCCATAGTCTGTGATACCAAGTGCTTTAAGATCCAGCTGCAGCACTTTGCCTCTGGCTTGCTCCGGAATACGGGACAGGGTTTCGGGATTGCTAACCGGCTGAAACCGGGAAGTATCCAGCAAATCGCCGCCTGAAAATATCACCTTTTCACCATCATAGGCTTGATAAGTAATCGGAGAATCGGCTGTTCCGGAATCCTGTTCGTCAAGCTGAAGCGTTTGGGTAAAACGGTATTCGCCGCCTCGAATCATGACCGTTACACCACCGGCAGGGAGCGGTCCCTTGCTTTTCATGACACGTATGGCATCCCTGGCCTTTTCTAACGTCGCAAAAGGCTTGTTCAGCGTGCCCCCGTTCGAATCACTCCCATTTTTTGAGACATACAGCTTCATAGATTGGGCTTGTGCCGACAAGCTGCTCATTGTGAATGGCAGGCTGCTGCACAAGATGACGCATAGTGCCACAAAAAATCTGAAACCGGTTGTTACTCTCATGTTCCCACCCCGCAAATGATAGAGTCCGCTTCATAAGAAGCGGTTCCAATCATAATACAGCGCTTACAATAGGATGAGGAATGAGTTTTGCTAACTTAAATTGTTGTAAAACTAACGTTGTAAAAAATCTTGTCTGTACTCCGAAGGAGATATACCGGCTTTTTTCTTGAAGGCAGCTGAGAAGTAGGAAACATCTTTAAACCCGCTTCTGTACGCGATCTCGCTTACGCTATAATCGGTTGCTCCAAGCATGCGCTGTGCCTGCTCCAGTCTGCGCTCATGGATGTAACGCATCGGCGTTATCCCCAAATGTCGTTTGAACAGCCGGATAAAATAGTTGGGGTGGAAGTGGGCATTGCTTGAGAGCTCCTGAATCGTAAGCTCCTCAGTCAGATGGTTATCGATAAAATGAATCGTTTCCAGCAGCTCGCGGGAGAATACCGGTGCCTCACTGGCTCTGCTGTCCAGGGCAGCATGATCGATAAACAAGGCGATGATGGACAAAAGTGCGGATTGGATTTTGATGGACGTTGCCGGACCGGGCTTGGCGCTGCATTCCGTGAGCTGCTGGAAGTACTTCAGAAGTTCTGGTGAGTTTCCAGGTCGAACCACGTTTGAAATGCCGAAGAGTTGAAATAGCCTCATGAAATCAAGATTGGATTTGAAATGGCACCAGTACTTGGTATAAGGGATACCGTCAGTTACCGAATAGGATTGCTCCGTACCTCCGGGAATGAAGACAAGCTCGCCTGGCTTAGGCCTAAGCTGTTCTCTTCCGACCTGAATCCATCCTTCCCCTTCGGAAATATAGTAAAGCTTGTCATAGCAGGGAACAAAGCGGTATCTTCGCCACTGCGGACCGCAAATGGAATGCTTGGCTAACAGCAGCTTTACGCGCAAACGTGATAACTGGTCATTTATAAGATGCTTTTCGACATGATCCATCTCCCATTCTCCTTTTTATTTTCGTTTGCTCCGGCTAAGAGCTGTTATTCACTAAACACCACCTCCGTTTGATCCTTGGACACTGTTTCAAATATTCGATTCGCTCATCCCAAAACCTTCTAAACCAAAGGAAGTCAATAAGCGGGATATTAACTCTTGATTTTCCTGCCAGGGAAAACTATAGTCGAACATAATAAGCTTTCATGGGATGGCTGGCACATGCAGGAGAGGAACTGATGTCATGGGACAATGGATCATTAGACAGGCGGAAGAGAAGGATATTTACGGATTAGCGAAGGTGCATTTGGATAGCTGGTTAACGACGTACCGCGGTATTGTACCGGATACTTATCTGGACGGTCTGAAGCTGGAATCACGGATTGAATTGTGGACCAGGGTATTAGAACCTGCCAATAAAACAATGACCTTTGTGCTGGAGAATTCATCTGGTGAGGTGGTTGGCTTTATTAATGGAGGATTGAGCCGGGAAACAGAACTGGATATTGATGCCGAGGTTTATTCGCTTTACCTTTTAAAAGAAGCCCATGGAAAGGGCCATGGCCGCGAACTCATGAATCGCTTGACGATTTACTTCCGTGAACAAGGATATCATTCCATGCTGGTATGGGTGTTTGAGGATAATCCTGCGGTACAGTTTTATAAAAAAATGGGCGGAGAGTTTCTGATGCAGGATGAGCTGCAAATCGGCGGGGAATCTGTATCGGAGTTATGTCTGGAATGGAGAAACATAGCGGTATCAGCATGAGGTTTTACATGCGGCCATGAGATAAATCCGTTAATGGATAAGGAGCGGTGACTTAAGATGGATATCGGTAATCTTATTTTAGGTTTTCTGATCGGTGTGATTTATTTCGTGCTTGGCGTTGCGATGAGAATAAAGCCTTCCCATGAAGGGAAAGGACGGTATGGTTACAGATCATCGCAATCGATGAAAAATGAACGTTTCTGGAATCAGGGTAACAGCTATAGCGCCAATCTGATGATGCTGATGGGGATCATCTTGATTTTAATCAGTGTCATAAGCAGTTTGTGGATTCAGGGTGTCGCTGGTTTTTTTGTCATTGTGGCTGCAGTTGTCCTATTGGCAGCGCTCATGATTGTACTCGTTGAGGGGCGTTTGAAGAAAAACCAGGAATGATCGTGGGTTGAGCCTGTCTCTATGGTTTTAATCGGAAAAGGGATTATACTGTATATAATTCGACATCATAGTGGGCATAGGCGAAAGGAGAAGGCTTTGGAAGATTCATTACAGAAAGAACGGGAAATTATGAAGGTTTGTCTGCTGGCGGGACAAATTATGCTGCAAAGTGGTGCAGAAACCTACCGGGTAGAGGATACAATGATGAGGATTGCTTCTTCTTACGGCATTGACCACACACACAGCTATATGACCCCCACGGGGATTATTTTCTCCCTTGAGGATCCGCAGCCCATGACAAGGCTTAACCGGATTACGGAGCGGACAACCAATTTACATAAGATTGATCAGGTGAACAGCCTTTCCCGCCGGATTAGCACGGGTGAATTATCGATTGATGAGGCATATCAAGAGCTTCAGGAAATTGATCGCACCCAGGCCATATACCCGCTGTGGCTGAACGTGCTCATGGCTGCGGTGGCTAGCGGATGCTTCCTGATCATGTTCCGCGGCACCTGGTCTGACTTCATACCGGCAATGCTGGCAGGCGGAATCGGCTATTACTGCTCGGTGCTTTTGCATCGTCTAGTGCCGGTTAAATTTTTCGCTGAATTTTCAGGGGCGCTGATGATTGGTTTAAGTTCTATTTTCTTTGTTAAATACGGATTTGGGCAGGCTCGTGACATCATCATTATCAGTTCTGTCATGCCGCTCGTTCCCGGACTGCTCATCACGAATGCGATCCGGGATCTCATGGCGGGACATCTGGTCTCCGGCTTGTCCAAGGGAGCGGAAGCTTTTATCACATCCTTTGCCATTGGCGCGGGCATCGCGTTCATGCTGTCGTTTCAATAGGGGGACTTTATGTACATTGAACAGATCGTAACCAGTTTTATTGCTTCTGCCGCATTTGGCATGATTTTTAATTGTCCGAAAAAGGCACTCATCCAGTGCGGACTGGCAGGAATGGTAGGCTGGGTGCTGTATATCTGGCTGCAGGATATCGGAGTTCAGCGGTTGACTGCGACAGTGGTTGCCGCCTATTGTGTCACGATGATCAGCTATATTTTCGCGAAAACTTATCGTACGCCTATCATCGTATTCAGTGTCTCGGGTATTATCCCGCTTGTTCCGGGGGGATTGGCCTACGACGCTATGCGGAATGCTGTGGAAAATCAGTATAATGAGGCAGTACAATCCGGTGCAGAGGCTTTTATGATGTCGGGGGCTATTGCGCTCGGGCTGCTGCTGTCAGAGGTGACCAATCAGGTTATTCGGAAAATGCGGACTTCCAAGTTATAGTGAATAATCAGTTAGATCTAACCATAAAGGAAGTACATGTGAGGAGGAATCCGTATGAATAAAGAGATGGTTATTGTGCTCGCTCCGGATTCCTTTAAGGAGAGCATGACAGCCAAGCAGGCCTGTGAAGCGATGGAACGTGGGATTCGCAAGGCGAATCCATCGGTCCGATGCGTTCATGTCCCGATGGCTGACGGCGGGGAAGGAACGATGCAGTCACTGGTGGATGCGACAGGCGGAATCATTCATTCGCACATGGTCAAGGGACCATTAGGCAATCAAGTAGAAGCATTTTACGGAATTACCGGTGACGGGAAGACCGCTGTTCTGGAGATGGCAAGTGCAAGCGGTATCGGTCTCGTGCCCGTATCCGAGCGTAATCCCATGCTGGCCTCGACCTATGGAACGGGACAATTGATACATGCGGCATTGGATCACGGCGTGGGCAAGCTCTTGATTGGTATTGGCGGCAGTGCTACCAATGATGGCGGTGCCGGAGCGATTCAGGCATTGGGCGGTAGGCTGCTAAATGAAGACGGCAAGGAACTTGGACCTGGCGGTGGCGAGCTAGGGAAATTATCCAGCATTGACTTGTGTGGTTTAGATCCGAGAATCGCAAACGTCCAGATTGAAATAGCGTGTGATGTCACCAATCCTCTCTGCGGACCTGAGGGATCATCACAAGTGTTTGGGCCACAAAAAGGTGCCACACCGGAGATGATAGCGGAGCTGGATGCCAATTTACTGCACTATGCGGATGTGATCAAATCCCAGCTGAACAAGGATATTGCGAATGTCCCGGGCGCAGGCGCCGCCGGGGGGCTGGGTGCAGGGTTGATGGTGTTTTTGAACGGTGTTCTTAAAAAAGGGATCGACCTGGTCATCGAATATTCGGGTCTTGAAGAGAAGGCGAAGCAAGCTGATATGGTGTGGACAGGGGAAGGGAGTATTGACTATCAAACTCAATTCGGTAAGACACCTCTCGGCGTAGCCATGATAGCGCAAAAGCTGAATAAACCGGTTATCGCATTTGCCGGCCGGATCGGGGATGGGATTGAAACATTGTATGGACAGGGGTTTGATGCCATTTTTGGTATTATGCCTGGAGTTTCAACGCTTGAGGAAGCACTGCAGCAGGGGCCTACAAATATGGAACGGGCTTCGGAGAATGTGATGCGGTTAATGATGGCAATGAAGTAGCATTTTTTTGGATCTTCTCAAAGGATATTTGAAATAAAATGGCGGGACAAGGTATCATATCCTTGTCCCGCTTCTTTTTATTTGATCCCGATTCTCATCCTGTAGCTGAACAGCACTTCAAGCTTACGGTCCTGGAAATGCTCCTTAACCAGCTCTTTGAACCGATGAATTTCTTCGTCAAGATCGGGTAACCCAAGCTTCAACACGGACTGGATACCTCCTTGGCTTAGCGCAAGACCGATGTATCGTTCTCCGTCACAAAGCTCCCGGTTATGAAAAACGATTTCCCGAGCATAGCGGAAAGATCCGCTGTGAAGGATGTTGGACAGATGCGATTCCTTGTTCCGTTTCAGAGCTTGATCCTGTTGATCCTGACGCTCTTGGAGCAGCTTGTCAGCATTGCCGAGAAGCTCTACATAAGCTTTCTCGGACTGCCATGAAGCGGTTGGCGGCCAATCGCAGTCATATGCGGCGAAGACGCCACCCGGCCTCAGAACTCGGGCCACCTCGGCCAGTGTACTGACCGGCTCCATCCAGTGGAAGGATTGGGAACAGGTAATCAAATCAGCGGCTCCATCCGGAAATTCAAGCTGGTTGGAATAACCGCTCATGAAGCGGATGCTGCCATCAGCTTCTTGAAGATGCAGCGAGTTCAGCTTGGCTTCGGCTTTACCACGCATATCGTCATTAGGCTCCACACCAACGATGTTGTGCGCATGGTTCCCCCAGATAAATGTGGAAAGGCCAGTGCCGCAGCCGATATCCAGGACCAGGCCAGGTTTCTGCTGGAGATAGCCAGTCAGAATATTTACAACTTCTTGTGGTGCACTGGGCCGGTACCGGTCATAGGTATCCTCATAGCCGGAGAAGCGCTCAATATTGCTTTGGCGGTTGCCCTCAGGGAGATTGTTCATGCGCCGCGCTGCTCAAAGCGTTGAACGATTTCCACGATGACCTGCACCGACTTCAGCATATTATCCACCGAAATGTATTCAAATTTACCGTGGTAGTTCTCGCCCCCAGTAAAGATGTTAGGTGTTGGCAGGCCCATATAGGAGAGCTGTGAACCATCTGTGCCGCCGCGGATCGGCTTGACGATCGGCTTGATTCCCAGGCTTTCCATGGCAGCATACGCGATATCTACAATTTCTTTCACAGGCTCGATTTTTTCTTTCATATTATAATATTGGTCACGCATCTCCAGCACAATCCGCTCTTCTCCGTATTTGGCCTGGAGCTCCTGTACGATACGTTTCATGTTTTGCTTCTTGTTCTCGAATTCCGCTTTATCAAAATCACGGATGATATATTCCATTCTTGTGCGTTCAGTGTCACCATTTTGGCTCATGAGGTGGTAGAAACCATCATAACCATCCGTATGCTCAGGTGCCTGCTCAGCTGGAAGCATGCCGTTCAGCTCCATGGCGATTTTAACGGAATTGACCATTTTGTTTTTAGCTGTACCGGGATGGACATTCGTGCCGTTAATCGTAATGCTGGCTTTGGCTGCGTTGAAGCTTTCATATTCCAGTTCCCCAAGAGGCCCTCCGTCCATGGTGTAAGCGAAGGTGGCATCGAATGCTTTTACATCAAATTTCTCAGGGCCTCTGCCGATTTCTTCATCGGGAGTAAATGCCACACGGATTTTTCCATGTTTAATTTCCGGATGAGCAATCAGGTAGGCCATGGCTGTCATGATTTCGGCGATGCCGGCTTTGTCATCGGCTCCAAGCAGCGTGGTTCCGTCGGTCGTAATCAGCGTATGGCCTTTATATTCAGGCAGCTCGGGGAATTGCTTGGGAGACAGCACAACCTTGAGTCCGGAATTAAGGACAAGGTCACCGCCATCATAATTTTCCACGATTTGCGGGTTAACTCCTGCTCCCGTGAAGTCCGTAGCGGTGTCCACATGGGCAAGGAAGCCGATGGTTGGCACATCTCGGTCTGTATTAGACGGCAGTGTTGCCATGACATAACCGTTTTCATCCATGGTGACTTCCTGCATGCCGATCACGTTAAGCTCTTCAACCAGCTTTCGTGCCAGTGTTAACTGGCCCGGTGTAGAAGGACATGAGGGACTGTCCTCATTCGATTGTGTTTCAATTCTGGCATAGGAAATAAAGCGATCCATGATTTCCTGTTTCATATTCGTTCAGCTCCCTTTCGTATTTTACTAATCATATGTACACTGCGGTTTGATTTCTATGATATCACGGACAGAACATAAAATCACAGGGAGGCTGCTATCAGGCAGGAAATGGTATAATCAGGGATATTTCTTTTAAAACATCAGCAGGATATACGACGTTTATTACATAAGTGGATGGTTTCAACAGGATGAAAACACTGAAAATGTACAGGAGGTATGAACTTATGAACCGAAGAGGTGCAGGTGTTGCTTTTGTCGCAATTGCGGCATTTTTATTTGGAATCAGGTATTTAACAGCTGTGATGCTGCTTCCCGCGAATAGTGGATGGAGCTGGGACTATTATCATGAGATATTGGCCAAATCAGGCGGTCCCTTGTTGACGCTCAGTATTTTATCGCTGGTTGTTGGTATTATTTATTTAGTGCTTGCTGATTTCAAAAAGTCATTACTAAAGTATTCGGACCAGGTAAAAGAAAACTGGAATCAAGAACAAGAGAAGACCAGGGAGTGGGATGAGAGTCTACATTCGCCGTCTAGCAAAGATGATAAGCCTTCGTTATAAGCTTCTTTGATTTAGTGAAAAGTTTAAGGAATTGACTGTTGACTCTCACGTTACGTCATTCTCTATAGTGAAGTTGAAAGGAGGAGAGCATCCATGATGGTTAAGGAAGTCGCGGAGCTTGCTGGAATCAGCGTACGTACGCTTCATCACTACGATGAGATCGGCCTGCTGTGTCCTAGCCAGACGACAGAAGCCGGTTACCGGATTTATTCGGATGAGGATTTGACGCTGCTGCAGCAGATTCTATTCTTCCGGGAACTGGATTTCCCACTGAAGCAAATTCGTGAAATCGTCAGCCGACCGGATTTTAAAAGGCAGGAAGTGATGGAGCTTCACCATAAGCTGCTGCTGGAAAAGCGCGTCCGGCTGGAGCGGATGATCGAAACCTTGGAGAAGACGATGAAGCATGAAAAAGGAGAGATCAGAATGACGAACCAGGACAAATTCGCTGGCTTTGATTTTAGCAGCAACCCCTATGAACAGGAAGCCAGAGAACGTTGGGGGGACAAAGCAGTGGACGATTCCAATGATAGATTGAACAAGATGTCCAAAAAAGAACAAGGGCAGCTGGGAGAAGAGATGAATGCTATTTATCGGAAGCTTGCGCAGCTCCGGCATGGTTCTCCGGCTTCGGATGAGGCGCAGCAAGCGACAGGCGAGTGGTTTCAAATGCTGAACCGGATGGGGAATTATTCACTTGAAGCCTTTAAAGGGTTGGGTCAAATGTATGTGGATGATAAGCGTTTTACACGGAATATTGATCAGTTCGGAGAAGGTCTCGCTGCATTCATGCGCGATGCCATGGCCGAATATGCGGACAGCCGCAGAGTCTAATCTCTGCGGCTGACCAAAAAAGCCGAAGCTCTTTCCTCAGAGCTCCGGCTTTTTTCCGAAATGATGATTTTCTTAATAGGCACGTACTATAATGGTGATGGAGGTGGATTACCAAATGAGTGTATTTAAGGATATCATACAATCTGAAGAGGAATTGGAGCAGCTAGCTGGCAAACCGGGGGAGCTGGCCAACAATAAAGTTATCGCTGCTTTGGATCATAACTGCCGGCAGTTTATAGCCCTGTCGCCTTTGGTCTTTATTTCAACGAGCGGTGCAGGCGGTGAATGCGATTGTTCTCCACGTGGCGATGCCCCAGGTTTTGCGTACATATTGGATGATCAGCATCTCATACTTCCGGAACGTCCGGGCAACCGTAGATATGATTCGCTCCGCAATCTTCTCATCAATCCGCATATTGGTCTCATTTTCGTCATCCCGGGCCTGGAAGAGACGCTGCGAATCAATGGGAGAGGATATGTGATCCGTGATAAGGATCTGATGGAGCGAATGTCCGCACAAGGAAAAGTACCTGCTGCGGGTATTGGTATAGAAGTTGAGGAATGTTACATTCACTGTGCCAAGGCATTGAAAAGATCCAAGTTGTGGCAGCCGGATAGCTGGCCTTCCAGAGAATCGCTTCCGGATCCCGCCTCCATCATCGCGGAACATGCCGGCAGACTCCGTCTTTCCACCCGCGAAGTAAGGGCGTCATTGACAGAGAGTTATGAAAAGCGGCTTTATTAATACAAGAGAATATCATTCCGGACGGTTATCTGACAAGGTAACCGTCTTTTTTTGTCAGAAATCTCAAGCTATCATTCGCCTGTCCATTATTTAATGCTATTAATGATATTAACTATCCGTTTACCCTGCGCTAATATTCAGCGAACACATCCTATATACAATGGGTAAGAAATGTCAAAAATCCAATGTACTTGTAAAGGAGATGTAAGCTGCATTGAACAGGACAAACAGAATCAAACGGAGTGTGTCGATCGTCATGCTGAGCAGCATGATGCTTACGGCCGGAACTCCCTCTCTTCTCATCTCAAAGGTTCACGCGGAGTCGCCTCCGGCAACAACTACGATGGAGAAAGAGCAAGAGACAACGACGGGCAAAGAGCCAAGCGGCATTCGGCTGCAGCATACGCCCGTAGAGTGGATCCCGGAGCAGAAGAACTATTCGGTCACAGCAGGCGTGTATAGTGATGGACAAGCATGGACCGGGCAAATCCGCTACTCGGTGGATGGAAAGGAACAACCTCCTGTCACGCTGAAACCTGAAGCACAGCAGTTGGATACATATGCAGGAGAAATCCCGGGTGAGTTGTTGATCGGCCGTGAGCTGAACTACACGATCGAGATTCTGGATTCAGAATCAAAGGTTATCGAGTCTGCATCCTATTCAACTGCGATCCGAGAGGAAGTGCCGCAATCTTTATTATCCGCCGAATCACCTGCGCCTGCATTGCTGATTACCGAGATGGTACCAGATACGTCTGATCTGCCTGATACCAATACAGACGCATTTGAATTCGTAGAGGTGTACAATAACACCGACCAGGATCTGAATTTCAAGGACTATTCCTTCTTTTATAACAACAAGGATCCGTGGACACCCGAAGGGGGAGCGGATATCATCATTCCTGCCCGGCAGCCCGTGGTGTTCTGGATAATGAACGGAAAGAACAATGAGGAAACGGAGGAGCATTTCAACCAGAATTTCGGGAGCAATCTGATTAAAGGTGTGAACCTGTTTCGTATTCAGGGCGGAGGAGGCATGGCTAACGGCAGTGCCAGAACCCTGACAATTAGGGGCAAAAACAACGAGCCTGTCATAACAGCCTCTTATGAGCCCGCACATGTTAAAACCAATATGGGAATCTTTTTCAAGCATCCTGCAGCTGGCAGTAGCATAATGAGTGTTATGGATTCCTCTGGAAAGCAGCCGGCAACCCCTGGAACTATCGATCCTGACCAGGCTGTTCCGTTGGTTGTTGAAGCAGGGAACCAAACCGTAATCAATCATACAGCTGCTGCTTCCATAGATGTAAAGGATCTTGAGATTAAGGCGCGGGTGGTTAATCCGGGTACAAATGCAGATGGCTCGAAAATGCCTGTGAAGCTGCTATATAAGACACCATCCCAATCCAGATACAACGTCACAACGATGACGGATTCCGGAAATACAGGTGATTACACCGCCACAATTCCGGCAGCCGCACTGATTGAACCGACGCTTCAATACCGGATTCAGGCGGGGCAGCTGGACAAGCCGTTTACTTCTCAGGTGAACATGGAATCTTTTGATTCATCCAAAGCACCCGTACTGCTCATAACCGAATTGGTTCCGAATACGACGAATGTACCAACGACTTCATCGGATGCTTATGAGTTTATCGAGGTGTACAACAATTCGGATCAGCCGGTATCATTCAAAAATTATAAGATCTATTACCGTTATCCGGACAAAGGCACTGGAGCGGATGTTGAATGGCCTTCCACCAAAACGGATTTTGTTATTCCTTCGAAACAGTCCGTTGTCTTCTGGGTGAAGAACACTGCCAATACAGCCTATAAGGCAGATGATTTTAATAGCTTTTATAAAACGAATCTGGTTCCGGATGAAACGCTCCAGACCATTCAAAGCGATGGGATGGCAAACTCCGGCAGACGCGCTGTCGTCATCAAAACGAATACAGGCAAAGAAATCTCTTCAGCTTATTATGATGCAGATCTGCTATACGAAGGCGGCACCAATGGTGACGAAACCAAAGAGGACAAGGCTATCGGGTACAGCTATCCGCGTAACGGAAGCACGGTTATGATTAAAGCCGGTTCAGGCATCGAAGCACCATCACCGGGTTCTGTTACTTCTGCTCAGGTCCCTGCCGATCCGGTTCATGTTATTGTCGACAGTATCCCTCCTACCATTCAGGATCTGACGGGTATAACGGAAGTGGAGCAGTCGAAAGGACTCGAGCTAAAAGCAGATGCAAAGGACGATCATGAGATTACCTCCGTGGAAGTCTATGTCCGTTCAGACAAACAGACTGAATTCACCGGGCATCCGTTGAAGGAAGATTTCAATGACATGATGTACCATTACAAGCTTTCTTCTGCCGAGTTAATCGGACGCAAATATATTGAATATTATTACGTGGTTTCTGATGGTGCGAACGAAACGCAATCGAAGCCTGTTAAAGTGGCTGTTACCGGAGGCTTAAACGATGCTCCGCTGCGTCTGAATGTGAAGGACAAGGAGATTCTAAAAGGTAAGTATACGATTAAAGGGACCTCTGAAGCAGCGGGAACAGCTGGAATCAGCTTAAGTCTTGACGGGAAAAGGCTGCCGGATGCCAATACCTTTGCCGGTCTTGAAAATGATGCTTATTTCGTCTTTGACGCCATCAATGTGGACTATTATTTTAAAAATGCTGTAACGATGGGACCTCCGGAGCTGGAGGACAAGTCGATTTTGTATACGTTTATGGATCCGATAACGACATATACGACACTCTCCTTTCCAATCCGTTCTGAACGATTGACCCAAGGAGATAACATCATTTACATTCGGGCAGGTTCGAAAACATCGCCTTTCGATAAACGTCCGGAAGAGAATAAGGATGATTTTGAAATTAAAAATGTGAGATTGCTGCTCGCGGATGGTACGGAAATTTGGGACCCTGCCTATGCTGAGAAAGAAAAGCAAATCAAGATGGGCGATTCCGCTGGTAAAAGCGAATTTATAGGATTCCACTTTGACCTGAAGCAGGAGCATTTGAAAGCTAAATCTTATGCTTGGGATACTACTTTGGTGCAGGATGGGCCGCATCAAGTAAGCATCTCTGATGGTACCGGGCAGATCAGCTCCAATGTCATCGTTGACAACACGCCGCCCGTGATAAAGCCAACCGTTGAGGAAGGTAAAGAGTATCGCGGAGAGTTTGATATTGATGCGGACATCAAGGATGTATATGCGGGACTGGACAACATTACGGTGAAGTTGGATGACAAGCCGATTCAGCTGCCCTATAAGACATCATCCGGCCGAATGATGGGCGGAGCCCATAAGCTGTATATCCAGGCAGAGGATAAAGCCGGAAACATTTCCGAAAAGACAGTGAATTTTAATGTGCCGGACGAAAACCCGCTTCCTCCGCAGTTGATCAGTCCGAAGCAGGGACAGACCGATGTGGGAGCCAACGCGAATTTAACGGTGAAGGTACAGGACCCTAATCAGGATCCAATGAAGGTTACCTTTTACAAAGGGTATAAATATGATGGAAATCGTGCGGAGGGCTTTACCGGGTATACCAACACATCGGTGACGGAGCCTCCGAAGGAGATGACACCTGCCGGAGAAAAGGCGCTCACTAAAGAGGATTACGAGAAAATCAGCGTTGAAGACGGTAAGTATCTCGTCAATGATTCTGTTGAACAGTTTCCATACCAGCGCTTTGAAGTAAAGCTCGATCCTTCCGTGAAGAGCACCGATAGGGTAGAGGTGAACTGGAAGGGCAAATCTCTGGAAGGCCGGAAAGTAAGCCTGTATGCCTGGAGCCAGACGAAAAAGCAGTGGGAACAGTTGGATCATGTCATCGCGGGCGCGGATGATTTTGAACTGAAAGCTGTAGTCAAAGCCGGCGATTATATGAACGGTGAAGTCATTGATGTGATGGTTCAGGATGAGATTGCAGTTCTGGCGGCGGATAGCGGCAGCAAGCCGACACCGGAATCGCAGGACCCCTATGATTTTTCTTTTATCTGGATGTCTGATACGCAGTACTATTCCCAGAGCTATCCACAGATCTACCAAAATATCGTAAAATGGGTCGTGGATCAGAAGGAAAAGATGAACATCAAGTATGTCATCCATACCGGAGATGTCGTCGATAAATCCTATCAGGAATATCAATGGCTCGAAGCCGACAAGGATATGAAGGTTCTGGAGAATGCCAATATTCCTTATGGTGTGCTGGCAGGCAATCATGATGTCGATCACCAGAATAATGATTATACCAAGTTCAAGGAGTATTTCGGCGAGGAGCGCTTTAAAAATAACCAGGTGTTCGGCGGATCGTATGATAATAACCGCGGTCATTATGACCTGGTTTCTTCGAACGGAAATGATTTTGTAATCGTCTATATGGGTTGGGGACTCGGCGATAAGGAAATCGACTGGATGAACGAGATCGTGGCTAAGTATCCGGAGCGTAAAGCGATTCTCTGTCTGCATGAATACTTACTTGTATCGAATAACCGGGCTCCGATTGCCGATCAGATTTTTGAGAAGGTCATCAAGCCGAATAAAAATGTCATCGCTGCATTGTCCGGACATTATCATGATGCAGAGCTGAAGGTTGATCAGCTGGACGACAACGGGGACGGGATCCCCGACCGGAATGTATATCAAATGCTGGCTGATTATCAGGGAGCAGCAGAGGGCGGGCTTGGATATATCCGTCTTATGCAGTTCGATATGAAAAATAACAAGCTCCACATCAAAACGTATTCTCCTTATTTGGATGATTATAATTACTATGATCCTGAAACGGAAAAGGGAAAAGACGAGTTTAGTCTGGATCTTGGTCTGGAGCCGACAACGAAGCGAGTGGCAACGGATTATATTGGTGTAAGAGTATACACAGATCAGCAAATTGGGTTCCAGTCCAATGTGAAGAGCGGCACGGAAGCCTCAGCTACTTGGAACGGCCTGACTCCAAACGGTTATGATCAATGGTATGTGAAAGCCGAAGATGAATACAGCGGCAGCATTTTATCAGATATTTGGGGCTTCTATACCGGTAAGCAAACCGGTGAAATACATCCTGAGGTTCCGGGGGGCGGTGAAAGCAGCGGCGGTGGTAGTGGAGTGGTGACTCCAGAAACGCCAACAGTACCTGTGAAGCCTTCACCTGAAACCGGGGATGGAGGAATGACGCTGCAGCTATCAGCAGAGGGGGCTTATCGAGCGGATGCCAAGGCTCTCGATAAAGCCATAACAAGCACAAGCAATGGTAAGGTGGTTATACATTTAACGGGGAAGAATGAACAAACAGGAGAATCTGCAGTATATCTTCCTGCAGCATCGTTGAAAAAGGCAAAGGACAGCCAGCTGTCTCTCATTATCGTGGCAACGGGTCTTACCGTTACAGTGCCACCGGCTGCATTGCCGGATTCTTTGGATGAAGCGGACCAGCTGCTGCTTCGGATTGCCACCTCGATGAATGAAAGCATCAAACAAATGATGAGCAGCAGTATTGGCACTTCGAAGGAATATTCGCATGGTGGTCTCGTATATACGCTGCGCATGGCACAGGTCAAAGGGCAAAATGAAACGCCGGTGACTGTTTTTGGAGGCCAGGTAACATTAGAAAGAAGTCTCACAGCTGAGCAGCAAAAGCAGCTTCAAACAGATTATGCCGGTGTATATCTGCTGCAAGGGGGGAAGCCAGTGTACAAGGGTGGCAGCTTTGGTAGCAGCACGGTGACTTTCACAGCAGACCAGCCTGGCTCCTACGCAGTCCTTGAGTACCACAAACAGTTCAAGGATGTGCAGGGCTCCTGGGCGGAAGAATTCATTACCAAGCTCGCGGCCAAACATGTAATCCAAGGCATGACTGAAGAACAATTTGGACCCGGTAAAAATGTAACACGTGCTGACTTCGTAACCTTGGCAATGCGCGCGGCCAGCGCAGAGTTGACCTCGGTCAGTCAGGAATTTAAGGATGTGCCTGCCGAAGCTTATTATGCCGCTGCGGTTGCACAGGCAGCGAAGCTTGGTATTATCCAAGGCAGTGATGGCAAGTTCCGGCCACAAGACACAATCAGCCGCGAGGAAGCAGCTGTCATTATGATGAAAGTAAGCGATGTTCTGAATGGTAAGGAGCGGACAGGCTCTGTGAGCACGGGCTTTACGGACATGAACCAAGTGGCTTCCTGGGCAAAAGAAGCGGTAGAGCGTGCGAACAAGCTCGGTCTCATGAATGGTAAAGGCAATCACCGATTTGATCCGAAGGGGAAAGTAACCCGGGCGGAAATTGCCAAAATGATGTATAGCTTGATCAACAGCTAAATAAGTAAAAGGCCGGGTGTTATCACCCGGCCTTTCTGCATTCCTGCACCTTTAATCCGTGTTATACTATCTTTTGTAAAAGATTCCCTGAGTCATATCACTGTTACATATGACAGCTGCAGCGGCATACAATGGATCAGAAATTAGCACAGTCAGATTGTGGAAATCCGGAATATATTTTTAAGTAGTATCAGCTACATAAATTGAACTAAAGAAAGGGAAAGCGTCTCGCCTGTATGCCGGATGTAATCAAGGAGAGGTAGGGTAAGACTTTAGTTCATTTTATATAAAAAAGGAGAAATTTCATGAAATCATGGTTTGAATATAACTGGCAGGTCCGAGATGAATGGTTTGAAGTATACAGCCAGCTCTCAACCGATGAACTGATAAAGGAAAGAACAGGAGGTGTCGGATCGATCCTGAAGACGTTTTTCCATATTGCGGACGTGGAGCTCAGCTGGATCAGAGCCATCGAAGGGCTGGAGGACTGGGAACCTCTCTATGAAGATTATCAAACTCTGGAGGCAGTAAAGGATCTGTCGGAAAGCTGCCGTAAACAAATACAGGACATTCTTTCGAATGCAGATGCAAGCAAGGAGAGTACCGTTGTTCGCGTATCTTGGCGTACGGAGCCGCTCATGTACGGGGAAGTGCTCCGTCATGTGATCGCCCATGAAATCCATCATATCGGCCAGTTCTCGGTATGGGCGAAGGAGCTTGGTATCAAGCGGGTATCGGCTAATTTTATTGACCGAGGATTGGGTCAGACATTACTTCAGGAGAAGGCAAACCGTACAATATTATAAAAAGGAAGAGGTTGTGCAGAAGTAATGGAACGAGTGAGCAGTATGAAACGTGAGGATGCAGTTGTGATCGCGACTTGGAGGTACCCGGAGCCGTATGATTTATACAGCATGGATGGAAGCGAAGAAGATATTGCCGATTTAATGAATGGAGATTATGTTTCTGCAAGAGATGCAGAAGGAAGTCTGATCGGATTTTATTGTACCGGTATTTCGGCGCGCGTCCCGGGCGGCTATGATGCAGGGATTTATGAAGAGGATTCCTTGGTGGATTTCGGCCTGGGGATGAAACCGGAGCTTACCGGACAGGGGCATGGAATCCGTTTTGTTGAGGAGGGGATAGCATACGTCAAGCGCAGCTTACCTGAAAAAGGAATTCGCCTGGTCGTTGCCACCTTTAACCAACGTGCGATTCGAACCTATGAGAATGCTGGCTTTAAGCAAACTTGCGTCTTTACTTCGCCGGTACACGGTCAGGAAACTGAATTTGCCTGCATGATCCAACGGGAAGGATAAACGGCCGAATTTCCTGATATTAAGGATGGATTCAAGGAACCAGAGGACGGTGTATTATTTTTCCATGGCCCTGTCTCTTGACTTTTGGCAATAATTTGGTTTTCATCATATAAGGGAATATACATTTTTTTTGTAATGAATCTATGAAAAATCAGGTGAACAACATGCGAATTGCGCTTTTTGATTCAGGGTTAGGCGGATTAACCGTACTTTCTGAAGCCGTGAAGCAGCTGCCCAAAGAGGACTTTTTATTTTTTGCCGACACACTTCATGTACCTTACGGCACGAAAACTAAGGAGCAGGTGCAGGACTTTGTGCGTGAGTCGCTGGATCAAATTTTAAAAGAGGATATCAAAGCGCTGGTGATAGCATGCAATACCGCAACCAGTGCAGCGGCTGAAGAGCTGCGTCAGGAATACAGCTTTCCGATTATCGGAATGGAACCGGCAGTCAAGCCGGCCGTTGAGATGAACCGTGAAACAGGGAAAAGAGTTTTGGTGGCGGCAACCCCACTGACACTTCATCAGTCAAAATATACGCAGCTGGTATCCCGGGTAGACGACCACAGTATTGTGGATTCACTCCCGTTGCCTGAACTGGTGACATACTGCGAGGCTATGCAGTTTGATCCCGAGGTGATGACAGCCTATTTTAACGAGAAATTAGCGCCTTATCATTTGAATGATTATGGAACGCTGGTCCTGGGCTGCACCCATTTTCCATTTTATAAGCCGCTGCTAAGCCGGATTCTGCCGGATCATATCGAAATTATTGATGGTAGCCGCGGTACCATCCGCAGACTCCGTCATGTGCTTGTTGAGAAGGAGATCCTCGGAAATCAAGGCAGCGGGGATATCCGTTTCGCATGCTCCAGTCAGGATCCGGCTTACTTACTGAAAATGCAGCAGGCCTTCGAACGGTTTCATAGCGGTGCGAATGTTATGAAGGTCATGAAATAAAAGTTAACTTTGTCTACTTGAGCTGTATTAGTTGTATGCAAGCTCCTGAATCGTTTGAGAAACGTTATCCTGGAATAACCCGCCGTGATAGCAGATGACGGTTTGAGCATCATAAGACGCTAATTTTTTGACGGATTCCAAAGCCTGAGCCATATTCAGCGTTTGTTCAGGGTCAGGTCCGCAAAGACGGCCATCAACGACGCGAAGCGCATCGGCCGCGATAAGTGTTTTACTGGGAATGTGATAAAGACTGATATGCCCGGGAGTGTGCCCTGGCGTAGCAATTACTTCAATGCCACCGCACACAGGAAGGACTTCTCCGTCATGAATCACTCGGTTTACGGGTGATTTTGGCGGATTTTTTAATGTCGAGAGAAAAGCCTGTTTCCATTGCTCGGGAACATTAGCGGGGATCATGGCTTCCGCAGCGGCGAGCGCTTCGGGAGTAATCTTAAGAATCATCACGTCCCCCTCAATAAATGGCTTCTCCTCCGCACTGGCCAGTACCTCAATTGGATGTTCGCTCTGTTCCAGCATAGCTGGCAGGCTGCCAATATGGTCGATATCCTGATGCGTCAAAATGACCTTCGTCAAATCTTGAATCCCAAGTCCATGTCGTTCCAAAACCTCAGTGAATTTGGAGATTTGGCCGGGATAACCGGTATCAATCAGAATGGCATGTTCATCATCATGAATGATTGTGGGGTGGATGGTATCAACTTTACCCATGATGATTGAGGAAATATCCAGCATGTGAATTTGACTTGCCCGATTTGCTTGGTTCATGTAGCACCCTCCATTATTTATATCATTGATTTCATTGAGCAGGTACTATCATAGCGCCGTAAAAAGTATAAGTCAAAGGTAAAATATTATATTATAACACACAAATATTTATTTGTCAAGTATAATATTGATGGAGCTTATGCATCCGAATTCGATTCTAATATCCATAAAAAAGAGCCGGATTTCTCTGTGAAGAGAATCCGGCTTTGCCATAGGAAGATGAAACTGGATAGATAGAAAATGATGGGATAATCTGAATTATTCCGGTTTAACGAGGATCTTAACTTGATTTTTTTCTTTCAGAAGCGTGTCAAAGCCTTCAGAAAGAACATCATCCAACTGGATCCGTTTAGTCACGAGCTTCTCGGCAGGGAAATAGCCTTTATCCATCAGGCTGATCACAGCAGGGAATACATCACGATATCCGATAATGCCTTTAATCGTACGCTCCATCATGACAACATTGTTCGGATGAATCGGAGCTTCTTTTTCAAAGATGCTGACGATCATGAGTTCTCCACCCATTTTGGTTGACGCCAGAGCTTGTGTGAGGACTGGAGGGACACCCGTCACTTCATAAGCTACATCTACACCGCCATTTGTAAGCTTATGAATTTCCTTCACAGCGTCAAATTCCTTCGGATCGATCACAATGGCACCGAGCTCGGCTGCTTTTTGCTTACGTTCAGGGGACAATTCTACCGCATAAATTTCGGATGCTCCAGAAGCCTTCAGGGCCTCGATCACGAGCAGACCAATAGGACCTGTTCCGAAAACGACTGCCTTGTCGCCTACTTTTAATTTGCTGGAACGAACGGCATGAAGAGCTACTGCGGACGGTTCCACAAGAGCACCTTGTTCGTAAGAAACGGAATCAGGGATTTTATGGACCATCACCTCATCTGCAGCTACGAAGCTTGAGAATCCACCACCGCCGCCGGCAAGGCCAAGGAATCCCATTTTATTGCAAAGATTATATTTGCCCTGCTGGCAGGCTTCACATTCGCCGCATGCATAGATCGGTTCAACGACAACACGGTCGCCTACGCTTACTTTGGTTACATCTTCTCCGATTTCAACAACCTGTCCGGAAAATTCATGTCCCATAACGATCGGGGCTTTTTCGCCCGTCAGTGGATGAGGAGCTGCCTGTGGAATGAAGATCGGGCCGGAAGTATATTCGTGCAGGTCGCTGCCGCAAATGCCGCACCATTCTACTCTGATTTTTACTTTGCCTTTCGAAGCAGCGGGTTCTTCAATGTGATCCAGACGTAAATCTTTTTGTCCATGCCATCTAAGTGCTTTCATACAAGTCATCTCCAGTTCGTAGATTGAATCCTGATTATGATCAGATGAGCTTTTTTAGCTCATATTAAGGAAACGTTTCCGAAAACTAATATGTCACATCTTCACGGGATTGTCAAATTCAAATTTGAATTAATATGTGAGATATAAAGTGCTGATATAAAGGATTGATACCGCTTACTGTAATAGGAGGAGCCAGGCCGGATTTATCGAAAAAACCTTTAATGGTATAATATAAATATAGATTGTAAAATTCATAACAAACGGGAAACGATTCCATGAAAGAAAGGGATTTGGGCGGCTTGTCAAACAACTCAAAAGTAACCATTGAAGATGTGGCGAAAAAGGCTGGAGTCGGTATCGCGACGGTATCCAGAGCTATTAACAATTCAGGCGGCATCAGTGAGAAAACAAAAGCCAAGGTACTTCAAGCCATTGAAGAGCTTGGATTCATTCCAAACATTGCAGCACAAAGCCTGAAAGTTCGGAATACGAACCAGATCGCACTTGCTGTTCCAGATATCCGGAATGCATTCGTGCCTGAAATCGCATGGTCCGTGGAACAGGCTGCCAAGCAGCACGGGTACCGTGTTGTAAACATCAACACTTCAGGCATTGGTCAAATCGAGCTGGAGACCATTCGTGATGTCAAAAAACTGCATGTCGATGGATTGATTATTCTACCGCTGGCTTACCCGAAAAGTTTCGTGGAGCTGGTCAATAAATCTCCGGTACCCATCTCTGTCATTAATTATGGCAAAAAGCTCACGCCTGATATCAAAGCGGATGTGGTCTGCTTGTCCCAACAGGAAGGGCGGCTGGCAATGGAACATTTGGTCAGCATAGGCCGCAACCGGATTGCCTACGCGGGAGCCCCTCGGGATATTATTGAGGAACGATATAATGCTTATGTAAACTCGTTAAACCAAGTGGATGTTTCCCTGGTATATTTTGGGGAGGATTTTTCCTTGAACACGGGAGCCAAGGCTGCGGACTACTTCAAAAGTCTGAAAAACATGCCGGATGCGGTATATGCCGGTAACGATATGGTGGCAATCGGTTTGATCAACCGTTTTAAGGAGCTGGGGGTGAGGGTCCCGGAGGATGTTGCGGTGGTTGGTATTGACAATAATATTTGGACGACCATCACGTCACCTCAGATCAGCTCCGTGTCCATTATGGGGGTGGAAGTGTCCAGGCTGGCCACGGAACTGCTTCTAAAACGAATACGTGAAAATGTAAATGGCGTATACGAGAAGATCCAGTTTGAACCAAGGCTGATCGTGCGGGAGTCCACTGTGACGATGAAACGTAGTACGACATATTTGGATTGACGAAGCCGTGAAGGGAGCAGACGCATTGAAATTACAGGGAATCAATCATTTTTGTTTCTCGGTTTCTAACCTGGATAGATCAATATCCTTTTACAAGAATGTATTTGGTGCGAAGCTGCTTGTGACAGGGAGGAAGCTGGCTTATTTTGACCTGGACGGCTTATGGATTGCGTTAAATGAGGAAGACGTAGAACGCGGCCATCTGCCACGGAACTACACCCATATCGCTTTTACAGTTACAGAAGAAGAATTTGATCCGTGGTATCTGAGGCTTAAGGAAATGAACGTTCACATCTTGCCTGGCCGGGAACGGGATGATAGAGATAAACGCTCGGTTTATTTCCTTGATCCCGACGGCCATACATTTGAACTTCACACCGGAAGTCTGCAGGATCGCATGGACTATTACAGAGCAGATAAAGATCATATGAGTTTTTATACATAAACTTCGTACAGGAGGATACTTATGACAACGATTGGCTGGGTAAGACATGGTATTACCGATTGGAATGTGGCGAGAAGAGCTCAAGGACAAACGGACGTGCCATTGAACGATACAGGGCGTGCCCAAGCCCGGGCTTTGGCGGAGCGTTTCAAGAATGAAAAGTGGGATGCTGTTTATGCGAGTGACTTATTGCGTGCAAAAGAAACTGCGGAAACGATAGCAAATGCGCTGAATATTCCTCTTTATGTGGATGAGCGTTTGCGGGAAATGGCTTGCGGGAAAATGGAAGGCACGACGGAAGACGAAAGAATCCGCATGTGGGGTGAGGATTGGAGCGAAATGGAGCTGGGAATTGAAACGGATGAATCCATGATCTTGCGCGGAGAGGATGTTATCCGGGAGATTTGCCTTCATTATCCGGAGCAGCGGGTGTTGGTGGTGAGCCACGGGGCCTTGATCTCGGCGCTTCTGCCGGCACTGGTTCCGAATATGCAGGAAAGGGAGCATTTGCATAATACCTCTGTCACCCTGGTTCGTCAGCTGAATGAAGAGTGGGTCTGTGATTTGTACAACTGCCGCCGTCATTTGGATGCGGTGAATTTGTAATATTGCATAGTCAAAAGGGCGTTGCCTTGGTCGCTGGACCTGAGGGAATGCCCTTTTGACTATGCCTATCTATTCACTTTCCAATCACTGGATGGACGGAATTTCGGCTCGAAAGGAACGGAAATATTTACTGGAAGCGGGTATGGATCACGGATTGTCTGCAGCAGTGCTTTGACAGCGATAGCCCCGATTTCAAAGGTCGGAATATGAATGGTCGACAACGGAGGAACGGTATACCGGGAAGGTTCATTATCATCGAAACCGATGACTGCGAAATCCTGCGGGATTCGGTAGCCTTTTTCTGAAATCGCCCGCATCGCTGCCATGGCCATGATATCACTAGCTGCAAATACAGCTGTTGGAAGATCCGCATGATGCTCTTCCAGGTAAGACAGCATCATCCGATAGGCCTGATCAGGTTCCCACTCAGCATTCAAGATTCGTCCCGGGTGATAGGGAATTCCTTTCTCTTCCAGCGCTTGCTTGTAACCTCGAAAACGTTTCTCGCGTTCCATTTTGCCAGATAAACCGGTTCCCCCAATAAAGAGAATATCCCGATGTCCTTGCTGTGTTAAATGCGAAACGGCAGTGCGGGCCGCATGTACACGATCATAAGAAATGGTAGGAATACTGCTGTCCGGCACGTCAATTCCAACAACGGCACAGCCGTACTTGCGGATTTGGCGATTAATCGTCTCATCTATGCCTTCGATCAGGATGATGCCTTCGATTTTGCTGTCGTGAAGCGCTGATTTCAGCACTTCCGGTTTTACAAGCTCATCCTGCGTATATGAAAAAGCAAGCTTATAGCCATTTTTGGCAAGCTCTTGATCAATTCCGTCCAAAATTACCGAGAAATAGGGATGGTAACGGCGATTTTGCAGGGTGGAAACGATACATCCTACAAGTTTCGTTTGGGATGCTCCGGCTGCTGAACTTTTGATCTGATATCCGATTTCATGAGCTGTATCCCATATTTTCTTTTTGGTTTCTGAGTTCACGGAGCGGTTGGTTTCATTGGAAAGCACGCGTGAAACGGTAGATACCGATACGCCGACAATATCCGCGATGTCCTTCAGTGTAGCCATGGTTTGACCGCCTTTTTGAAAAAAATATTTTGCCGCAAATTAAATCTCTCATCATTCTGATATTTTTATATCATGTGAACGAACTTTTTTACGTACAAGGATGTGAAAACTCCCTAATGGTTAAGTATGTATTTATTAATGTTAAGGTATATCGGTTTGGAGGTCAAATGAAAAATATAATGCAATTAGCAAATAATATTTAAATGAATTTGCGGCAAATAGCATCCAAAAACACGGTTGACATTGCAAAAAACGAGGAATACAATTTGCCTGTAGAATGATATCTAAATTAAATATAAAAAGGGGGCAGAAACACATAACTGAGATTTGAATTGTTGTAGAAGGTCAGTATGGAGGAACGAATGCTCTCGTAGATATAGATGCAAAACGCTTGGAACTGGCATGCAAACTCATGCAAAAGTTGTAGACGTCTGCAAAGAGATTTACTGCGTCCGGATGCCATGAGATATCTCGGATATTTCGCATCGGAATCTGGCGAAAATCAAAGACATATTTGAAGAACTCTATGAAGAGAGAGCCTACATACCAAATATGAAATAATGAATACACGATGAAAGGGGATAGAGCTGTGAAAATAGTCGTTATCGGCGAGCTGAATGTGGATGTGATTTTGTCGGGAACAGATCTGATGCCGGAATGGAACCGGGAAAAGCTGATTGATTCCTTTGATATCGTTCTTGGATCATCGTCGGCCATTACTGCTTGTGCGCTGGCCGGACTGGGTGCGGAAGTACATTTTGTCAGCGTTGTCGGGGAAGATGATTTTGGCCGGTTCTGCGTGAAAGAGCTGGAGCGGATGCAGGTGAGTACCAAACATGTGATTCAGAATCCTCAACTTAAAACCGGGGTTACCTTGTCCTTTTCAACACCAAGCGACCGGGGGCTGATGACTTATCCAGGCAGCATTCCGCTGCTTAAACCGGAGGACCTTCCTGAGGAGATTCTGAGTGACGCAGAACATGTCCATTTTGGCTCCTATTTCCTGCAGGATGGCATGCGTCCCCATTGGGAAGCGTTATTTGCCCGGCTTCGCAATCAAGGAGTCACGACTTCATTCGATACAGGCTGGGATGTTCATCAGATATGGCACCGGGATGGGATTGACCGCCTGCTGCCGCATACCGATCTATTCATTCCGAGTGAAGAGGAAATCATGCATATTTATCAGGCAAACAACGTGGAGGAAGCAGCAGGAAAACTTCCGGAAGGCGTTAATACTGTAGCGGTGAAATGCGGAAGCAAGGGTGCCATGCTCATTAGGCCGGGTGAAGAGTCTGAGATGGTCCCGTCGTACAAGGTTACTCCGATAGACACGACAGGAGCGGGAGATGCCTTTAACGCAGGGCTGATCTTTGCTTTCCGCAGCGGCCTGCGCGGACTGGATATGGTGAAGTTCGCCAATGCGAGCGGAGCTATTTCCACGCAAGGGGTAGGCGGGACAGGTTCTTTGCCTTCAATTGAAAAAGTGGAAGCGTTCTTGAAGTCTGTTTAAGAGGTTTGGGAGAAAATATTGAAAATAAATTTCCTGCCGACATAGCCAAGCAGCGTTGTGCAATCCAGGGAGTGCAGGTATACTTTGGGTATTGCCGGTGGGTCCATGAGCCCTGAAGAAGGCTCTGCCGGATTTTGAGGGATGGATGCAGGGGACACCGAGAAGACATAGCAGTTGGTGAGCATGGAGAACCAAGACCTTCCCCGGGTCATAAATGCAGATGCACGCTCACTTACATAAGCTAGGGATTGGATGACAGGAGACTTATGATCACGACCGTAACATTGAATGCAGCCATCGATAAGACATATTATCTTCCTTCGTTTCCGCTGGGCAAGGTTTCACGGGTACAGCATTTTCATGCCGCACCGGGCGGTAAGGGAATCAATGTGGCAAAGGTTATATCTCAGCTGGGAGTACCTGTAACAGCAACCGGTTTTGTGGGCGGCATGAATGGAGAGATCATCAGACAGCAATTAACCCAAATGGGGATTGCTCATGATTTTGTATCCGTTGAAGGAGAATCGAGAATTTGCCTGAATATTCTGGACGAAGCGAATGGTACTTCTACGGAACTGCTGGAGCCGGGTCCGACCGTTAACGACGCTGCTCTGCAGGAAATGGAAGAGAAAATACGCAGCCTTGCATCACAATCCAAGATCGTCTGCTTCAGCGGCAGCTTGCCGGCTGGCGTTCCGAAAGATTTTTATGTGAATTTGGTTACCATTGCCAAGGAAGCTGGAGCATATGTCATTTTGGATGCCAGCGGAGACGCTTTGCGTTTAGGTTTGGAAGCAAAGCCGGATATGATCAAGCCGAATGAAGAGGAAGTGGCTGGGCTGCTTGGCATTGAGGTTGCTGATGAAGCAGCTCTGCAAAAAGCGGTAGAAACGCTGCTGCAAAAATATCAGATGGACCGGATTACCGTTTCATTGGGTGGAGCCGGCTCGTTGGCTGCAATAAAGGAAAGCTGTTACCGCGTAACGACGCCAAAAGTGAAGGTTGTAAACACAGTAGGCTGCGGTGATTCTTTTGTCGCGGGGATGGCTGTATCATTGGCTAAGGGATTGTCGCTTGAAGAAGGACTCGCCGTGGCATCGGCTGCCGGTACCTCCAATGCGATGACTGATCAGGCGGGACAAATAGATCCTGAAGTGTTTGAGCAGCTGCGTCATCAGGTACAAATTACTCGAGTATAGCTTAACGTTTATATATGACTCGATCCTGGCCGGGCGCAGCTGCGTCCGGTCTGTTTGAGCTTGTACCGCTGTTCGAAAAAGAGGAATTCATCCCTGTACGGAGAATTTTTTCATAACCGAAAAAAACGGAGGGAGTGGGTTTATGCTGCTCGGAGATCAGGGGATATGGATCAGCGACCGCAAGGAACTGCTTCAGATGGATCGGATTATTGCTTTTCTGAAAGGGAGCTACTGGGCGAAGAATAGACCAGCGGAATTGATCCGCACTTCCATTGATAACTCTATCTGTTTTGGAGTCTATGATGGAGATGTGCAGATTGGCTTTGCCAGGGTCGTTACGGATTTGGTAACCATGTATTACATGTGCGATGTGATCATTGATGAAACCTACCGTGGACGAGGCCTCGGTAAACAACTGGTTGAAGCTGTCACAAACGATGAGAGATTCGGGCATCTGCACGGGATCCTGGTAACCGCAGATGCCCATGGACTATACGAACAGTATGGTTTTGTACGTGATCCCGACCGGACGCTCCGCAAGAAACGCAGTCAATAGGCATCGCATCTTAAAACCCAAATACAACAACGAAAAGGTGAGCAAATTGATCAAGGCAGTCATTTTTGATTTTGACGGATTAATGGTAGATACGGAAACGCCGGCATACCACGCCTTTTGCAAGGTGTATGGAGAATACGGCAAAGAATTGCCGCTGGAAATGTATGCTCAGTGTGTAGGTACCTCCTTTGATGTTTTTAACCCTTATACATATCTGGTGGAGATTTTACAGCATTCAGTAGAATATGAAGTCATCCGTGAGCAAGTCAATGTGCAGTATCGTGAGCTGCTTCAGCATATACAACCAAGACCCGGTGTAGTGAATTACTTGAAAGAGGCCAGAGTCATGGGGCTTAAAATCGGACTGGCCTCCAGCTCCTACTTTAACTGGATTGAACCCTATCTGACGAGATTTGATCTGCATGGCTATTTCGATTCGATCAATACGGCGGATTTGGTGCAGCAGGTTAAACCGGATCCGGAGCTGTATCTCTTATCCTTGCAAAAATTAGAAGTGAGGCCTGAGGAAGCTGTTTCTTTTGAGGATTCCCTCAACGGTTTTAAGGCTGCCAAAAGAGCGGGTCTGCACACGGTGATCGTACCCAATGAGATGACAAGCACTTTTCCGTTTGAATTCTATGATATGAAAATTCCGAGCATGGAAGCGGTTGAATTGAAGGAATTGGTTAAGCAGCTGGAGAAGCGGGATATTGCTCGGAAACTTTGAATTATTTCCTAATTTGTTCCAAATGAAAGATTTATATTTTTTTGTCGGATACCAATTGACGGATGCAGGAGTGCCCATATATGATTATGAATAATCAATCGCTAGTATAGAATGATTCCATTTCTATACAGAAAGTGGCACTTCTTTTTTTTATCCGTATGCTTTAACGCTTTCGAACACAAAAGCAATGTAGAGGAAAATTTTGGAGGGGGCTTTGATGTTGAAGAAAAAATTATTGTTATCGGTCGTAATGTCAGCGCTCCTGGTTACGGCAGCGGCTGGCTGCGGCAATTCAGAGGGCAAGAAAACGGAGGCTGAAGGATCGGGGAATCAGACAGAGAAGAAATCGTACAAAATCGCTATTTCTCAAATCGTGGAACATCCTTCGCTGGATGCAACACGTGAAGGATTCTTGGCGGCACTGAAAGATGCGGGCATTACTGAAGGCGACAACCTGAAGGTGGATTACAAGAACGCGCAGAACGATCAGACCAACAACCTGTCGATCGCTCAGACGATAGCTTCGAACAAGGATGATTTGGTGCTCGCGATCGCGACGCCTTCGGCACAAGCCATCGTCAAGCAGATTAAAGACAAGCCTGTCCTGTTCGCAGCTGTAACGGATCCGCTCGATGCCAAAATCGTGACGAATCTCGACAAGCCGGGAGGTAACGTGTCCGGTGTATCCGATACGAATCCGGAAGCGGTGCAGAAGCTGATGGATTTTGTAGCGAAAAACTTCCCGAACGTCAAATCAGTCGGGCTTGTCATTAACGAAGGCGAACAAAACGCGGTCGTCATGTCCAAAAACGCTGAGGATGCCTTGAGTAAACATAACATCAAACTGGTGAAGGCGGCTGTGACCAACACGTCGGAAGTGAAGCAGGCTGCACAATCGCTGGTAGGACGTGCGGATGCCATTTTCATCACGCTGGATAATATGGTGGTCAGCGGCGTGGATACAATCATCCAGGTAGCTAATGAAAATCATATCCCATTCTTCTCGAGTGACCGTGATACGGTCGAAAAAGGCGCTTTTGCAACGGTGGGCTTCAAATACTATGACCATGGTTACCAGGTTGGCCAAATGGCTGTAGACATTCTGAAGAATGGTAAAAATCCAGGAGATATGAAAGTGACCATGCAGGAGAAGCTTGATTTGATTCTAAACCTGAAAGCGGCTGCGGCACAAGGCATCACGGTTACGGATGAAATGAAGAACGAAGTGCAGGACAAAGAGAAAAATATCATTCAATAAGCAGTGGGGAATTGTTATAGAGGAGTGGCGATATCCTTCGTCCACTCCTTTCATGTCATAAGGAGGAATTCATCATGTTAAGCTCATTCTTGGGTGCGATTGAACTTGGTTTGCTCTATGCTTTGATGGCACTTGGGGTATATATTACCTATCGGATCCTCGATTTTCCGGATTTAACCGTCGATGGAAGCTTCACAACTGGCGGTGCGATCGCGGCGGTGATGATCTCCCATGGTTATAATGCCTGGTTTGCAAGCCTCGCAGGTTTCCTTGGAGGAGTCGCGGCTGGTGCATGCACAGGCCTGCTGCATACCAAAGGCAAGATTAACGGGCTGTTATCGGGGATATTGATGATGATCGCTCTATATTCCATTAATATGAGGATTCTGGGCAAACCTAACGTCGCAATCATGGATGAAAATACTGTGTTTAATATCAATCCATGGATTTTGATCCCGCTTTTTGTGATTATCGTTCTGCTGCTTATGAACTGGTTCCTGCATACGGATCTCGGGCTTGCGCTGCGGGCGACAGGGGATAATGACCGGATGATTCGGAGTTTAGGCGCCAATACGGACACGACCAAAATCGTCGGAGTCAGCCTTGCGAATGGCCTCGTTGCTCTGTCGGGTGCGCTGATCACTCAGTTATCCGGCTTTGCCGACAGCAGCATGGGAATCGGCATGATCGTCATCGGTCTGGCTTCCGTTATTATCGGTGAAGCGATTTTTGGTGCTCGGAACGTCATTCATGCAACGATTGCAGTCGTATTAGGATCCGTCGTCTATCGTATCGTGGTAGCCTTCGCGCTTCGGGTGGAATGGCTGGATGCTTCGGATTTGAAGCTGATTACCGCCATTATCGTTATCTTTGCACTGGTGTTCCCGTCCGCAAGCCGGGCGATCAAACAGAAGAAGCTGGCGAAGAGACGCACAGCCGAACTGACGGGTGTTATCCCTAAAAGTACAGCAGGAGGTGATCTCCATGCTTGAAATCAAACAGGTATCCAAGTTGTTTAATCCGGGCTCACCCGATGAGAAAATCGCATTGAATCATATTAACGTTAACCTGCGTCCCGGAGATTTCATTACGCTGATCGGCAGTAACGGAGCCGGTAAATCTACCCTCATGAATATCATCTCGGGTGTCATGAAGCCGGATGCGGGTGACGTCATGATTGATGGGAAAATCATCAGCCATCTTCCTGAATACCAGCGCAGCCGGTGGATCGGAAGAGTATTTCAGGATCCAATGGCCGGAACGGCGCCCCATATGACGATCGAGGAAAATCTGGCGATGGCCTTCGCCAGAGGCAAGCGCCGTGGGCTCAAGATGAGTATCAAAGCGAGCCGCAGACAGATGTTCCGCGAATCTCTCGAGCGGCTCGGTATTGGACTCGAGAATCGACTTCGCGCCAAAGTCGGCCTTTTGTCAGGCGGGGAACGTCAGGCACTCAGTCTGCTGATGGCGACCTTTACGCAGCCCGATATCCTGCTGCTGGATGAACACACCGCAGCGCTTGATCCGGCCCGTGCCGAGCTGATTACACGTTTAACGGAATCTATCGTACGCGAGATGAAGCTGACAACGTTGATGGTCACGCATAACATGGAGCAGGCCATCCGTCTTGGCAATCGTCTGATTATGATGGACAAAGGACAGATTATTCTGGACATTGATGAGCAGCGTAAGAAGAGTTTGACGGTCGAGGAGCTGCTTGGTGAATTTGCAAGAATCAGCGGTCATAAGCTATCTGATGACAGGATGGTACTTGCCTAGTCATATCATTCATTGAATCAGAAAACAAACCTGTTTGGGACTTTCTCCTGAACAGGTTTTTTCTATACTATAATGAAGATATAATTATACTTACATATAAAACAGTGGTAGACTTTCTATATAGCAGTTTTGCGCCATAGATTACATAACTGTTGATTATTCGTATCACAACTACTAAAATATTGCAGTAAGCTTTCAGATGATACAGGGGGACGGGGGGCTAGAGTTGCGAAAGAAGATGAAGTTGAACATTGGCTCGAAGATCACACTTGGTTATATATTTATATTGATCTGTGTCGCTGTATTTCTGCTCGTCGTTACGAACAGGGTTGCATCGCTGCAGCATGAGACCGATTTTATAAGCCAACACGATATAGAGGTTCATGATCTGGCAAACAGTGTGGAAAAATCGCTCCTCGATATGGAGACTGGTCAGCGGGGATATGCCATAACCGGAGATTCATCATATCTTGAGCCCTACAATCAGGCGAGTTCTGCCTGGGAAACGAATTATAACAATCTCTACCTGCTATTGACTGATAATCCTTCTCAGCAGGAGAATCTTAAAGATATCCGTCAAAGTATAGAAAAATGGATAGAAACTGCCGGTAAACCCGTAATTGACATGAAGAAAAACGGCAGGGAAGATGAAGTTAAACAGTTTTTTAGTAAGGACCCGGGTAAGGAAACTATGGATTCGATCCGTAACAAGTTCAATTCTTTCCTGGCAACGGAAAAGGCACTTACTATCGAGCGAGTGCAAAGCTTGGAAGATAGTAATGAAAAGCTCATTACGACGATTTATATTCTGTGGGTTATCGTTGCAGTCCTTTCCATTATGGTGGCTGTTACCATCTCAAGAAACATTGTTACGATTATTAAAGACGTGACTCGAACGATTAAAGAAATGGCTGCCGGCGGCAGTCTGGACACAAGAATACAGGTTCGTACGAATGATGAAATTGCAGATCTCGGACGCACGACCAATGAATTGCTTGAGGTCGTACAGAAGCAAGGAGAACTTAAAGATGAAGTCGCTTCGATGTCCACGCTTCTTCAGAATGAATCCACTTTGAGAAGCCTGAGTGAGCAATTCGTTGACCGATTGGCAGCAGTACTCGGTGTACCATATGTCGTATTATACGCAGCTCAGCATGAAGAGCTTGTCATCTCTGCTTCTTATGCGGGTCAAAATGAAAAGACAGCAAAACACTCCATTGCCTGGGGAGAAGGCCTGGTCGGGCAATGTGCCAAAGATCGGAAAATAATTAAATTAGATCATATCCCCGATCATTACATACGGATATCTTCGGGGCTTGGCAGTACTGCGCCTTCATTTGTGGTAGTGGCGCCTTTTATATATGAAGGAACAACATTGGCAGTTGTCGAGGTTGCAGCGCTGGACAAGCTGGATGCACATCAGATGGAGATGTTCAAACAGTTGGTGGAAACGGCAAGCGGCACGATGCACAGCGTTATAAACCGAATGGAAATCCAGCGTCTCTATATGGAATCGCAGACCTTAAATGAGGAGCTTCAATCACAGTCGGAAGAGCTGCAGGTTCAAACGGAGGAGCTGCAGGTACAGTCTGAGGAACTGCAAATGCAGACAGATGAGCTGCAATCGATGAATGAAAAGCTGGAAATCCAGAAGGATCAGGCACAGAATGCTGCGGTCGAGCTGGAGAAGTACGCAGGGCAGCTGGAAACCAGCTCCAATTATAAATCGGAGTTCCTGGCGAATATGTCTCATGAGCTGCGTACACCGCTGAACAGCATGTTAATTCTATCCCAGATTCTTGCGGAAAACCGGACAGGCAATCTGACCGAAGAAGAGGCCAATTATGCATCGGTGATCAATTCATCGGGCACAGACCTTCTTCATCTGATCAATGATATTTTGGATCTTTCCAAGGTAGAGGCGGGTAAAATCCAGCTTGAAATATCTGCTGTGAATATGTCTGAACTACCGGAGTCCATGGAACGTTATTTTGGTAAAACAGCGGAGTTCAAATCACTTCAATTCAGATATGAAATTGCTCCGAATGTTCCTGATATTTTTTATAGCGATGAGCTCAGACTTCATCAGATTATTAGAAATCTGCTCTCGAACGCTTTCAAATTCACAGAACGCGGGGAAGTCAGCCTAAATATATACAAGCTTGATTCGGTTACAACGAAAGGATTCTCTATTCCGACAGAAACGCTCGCTTTTGCTGTAAGGGATACGGGAATCGGAATTTCGGAAGACAAGCAGAACATGATATTTGAAGCCTTTAAGCAGGCTGATGGTGCGACAGCGCGGAAATTTGGAGGTACGGGACTTGGATTGTCCATATCCCAGCAATTTGCCAAGCTGCTTGGCGGCGAGCTGACTGTGGAAAGTGTACCGGGTATCGGCAGCACCTTTACGTTGTATCTGCCTTGTGAAACAGAGCATGTTGATGTTTCGCCTATGATCCTGATGCAGTCCGAAGCGGCTGTTGGAGCCGCTCCTGGCGCGGCGTCACAAGCGGCATGGTCTTATAAGCCAGAGGAAACTGGCGGCAAGCCGTTAGGACAAAGCATGGTTGAACAGGAACCATTGTTCCTTGAGGAGACCGAGCTTTTTGAAGGTAAAAAAGTGCTTGTTGTCGACGATGATATACGGAATGTTTACGCTTTGGCGAATGCGCTAGAGAGATATAATATGCATGTTCTTACGGCTCAGAACGGCTATGAATGCCTTGATATCCTGCAAACTGATCCTGATATTTCCATTATCCTAATGGACATCATGATGCCTGAAATGGATGGGTATCAAACGATGAAAAATATCCGCAATACGCTGGACTTAACGGAACTGCCGATCCTTGCGTTAACTGCTAAAGCAATGAAGGAAGATAAAGATAAATGTTTGGCGGCTGGTGCCTCGGATTATCTGAGCAAACCGCTAAATATCAACGAGGTTATCTCACGGATGAAGGTATGGTTGACCAAATCCCAAATGGAATAAAAAGAACTAAAAGAGGAGCCGATTGATCATCGGCTCCTCTTCTTATTGGCAGCGACTATACATTCTGGGATTAGAGCAACAAATTTTTGACCTTCTAGTCAGGTATGACTATACTAGTAGTAGCATAAGAATCGAAGGGGTCTTTGATATGGATGAACGTGAACTGCTTGTTTTGGGTCTGCTAATGACTCAAAGCCAGCATGGTTATCAAATTAATGATTTTATTGAACGGAATTTGGGACAAGTGTCCGATATGAAGAAAGCGACGGCATATTCTATCTTAAAACGGTTGGATAAACAAGGATGCGTAGATGTTACAGTGGAACAGGAAGGTAACCGGCCGCCCAGACAAATTTATTCCATCACGGATCGCGGCAGAGAGCTTTTTTACGATCTGCTTCGCTCATCTCTGGCCCATGCAGAAAATGTAACTCCGGCAGGAGAGATCGGTTTAATGTTTATAGATCATCTTTCACGGAAAGACGCCAAGGAGCTTCTTAAAATCAAACTGGAGAAAATGAATCAGTTGATTGAGGCCTGCTCCTCGATCCCTTCACACGAAGAGGGAATTGGAGTGAATCTTTCCTTCCGGCATAGACTGGCTTTGCTTGAATGCAACCGAACGTTTCTGATTCAAACCATACAGGAACTGGAGAATGAATCCGCGGTATAAAATGGCATAGAACTTGACTTATGTAAAGATCGCAGCCCTGCTGCGGTCTTTTTTTTATAAGTAATGAAGTGATATAGAGATAAACGCAAACGTATATTTTTCCAGCTGTTATGCACACTAACCTTGTCTAATGTTTCCAAGGGGGGAGATGGCAGAATGACGGCAAAACATAAGCCGATTACTTTGGAGTATGTGCTGCATGAGTTCGAACAGTGTGTCGATTTGATTCATCGGAATTTTCCGATGTTATCCGCAGATATGGTATATTTTGACCATTTGATTGACAAGGATGCCATGGAGAGAGAGGTTCTTCAGCCTTTTGCGAATGTTCAAGCCGATGAACTGGATCATCTCCTGAAGGACTCCCGGTTCAACTCATCTTCTAGCAGCAAGGAAATCATTGAGGGGATACTTAAGGGTGACGCAGCTATTTTTCATGAATCATCGGTTTATCTGGTATCACTGTACGGTCCAAGCAGCCGCTCCATTGAGCAGTCAGAGACGGAAGCAGTCATCATCGGTCCCCATGATGCCTTTACAGAATCTGCATTTACCAATTTGTCCTTAATCCGCCGTAAGCTGAAAAGCTCCCATCTAAAGGCCATTCAGCTGTCTGTGGGAGAAGTGGCCAAAAGCGATGTGTTTGTGTTGTATATTGACGGGATCGTTAATATGGAATTTGTGAATGAAATGATTAAGCGGATCCGTGATATTGAAGTCGACATCATTACGGACAGTAACATGCTTGTTCAGCACATCGATGATTATCCCAATACGATTTTCCCTTTGTTTTTGACAACGGAACGTCCTGATTTGATTGTTTCCAAGCTTTCGAGTGGAAGGGTAGCGGTCATTATGGACGAAAGTCCTTCGGTGATTTCAGGTCCAACATCGCTATTTGAATTTTTCACCTCTCCGGATGACTATTATCAACGCTGGATTATTGGCACAGCAACCCGGATTCTGAGATATATCGCCTTTATCATCACAATTACCTTTACAGCGGTATACGTAGCCATTACAACCTACCATTATGAGATGATACCCGAAAATTTACTATATACCCTGATCGAATCACGAAGCCGCGTGCCGTTTCCACCTGTGTTTGAGGCGCTTCTTATGGAGGTGACGATTGAGCTGCTGCGTGAGGCAGGTGCGCGTCTTCCCAGTAAAATCGGCCAAACGATAGGGATTGTTGGAGGTATCGTCATTGGACAAGCAGCGGTACAGGCAGGGCTTACGAGTAATATTCTGATTATTGCTGTGGCTTTATCAGCGATTGCTTCCTTTGTCATCCCCAGTTATGTGATGAGTGCCTCCATTCGCTTTGCCCGGTTTTTCTTGATTATTTTGGCTGGAATCTGGGGGAATTTTGGGCTCATGATCGGGATATCCATCCTGGTGATACATCTTTCCAAGCTTACAAGTTTGGGTTCCTCGTATATTACACCCATTGCGCCGCTGAATTTTCAGGATTGGAAGGATAGCTTCATCCGGGGTCCGTTCTGGATGCTGAAGGATCGTCCCGCTCAATCAAGGACTCATAACAAGGTGCGTAATAAAATGAAACGATAAAGGAAGGCGTCCTATGAAGGAAAGACTGTATTCGACCCATATCGCCTTACTTGTATTTATGATTCAAACAGGCGTGTCAGCGCTGAGTTTGTCCAGAAAGGCAGCCGTCTACTTTGGTACGAATGGATGGCTGTCCATTTTGATCCTAGGCTGTGTAGCTGCGATTAATATTGTGTTGATTTCTATCGTCAACCGGATGGGCAACGGCATGTCGGTCTTTGATATCATGGAAAAATCCATTCCACGATTCATTGTTATTCCCATCTACCTATTACTTTCTGCTTATCTGGCTGCCATCGGATGTTTGGTTGGAAAGCAATACATCCATATATTTCAGCTCATTGCTTTCCCAACGGCTTCTCCCTTAATGCTGCAGGGCTGTTTTAACCTTCTGGTTTTAATTCTCGTGACCAAAGGAATTTACAATATCAGCAAGGCTGCGACTGTTTTTTCGCTTTTGATCTTATGGATGGTGTTCTTATTGTTTGCTTTTTCGAATGATTTTGAGTTTGAACGTATGACCCCTTTTGTGTTTAAGGGGGGAAGAGATATGCTCGTAGGCGCTGTAGACATGTTTGCCGCTTTTGTGGGTTATGAGCTGATTTTGTTTGTCATGCCATACGCTGACAGATCCAAGAAGTGGACGAGATCCGTCCAAATCGGCAATCTCATGACGACGTTGACCTATTTCTCGTTTGTGTTCATCAGCTTCGGTTTTTTTAGTCTGGGACAATTGAAAATCATGATTTACCCGCTGCTGGACATGCTGGCATATATTCAGCTGCCTTTTGTGGAAAGATTGGAGAACATGTTATTCAGCTTCCTGCTGTTCACGGTCGTGGTAACTTCCACGATGTACACTTGGTCTGCAGGCGAAGCGGTACATCATGTATTTCCCAAAGCGAACCGCAATGTAATGGCATTGTTTATCGTCTTTATCACTTTCCTGCTCTCGATTTTACCAGACACGCTGTATGAACTGGAATTATGGCTCAAGATATTGAGCTATGGCGAAGTGGCTTTTTCATTTGCTTTCCCTATATTTCTCATTCTGCTTCTGCTGATTCAAGGGCGAATGGGGGTGAAGAGCCGTGTCTAAGCGAGTCTTAAAGCTGCTCATTGTATGTGTAATGCTTATTGGCATGGCTCTTCAAATGACTGGCTGCAACAAAAGCCAAAGAATTCTGGAAAAGCTGGCCATTGATCATACCATTGGTTATGACCTTGATGATGAACAAAAGCTGAACGTAACCGCGGCCATTATTAACCAGGGAGAAGGAGGAAGTGAAGTTAAACAGGAGCTGATTACAGCAGAAGCAGAAACTAGCAAGGAAGCTAAAATCAAGCTTTCCAGACAGACCAGCCGGAATATTGTATCCGGACAGCTCCGAAACACGATGTACAGTATGGATGTGGCCAGTCAGGGAATCCGCAAGCTGATCGAAAATTTGGTGCGGGATCCTTCGATATCACCCCGGGTTAAAATAACGGTCGTGAATGGCTCTGTAGAGGAATTATTAAGAAGTCAATTCCCTAATCACCCCAATACCAGCCAATATGTTGACCATCTATTGGAGAAGAATTGGAAAAATCAAAACATTCCGCAGGTAAACATATATCAATTTACAAGAGATTATCTGGATGACGGGATCGATCCGGTCGCTCCTATTGTACGGAAAAAAGGAGACAATGTGATTGTTGACGGTCTTGCCTTGTTTAAGGATGACAAATATGTCGGTAAGTTAAGCGCGGACTATAATATGCTGTTTGCCATGTCTCGGGGCAAATACAGACAGGGTGAAATTTATATCAAGCTCGATCAGAACGATTCAGATGGTGCTGTTATGCTGGGCACGGTTAGCAGCGATAAGAAATTTAAAGTGTGGCGAAAACGAAGCGGGGGATTTGTGGTTGAGCTGTGTCTAGAAGTCAAGGGAGATATTATGGAGTATACGGGAAATGTACTTTTAGATAATCATAAGGATATCATTACTATTGAACAGGGTATTTCCAAGTATATCTCTAACAAAATGGAGGACATGGTGGATATCATGAAAGACAAACGGGCAGACAATGTCGGTCTCGGTAAACAAGTCCGCAACAGCATCAGCTATAAAGAGTGGAAGAATATAAATTGGGATGAGCTTTACCCAGAAGTTACCTTTCGATGCACAGTGAACACCAAAATCAAAAGCACCGGTGAAATATTGGAAATTCCGGTACCGTCCCGGGAATGAACAAGAAAGACGCATTCAACAAGAATGCGTCTTTTTCGTTCAATGGATCAGCTTGCTTTCCTTGGCCTTTTTGACCAGGCCTGCTGCAAGCTGGTTAATAATTCCTTTTAGTGCGAGACCGATAATTAAGGTGATTCCCGCATAAATGCACATGATGAGAAGATCATTTCTGACGATACTCCAAATGATTCCTCCAACGGATTCGCGCATCATGCTAATACCGTACGTAAACGGGAGAAAGGGATGGATCGCTCTAAAAAAGGCGGGTGTTGTCTGAATAGGAAATGTGCCACCGGAGCCTGCGAGCTGCAGCACCAGCATAACGATGGCCAATGCCTTCCCAACGTTTCCGAATACGGATACCAAAGTGTAGACAATCAGCATAAACACAGCGCTGTTCACCAGACCAAAGACAACAAACCAGGGCTTATCGACGACATAGGTTCCAAGAATAAACATATCTCCAGTCGTTACGCAGACCGATTGCAGCAGAGCAAGGGTCAGAAAAGTTAAAAATCTGCCGAAATAGACTTCGTAGCTCTTATAGGAATGATCACCGAGCACTTCCGTTGTAACCAGCGATACTAATAGGGTAGCTCCAACCCATAACGCCAATGTGGAGAAAAAGGGCGACATGGCTGAACCGTAATTCGGTATCGGGTAAAGCTGATTTTCCTTCAGAACAACAGGTTCGGCAAAAAATTGACTTTCCAGCTGGAAGTTGTTTTTAAGTAGGTCGATAACTTCCTGTAAACTCCCTTCAGATTCGAATTCACGCATCCTTTGGGCCAGCTCGGAGACCTTGGCTTCGACCGCAGGCAGTTCTTTTTTAATCTCGCTTATACCTTGTGTGCCGACAGTTAGTCCTTTGGAGGCATCATTCAAAATTTTCTTCACATCCGGCACGCTTTTCAGAGCATTATTCAGAACGGTACGCGTTTTCTCGGCAGTTTGCTGGGCTTTGCTGAGCCCGCTTAGAATAGCTGGCTGAATCTCGCTGTCATACCGGCTTAAGATATCGCCCAGGATCTGCGAGGTGTCTCCGGAAACCTGATTTAGGCGGTCAACCAAATCGGAAGCGGGCTTCTCGCCCTTTTTAACGGCGCTGCTGATGCTGCTGACGAGTGTTTGCTGCTGTTTCATTTTATCCTGTACCTGCTTCAGCTTGGAGCTGACAAAACCGATCCGGTTCCCCGAAACCTTGTTCAGCTGGTCAAACCAGTTGATGAGCTGAGTTTGAACCTTCAATCCGAGTTCGAGCCTGGATGAAACATGATCCAATGTATCCGTGACCACCGAGGGATCCACATTGGGGTCCTTCAAAACAGAGGTAAGCTGCTGTGCCGCGAGGGCGGTCTGCTGAAGCAGCAGAAGATCCTGCTTTACATTCGGACCGATGTCTTTGGCTGCATCGGAGGCACTGGACAAAAAAGTATCGAGTCCACCGGCAAATTCCTGACCATTCTTGGCGATATCGGTCACGAGGGGAAGATTCTTCTGTGCTTGACCAACAAGCTGATCCGTCTTATGTATATCATCCATGGCTACATTGACAGCATTGTTGATCTCCGGAAAATTCTTCTCCAGCTTGAACACAAGCGAGCGGACCTTTTCAATGGTCGGCAGCTGCTCCTGCAGCTCGATGCCAAGATCGTTGAAAATTTTGAAAATGGTACCGTTCGCGGTTTTCACAAAGTTCTTGCTGACTTCCTGAATAATACCGCTTGCTCCCGAAGAAGTAATCTTGGGGGAGACCGCGTTCACCTTTTCATTTACATAATACAAAATTTCAGCTTTGGAGGGATTGTCTGAAAGAACGGTGGCAATGGTTGCCGAAAAGCTTTCAGGGATGACGATACTGGCGTAATAATCCCCGTGACGCACCCCTCTCATGGCATCCTCCTCGCTGACAAAACGCCATCCGAGCTTATGGTTGTCTTTCAGGGAATCGATCACCTCATTGCCGAGGTTGATAGCCTTGCCTTTCAGCGTTGTTCCCTTATCATTGTTGGCTACAGCGATAGCTATATCGCCCGTATTGCCATAGGGATCCCAGGAAGCCTTGATATTAAACCAGGCATACAAAGAAGGCAGCATGACCAGTCCAAGGATGATGACCAGCGCCGCCCAGTTGGTTACAATGTTACGCATGTCTCTGCCAAAAATGAGTGCAATATTTTTCATGGGGTCTCCTACCTCACTTGCGAAACGGTTTTTGTTAGTATTTCTTGGGGGAGAAGGGAACATACCCATAAGCTGCAATTCCCCCGGTTACCCACAAGTTAACCATCTTTAGGCAGGAGCGAAACGATTACCAATCCATCCGGCGGCTAAGCGAGGTGATATGTGCGAGATGATGGCGTCCATGCCAGGCATAAAGTCCAAGATGACGGTCAAGGCTGGTTTTGCCATTCACCGGATGCACATAGCTCCGCTGCCAATCCTTTTCCTTCATATGTCTAAACAGAAGCACCATACGCGCATGGATACCGTCCAGCATTTTAAGCGAAACCTCCGGTGCAGGGGCAGTTGAATCGGCTAGGTTAGCCCATAATGCTTCTTCATAAGGCTTGATCACAGGTTCATCTTCGGTCAGTGCCAGCTTGATCCGCAGTAGTGAATTCATATGGCTGTCCGCAAGATGATGCACGACTTGACGCACTGTCCAGCCATCCGGGCGGTAAGGAGTGTCCAGTTGTTCATCATTTAAGCTGTTAACGGCTTCTCTGACTTGAGATGGAAGCGCACGAAGCTGATCAATCCAATAGCTGCGGTCGGCCGGGCTGATGGTTTCAAATGCTGTAAATTCTCCGATCGGGTAACGTAAATCTGAACTCATAACATGTACCTCCTCAATAATTGTGGGTTCCATTAATTAATCCCAATTGCCCTGTTATTACTATATGGCTGAGACTCGAACAAAACGATATTTTTCACAACTTTATCATAACATGATCGTGTTCTGCAGATTTTTTCTATTTTAGACCGGACGGATCCCGATGTGAAAGCGTATAGAATGTAAGTAGCTGGTTTGGCCGACTCCATAAAATCTGTATCCAAATATTCCCCTCGCCATTATAATAGGAGCAACATTCGATATGAACGGGGTGCGGACCTATGAAATGGAACCGGTCATACTGGGGATTCTGTCTTTTCTTCTTTGTTCATTATTTCGGCTTTTCGTCGGTCATGTCCTTATTCGGTATATGGCTGGGACAGGCCGTGGGGCTCGATGGCACGGAAAAAGGGATCGTATTTGCGATCAATTCGCTCGGGACGTTGTGCTTCCACCTGCTGTATGGCTATATTTCGGATAAAATAGGTCTGCGAAAGCATCTGTTAGCGATCATCATCGGACTGCTCGTGCTTGCCGGGCCTTATTTTCAATTTGTTTACGGTCCGCTGCTTCACAGCAATATATGGCTGGGCGCTTTGGCAGGCAGCATCTACATGGGAGCCACCTTCAGCTCGGGTAATGCGGCGATGGAATCCTTTATCGAGAAGATCAGCAGGCTAAGAGCCTTTGAATACGGCAAGGCAAGAATGTTCGGATCGCTGGGCTGGGCGGTCGCTACGTTTTTTGCTGGCCAGACCTTCAATCTCAATCCCAATTGGAATTTTTGGATATGCACTTGCACGGCCACCATACTTGCCTTTTTACTGTTCAGGACTAAACTTCCGATTGCTACAGATACAGAAGAAGGAAATGAAGCATCAGCCAAATCCTCCGAACCGATCCGATTTACCGATATAAAGCGCTTGGCTCAGAATCCGAAGTTCTGGGCATTCGTTATGTACATCGTCGGTGTGATGTGTCTGGTTCCGGTATATGATCAGCAGTTTCCGGTCTATTTTTCCTCTTTGTTTGAATCCAGTGGAACCGGGAACCGTATGTATGGCTATTTAAACAGTGTGCAGGTATTTGCGGAAGCGCTATGTATGTTTCTTGCACCTGCCCTGATCAACAAAATAGGCCCCAAAAGGGGCCTGCTGCTTGGAGGGATGCTCATGTTCATCCGCATCTTTGTATCAGGGATTGTTGATGGGCCGCTGGAGGTCGGAGCTACCAAGCTGATTCAGGCTTTTGAGCTCCCCGTGATGCTGATTTCCATTTTCAAATACATCCGGATGCACTTCGATTTGCGGGTTTCATCCACCATGTATCTAGTCGGCTATCAGTTTACCGGCGCTCTCGGGGGTTCGGTCATGTCCCCGATTGCCGGAAGACTGTATGATAATATCGGATTTTCACATACCTATCTGTGGATGGCAGGATATGTACTGCTGTTCACACTAATTGCTGTATTCACACTTTCCGACAATGTGAAGGAATTAGCTCAAGGGATATTGTACCGGGCCAGCTCGGAAACAGTGACAAAACGGTAGCCTCTTTTTTTCAGCTCCGGCAATATTTCTTTTAAGGCATCAATGGTTTGGGATTTTCCTTCAACATGATCATGCATCAGAACGATATCGCCATTCCGTGCATTACCTAGTACTTTATTGACAATTTTCCGGACGCCAGGCCGGTTCCAGTCCCAGGTATCCTGATGCCAGGACCACATGACCACCAAATATCCTTCCTTTTTGCAGGTCTCTATCATCCGATCGCTGTAGTAACCACCCGGCGGACGGAACAGATAAGACCTTTTTCCCGTTGCTTTGAAAATGGCATCCTGCGTCCGGCTAAGCTGGCTGGAGATGCTTTCTACGGAGCTTCTGCGGTTGAAGTAGGCATGATCATAGGTATGATTTCCCAGCTCATGTCCTTCGGCTACCTCTCTGCGCGCAAGCTCCGGATTTTTCTCCACCTGTTTTCCGACAACGAAAAAGGTTGCTTTTGCATCATATTTTTTAAGCAAATCCAGAATATGCGTGGTTTCATCCGGGTCTGGTCCATCATCAAACGTAAGCGCAATAACCTTTTCTTTATTCGGTATCTCCCAAATTACATCCCCGCGCTGCTCATAATATTCCCGCCCTTTATTCCCGGAAGGAGCTGCAGCGGCAGCGGGGGAGAGGATCTCCATAGCCAGGATGGCAGCACATGCGGTCAGCAGGGAACGACGTATGTAAATATGCATTGGTTCCGATCCCTCCTTGATGAAGTGATATACATAGGTCCGTCCGTAAAGTCCGTTGGTAGTATGCGACATGCCCTGCGTAAACATACATCCGCCGCATCAAGGCAGGCATTTTTCTCCGCTTCATGCTACAATATTCTGGAACTTAAGGCCATTTTTTTCGGGAGGAAGCCATGTCATATAAGCAAATTAAATGGATGATATTATTTGTTCCCACCTTGACGGTAGGGTTATGGGAATATTTGCGGCATACGCTGCTCATGCCATATATATCGATGGAAGCAGGGAATTTTTTGACGCCGGTGTTCGTATTTCTGATCAGTATGACGCTGTTAAGCCAGTTGTTTAGCAGACTGGAGCAGGTACAGGAGGAGCTGAATAAAGAACGGGCCGAGAACGCGGCATTAGCCGCCAGGGACTTGCTGGCTCGAGAGCTGCATGATGGCATTGCACAGTCGCTGTTTCTTCTTTCGGTTAAGATGGACCGTGCAGAAATTCGCCAGAAGGGTGCGCAGGAGCAATCAGACTTTAAGGAGATGCGGAAGCTGGTCCATGAGGTCAACAGGTATGCAAGACAGGCTATTGCGAATCTGCGGTTCCCGGCGCAAACAGATGAGAAGCTGTATGAGGATTCTCTAAAATCGAGGATTGAGCATACGGCAAAGGAAGCGTTCCTTCATCCGGTCATCATATGGTCCATTCCTGACGAATCTTTTAACGCCAAGGAAAAGGTGGAGCTGCTCGCATGCATCCGCGAAGCGCTGCTCAATATTCAAAAGCATGCCCACGCAGAACAAGTCTCGGTGACCGGCAGTGGAGATGAATTCGCTTGGACCGTACGGATTGATGATAACGGAAGAGGCACAGAGCTTGATCCTTTTCAGATGAAGGACAGATACGGTCTCCGGATTATGAAAGAACGGGCAGGGGAGCTGCATTGGCAGGTTAATTTTATCTCCTTGCAGCGGGGAAGCAGAGTTGAAATTCGAAAAGGGGCTGATATATCGTGAATAATTTTCGGGTATTGATCGCAGATGATTCGGCACATGCTCGTGAAGCTGTACATGAGATCCTGGCCGCTGATGCCTCGTTTGAGATCATCGGGCTGGCCCAAAGCGGAGAAGAGGCGATTTCCCTGACGGAAAGCCTTATGCCGGATCTAATCCTAATGGATATCCAGATGCAGGGAATTGGCGGGCTGGAGGCGACCCGTCAGATCAAACTGCAGTATCCGTACGTCAAGATTGTCATTATCACCGTCTCAGATGATGCATCACATCTATTTGAGGCTCTAAAACAGGGGGCGCAGGGATATTTGCTTAAAAATTTATCTCCTTCAACCTGGATCGAGTATTTGCGTGCCATTATGAGTGACGAAGCGCCGCTCAGCCGGGAGCTGGCCACGCAAATTCTAAGAGAATTTCCACTGGTGGTGAAAAGTCCGGAGCATCATGAGACACTGACCAACAGGGAGCGGGAAATTTTGAATTGGGTTGCTTCAGGATTGACCAATAAAGAGATTGCTGCAGAGCTGCATATTTCAGATCAGACGGTAAAAAATCATCTCAAGAACATTCTGCAAAAGCTGCATCTTGAGAATCGGGTTCAACTTACACGTTATGCCCTGGAAAAAGGTCTCGTCGGACGAAAGCCGGGCTTGTTTACCAAGCTGTGGAAGGAATAAATCAAAACGACCCCCATTATTTTCTAAGCAGCAAGGACAGGAAGCGTATGCTTTCTGTCCTTTTTTGTCGTCCGCTTATCTGGATGAAATTGTCCATATATGGAAATAATAAGTTCATCGAACAACAGGGGGGAGGCATATGTCCAGGAAGTTACGGCAGCAAAACAAACGATCGAAAGAGGAGCGCCCAGAAACTCAGCAAAACATCCCCCTCTCGCCGGAATTGAAGGAAAACCTGCAAAAAATCAAGGACGATATGGGGAATAGCGAGGATCTGATTATCCGGGAAGTGGAAGAAGAGCATCTAAGGCTTCAAATGGCCTTTGTTTATATAGATGGACTGGTGGATACAACCTCAGTATCAGAGTTCACGATTCAAACGGTACTGGATGAGACCAGCATGCTGACCAGGTCTGAGGAAGAGCCAGGCATTGATGAGCTTATCAAGGATTTTAAGCTAAGGGCATTTTCTGTTGGCGAGATCACGAAAAGCTCTGATTGGGAAAAAATCTATGCGCAGCTTCTCTCAGGCGATACGATTCTTTTTTTGAATGGAAGTGAAGAGGTCATTATCGCGGGTACCCGGGGCGGCGAAAAGCGCTCCGTAACCGAACCTACCTCCCAGACGGTCATCCGCGGACCAAGAGAAGGTTTTACGGAATCGATCCGAACCAATACATCCCTGCTGCGCCGGAAGATCAAGAGCCCCAAACTGTGGCTTGAGGAGATGCAAATCGGTGAAGTGACGAAAACAGAAATTGGCATCATGTATATTCAGGGCATCGTTTCCGAGGAGATTGTAACAGAGGTCCGGAAGCGTCTGTCCAACATTCATATCGATGGCATCCTTGAATCCGGCTATATCGAAGAACTGATTGAGGACACGAATTTCACCGTCTTTCCTACGGTATATCATAGCGAACGCCCTGATGTGATTGCTGCGAATTTACTGGAGGGCCGGGTTGCGATTATGGTGGACGGCACGCCTTTTGCACTGGTTGTACCGAGCACATTTAATATGTTTTTTCAATCTGCAGAGGATTACTATAACCGGTTTGATGTCGGAAGCCTGATCCGGGTGCTCCGTTTCATTTCTTTTTTCATCGGACTTCTCCTGCCATCTTTATATGTGGCGATCATTACATTCCATCAGGAGATGATCCCGACCCCATGGTTGATTAAGCTGGCTGTACAGAGGGAGGGGGTTCCATTCCCCGCATTTGTAGAGGCCGTTATTATGGAGATGGTGTTCGAAATTCTCCGTGAAGCGGGAGTGCGGATGCCAAGAACCGTCGGTAATACGATCTCCATCGTTGGTGGTCTGGTACTCGGTCAAGCCGCTGTTGAGGCAGGGATTGTATCCCCTGCGGTCGTTATTGTTGTCTCCCTGACAGCGATTGCCAGCTTCGTATCACCTGCATATAACATCGGAATCACAGCAAGAATTCTGCGGTTCCTGTTTTTATTTGCTTCATCTTTCATGGGTATTTTTGGCATGGCTTGTTTACTGCTGATTATGCTGCTGCATTTATGCAGTCTAAAATCCGTGAACGTGCCATACATGGCTCCATATGGACCTTCGATTCTCTCAGACATGAAGGATACATTTATTCGTGTTCCCATGAATTTAATGAAAACCAGACCTAAAATGCTCAGTAAAAATAACCCAGTCCGATTCCGTAAAGATAACGACGTGCTGCATCGTGAGACAATGACGGAGAATACCGCAGATGTATCCTCTCCCAAGGGTCAGCCTTCTGATTCGACTGTTGAACACAATAAGAGGGACTCTGGACCATCCGAGCAACCAAAGGAGTGACCTTCACTATGCTGCAGCGTTTATGTCTAGTCATGGCTTCTATTATCATGCTGCTGCCACTGGGCGGTTGCTGGGACAGCAAATATCTGGACGATCTATCTATTGTCGTTGCCATAGGCATCGATGAGGATCCAAAGAATGAGAAGAATATCCGCGTGACCCTCCAGGTAGTCGTTCCTAATCAGGTTTCCGATTCCCAAAGCGGCGGAGGTAAGGAAGGCATACCTGTGACTAACTATATAGGGACGGGTTTATCGCTAATTGATACATTCCAGAATATGTCGGCTCTTACATCAAGGAGGTTCTATTTTTCACATAATCAGGTCATGATTATCGGTGAGGGACTGGCACGTAAAGGCATTAAGGATATGTTCGATATGGTTGACCGTGATCCGGAAATTCGGACGGATTTCGATATGCTGGTTGCTAAGAATGGTAAAGCGGAAGATATTTTAAAAACGATAACTTCCATGGAGAAAATACCCGTTCAGCAAATTTACAGCATGATTAAAACCTATCATCAAAGAGTGGGCGCCATATATCCGGTTACGGTCAGAGAGTTTATTCAGTCCATTCAAAGTGATAAAGAAGACCCGGCTATTCCAAGTATTGAGCTGATCGGGGACGCAAATGAAGCACAAAAAAAATCAAACACGGAGCAAATCGAGCCTGAAAACTTTCTCCGGATGGATTCCATGTCCATTTTTAAGAATGGCAAATTGATTGGCTTTTTAGGTAAGGAAGATTCGAAGGGACTAACCATCGTAAAAAACAAGCTGGAGCGGATGATTATTAGCATCCCGGTAGGCGAAAACCAAAAAGTTTACATAGCGCCAATACACAATCAGACCAAAGTGAAAGCCGTTTTCCACAATCATAAGCCTGTCATCGTGATTAAAGTGGAACATAAAACTTTTGTCCTGGACAACAAGAGCGCCAACGTTCAATTACAGGATAACGATCAAATCCACTGGCTGGAAAAAGAAGCGGAGAAAATTCAACGCAAACTTATTCTCAAAAGCATGTCGAAGCTTCAAGAAATGAAAAGCGATCCAGCCGCTTATGCGAAACACGTGTATCAAGCAAATCCTAAATACTGGAAGAAGAACAAAGATGACTGGGATTCGATCTTTCAAGATATACCTACACGGGTAGATGTGAGCATTACCATCGTCGGAACAGGTATTCGGACCAGATCCTATATTGGTGAGAAATAAAAACAGGGAACATGCCGTGCGACTGGAGGTGGCCGAAGTGAGTTCATGGATTGGCATTGTGATTTCGGCCTTGCTGACAGGGATCATTCAGGGAAATTATTTGCGGCGGAACGGTAAGTCCCAGGATTTTATCTTTGCCACACTAATCCTTGCTGCAGGTGTAGCACTATACTTGCTCCTGCTGTTTGATGCGCCTATTCCAACATTGACGCATTTGATAGACGGGATGCTGGAGCCTCTATATAAACCGGTAGCAAAATGGCTCATGGAAGGGACAGAAAATGGATAAAGCAAAAATTACGTCCGCTCAGTTTGCGATCCTTATGTACATGTATATTTTGGGGGAAGCAGCGATCGTCCAACCGCATACGATAGCAAACATTGCAAGATCAGATGAATGGTTCACCATGGTTCTGTCTATCTTCGTTCAGCTGGGTTTTGGATGGCTTTATATGAAACTGTCATTCACATACCCCGATGAGACCATTATAGAATACAGCCAGCGTATCCTTGGAAAAGGGGCCGGGTGGGTGCTCGGTTTCATTTATTTACTCTTTTTTATTATTCTTGTTGCTTACATTCTGCGTGTGATAAGCGGGTTTCTTGGATCCGTTATCCTCCCCAGATCTCCGCTTGATATCATCGGTTTGGTGTTTATGATTCCAGTGGTGTATGGTGTATTTTTGGGACTGGGCGTGATCGGCAGAGCAACCGAAATACTGCTTCCTATAGCTGTGTTTGTTTTTATAGTATCTTCAATGATGCTTGTTCCGAAAATTGATGTCGACAACCTATTGCCGATTTTTCCGGATGGGATTATGCCTTCGATTAAAGGCCTCTACTCAATTATTGGATTCCCAACCATGGATGTGGTCGTGGTCTTGATGCTGGTGCGTTTTATTGTGGACAAGAAAAAAACAAAAAAATACTTTTATATCACTTCAGCCGCTGCGCCCTTTACCCTAGTAATCATCGCCTTGTATACGATATCGGTTCTCGGAATCGAGGAGACCATACGAGCTCCTTATGTTGTATACGATTTAGCCAAAGAAATTAGAATCGAACGGATCTTTGAACGCGTAGAAGCCTTAGTAGGAATCATTTGGATCAGCACGACTTTTGTTAAAATAACACTCAGCTTTTACGCGGTCACGATCTCAGCAGTTCAGCTATTTAAGCTTACTTCTTATAAATATGCGATCATACCTTTTCTGTTTTTGACCCTGCCTATGTCGAAATGGATTGTAAACAACCCGGCCGAACTTGAGTATTATCTGGGCTATGTATATCCGATCTTCGCATTCTTTCCAAGTTTTCTGTTTCCTGTTCTGCTCCTGGTAATAGGTGCTTTGAAAAATAAAAAGCAAAAAAGCAGCGGGGATGAAGGGCATGGTCAACCAGAAAAGACAAAGAGTCCGTCTACCGAATAATCGGTCAAGAGGGACTCTTTTCATAATTGTTGGTTTTGACTATCCGATAATAATCCGGCCTTCGGGATAATTGTATAGGTCCTTCTTCCGATCGCGGGAGAGGGCATATACCAGTGTCAGCGGGCCAATCCGGCCAAAGAACATCAGACATATAATCCAAACCTTGCCGAGGGCGGACAAATGCGTTGTCATCCCCATGGAAAGACCGGTTGTTCCGAAGGCTGAGGTGGATTCGAACAGAATGGTCATAAAATCCTGATGCTCTGTAATGGACAAAAGCATAGAGAACAAAATAATCAGCAGTAAGGACAGGAGCGTCAGCGTGATGGCTTTGTAGACGACATCCTTGGCAATTCTTTTCCGGAACAGGACTACGTCTTCACGTCCCCGGATCATGGCGTATACCGCACCCAACAGGAGCACAAAGGTCGTGATTTTAATCCCGCCGCCGGTTGAACCCGGAGCAGCCCCCGTAAACATCAGCAGAATTAGCATAAACTGCGTCGATTGACGGAAGGCTCCAATATCCAGAGTGGCAACACCGCCGGAGCGGGTGGTTACCGACTGGAACATGGAAGCAAGAAATTTGCCTCCGGCATGCAGTGGCTTGAGCGTACTTGGATTGCTAAATTCCATAGCGAATATTACAAGTGTGCCAATAACGATGAGCAGCAGGGTTGCCGTAAGAACGACTTTACTATGCAGCGAGAGTTTACGTGTATTCGGAAAGTCAATGAGATCCGATAACACGATAAACCCGATTCCCCCCAGAAAAATGAGCCCCATCATGACAATATTGATGAATGGATCTTGTACAAAAGGCACCATTCCGCTGAAAGGACCGTTTATGGTTCCCATCAGGTCGAACCCGGCATTATTAAACATGGAGATACTATGGAAGATGCCGAAATACGCTGATCTTCCCAACGATAGATGAAGCGAAAAGAAAAAATGAACTGCGAGAAGTAACGCTCCGGCAAGCTCGACCAGCAAGGAATACAGAATTACCTTTTTAACCAGCCGAACCACACCATCGATCGTGCCATGATTAAGAGCCTCTTGCAGAATCAGCCTCTCGCGCAAGGAAATCCGTTTGTTCAGTACCAGGGCAATCAGGGTGGCCATGGTCATAAAGCCGATTCCGCCAATTTGTACAAGCATTACAATGACGACTTGTCCGAAAGCGGAGAATGCTGTCCCTATATCCAAAACGGTCAGCCCGGTTACGCAGGTGGCCGAGGTTGCCGTAAATAAGGCGTTCAGGAAAGGAATCCTTACTCCGGTTACAGAGGATATTGGCAAGGACAAGAGAAAAGTTCCGAGCGTTATGATCAGAAAAAAGCCGATGACCAGAATTTTGGCTGGTGTTAGTATACTTTTGGTAATTTTCTTCGTTTGAATTGTACGTCACCTTCTTCAACAAGCATTCTCCATATTGTACCCAATTATTTGCCGATTGTCTTGGCTGAAGAACGAATGATGAGTTCGGAAGGTAAGATTATTTTTCTGGCTTCAGGTACAGCGCTTCCTTGAATCCGCTCGACCAGCAGCTGAATCCCCATGGCACCGAATTGATATGCAGGCTGGGCAGCGACAGTCAGAAACGGATCAAGTGCGGAGGACAGATCAAGATCATCAAAGCAGACGACCGACATGTCTTCAGGTACGCGGATTCCCCGTTGTCTCAACGCATTAATGACCCCAACAGCCAAAAAGTTGTTTGCCGCAAAAATGGCAGTCGGAGGAGAAGGCTGCTCCAGTAAATGCAGGAGCTGGTCTTCATCTTTATATTCACGGTAGCTTTTATGAATGACGAGCCTATCATCCAGAGCGATTCCGTGGAGCTGGAGTGCTTCGGCATATCCCTGGTAACGTAAACGAGCGGTGGATACATCCAGCGAACCGTTAACGAGAGCGATTCTGCGGTGGCCAAGGCTGATCAGATAATCAACAAGATTACGTGCACCTTGCTTGCTGTCTCCTGAGACGATATCGGATTCAATACCAGGTACTGCCCTGTCCATGATCACAAAAGGAATGTTATGGGCACGTAGCTTCTCTAAATGTTTCAGGGAATGATCCCCTGCAGGGGCAAACAGTACGCCGTCTACACGGGTTGAGAGAATCATGTCTACATAATCCTGCTCCTTGTCGTAATCCTCATCACTGTTGCCGAACAGCAGGCGGTAGCCCAGCTTTTTGGCGCTGTCTTCAGCACCGCGGGCCAGACTTGTATAAAACGGATTGGTAATGTCCGTAATCAGCAGGGACAAAATCTGCGTTTGCTGGAGCACCAGACTGCGTGCATTAGAGTTGGGGATATAGTTAAGCTCTTCCATAACCTTTTTGACCCGTTTGCGTGTTTGTTCACTGATTCGTCCTGTATTGTTGATGACCTTTGAAACCGTCATTGCGGAAACGTTGGCCTTTTCTGCAATATCATAAATGGTAACCATGCATAACCCCTTCTTCTATCTGTATTGTTCTAATCCTAAAGAAAATACGGATTGACAGCAACCGTTTTCATTGCTATTTTAAAGTTATCGATAACCTCATTATACAATAGTTAAGACAAATTAGACTACAGCAACCATGCAGCTCTCATTTTGTGAATATGACGAAAGAACTAATCTTAATGATCATTTTTTCTGAAGCAAAGCGAATGCTGCATTCATTTTAGTATTAGGGTTATCGATAACCCTAATTGAACAGGGCATGATTCCCATCAACTTATTCATGAGGAGGAAGAAACAGTTATGACAACAAAAGACGCTAGATGGAAGCAGGATTTTCCTAAGATCGGCATCCGCCCGACCATAGACGGAAGAAGAAAGGGCGTACGTGAATCGCTTGAAGATATGACAATGAATCTGGCTAAGGCGGTTTCTTCTTTTCTGAGCGAGAATCTCCGTTACCCGGATGGATCCAAAGTAGAGTGCGTGATTGCTGATACTTGTATCGGCGGTGTTGCTGAAGCGGCTGCCTGCGCAGATAAGTTCTCTAAAGCCGGAGTTGGTGTTTCGATTACCGTTACTCCTTGTTGGTGTTATGGTACGGAAACGATGGACATGGACCCGGCTATTCCCAAAGCGGTATGGGGCTTCAACGGTACGGAAAGACCGGGCGCAGTCTATTTGGCTGCTGTATTGTCGGCTCATGCGCAAAAGGGTCTTCCGGCGTTCGGCATCTATGGCAGAGATGTGCAGGATCTGAATGATCCGTCCATTCCTGGGGATGTGCAGGAGAAGCTGCTCCGCTTCGCAAGAGCGGGTATGGCGGCTGCGCTGATGAAAGGCAAATCCTATCTTGCCATTGGCTCCGTTTCTATGGGGATTGCGGGTTCCATGATTGATCCGGATTTCTTCCAGGAATATCTGGGCATGCGGAACGAGTACGTGGATATGTCGGAAATTACACGCCGGGTTGAGGAAGAAATCTATGATCCTGAAGAATATAAGATCGCCATGGCTTGGGTGAAGGAAAACTGCAAGGAAGGCCCGGATAACAATCCGGAAGACATTCAAACCTCGCGCGAGAAGAAAGACAAGGATTGGGAAATGGTTGTGAAGATGACGCAAATCGTCCGTGATTTGATGGTGGGGAACAAGCGTCTTGAAGAGCTCGGCTTTGCTGAGGAAGCAATGGGACATCATGCGATTGTTTCCGGCTTCCAGGGACAACGCCAATGGACGGATCATTTTCCGAACGGTGATTTCCATGAAGCTATCCTGAATTCCTCCTTTGACTGGAACGGCATCCGTGCTCCTTATCTGGTAGCAACGGAAAATGACAGCTTGAACGGGGTATCGATGCTGTTCGGCAACCTGCTGACCAATACAGCCCAAATCTTTGCGGATGTTCGTACTTATTGGAGTCCGGATGCGGTGAAGCGCGTAACAGGTCATGAGCTGACAGGTCCGGGTGAAAACGGACTTCTGCATTTGATCAACTCCGGTCCGGCGGCACTTGATGGCACGGGTGAGCAAATGATAGATGGCAAGCCTGCGATGAAACCATTTTGGGAAATTACCGAGGAGGATGCGAATAACTGCCTGAAGGCAACGTCCTGGCGTCCTGCAGCGGTCGAATATTTCCGCGGCGGCGGTTTCTCCTCTGACTTCCTGACCCGTGGCGGCATGCCTGTCACGATGTCTCGTCTGAATCTCGTGAAGGGGCTTGGACCTGTTCTTCAAATTGCTGAAGGCTACACTGTCGAGCTGCCGGAGGACGTGCACGATAAGCTTGATAAGCGTACGGATCCAACATGGCCTACGACCTGGTTTGCACCAAATCTGACGGGAGAAGGATCCTTCAAGGATGTATACTCCGTTATGGATAACTGGGGTGCAAACCACGGAGCTATCAGCTATGGCCATATCGGCGCGGACTTGATTACACTGGCCTCCATACTCCGGATTCCGGTAAGTATGCACAATGTAAAAGATGAACAAATTTTCCGTCCAAGAGCATGGGGAATGTTCGGAACGAATGATCCGGAAGGTGCAGATTACCGTGCATGCAAGAACTTTGGACCGATGTACAAGTAAACCTGCTAATTGAGGTGATGAAGTGAGTACACAATCATTGCAGATGATGGCGGTGGATTTCGGAGCAAGCAGCGGCAGAGCGGTAACCGGTCATTTTGACGGGGAGCGGCTGTCTATTCAGGAGGTTCACCGTTTTGACAATGAACCGGTTCAGCTGGGCGATAGACTGCATTGGGATTTCCTAAGACTGTTTCATGAGCTCAAGCAGGGAGTTGTGAAGGCCAAGCAGCAGCTTGGCCGCACTCCCGCCTCAATAGCCGTTGATACCTGGGGTGTGGATTATGGTTTGGTTGATCCTAAGGGACGTCTGATCGGCAATCCGTACCATTACCGGGATTTACGGAGTGAAACAGCAATGCAGGAGGCTCTGAAGCTGATTAGCGAGTCTGAACTGTATGCACGAACCGGCATTCAATCTTCCAGTATAAATACGGTGTATCAATTGTTTGCCGAAGAGCATCTGCGGTTCGACCAAAACGCAAGTGATCGGCGGATGCTGTTTATGCCGGATTTATTCCATTACTATCTGTCTGGCGTCATGGCCAGCGAATATACGATTGCCAGTACAAGCGGGCTGCTCGATTCAATGAAGAGAGAATGGAGCACGCCGGTTCTGGATGCGCTCTCGCTTCCTCAATCGCTGTTTAACCCGATTGTCATGCCTGGAACACGGCTTGGTGCGCTTCGTTCAGATATCTGCGGAGAGCTGTCAGTCGATGCTATGCCTGTAATTGCTGCATCCGGTCATGATACGGCTGCTGCCGTCGCCTCGATTCCAGCAACAGACAGCCGTTATGCCTTCATCAGCAGCGGTACCTGGTCGCTGATGGGAATTGAGCTGGATGAGCCGATTTTGACAGAACGCAGCAGGCAGCTTTTATTCAGCAATGAAGGCGGTGCGGAAGGAAAGATCCGAATGCTCAAAAATATCATGGGTCTCTGGCTGCTTCAGGAATGCCGACGTACCTGGGCGATGGAAGGAACGCAGCTCGGTTATGCTGAATTAACGGAAATGGCGCAGCATGCCCCGGTTAATTCAAGCTATGTGGATGCGGGTGATGCAGTATTTTTGCCGCCGGGAGGCATGCCGCAGAGGATTCAGGAATACTGCCGTACCAGTGGGCAGCCGGTGCCGCAGTCGCGTCCGGAAATCATCCGCTGCATCCTTGAGAGTCTGGCGTTTAAATACAGACAGACATTAAGTGAGATCGAAGAGCTGACAGGGGAGCATTTAGAACATATTCACATGGTGGGCGGAGGAATCCAGAACCGCCTGCTTTGCCAGCTGACCGCGAATGTAACTGGTAGAACCGTGATCGCAGGGCCTGTAGAGGCAACCTCCATCGGTAATTTGATGATGCAGGCGAAGGCTCACGGAGAAGTGAAGAATTTGGCGGAGATCCGCGAGGTTGTCCGTCAATCCTTCCCTCCTGAAACTTATGTTCCCGAAGATGCGGATCAATGGGAAGAACGTTACCAGCAGTATTACCAGCGGATTGTGCTTCAGAAAATGAAGAACTAAGAGCGGAGGCATTTGAGTCCGCGTGCAAACAGACGATAGGAGAGTGTATGGAGAGATGACTCAATCACTGGAACAAAAAGTACGGGAAGAACTGACACTGTATGCCCGCAAGACGGTTGCCAAAGGTCTTGTCGTAGGTCCTGGAGGTAATATCAGTGCGAAAGCAGGTGATTTAATGCTGCTGTCGCCAAGCGGTTTTGCCTTGGAGGATATTGAACCACATCAATGGATTCGCGTGGAGATCGAGTCCGGAAAAGTATTAGATACAGAAGTCCGTCCGTCATCGGAGGTACTGATGCATCTGTATGCTTACCGCGAGAATCCGGATATCCAGGCTATTGTGCATACACATCCTGCATATTGCATTGCATTAACGCTGGTTGCTCAGGAGCTGCCGATGTTATTCCCGGACCAGGCTGCTTTGGTGGGCGAAGTAACTTTCGTGCCGTATGTTCTGCCAACCACGGATATGCTGGCTGATGCGGTAGCTGCCAAAGTGGGACAGCATAATTCGATTTTGCTGGAGAATCACGGGCTTGTAACGACAGGGAAAAATCTGCGTGAAGCTTATTACCGTACAGAGGTTGTTGAAGAGAGCGCGAAAATATATCTCGCTGCCAAAGCTGCCGGTACGCCAAAAGCGCTTACGGACGCGGAATACAAAGAGATCCAATCACTCGAAAGTGAAGCATACAGAGTGCAGCTTTTACAAAAATTACAGTGAATTATAATTAAACAGTGCTGAATACTTGACATTATTCTTCTTCATCCTGTAATGTATGGAAAAACAAACTTGAGAGTTTGCTATACACCATGAAAAGCTGTGACCAAGACCCTAAGTTCATTGAACCCCCGTTGTGCTTCAAGAAAAGCAGCCTTCTGCTTGAAGGTTATGTGAACGGTATGAGCTTCCCAAACTTGCGAGCTGCCGGATGAAAGAATCTGCAGATTCGAGTAATCTAGGCCGGGAGAAGCCCGTTATTTTAATTTCAGAATGGCTTCGTGCTGCAATGAACAGGCGAATCTATGAAATACAGGGTAGTACCACGAACACATTCGTCCCTTAAAGGACGGATGTGTTTTTGCATATAAAATCTCATGAATATGGAATTTAAAATGTTTATTTTATTTACATACCTAAGTCAAATCAATCTTTATATAAAGCTGATAACAAACCATAAAAAGCACTATATTTTTTATTGTCTCTTAGGCTTTACAGTGCTAAAATTCTAACAAGCTCAGCGCTATTCTTAAAAATTATAATAGAGAGTAAGCGGATTATCATTTGAAGGGGTGCAGGACATGAAGAAAAAGACTTTTAGCAAGCTGCTGATCAGCTTATTCGCAGTGGCAGTAGTTGCAACGGGATGCTCAAGCGGGGGAAGCAAGGCACCAGAGAAGAAAGTTGTGGAAGGCGTGCCTGATAAGATTGCCAAAGACGATCAGGTCAAAATCATGGTGGTTCGTAAAATTGGCGGAGATGACCATACAGCTCAGTTCCTGGCTGGTGCCAAGCAGGAAGGGACATCCATGGGTTTTGTAGTGGATACATTCTCGGCTAACGGGGATACCGCAAAGTTCCATGACGCGATCTCACAAGCGCTTGAAAAAGATTATGATGGATTTATCATCTCTCATGGTGACGATGCTGCAACGGTTGAAGATGTGAAGAAAATTACGGCTAAAGGGCTTCCGGTTGTAGCGTTTGACTCCAACCCGGACCTCGCGAGTGTGCAAGGCGTGACTCTTACCTCCCAGGATGATGAGAACCTTGCCAAGCTGGCATTGACTCAAATGAATGATGAGCTTAAAGGCCAGGGCAAAATTATTTACCTTTGGGTAGATGGTTTCCCTCCGATGGTACGACGTAACGCCGTTTATAAGGAATTTATGACTGCGAACCCAGGAATTCAGGAAATCGAGCGCTTCGGGATCGCGTCGGCAGATACATCCGTACAAACGCAAAATGCCGTTTCGGCCATGCTTACTAAACATAAAAAAGGTGAAATCAGTGCGATTTTCGCGACTTGGGATGCCTTTGCGATCGGTGCAGCGCGTGCAGTGAAAGAAGCGGGGCGCGATGAAGTTAAAATCTATGGTATCGACGTTTCCAACGCAGATCTTCAGATGATGCAGGAAGACAAGAGTCCATGGGTATCTACCGCCGCCGTAGATCCAAAAGTAATCGGACAAGTTGATGTTCGTATGCTTGCGAAGAAAATCGCCGGTGAAGAAGTACCGCAGACCTATGACCTTGCTGCCACATTGATTACTCAAGACAAGCTGAAGACTTCTGCCGAAAGCGTAAACATGGTTAATCTTGCAAAAGTAATGCCTGGGTGGGGAGTAAGCGATGCTTTTGAGGAACCTTGGATGAAGAGCTTGAAAGAAGCTTACGCCAAATAGGAAAAACAGTCTGGGCTGAATAAGCAAAGCGACAGGTATGGGGAAGTGCTGCATGACGGCACTTCCCATACTTGTGATGAAATCCTTTCTAGAAGGTGAAGAGATGGGCGAAGCCAAGCAAATAAAGCTGCAAATGAAGAAGATTTCCATTGAATTCCCGGGCGTTAAAGCACTGGAAAATGTTGATTTTCTGACGACGACAGGAACTTCACATGCATTGATTGGGGCGAACGGTGCTGGGAAATCCACACTGATGAAGGTTTTGTCCGGCGCATACGGCCATTATACAGGAGAAATTTATATTGATGATGAACCGGTACATATTCGTAATCCGAAGGATGCGAAGGATCTGGGGATTCAGATCGTTTATCAAGAAGTTGATACCGCACTGGTTCCTTATTTAACGGTAGGCGAAAATATTATGCTCGATTATACCGTGAATGATATGGGCAAAAAACAGATTGTCTCTTGGGGGCATATTCATAAACACGCGAAAGAAATTCTGGAGAAGATGAATGTCAAGGTTTCTTCCAAAAAGCTGGTCAGTGAACTGACACTGGCAGAGAAGCAGATGGTGCTGATTGCAAGAGCCATTTCCAAAACCTGCAGGTTTCTTATTCTGGACGAACCGACAGCACCTTTAAGTCATTCGGAGACTGAAGAGTTGTTTCGTATTGTCAGGGATCTCAAACTGGAAAATGTCGGCGTGATTTTCATTTCCCATCGTCTGCCTGAACTGTTCGAAATTTGTGACGATATCACCGTCATGAGAGACGGAGAATTTGTTGTACAAGAGAGCATTCAGGATATGACTCAAAATCAAGTCGTGGAATATATGTTAGGCCGAAAGCTGGGAGATCAATTCCCTAAGATAGACATCCAAAAAGGTGAAACTGTATTTGAAACGAAGAACTTTAGTGACGGAGAAAAAATCAGGGACATCCACATTCATGCCAAAAAAGGCGAAATTATAGGCATAGCAGGCCTGGTAGGAGCAGGAAAAACAGAGTTGTGCAAAGCGCTGTTTGGAATGGGGAAGTCGAACTCCGGTGATGTAACCTTGCATGGAAAGAAGCTGCGCCTGCGTAGTCCGGACGAAGCGGTAAGACAGGGCATTGCACTTGTTCCCGAAGAGAGGCGCAAAGAAGGTGTATGGGTAACTGAATCGGTTACTACCAATATCACTGCCGTCAACCTGAAAAATTTCTGTACGATGAATACATTCTTGAACTTCAAGAAGGAAAACAATGCAGCTCGGGAAGTCATTCAGAACTTGGGGATCAAGACCCCGAGCGAGAATACGAGAGTTCAAAACCTTTCCGGGGGAAATCAGCAAAAGGTAGCCATCGGAAAATGGCTCATGACGGATGCTGACGTGTATATCTTCGATGAACCAACCAAAGGTGTCGATGTTGGAGCAAAGAAAGACATCTTTGAATTGATATTCCAGCTTGCGCAGAGGGGGAAATGTATTATCTACGCTTCCTGCGAATTATCGGAAATGATAGGTATTACAGATCGCGTGTATGTACTTTATGACGGAATGGTTGCCAAAGAACTGCTGACATGCGAAACCAATGAAGAAGAAATATTGTTCTACTCAACGGGAGGAAGGTAAGTATGAATACAGCCAAAACAATCCAAACCTCAAAGACTCCCAAGTCATTTGGATTTTTTGATTTTCTATATAAATATGGCACCCTGATCACGATTGGTCTTCTTATTATCGTCTTTGGGGTGATGTCAGACAGTTTTCTGCAGCCTTCCAACATCGTCAATATTCTCCGTTCCATCTCGATCGTTACGATTATTGCGATTGGGATTACCATTTCCTTGTCCGTAGGCGGATTTGACCTCTCTGTCGGCTCGGTGGCTTCCCTTGCCAACGCACTCGTGATCTCGATGTTCGTGTGGCATGGACAAGGCGTATGGATGAGCATCATTTTGACGATTTTAATCTGTTTATCCGCAGGGATAATCAATTCGTTTATGATCGTCAAGCTGAAAATACAGGATATGCTGCTGACGCTGGCCATGATGTTCGTATTCCAGGGTATTGCTCAAACCTATACCAAGGGAGCAACCCTATCTCAAAACATGATTATGCCGGACGGATCCTTCTCGACGGGAATCATCAGTCCCATCTTTGCGAAGATCGGTCAAGTTCCATGGATTATTATTATCATGCTTGTCGTGGTTGTTATCGTCCATATATTCTTGAAGTATACCAAGCATGGTCGTTATATGTACGTAATAGGGGGGAATATGGAGGCGGCCAAGCTGTCGGGTATCCCTGTCAATAAATACCGCATTGCTGCGTACCTTTTATCTGCGGCTTTCGCTGCAATCGGCGGGATCATGCTGGGTGCCCGCGTCATGACTGCTGAAGTGAATTCGGGAGCCCCTTACTTGATGGATTCCGTAGCCGCAGCCTACATCGGATTCGCAGTACTGGGTGCAGGCAAACCCAATGCGATAGGTACTTTTGTCGGTGCCGTTCTGATCGGTATTTTGCAGAATGGGCTGGTTATGTTGAGCGTTCCTTATTATGCGATGGATATTGTCAAAGGTACGGTGCTAGCCTTCGCACTTGCAATTACTTATTACAAATCTAAATAGTATAGGGGAGTTCGATTCTTATGCGTGAGTACAATGAATATTTCACGATGGACGAAACCGATGTTTTGGATTATGCCGTGACCCGGCTGAACGTCTTTGATCAGGATGCCAAGCTTTCTTGCAAAGAAATTGGTGACGGCAACCTGAACTATGTGTTCCGTATCATTGATTCTGCCAGCGGCAAGTCCATGATTATCAAACAAGCAGGTCCTGTTGCGCGAATCTCGGCAGACATCAAGGTATCCACGGATCGCAACCGGATTGAAAGCGAAATCCTGAAGCTGCAGAATGAGCTGGCTCCGGGGTTGGTTCCACAAATCTATAACTATGATCCGGTGATGAACTGCTGCGTAATGGAAGACTTGTCCGATCATGATATTATGAGAAAAGCACTGCTAGAGCACAGACAATTTCCGCTCTTTGCAGATCATATCTCCACCTTCATGGTGAATACGCTGCTGCTGACATCCGATGTGGTGATGGATCATAAAGCCAAGAAAGATTTGGTGAAAAGCTTCATTAATCCCGATCTTTGCGAAATTTCTGAAGATTTGGTCTACACGGAGCCATTTTATGACTGCCCGCGGAATGATATATTTGAACCCACACGTGAGTTTGCACAATCCTTTTTATGGGATGATGAGGCGCTGCTGCTCGAAACAGCCAAGCTGAAATTTGAATTTATGAACCATGCGCAGTCACTGCTGCATGGGGATCTTCATTCAGGATCTATTTTTATTAAAGAAGATTCAACGAAAATCATAGATCCGGAGTTCGCCTTCTATGGGCCTGCAGGTTATGATATAGGTAATGTGATTGCCCATCTGCTGTTTGCCTATATTAATGCGGACAGTGTGATAGAAAATCCGGCGGCAAAGGAAGCGCAGAAAGCATGGCTGCTTTCCAGCGTGAAGGATGTCATTAACATGTTCCGAGAGAAATTTCTGAAAATGTTCCAGGAAAGGGCAACAGACCGTATGGCACGGATCCCTGGTTTCGATCGATACTATCTGAATCAGATCATTCAGGATACCTCGGCTGTGACGGGATTGGAACTGATCCGCAGAACACTCGGACTGGCTCACGTAAAGGATATTACCAGCATAGCGGATGCCGATACCAGAGCGGATGCAGAGAAGCTGTGCCTGCGGATGGGGAAAGCGTTCATCATGGGGCGCTCAGGCATGTTGACAGGTGAGGATTTCATTCAGGTAGTTGCCAAATATATAGATTCGAGAGAAACAGATCTGTAAGGAGTGGGACTTGCAATGGACAATAATTCGACTGAATTCAAGATGATCCAATCTGTCGTGTTAGATGATGCGAATGATACGCTAATCATTCTGGATCAAACCGTTCTGCCGAATGAGAAGGTGTTCCTGCATTTAAAAGAAATGAAGGATATATGGGATGCTATATATAAACTAAAAGTGCGCGGAGCACCGGCGATCGGAATCGCAGCAGCCTATGGCTTGTATCTGGGTACAAAAGCATCTCAAGCGAAAACCTATGAGGAACTGCACAAAGATTTTGCTGAAGTAAAGTCTTTTCTTGCATCATCAAGACCTACAGCGGTTAATCTGTTCTGGGCGTTGAACCGTATGGAGAGCCGCCTTCTTCAGGAAGCGGGCAAATCCTTAAGCGAAGTGAAGGAAGCGCTGCGTCAGGAAGCTGAATGGATTCGTGAGGAAGATGAGCAGGTGTGTGAGAGCATCGGAAAACATGCGCTGTCTTTGCTGAAAGAAAACTGGGGAATTCTGACCCACTGCAATGCCGGAACGATTGCCACAGCCAAGTATGGCACGGCATTGGCCCCAATATATTTGGGTCAGGAACAAGGGTATAACTTTAAGGTATATGCCGACGAGACCCGTCCACTGCTGCAAGGCGCGCGTCTAACGGCCTGGGAATTACAAGAAGCCGGCGTTGATGTCACGCTGATCTGTGATAACATGTCATCGATCGTGATGAAGGAAGGCAAGGTGCAAGCTGTATTGGTAGGATGTGACCGAGTCGCAGCCAACGGGGACACCGCGAACAAAATCGGAACATCAGGAGTCGCCATCCTGGCGAAGCATTATGGCATCCCGTTCTATGTATGTTCGCCGCTTTCGACGATTGATCTGGAGTGCAAGACCGGAGATGATATCCATATTGAACTGCGTTCGGATGATGAAGTGACCAGCCAGTGGTATGAGAAACCGATGGCTCCAAAGGATGTACATGTGTATAATCCTGCTTTTGATGTGACGGATCACTCCCTGATTACGGCCATTGTTACACAGAACGGTATTGCTTACGCACCATTTGAAGAGAGTCTGCCGAAGATGTTTGACCAAAAATAATATTTCGCAGCTTAACTCAAAAATCCCGCCTTCTCCGTATCGCATAGACGATTTCGGAATAGGCGGGATTTTTGTGAATACTTGACATCATTCTTCATCATCCTGTAAGGTATGGAAAAACAACCTTGAGTTTGTTATAAACGAAAAGCTGTGACCAAGACCCATAGTTCATTGAAAGTCCATCGTGCCCCAGAGAAGAAACCCTTGGCTGTAAGGTTTCGCACATGCTATGAGCTTCCCTATCTTGTGAGCTGCCGGATGAAAGAATCTGCAGATTTGAGTATTCCAGGCCGGGAAAAACCCCGTTAAGTTGACCATGAGGATAGCTATGTACTGCTAAAGGGCAGGCGAGCTGTTGAATAAAGGGTGGTACCACGAACATATTCGTCCCTAGACCGGGGTGGATGTGTTTTTTTTGTATCCGAAAATAAGGGAGATGAGATTTATGAGACAAAAATACATGCTGCTTCCAACACTCCGAGAAGCTCCATCCGAGGCGGAAGCGGTGAGTCATCAGCTGCTGCTACGGGGAGGTTATATAAGGCAGCTGGCTGCGGGAATATACAGCTATTTGCCGCTCGGATATCGTGTTCTGCATAAGCTGGAACAGATCATCCGGCAGGAAATGGGTACCTCCGACTTTGAAGAGCTGCTGATGCCGGCCATGCAGCCCTCCGAGTTGTGGGAGCAATCTGGCAGATATACAGAATACGGGCCGGAGTTGATCCGGCTTGAGGACCGTCATGATCGTGGCTTTGTGCTTGGTCCAACCCATGAGGAGATTATAACCTCGCTTGTGGCAGCAGAAGTGAATACCTATCGAAAGCTGCCGCTGCGGTTATATCAGATTCAGACCAAGTTCCGGGATGAACGTCGTCCCCGTTTTGGTCTCTTAAGGGGCAGGGAATTCCTGATGAAGGATGCCTACTCGTTTGATGCGGATTGGCAGGGTCTGGACGAAGCATATCAATCCATGGTTCAGGCATACCGCCGGATTTTTGAAAGATGCGGTTTGCGGTTTAAGGCAGTCGAGGCCGAGGCCGGTTCTATCGGCGGGGAAGGCGAGACACTTGAATTTATGGCGCTTGCTGATATTGGAGAAGATACAATCGTCACCTGTTCAGCATGTGATTATGCGGCGAATCTGGAAAAGGCGATATTTTATCAACAAGAAAGCCCAGCTTCTATGGATGTAAAGGTTCCGGATATGGAGGAAATATACACTCCAGACATAAGAACCATTGAAGAATTAAGTGCTTTTCTTAACGAGAATTCCCAAGCATTCCTGAAAACCATGGTATATATGGCGGACAACCAGCCGATCGCGGTTGTGGTGCGGGGAGATCATGAGGTCAATGAATTTAAGCTAAAGAATGCACTTGGAGCATCGAATGTCGAGCTGGCCGATCTTCAGACAGTGGAGAAACTGACCGGTGCACCGCATGGCTTTGCGGGACCGGCTGGCCTGGATATCCCTGTCTACTTAGATTTGGGAGCCGCATCTGTCGTTGATGGCATTGCAGGAGCAAACCGAAAGGACTATCATGTTCGCCATATCCATGCTGGCCGAGATTTCAAGGCTTTAAAGACTGGGGACTACCGGAATGCATCAGCAGATGATTGCTGCCCGCATTGCGGACAGAAGCTGCTTTTCAGCCGCGGCATCGAGGTTGGTCATGTCTTCAAGCTTGGAACGAAATACAGCAAATCGCTTGATGCAAAATTTACGAATGCGGACGGCAGGGAAGAGCTGATGATTATGGGCTGCTACGGGATTGGTGTATCTCGCCTGATGTCTGCTGTAGCTGAGCAGTATCAATCGGAGACCGGAATCTTATGGCCGCTTCAATTATCTCCGTTCCAGGTCCATATCATTCCTGTATCCATGAAGAATGAGGTGCAGACGGGACTGGCCGAAGAACTTTACCGGAAGCTCAAGCTTGCAGGAATCGACGTCATTCTGGATGACCGTGATGAGCGTCCTGGTGTGAAATTCAAGGATGCTGATCTGATCGGTGCTCCATTGCGGATCATCGTAGGAAAAGCCGCTGCAGAGGGCCAGGTTGAATGGCTGAACCGCTTGAACGGGAGTGAAAAGGAACAATTGGGCGTTGAAAAGGCCTTGGAGCTCGTCCATGCCATTTGTTCCGCTTCGGAAGCTGGACTATAATTGAAGAAGAACAGGTAATACGGGAGGAAAAACAACATGAAGATCAGATCGGCAGTACGCGAAGATGCGAAGCAAGCAGCTAGATTGCTGTATGATGCCCTGCATGATGTCGCTCATCAGCTGACAGGAGAAGAACGTGAACAGGATGCGGTTCAGGTGCTCGAGCAGTATTTTGCCGCAGACCAAGGGCGTCTTTCTTATCATCAGGCCATTGTCCAGGAAGTCGAGGGTCAGGTTGCTGGCGTGATTATCGCCTACGGCGGAGATGAAATCGCAGAACTGGACCAACCCATTCTGGAGCGGCTGCGCTCCATGAAGAATGATCCGGATCTCAAGCTGGATAAAGAATCGGATGAAGATGAGTTTTATATTGACACATTATCGGTTTCACCGAAATTCAGCGGTAAGGGTATCGGGACCAAGCTGATCCATGCGGCCGAAGAAAGAGCCAAGGAACGCGGCTATAAGAAAAATGCCATGGCTGTTGTGACGGATAACAGCAGAGCCTACTCATTGTATCTTCATCTCGGTTATGCAGTGGACAAAGAAATTATGATTAACGGCCATGTATATTACCATATGGTCAAACAGCTATAAGTCAGCGCTAGAATAGAAAGACCCGATCCCCAGTGGGCCGGGTCTTTCTATTCTAAACAAGGGGGTTGCTTATTCCCAATCCTCTCTTGTGATCGCAAATAGCTGATGATCCTCCCAGACTCCATTGATGCGTAAATACCTTTTGGCGAGTCCTTCACTCCGGAAGCCCGCTTTTTCCAAGACGCGCAGCGAAGGCGTATTTTTAGGCATCACGCCGGCTTGAACGCGGTGAAGACCCAGCTCTTCAAAGGCATACTGGACACAAAGACGTACAGCCTCAGTCATATAACCCTTTCCCTGATGATCCTGACCTATAAAATAGCCAAGGTTTGCATTTTGAAATGGACCGCGGGCGATGCCCGTCAGCGCAGCTCTGCCGACCAGCTCGTTCGAATCGGTTAAGAAAATTCCGAACAAGTGGGATGAGATCAGATCTTTATCACCGAGTCCGGTTTGAATGTCTTTTTCCTGTCCTTCCACCGTAAAATAAGACGCATCGCGGATCGGTTCAAAAGGTTGCAAATACTCATGATTATGGAGTCTGAGATCCAGCAGAGCTTGAGCATGCTCAATATGTAAGTGCTGCAAATAAACTTTTTCGTTCCGGTTATTTTGCATAAACAGTTATCCTCCGATTCTATTAGAATATGCCGGAAGAAAATTATATTCCCTCATTTATAAAATTACAAATCTATTGATTCAGCAGGCCGACCATCATGCTTTCCATGATTTGGGCGTCTACCTCGTCATGCCTTTTTGATAGGATAGAAGAAGTGAATTAGAAATCTTTTATTCTATATAAAAAGAGAGGCATCCCCTTGAAAATAAAAAATAGAGTTTTGACTGTGCTGATGGCGTCTGCACTCCTATTCGGAGCATTCGAAGGCGTTTCTGCGGCAGCTCAATCAACCACATTGCCGTTTGACGATATCGCTGGCAGCTTTGCCAAAAAGGAAATCACAGAACTTGTAAAAGAAGGTGTCGTAGACGGAACGGGCAACCGCAAATTTGAGCCGAAGAAGAATGTGACACGCGCCGAATTTGTAACTATGGCGGATCGATTGCTGAAACTTGCACCGGTAAATGCCGATATGCCATCTTTCGGCGATGTTTCCGCGAAAAGCTGGTATTACGGCTGGGTCGAAGCTGCCATCCAGCTTGGAATCGTGGAGGGTAAGAGCAAAACCCAGTTTATGCCGGCTGCCCGGATTACCAGACAGGAAGCGGCTGTGCTCATTGTACGCGCCCTGAAGGTAGACCCCGGTACCACCACAGGAGGTAACTTGCCGTATGTGGATTCCGGTGAGGTTGCACCCTGGGCAGCTCCTTACGTGCTGGCGGCACGCACGCTTGGTCTAATGGAAGGAGCTGGCGGCAAATTTCGTCCGGCGGATACGATGACCCGGGAAGAAACAGCGGCGGTTCTGGACAGAGTGCTGCAGGATAAAGTATGGTCGAAGGCGATTCACAAGACAACGAATCTTGGCATCCAGGTTGGCTGGCAGAACGGACTCACAACCTCCCAATTTATAGAGAAAATCAAAAGCACCAACGTCAATACGCTGGTTCCCCGTTGGTTTTTCCTGGAGAATGCACAGGTTCCTATTTCAAATCATGCAGACACCAGCCTTTCAACCTGGGCTAAACAAAATAATAAAAAAATATGGGCGATGCTCGGGAATCATTCAGATTCGGCTTTGACGCATCAAATTCTTTCAGATGAAAGCAAACGGAAAACAGTCATTCAGAAGCTGATAAGTTATGTAAAGACCTATGGATTGTCTGGTATCAATATAGATTTTGAAAATGTCAGTCCGGAGGACCGGCTTAACCTCACGGCATTTATTTCGGAGCTTGGTACGAGCCTGCGCAGTGCCGGGGCTGTATTATCCATCGATGTCTCTCCGGATCTGGGAACGGACTGGACGGAAGCCTTCGATTATGAGGCACTTGGGCGTTATACGGATTACGTGGTGTTAATGGGCTATGATGAACACTGGGACGGTGATCCAATTGCTGGATCCGTATCATCGCTGCCTTGGGTTGAATCAGCGACCAACCGTTTGCTTTCTGTGGTTCCAGCCTCTAAGACCATCCTGGCACTACCTTATTATACGCGGGATTGGACCTTGCAATCCGGTGGAGCTGTATCCGAAGAGCTATCTCTGATTCAGCAGGGACAGCGCATTCGTTCCGTTTATTATAACCGGACATGGGATGCAGGGCTTGGACAGTATGTTGTTACTTACACTCGTCAGGGCAGCCAGCATCGAATTTGGGTGGAAGACGGCCGTTCCCTCGGGCTAAAGACGATGATGGCAGCAAAGCGCGGCGTGGCGGGATTTGCCTATTGGTATATCGGAGCAGAAACGCATGATATTTGGGCGAGTTTATACAATGCGACCCGATATTCGTCGTACTAAAGACGTCTCTACAAAAATATAAGTCCATATGCTGTTCGTTACATGCATCTTGCTTATAAAATAAGGCTCCGTCCATTTCAGGACGGGGCCTTATTTTACTAGGAATTGCCGACTTTTATGCGCGAATTTTCATTCTAAAAGGAAGCGTAAACAAAAGTATATTAAAAGTAATCAATTATCTCTTTGAAGCAAGCGATAAGTTACCTAATGTTACAGTAGAGTCATTGAATGATGCTTTCGTTTTTTATGCTGACCCTGGAAAGGAGGAAATGACGTCAAGTGAAATCATGACAAAAGTTTTATTTTAAAAAGGAAATTGTTCATGGGATGTGTAATTCTGCAGTTATTTTTCTTACTCAAGAATTGAAAGGGAGCTGGCCTTGATGAGATTGAATACAAGATGGGGAGCTATTGTAATGAGCGTGGTCCTATTATTGACATGGGTTCCGGCCGCACAAGCAAAAGAACTGGTTCCAACCATACAAGCCATTCAGACTGGAGATCCTGACCCGGCAGATGGCATAGAACTTAAGGATCCGGCAGAGGCCTCACAAGAACCTGAAGGTGAGACAGAGCCGCCAGCGGTGAAGCCGGAAGAAACGGAAGACCCGGAAGATCCGGTAGTGGAAACAGAGGAGCCGCCAGCACAAACGGAAGAATCACCAATGCCGGTAGAAGCAGGTTCGCCGGAGCTTCGCAATCTTGCTGCTGGACTTCATTATGAATGGTCGGAGGAACCGGAAGCGGCACATCCGGATGATGGCAATAAGCTTACAGATGGGATACACGGCGAATTGAATATGTCAGATCCAGCTTGGGTTGGACAGCTTCATAAGAAGACACGGGAAGTCGTGTTCGATTTAGGCGAGAAAAAGTCGGTCGCGAATATTAAAGCTCATTTTCTGCAGGATTATCCGACGAATTCGATCCTTGTACCCCTGACGGTCTCCATGTACGTCTCTGACGACAAAGAAAATTGGGGGCTGCTTTCTAACAATGCTACCCAGCTTCTCTGGGGAGATGGACCACCAAGAGATGAGACCTTTGAGTGGAAAGGAAGCAGGGATGGAATCAAAAGCGGGAATTTGAACGCGCAGATGGCTTATGCCCGTTATGTGAAAGTAACCTTCTCCATGCATCCTACAAATTGGTGCTTCATTGATGAGATCGAAATTTGGGGTACAGACGGAAAGGTTGAAGGGGCGGAATCGGTTCCTGCGGAGCAGCCGGGATTTTTACAGCCGGGAGCAGCAACGGCGGACATTCACAATCTTGGCCTACTTTATAACGGACAATACGCGAATGATAAGGGAACCTGGACAAAGGAGCGGATTATTCCGAACATCAGTTATGTGGATCAGTCCGGAAAACCCACAGATTGGCTCTTTGATGGTATCCTTTATCTCGGAATTACGTCACCATCCGGTCATGATTATGGCGGAAGCGCGAATTTGGAGGATTGGAGATGGTATCTGGATAAAACATTTGCGGAAACAGGCGATATGCAGCAGCTAAATGAAGCGACCAAGGAAGTCGGATCCGAGCTGAATCAGCCTGATCATAAGGAAAAGGTTGTCTTAATGATTCCGGATCCAGGCGAAAGCATCAAAGATTTCGGCGACGTTGATGGTGATGGTGTTTCAGAGAGTTTTAACAATTCAGCAGTCGGAAAAGAGAAAGCGCTTGCAAATAGAGAAAAGGCGGTTCAATGGTGGTTAAGTGAAGTAGAGAAGAGATGGGGGGAAGAGAATTACTCCAATCTTGAACTCGTTGGCATGTACTGGCTGGAAGAACAAATCAGTACGAGTGAGACGGGACCGGATTTGCTACGTTCGGTGAGTACGAAAGTCCATGATATGAATCTGAAATTTTTCTGGATTCCGCACTTTTTGGCGTATAAAAGCTACATGTGGAAGGATGTCGGGTTTGATGCCGTTGCCTTCCAGCCTAACTATTTCTTCGAGGAAATGGGCTATGACCGTCTGGAGGATGCTGCAAATATAGCTAAGCAGTACGGGATGTCCAATGAACTTGAATTTGATGATCGGATGCTGACCGATGGCGTATTCCGCGAGCGTTATATCGATTACTTGAACAGCGGCGTAGAAACAGGTCTTATGCAGAACGGGTTCAAAGCTTACTATCAAGGCAATAATGCCGTACATGATTCAGCAGTGAGCACGGATGCTGCAACGCGTATTATGTATGATTGGTTGTATCAGTTCGTGAACGGGACCTATCAAATCAACAATGCTGCCCCGCCGGAGGCGGTGGTGCATATGAACGGGCAAACGCTCCAAACCGGAGCAACCGTGCCGGATACAGAGCCGGTTCAGTTTGCATGGGAAGTCAAAAATGATGATGGAAGCGGTCTAACTAAAGTAACAGCTACGTTTGATGGTAAGGCTTACACTTCCGGAACCGTTATTGATTTGGCCGGGAAGCCAGGCAAGCATGAACTGATCATCACCGTAGCAGCTGGCAAATCCCAAAAATCCTCGTATGTGATCGAAGCGTCAACCAGTGCTGTAGGTATGAAAACGTTAGTTAACCGCTTTGAGGAAAAGAAACAGTTCAAGAATGCAGAAGCGGCACGCTCACTGAATAATTATTTGGAAATGATGAAACGCTTCGAGGGCGTTGATCAAGCGCAGGTTGTCACCTATTTAAAGGGATTTAATGCGAAGTTGGACCTTATGAACAAGGATATGATGATTTCAGATGAAGCCTACAACACGCTGAAGGAGGAGGTCTATTACCTCGCTGGAAATCTGGCTCAGAATAAAGCTGTGGAGGCATCCTCAGTCGAAGGGTCCAATCCGAATTATGCACCCGGCAAGGCAGTGGATGGATTCCCGTCCACAAGATGGGCGAGTGATTACAAGGATAATACCTGGTACCAGATCGATCTCGGGGAAGTGAAGGAGATGGATTCTGTTAGAATCGATTGGGAATATGCCCGTGCTAAAACATACAGACTCCTCGTATCTGATGATAAGCAAAACTGGACCTCTGTAGTGAAGGATCATGATGGAGTCATTACAGCGCGTGACGGAAAAGAAACGGTTCATTTTGACCCGATCAAAGCGAGATACATGAAATTTCAAGGCATAGAAAGAGCCACGGACTACGGATATTCTTTTTATGAATTTGGCATATACAACCTCTCGGGTGGCGGGGACGTTAAGAACATAGAAGGCATGAAAGCTGTGATTGATGCAGCATCTAAAAAAGTGACCATTGATGGGCTTGTGATGAATGGCGAACTGGCCAAAGTGAATTTACAGGTGCTTGATCCCCAGGGCAAGATTCAACGCGCGGCTCAAACAACGAGTTCAGAAGCCGGAAGCTTCCATTTCGAATTCACACTTACCGGGGATGTAGAGGGAACCTATGTAGCGAATTTGTCCACGGATGATATGAGCATGCCTGTAAAAGTAACGTTTGAATACAAAAGAGTCCCTGCAGGGGGTGACGGCAACGGCGGAAATACTGGAAATAACGGAAATAACGGAAATAACGGAAATAACGGGAACAGCGGTGGGGGAGATGGAAGCAATGGAGTTTCAAACATTCCGGCCGCTTCGGGTTCAGAAGGATTTCAGCTGCAAAAGGATGGTTCAGTGAAGGCTGTATTCAGCTCCAAGCTGGATACGGATGGAAAAACAGCTGTCAGCACTGTAAGTGAGCAGGATATGCGAAAGGCATTGTCACTAGCAAAATCAGATCCTGATGGTAAGCTGAAGGTGACACTTGAGCTTAAGAAAAATGGAGATGCAGCAAAGTATGCAGTGGATCTTCCGGCAGCATTTTTGTCCGGCTATCCTCATTTGATCCTTGAGGTGATCACGCCAAAAGCAGCCGTGCAGCTATCCGGTGAGCTGCTTGCACAATCAACAGGGATCGGCAAGCAGCTGCGACTTGTCATTAGTGAGCGGGAGCGACAATCTTTGGACCAAGCTGCACAAGCTCAAACAGGCAGCAGACCGATCATAGGGCTGGAGATGATGGCGGACGGGAAATCCATTCCATGGAAGAATGAGAAGACACCCATGACGGTCACGATACCGTATTTACCTGCCGGGCGTGAGGACACTTCAAGAATCGGAGTTTTGTCGATGAATGAACAAGGCATAGATTCAAAGATGAAGGGAACAACCTATTCCGAATCCGGCAATTACGTCCGCTTCCAAACAGACCATACAGGTGTATATGCCGTATTTTACGAACAGCCTGCATCGCAGTTTACAGATCTCGACCGCCATGCGTGGGCCAACGAAGCGGTTGAGAAATTGGCTGCTCTAGGCATCGTCAAAGGAACATCGGCGGGGACATTCAGTCCAGCAGAGCAGGTGAGCAGAGCAGACTTTATCTTAATGTTGATTAGAGCGCTAAATTTGAAGGCGGCTGGAGCAGATGCATTCACAGATGTTAAGCCTCAGGACTATTACTATGAGGCTGTAGCTGCAGCGAAGCAGCTCGGCATTGTTACAGGCACGGATGGCGGCAGGTTTGAACCGAGCGTAAAGATTACAAGACAAGATATGATGGTGATGGTAGAACGAGCAGTCCAGGCATTGAAAAAGGCAGAGATCGAAGGAGATCTGGCAGAGATTGATGGCTACAAGGATGCTAACCAAGTATCCACTTATGCCAAAGGCAGTATTGCAGGTATGATCAAGCAGGGTCTGATTCAAGGTGATCATGGAATGATCCATCCAACCAATAAGACGACCCGTGCTGAGGCAGCTGTATTCCTGTACCGGTTATTGAAATTCCTTTCAGAATAACTGCCTGACTGTGGCAGTATTACATCATAAGCAAAAGACGTGTATTGGATTTGCTGATCGTTACCAACGGTCAATCCAAGCACGTCTTTTTGCTTTTGCAAAGGAGGTTTCGTCTTGAAATTAAATATATTAAAAATATATTGAATAATCAGTTCAATTAAAATAGAATATGTATAGGCTGGGATAATAAGGTAAATGGGGGTTCGAGTAAATGCATATTTTGGATATGTCATTCAAAAGAAGTACCTATCAAGTGGAGTTATACAGCTCACTGATATTCGAAAGTGCTCTGGGTATTGCCGCGGTTACGAACGCAAGACTGCATGAATCTATGGACAAACCTGCATCCTACTGGCAGCTGCTTCGGGATTCTGTATCCGGTGAGCTTGCACAGAGGCTGGAATTCTGTGAAAAGCATCAGACGTGGAAGATGTTACTTCAGCTGCTGCATACACATCCGTTTGCTTCAACACAAGAGTTTGTGGATTTTGTCTGGTCTTTGGAGGACTCGCATTTCAAATTTTTAGTACTTCCTTATTTGGAGAGCGGACAGGAAGCAGTTCGGCTCAAGTCGGCACATGGCGATCATGAGGCTGCCGAAGAGTTGATCCGTGCCTGTCAGGGACATCCGTTTTTCCCGGAAATGATTCAGACGGTCACCGGAAATGATGCAAACGTCTTAAAACGCCATCTTACGTCTTTGCTTCAGCTTTGGGATCAGGAAATTACGTTTGCAGAGGCTGAAGAAAAGAAAGGGATTTTGGAACGTGACTTGATCATGAAAAAGAATCTGCTGCGAAGCTGCACGCCTGAAGAGGTGGTTCTGCGGGCTGCTGGAGTCGAGTATAAGCCTGAAGCGGGTGTCAGCCGGGTGCTTTTGATTCCGCATGTGATTTACCGTCCTTGGACGATTGAAGCCAATATGAAGGAGACCCAAATTTTCTATTATCCCGTCAGCGAGGCAAGTCTAACGCCAGAAAATGATCTATATCAGCCTCCCGGCGAGCTTATTCAATTATATAAAGCCTTAGGAGACGATAAAAGGTTGCGTGCGTTAAAGCTCATTTCCGAGCAAGACCGTTCACTCAAGGAACTCACTGAATTGCTGGGTATGGGTAAGACTACCGTACATCATCATCTGGCCATTTTGCGAGGGGCGGGACTGGTCCGTGTAAAAGAGGGCAGCTATTCGTGGAACCAGAGTTCACTGGATCATCATGACCAAGACCTGCATCGCTTCCTGGGTGTGGCATATAAGGAACAATAACTCCCGTATGGAGGTTGAATCGTGAGCAGAACTTGGAGCGGGAATCTTGGATGGCTGTGCGCCGACCAGATGCGCTCGGCCTTTGCTGGAACATTCGGAACGTTTATTCTATCGTGGATGCTGTACGAGTTGACCGGATCCAAAATGGCGATGGGAGGTTTATGGCTCCTCAACATAGCAGGGCAGTGGCTTGTACAGTGGATTGCAGGCCCGTTCATTGACCGGTGGAAACGGGTGACGGTAATGAAAATATCCGATACGATACGCGGAACTGCCTATTTATTTGTCTGGCTGATGTGGATAGCGGGCTATAGAGAAGCATATATTTTATGGATAGGCTCTTTTATGAGTTCCATTCAGATCTACGACGCTGCGGCGGGAGCACTTATCCCCAAGCTGGCGGCTGCCGACCGGCTTGTACGTGTCAATGCAGCCCTCTCGGGCACGGTACAGCTTGTAAGAGTCCTAACACTGCCTGCAGCGGGGATATTGACGGGGATTTTTACCTCTGAAGTATTATTACTGCTGATCATGATGCTTTTTATAGGTGCATGGATATCCGCTGCTTACATACAGGAAAAACCTCAAACTTCCGGGGGACGCCGCACCTGGAAAGGTAGCTTCAAGCAGGGATTACAGATCTATCAACGGAATAAAATCCTATATGGACTCGCGCTTCTCATATCGGTAACCAGCTTTGGCGTTTTCGCGACTCAAGCGATGTACGTTCCGTATGTAACAGGATTGCTGGGCGGTGGCCCGCTTGATTACGGTTTGTTTTCGGCGGCTTTTCCTCTTGGATATGTTCTTGGCAGTATCATTGTCGGCCGCCTGCGTGAACCTGGTGCATATCTGTATGTCATCATGAGTGCTGCGCTGTTTGGCGGTGGAATAACTTATATTCTGCTTGCCATGACAAACCGGATCACGCCTGCACTTGTTATCGAAATGGCGGCAGGAATCATGATGCCATTCTGGAATGTATACAGTAATACGCTGTATTACAGAATCGTCCCGGAAAATGTACTGGGACAAGTTCTTTCAGTCCGTTCCATGCTGACACGGGCAATGACTCCATTTGGCGTGATGTACGGGACATACTGTGCTTCTGCTATTGGATTGCCTGAGCTTTTCATTTCAGTGGGCGTCCTGATCTGCTCGGTTTCAGGTGCAGGGATTTTGATATCAGGCGTAGCAGCAAAAAGGAGCGCCAGACAGACACAATGGATGTTGAAGAATAAACTTGATGGTTGAAGACAAGATATCTGTTAGACAGGTATTTTGATGAAAAGAGGTCTGGTAAATGGATACCGACAACGAGCAGCAGATTCACTACGGAGACGATTATCACTACATACCGGCTACGTCCGTTGCGAGTGGCAAAGGTGTTGAACTCCAAGCAGATGTGTATGCCTTCACCACTCAAATTGTCAATCTCGTGGCTATCGGTTTACCTGGAAAGGATTCATTTGTGCTGGTGGATGCAGGCATGCCCAACTCAGCAGATGAGATCCTAGCCATGACTCGTGATCGTTTTGGACCGCATTCACGGCCCAAAGCCATCATCCTGACACACGCGCATTTTGATCATGTGGGTGGCCTTGTGGATCTGATTCGGGAATGGCAGGTTCCTGTGTACGCTCATACAGAAGAGCTTCCGTATCTGACTGGTGAGAAAAGCTATCCTAAGCCGGATCCGACGGTTGAAGGGGGGATGCTGGCTAAGCTGTCCTTTGCTTTTCCCCATGAGCCGCTGAAGCTCGGTTCATGGGTGCATTCCCTTCCTGATGATGGGAGCGTGCCGGGGCTGCCTGACTTCCGCTGGATGCATACGCCTGGCCATACGCCCGGTCATGTTTCTCTCTTTCGGGAGAAGGATCGGATGCTGATCGCCGGGGATGCTTTTATTACGGTGAGACAAGACCAACTATACAGCGTGCTTACACAGAAAATGGAGATCAGCGGTCCACCTCGTTACTTCACACCGGACTGGGACGCGGCACATGAATCAGTGAAGAAGCTTGAGGCGCTGCGGCCGGCATTTGCCGTCACAGGCCATGGCAGTCCGGTTTCAGGTGAACAGCTGATGGATGGACTTCATATGTTGGCACAACGCTTTGGCGAGCTTGCCGTACCCGATTATGGCAAATATGCACGTCATAAACACTAAAGTCAGGGAAGCATTAGAAGCCTTTGGGAGGCAAGAGCAGCATACTTTCCCATATGGCTTCTTTTTATGGAATATCATTTTTCATCAAGGGGGGATGCTTGGATGTCCGCTAAGACATGGATCATGTATCTGTCGCTGCTGCTTCTAAGTACGCTGTTTGCTATTCTCGTCGATGTATTTACGGTGGTCCGAAGAACAGGTTATTCAGGTAACGGCAATCCCGGCATGCTGCTGCTGTATCCTGGTTGGGCCACGCTGATGATGTTGATGTTGTTCACGTTTGTCATTGCGGTACGGTATTTTGATATCCTGCAGGACTATATTGCAAAGTTGTCATATCATTCACTTATTCCAATCCTGTCCGTAGGCACACTTTTCTTATCTCTCTTCCTGGAGCTTCGTAAAATCAAACTTACACTCGCTTCCCTCCGTCATAACGGCGACGAGGAGTCATTGATCCAGGTTCTTGGCCCCGTAAATATATACACCAACTCACTTTTCTATAACATGTATATTTTATTGTTTTGCTTCTCTTTAGCTACCCTTGGCGGTTGGTGGGTTGTCCAAAAAAGAAAAAATTGATTCCGGATCGAGAAGAATCCTTAACCTCTTATCTATGGATAATCTTTAAAATAGAGTCAAATTCACTTTTCGATAGAAATCTGAAATGGTGAAAATGATTCTTGCAGGAGAGTTAAGCATTTTAGGAGATTAAGGAGGATTATTCTTGAAAATACATAGGTGGACCATGCTAGCGGCGGCTATACTGGCTATTTTGTCCCTGCTTTTATCTGCTTGTTCTTATAACGGTTCTGATCAAACGGCTTCTTCAGGAGAAGCCCGGATCGTGAAAATGACACAGACAGCATCTAACATTACAGCAGATCAACACTTGACCCTTCAAAAAAATTCGCCGGTGCTCATCAATAACCCGGTCAGTAACTACGATATTCCGGTCATTGATTTTGTGACGGATAACACTGGATTTGCTGTTAAAGAGAAGTATGGCGAATCATTGACACTGATCGCGACGAAAGACGGTGGAACGAGCTGGGCCGAAAAGAAACTGCCGGGTCAATTCGTACGTAGTTTGGATTTTATAAATTCCAATACCGGTTGGCTGCTGATTGAAGAAGGATGCTCATTAAAAAATGGCATGACCGCTTGCTCGAAGCTTCGTTTATTAAAGACACAAAATGGCGGCACTGCTTGGACAACCCAGTGGCAGGCCAGTTCAAAAGAGGACCGTACGCATAGCTTCACCAATTTGCGGAGATTGTCTTTCCAAGACTCCAAAAACGGTGTGATGCTGGCGAATGGCAATTTATACGTTACGAGCGACGGAGGTTCCCATTTTAAGGCGACAGCTTTTGGATTAAAGGATTTTACGCCGCTATCTATGAGCTTTCCGAAAGGCCAAACCGGCTATGTTACGGGGAAAGTCGGTAAGGATGCGGGGAAACTCGTAGTACTGAAAACTTCTAACGGAGGCCGTACATGGCAGAAGCAGCTGGAGATAACGGCGAAGGAATCTCCGCTTTCCAGTCTCGGAATTCAATTCATGAATGAGAATACCGGTTGGCTGCTAACGAATGACACGGGGATGATGAGTGGAGAGATTTACCGGACGACCGATGGAGGCAAGCACTGGAAGACAATGAGTACCCAGCGGACAGGGCGCCCAACACCGACAGATATCCAGCTTGCTGATGCGGATATAGGCATGATATCGCTTCATCCGGGTGCAGGTCCGATTGAAGGTGGTATTTGGCTGACGAAGGACGGAGGCAAAAGCTTTACGAGTGTCGCTCCGAATCATGTCACTGCTGTTAATCAGCTGCAAATGCTGTCTGCAGACCATATTTGGGCAGCAGCGGATGATATGAATAAATCCGGGTATCTTCTTCATTCCAGTGACGGAGGGAGAACATGGAAACAGTCCTATCCGAAAGCGTATCCTTTGGCTCAGCCAACAGAGGGTATGTCTCTCGTTGACGCCTATAACGGGTATGCAATCGGTACGCAGCTCGACAGCAATCAGGTATTTCTAGTCGTGGATGATCATCCATTTCCTCAAAACGTAAATTTTGATGATATAGATCATCTTTATTTTGCTGACCTGAAGCATGGATGGGTTACATTTTATCAGGGAATGGCAGAAACGAAGGATGGCGGGCGCAGCTGGACCGTGCTACAATAAATTGTTGTTAGCATTGTACCGGAAAGGAAGCATCATGAGAAAAACTGCACCGATACCTACCGCTTTACCATTAATTATCGGCATCATCGCCGTTTCTTTTTCATCTATTTTTGTAAAATGGTCCTCTGCACCCGCATCCATCCAAGGCATGTACCGGCTTCTGTTTACTGCGCTGCTCATGCTGCCGTTTATCAAGCCGCATCTTGCAGAGCTGAAGTCGCTTCCCTGGAGAAAAATACTGATGCTGTCTGCATCCGGATTTTTCCTGGCGCTGCATTTTTTGCTGTGGATGGGATCACTCAAGCTGACGACCGTGTCGAGCTCGACGATTATTCTGGCGCTGGAGCCTGTGTTTATCGTCATCGGTGCATTCTTTATTTATAAGGAACGCACGTCATCGTTTGCGATGTTCGGCATGGGAGTCGCCATTGTCGGAGCCGTTCTGATCGGTTGGGGAGATATTGGCGTTTCCCGTACCAACCTGATTGGAGATTTACTGTCCGTATTCGGCACATTGGCGGTTTCCGTTCATATGCTGATCGGTCAGAAAATGGTGACGCAGGTATCTTCCTTTGTGTACAGCTTTGTCGTGTTTCTATCTGCTACGATCGTATTTGCTCTATATAACCTGATTGGTGGAATTTCGTTTACGGCATATCCGGGTAAGGATTGGTGGATGTTTTTGCTCTTGGCAATCGTTCCAACGGTTTTTGGACATCTGCTGTTCAACTGGCTGCTGCAGTATGTATCAGCCTCAACCATATCGATGAGTATTTTGGGAGAGCCTGTCGGGGCGAGTATTCTGGCATTTTTGCTGTTGAATGAACAGATGACCTGGTTCCAGATCATCGGCGGTATTTTGGCGATTTCAGGATTAGTCGTGTTCTTGAACGCAAATCGCGTAAAATGGAAGCCCAGAAGAAAACGGACGGCGGAACCATTAAAATCAGTATCTTGATCATATTGTATTTCATTAAAAGGGCATCCTTTGGGGTGTCCTTTTTGCTGTTTCTACGCAAAGAAAAAACGTTCAACAGAAAAAATAGAGGAATGTTTTGTGAAGGATATTAATAGTAATAATTACGAATAACTTGCCAGCTTGCTTGATATATGTTTTAATATGACTTAAACGTAATGATTACGAATAAGAAAAGAGGCTCAATCATCCGTACTTGTATGTGCGTAAACAGCGAAAAGGAAAAGAATATTTTTTTTTGAACTTTTTTAATCGTAATTATTACTATTATAAAATAAGGAGGATACATATGATCCTTTGCACATTACGCGATATTGTCTTTGGGTACGAGAATGAACCTGTTATCAGGAATGTATCAGTGGATATTCATGCCGGAGAATTCATCGCCGTCAGCGGGCCGAATGGTGCGGCCAAAACAACACTTTTAAAGCTGATTCTTGGTCTGATTAAGCCATGGAGCGGCAGCATTCAGTTCACACCGGAATTCAGCGGGAGTTCGGTGGCCTATGTTCCCCAACAGGCTTCTTCTTTTAATTCCGGCTTTCCCAGCAAGGTGATTGAACTAGTACGTTCGGGATGTTATACGGAGCTTGGCTTGTTCCGACGGTTTCATAGGGAGCAGCATGCGCTGGTGGAAGAGATATTGAGAGAGGTTGGTCTATGGGAGCTGCGTAACCGGAAAATCGGGGAATTGTCAGGAGGGCAAAAGCAGCGGGCTTGTATTGCCAGAGCCATGGTTCAGCAGCCTGATTTGCTGGTTTTGGATGAACCTGTGACCGGAATGGATGCGGCAAGCCGGGTTCGCTTTTACGAATGGATGCGGAACTTGGTCAAGACGCAAGGCAAGACGGTGATTATGGTAACCCATGGTTTGGATGAAGCAAGTGATTATCTGGACCGCGTGATTTATTTGGAAGGAAAGGAAGAGACCGACCATGTTTCAATATGATTTTATGCAGCGGGCTTTTTTGGCAGGCGGCCTAATCGCGCTGATTGCTCCGTTACTCGGTGTATACCTGGTTTTACGCAGGCAGTCGTTGATGTCGGATACACTCTCGCATGTCTCGATGGCCGGCGTTGCGCTTGGAACTGTGCTGCATGTGAGTCCTGTCCTGTGCGGTTTTCTGTTTGCCATTATGGGCGGCCTGATGATCGAACAGCTACGGCGGACTTACAAAACATATAGCGAGGTCCCCGTGGCGATCATTATGACTTCGGGTCTGGCACTTGCGATGGTGCTGATGAGCCTGAAAACCACACTGAATAAAAGCTTCAGCTCTTATCTGTTTGGTTCCATTGTAGCCGTAAGCAGCTCCCAGCTCCTCATTATTGCGGCCGTTACATTGATCGGACTTCTTTTCTTTATGTTGCTCCGCAGACCGCTTTACAGCTTGACGTTTGAAGAAGATACCGCAGCGGTGAGTGGGATTCGGGTCAAAATGCTGTCATTTGCTTTTGCGGTGGTGGCAGGCATGATTGTTGCGGCTGCGATGCCGATTGTCGGCGTTCTGCTGGTATCATCCCTCATCGTGTTGCCATCCGCTTTTGCACTCCGCTTTGCTGGGGGCTTTGTCTCTGCTTCCGTTCTTGCGGTTGTCACCGGCATGGCCGGAGTCTTCAGCGGGCTGACGGCATCTTATTATACGGATACGCCCCCGGGAGGAAGCATCGCCCTGATTCTATTGATCATTCTTTTGGCAGGCATCGGTTTACAGCGTGTGTTTAAACTGGCAAAAAAGCGTCGCGCAGGTAAAACAGAAGCTATATTACGTCAACAAACCAACCAAACCATACATGAAGGAGTTTTAAAGTAATGAAAAAATGGATTCCATACGTATCAGCATTAACGATGGTTGTTCTAGCTGCTAATATCACAGGCTGTGGAGCTACTCAAGAGGACAACACACCGGTATCAGAGCCAGCGGCATCGGCTTCAGCTCCAAGTAAGCTTCAAATCGAAACAAGCTTTTACCCGATGCATGAGTTTGCCAGCCAGGTAGCGGGGGATTTGGCGGATGTGCATCTGCTGATACCGCCGGGCGTGGAACCTCATGACTGGGAGCCTACTCCGCAGGATATTGGAAAGATAGAGAAGGCGGATGTTCTAATCTATAACGGTGCAGGGATGGAAGGCTGGGTGGATCAGGTATTGGCCAGCTCGAACAATAAGGGCCTGAACATGGTCGAGGCAAGTAAAGGACTCGAACTCATGGAGAGCAGCGCCGAAGAAGAAGAACACGCGGATGATGAAGCGGGCCATGATCACCATGAAGATGCCCATGAACATGGGGGGCTGGATCCGCATGTGTGGTTATCTCCGAAGCTGGCGATTCAGGAAGTTCGTAATATTGAGGCTGCGTTGATCGCGAAGGCACCGGAACATAAAGATGAGTTTGCCAAGAATGCGGATACTTACGTCGCTAAGCTTGAAGCGCTGGATGCGGACTATCAAAAAGAGCTGGGAAGTACCAAACGTAAAGATTTTATTACCCAGCATGCCGCGTTTGGATATCTGGCCAAAACCTATGGACTAACCCAGGTTCCGATTGCAGGCCTGTCTCCAGAGCAGGAGCCATCTGCGTCGGCCATGACCGAAGTTGTGAAATTTGCCAAGGAACATCAAGTGAAGACAATTTTCTTCGAGACGCTCGTTTCCTCCCAAGTCGCAGATACAATTGCCCGGGAGATCAGTGCATCCACCGCCGTCCTGAATCCGCTTGAAGGCCTTACCGAGGAAGAGCAGGCAAATCATCAGGATTACATCTCTGTCATGCGTACTAATCTGGAGGCATTGAAGAAAGCGTTGAATGAGTAAAACATGAAGGGATTGTGAAAATATGAGTCAAAATAAGATACCGGTTACCGTTCTGAGCGGATATCTCGGTTCAGGCAAAACGACGGTACTCAATCATGTGCTGAATAACCGTGAAGGGATGAAGGTTGCGGTCATCGTAAATGACATGAGCGAGATTAATGTGGACGCTGCGCTCGTACAATCTGGCTCCAGTCTCTCCCGTACCGAAGAGAAGCTTGTAGAAATGTCGAATGGCTGCATATGCTGCACGTTGCGGGATGATCTGCTTCTTGAAGTCAAAAAACTCGCGGAGGAAGGGCGGTTCGATTATATTCTAATTGAATCCACAGGAATCTCCGAGCCGATACCCGTCGCCCAAACCTTCAGCTATATTGATGAGGACTCCGGCATCGATCTGACAAAATTTGCCCGTTTAGACTGCATGGTAACGGTTGTGGATGCATACCGTTTCTGGAAGGACTTCGGATCCGGTGATACGTTGCTGGACCGGGCGGAGGCCTCAGGCGATAACGATGACCGGGATGTCGTGGATCTGCTGATCGATCAGATTGAAACCTGTGATGTTCTGCTTCTGAACAAATGCGACCTCGTGGGAGAAGAAGAGTTGAACCGGCTTGAGGGACTGCTGCGCAAACTTCAGCCTTCGGCAGCATGCATCCGTATTGTGAACGGACAAGTTAAACCATCTCTCATTATGAATACAGGCTTGTTTGATTTTGAAAAAGCAAGCATGTCCGCCGGCTGGATTCAGGAGCTTGAGAAAGAAAACCATACGCCGGAAACCGAGGAATACGGTATCAGCTCATTCGTTTATCGTAAACGGGCGCCATTCCATCCGGGGCGTTTGGCGGAAATGATGTTGGAATGGCCGGAAGAAGTTGTTCGTGCCAAGGGTCTAGTATGGCTGGCGGTTAAAGATGATGTGGCTGCAAGCTTCAGCCAGGCGGGACCCTCCATCCAATTTGGACCTGCTGGGTACTGGCTCGCGGCGATGCCGGAAGCGGAGCAGAAAGAAATATTGGAGTCTGAGCCGGCTCTTCAGCGCAAATGGGACAGTACATGGGGGGATCGGATGAACGAAATTGTCTTGATCGGCATGGATATGGACCGTAAAGCAATGGAAGATCAGTTCGATGCATGTATCCTTACACCGGAAGAGATGAACTCGGACTGGTCCAGATTTCAAAACCCACTGCCATGGATGACAATATAATATTGAAGTAATGTCCATCAGGAATAAAAAGGCTGCCAATATTGGCGGCCTTTTTATGTAAGTTTCATTTCTTTTCATTTTATAATAAGTTAAAATTGTTAAATGACTAATTCCGTTATTCAGCTTCATTATTAATTAGTTGGCTAAGAACGATGGTTCAATGTGTTATACAAATCATAAAAATGACTTCTGGGGGTAATATATATGGCTAAATCCAAAGTTCCTAAGAGACCAACAAGAGATGAGTTTGTCTTAGAAGAGTTGGGAAATCAGTTAACTGAGGCATTTCAGGAGGATTCGGAGATCGTTTTGACGGTTTGGGGTAGGGAAGAGACCGTGCGAGGACAGATAGATTTGATGGACTCCCGGACAGGCAAGGTGCATATCAGACAAGATGGGGCGATCACGAAGGTTCCATTCATGGACATCATGTCCGTAGATTATCCAAGAGATTAATAAGCAATCATATTCTTTTTAATAGCGCTAAGTCGATGATCTCTCTAAATAAACTTTTCAGGCTCCGGGTAAACTAGGGAAAAACCCATGGAGGAAAGCCATGAAAGCAGTGACGTACCAAGGACGTAAAAAGGTTGAAGTGAAGGAAGTCCGGGATCCCGGGCTGGAGAAAAAGGACGATATATTGGTCAAAATCACGACGACTGCGATTTGCGGCTCAGATCTCCATATCTATCATGGTCTGATTCCTGGTATGTACGACAACTATGTCATTGGCCATGAGCCAATGGGCGTCGTAGAAGAAGTTGGTCCGGATGTGACCCGTGTGAAAAAAGGGGACAGGGTCATCATTCCATTCAACGTATCCTGCGGACAGTGCTTTTACTGCCAAAACCAGATGGAAAGCCAGTGTGATAATTCCAATGATGCCAGAGATACGGGCGGGTACTTGGGGTATTCAGAAACCTACGGTGGTTATATGGGGGGACAGGCTGAGCTGCTTCGGGTTCCTTATGGGAATTTTGTTCCCTTTGTCGTGCCGAAAGAAGCGGAGCTGGAGGATGAACAGATTCTCTTTCTATCCGATATCATGCCCACGGCCTTCTGGGGTGTTGACAACGCCGGGGTAAAACCCGGGGACACAGTGGTCATTCTCGGCTGCGGCCCGGTAGGGCTGCTTGCACAGAAGTTCGCTTGGAAGAAAGGCGCAAAGCGTGTCATTGCCGTCGATTATGTGGACTACAGGCTGCAGCATGCCAAAAAATACAACCATGTGGAGACATACAATTTTGAAGCTATGGATGATCTAGACAAATATCTGCTCGAGTTAACCAAAGGTGGTGCTGATGTCGTTATCGATTGTGTGGGTCTGGACGCCAAACGGACGCCGATAGAAAAGGTTGAGACGACACTCAAGCTGCAAGGTGGTTCTCTTGGAGCTTTCGATATGGCCGCTAACATTGTTCGTAAATTCGGTACCATTTCGGTTGTTGGCGTTTATGGATTGAAGTACAATATGTTCCCGTTAGGTCATTTATTCGAGCGGAACATTACGGTTAAAATGGGACAGGCACCTGTCATTCACTACATGCCGGAGCTGTTTAAGATGATTAAAGCCGGTGAAATAGATGCAACAGACATCATTACCCACAGGCTTCCTATATCAGAAGCAGAGCATGCGTATAAAATATTTGACGGTAAGGATGACAACTGTATTAAAGTGGTGTTAAAGCCTTAAACAAACACGAATGTATGCACAAAAGCGGATGACCGTTAAAAAGCGGCCATCCGCTTTTTTCTGTTCACCTGCATAGATCATAGATTTTTCAACTTTTTTGAAGAGATTATTCCATGTTCGCCGCCGGGTCATCCCGATACAATGAAGCTAAATATGAAAACGCTTCCCATACAGCGGAAACAGCAGAAACGGGGGATTAAGGATGAGTGCACTACTGCGGTTGGAAGGGATCGAAAAAAGCTTTCCCGGTGTACATGCATTAAAGCAGTGCAAGCTGGAATTGCTGCCCGGCGAGGTGCATGCATTGGTTGGAGAGAACGGCGCCGGTAAATCTACATTGATGAAAATTGCAACCGGCGTGTACACAAAAGATGCAGGACGGATGGTTTATAAAGGCGAGGAAATTGAACTGCCAAATACCCGTGCGGCAAGAGACCGTGGAATCAGCATGATTCATCAGGAGCTGAACTTACTGCCTCATTTGACAATAGCCCAAAATATTTACCTGGGTCGCGAACCAAGAAAGTTTCGTTGTCTGGTGGATGACCAAGAGATGAATGCCAGAGTCAGCGGTCAGTTTGAAAAGATGAATTTGAAGCTGGATCCCAAAATGCTCGTCTCGGAACTGAGTGTGGCGAAGCAGCAAATGGTGGAAATTGCCAAGGCGCTCTCCTTCCGTTCGGAGGTGCTGATTATGGATGAACCGACGGCGGCCCTGACGGAAACCGAGATTCAGGATTTGTTCAGAATGATTACCCAGCTGAAGCAACAGGGAGTCGGCATTATATACATTTCGCACCGGATGGAAGAACTGCAGCAGATTTCCGACCGAATTACTGTGATGCGGGACGGAGCCTATGTGGATACGATCGATACGAAAAACATGGACGTAGACCAAATTATCCGCATGATGGTTGGCCGGGAGTTGTATGAGACGGAATCCCCCGCATCTGTCAGTCCTCAATCAGAAAAAGTGCTTGAGGTTAAAGGATTGTCCCGGGGCAGGGAACTTCAGAATATTCATTTTAACGTGAAGAAAGGTGAGATTCTTGGCTTCGCCGGATTAATGGGTGCAGGCAGGACGGAGGTAGCCAGAGCGATATTCGGAGCAGATCCAGTGGATCATGGTGAAATCCTCATCCGTGGGAAAAAGGCGAAAATACGCAGTCCACATGATGCAGTACGCCTGGGGATCGGTTATCTGTCTGAGGACCGGAAACGATTCGGCGTTCTGGTAGATATGGATGTGGCCAGCAATATTGCCATTGCTTCGTATAGGCGATACCGGAATATGGCCGGCTGGATGAAGGAGGCACATATCAACCGGACCGCAGAGCATTTAGTCAATACGCTTTCGATTAAGACACCGAGTATTGGGCAAAAGGTCAAGTTTCTTTCCGGAGGCAACCAGCAGAAGGTGGTCATCGGCAAGTGGCTGACCCGGGACTGTGATGTGCTTATCTTTGACGAACCCACTCGGGGGATTGATGTCGGGGCAAAAAGTGAAATCTATAAGCTGCTCGAGACCCTTGCGGCCGAAGGAAAGTCCATTATCATGATATCCTCCGAGCTGCCCGAGATTCTTCGGATGAGTCACCGGATTATCGTGATGTGTGAAGGACGGATTACGGGAGAGCTCAGTGCAGAAGAAGCAACGCAGGAAACGATCATGAAATATGCGACGATGCGGTCGCGGGTCATGTAATACGATTTTTAAGGGGGATTACTCGTGAAGCTTCAACCAACACAGACAGCAGCAGGCGGGCAGCAAGCCAAGAAAACAGGAACCAAAGGAGCTGCGAGGCAGAAGGTGCTTGCCTTTGCGAGTCTGATCCTATTAATTCTGGTTTTCAGCTTGTTGTCAGGCAACTTTTTTCGATTTGATAATTTAGTCGGCATTATGCTGTCGACCGCGGTTATTGGTGTTCTTGCACTGGGGTCCACCTTCGTTATCATTACAGGCGGTATTGATCTTTCAGTAGGTACGGTTATGACGTTTTCCTCAGTGATGGCCGGCGTATTCATCACTTATTGGAATGGGCCGGTATGGCTCGGTGTGATTGGAGGAATCCTTGCAGGTTCTCTATGCGGGCTCGTCAGCGGTTTGATGATCGCCAAAATGAAAATTCCGCCGTTCATCGCTACGCTCGCAGTCATGATGATTACGAAGGGACTTTCGCTAATTATCTCGGGAACGAAGCCCATTTATTTTACCGATAAGCCATTATTCAACCAGCTTACTATGGGCTCTATTCCGGGATTGGAAATTCCAAATGCAGTATGGATATTCTTGATCTCCTCAGTCATTGCGGGCTTTATATTAACGAAAACAATCGTTGGCCGATACAACTTTGCGCTTGGCAGCAATGAGGAAGCAGCCCGTTTATCGGGTGTGAATACCGTATTCTGGAAAGTCGTTATCTATGTCATGACAGGTACTTTCAGCGGGATTGCGGGCATTATGATGGCTTCCCGGCTGAATTCAGCCCAGCCCGCACTCGGCAGCGGCTATGAGCTCGAAGCCATCGCTGCGGTAGTCATCGGTGGAACTTCGCTGAGCGGCGGCATGGGTACCATCCTTGGTACGGTCATCGGGGCATTGATCATGAGTGTATTAACCAATGGTCTTCGGATTCTGTCGGTGGCTCAGGAATGGCAGACCGTCATTGTTGGTCTTGTCATCATCCTTGCGGTGTATATGGATATTTTGCGCCGCCGAAAAAACAAGTCATAAACAAGGTTGGTATCGCCTCCCGGTAGGGAGTTTGCATACGTGTAGAACCAATATTTGAATGAAAACAGGGGGTAAAACATGAAGAAGAAGCAATCGAGAATAATCCTGCTGAGCGGGATGTTGGCAGCTGTTCTGATGCTGAGTGCATGTAACAGTGGAGGCGGGGATAAGGCTGCAAGCTCAGGAAAACCCTATATTCCAGTCATTTCCAAGGGGTTTCAGCATCAGTTCTGGCAGGCGGTTAAATCCGGCGCGGAAAAAGCGGCTAAGGAGTTTGATGTGGAAATCACGTTTGAAGGTCCGGAGACGGAGACACAGGTTGATAAGCAGATCGAGATGCTCCAGACTGCACTTGATAAAAAGCCAAGCGCCATTGCTTTTGCGGCACTGGACAGTAAAGCTGCTGTACCTCTGCTCGAAAAAGCCAAGTCAAACCATATTCCAGTCATCGGATTCGACTCGGGCGTGGACAGTGAAATTCCGGTTGCAACAGCAGCTACCAACAATAAGGCCGCAGCAGCGCTTGCTGCTGACAAAATGGCAGAGTTGATCGGCGGCTCGGGTGAAATTGCACTTGTCGTTCATGACCAGACCAGCCGTACCGGAGTGGACCGCCGTGATGGATTCAAGGAACAGATTGAGAGCAAATACCCGAATATCAAAATTGTCGACATCCAGTATGGCGGTGGTGATCAGCTAAAGTCTACCGACCTGGCGAAGGCAATTATGCAGGCTCATCCAGATCTGAAAGGCTTCTTCGGTGCCAATGAAGGCTCGGCTATCGGCGTTGCCAACGCGGTAAGTGAAATGAAGAAGAGCGGAAAGATCGTCGTCATCGGTTATGACTCCGGCAAACAGCAGACGGATGCCATTCGCAATGGCACGATGGCCGGCGCGATCACACAGGATCCGATCGGCATCGGCTACCAGGCAGTAAAAGCTGCTGTAATGGCCATGAAGGGTGAAAAAGTTGAGAAGGATATCGATACCGGCTTCCACTGGTATGACAAATCCAATATCGATTCAGAAGAAATCAAGCCGCTGCTGTATGAGTAATGCCTAGAAAAGGAAGCTAAGAAAAGGAAGAGAATAGCATAACAGAGGCTGCGCAAAAGTGGCAGTCTCTGTTATGCTATTTACACTTACTGCATGTCTGCTGCTGTATGTCTGAACTGAGGGGGAGCGCATGTGTACAAGGTAATATTGATCGATGATGAAGATGAAGTACGCGAAGGGATCCGTAATAAAATCTCCTGGAAGGACTGCGGCTTCGAGCTGATCGGCGAATACGACAACGGCCTTGACGCTTTGGATGCCATAGATTGCGAACGTCCGGACTTGATCGTTACCGATATATGTATGGCATTTATGGATGGGCTGGAACTGGCTCGTATAGTCAGTGAGCAGTACCGGGATATGAAGGTCGTCATTATTACCGGCTATGAAGATTTTGAATATGCGAAGCAGGCGATTACTTACCGGGTGCAGGAATATCTGCTCAAGCCGATTAATGCCCGTGAATTCACTTCACTTATGCTTCAGATGAAAAATGAACTGGATGCGGAACGTGAACAGCGGCGTAATTTAAGTCAGCTGCGTATTCAGTTGAACGAGAGTCTTCCCCTCCTGCGTGAACGGTTTATGGAAAGGCTAGTATTCACGCGCATCAGCAGAGATATGCTGCAGCGGAAGCTTGATTATTTCCATATCCGTCTGAGTGGACCGTCATATATCGCATTAGTCATCGATATGGGTCAGGCGAGGGGAAAGCGTGAACTGCGGGATGAGCAGGAGCTGCTGCAGTTTGCAGCCTTTAACATTGTTCAGGAACAACTGGAGCAGGATGGAATCGGCATTGCCTTTCGGACAAGGGATGACCGTCTGGCGGTTATTCTTCAAGGGGCCACGGAGCATCTGGAACTCAAAGCGCAGCGGGTGGCGGATCAGGTCAGAAGCAGTCTGGATAAATACATCAGACTCCCTTCTTCGATTGGAATCGGCAGGAAAAGCGATGCGCTGGAGGAAATTTCATCTTCATATCAGGAAGCGCTCTCATCACTTGATTATACGTTTTTACTGGGAGAAGGAAGAGTCATATCCATTCAGGATGTGGAATACGGGCATACCGTTCCCGCGTACACGGCCGATTGGGAGCAGCAGCTCATCAGTTCACTGAAAACAGGCAAAATGAGCCAGGTTTCCAGCGTTTTTCAGTGCTGGTTTCAAGAACTTAAAACCACCGGTGTATCACTAGAACGATGTCACAGCATTCTGTATCAAATTCTGATTGCGATGATGAAGCATGCTGAAGAAACGGGGCTGGGCGATTCCAGTCTGATTCCAGCGGAAGCCTTTTCCAAGGTGGGTACCTTCCATACACTGGATGAAGCCAAGTCCTGGATCGAAGGCATCGGCCGCGATATATTGATCAGCTTGACGGAACACCGCTCTTGCCATATCCGTTCACAGATGGATACGGCAGAAGCCTATATCCGGGCCAATTATCAGGATGAAGGCTTATCGCTGCAGCAGGTCTGCAATCATCTGTTTATGAGCGCCAGCTATTTCAGCGCTCTCTTCAAGCAGCATACGGGCGGGACCTTTGTGGAATATGTAACGAGAATCCGGATGGAAAAAGCTAAAGAGCTGCTTAGAACAACACGCATGAAAAGCTATGAAATTGCCGAAAAAGCAGGCTATAGTGATCCTCAGTACTTCAGCGTCCTCTTCAAACGGAATACCGGCAAAACACCCAAAGAATTCCGGCAGCATCAGCAGGAGAGCATCCGTTGATGAAACTGATGAACCTGTTCAGCCGCCGCAGCATCCATATGAATATTGCGATCGCTTTTTCCTGTCTGATCGTGTGTACAACTGCTATTTTGAGTTTTTCATCGTATCGTTTATCTTCGAACGCCGTGACAAGCAGCTCAATTCAGAAGACATCCCAGCTGGTCGAGCAGGTCAAGGTCAACATTCAGACGTATATTGGAAACATGGAGAGCATCGCGTCACTGGTTATATCCAGTCGTGATGTGATGCGGTTTGTGGATGCTACCCAGCAGGATCGAGATTCGGATGAATCTTTGAAACGGGGGGCAAGCCAGTATTTACGGTCCGTGGTTCAGTCCAGGAAGGATATTGCTTCTATTTTGTATGTGAACAAATCAGGAGATTTTGTCTCCGACCAGTCCCATGCCATCATGAAATCCAAATCGGAATGGACACAGCAGGATTGGTACCGGCTCGCGCTGACGTCTTCGGAAGAGGTTGTATCCCCGTCGCATGTTCAGCATATCTTTGAGGACCAATACCGCTGGGTGGTCTCCATCAGCCGCAAGCTTCCGGAGAGCGACCGATCCCAGGAAGGCGTGCTGCTCGTTGATCTTAATTATAATGTCATCAATGATCTGTGCAGGCAGATTGAGCTTGGTCAGCGTGGATATGTATTCATTGTATCTCCTTCCGGTGATCTGGTTTATCATCCGCAGCAGCAGCTAATTCATTCAGAGCTCAAATCGGAGCAGATGCAAACGGTGCTGGATATGCGTGAGGGCAGCATCAAGCTGGGAAAAGCTGAAGAAAGTAAAATGTATACCGTGGCTACCACATCCTTTGGCTGGAAAATCGTTGCAGTCACTTATCCCGACGAGCTGATTGAGAACAAACATCAGATGCAGACATCTGCTGCACTATGGGGAGTTTTATGCCTGATTGTCGGGTTAACCATTTCCATCATATTATCTTATGCTTTGACCAAGCCGCTAAAAAATCTGGAAATGCATATGAAAAAAGCGGAGCGCGGCAATTTTGATGTCCGTGTTGATATCGAAGGTACCCATGAAATCGGTAAACTTGCGCGTACCTTTAATCTGATGATTTCCCGCATCAAAGAGCTGATGAACCAGATTGTGCAGGAACAGGAGATGAAAAGACGAAGTGAGCTAAAGGCATTGCAATCGCAAATTCAGCCTCATTTTCTCTATAATACGCTGGATTCGATCATCTGGATGGCGGAATCCGGAAAAGTGGATGATGTAGTCGAAATGACGACAGCCCTTTCAAGATTGCTGCGATCAAGTATCAGCAAAGGGGAAGAGCTTGTGCCGGTTTCGGTTGAACTGGATCATATTCGCAGCTATCTGACGATTCAGAGCAGACGTTACAGAAAGAAATTCACCTACTCCATCGATGTGGAGGACAATATTCTTGCGGCTCCGATTCTGAAGCTTGTCCTGCAGCCGATTGTGGAGAACGCGATATACCATGGAATCAAGCCAAACCCCGATCAAGGACATATTCAAATTCTTGGGTGGAGGGAAGCTGATTCAATTCTGCTCACGATTGCGGATGATGGTGCAGGCATGGACCCGGAGAAGCTGCGTACGATTCTAATGGATAAGCCTGGAGTCAGCGGGGGGACAGGCGTAGGCATAGCCAATGTCAATCATCGGATTCAGCTTTATTTTGGACATGAGTATGGTTTGCACTATGAGAGTGAACGTGAGGAAGGAACGACTGTAACTCTGCGTATCCCATATATGGAAGATGAGGTGAAGGATGATGGGGAAAGCGGCAAAATGGACGTTGATTAGCCTGCTTCTGTTCGGAATACTGGCTGTTGGCTGGAGCGGTTACCGGGCAATGTCCCATACCCTTCATCCAAAAAGGCCGTTCATCATCTATATCCCGAAAACCATTGATCCCAGCATTGAATTCTGGGTGGTGATGCAGCAGGGAGTTATGATGGCCGCTAAGGAATTCGGTGCAGACATCAAAATGATGGGCACGGAAACCGAGCTGGATGTAGATGAGCAAATCGATATCGTGGAGGAAGCCATCAGGAGCAAACCCGATGCGATCATGCTGGCTGCCAGTGATTATATCAAACTGGTCCCGGCAGTGCAGCATATCCGTGAAGCGGGAATCCCTCTGATTATGGTCGACTCTAATGTGGAGGGGGAATTATCTAACAGCTTCATTGCTACAGATAATTATGAAGCAGGGAGGATTTCGGCAAGATTGCTCAAGGAACATGTGAAGCCGGCTGAGAAGATTGCTATTGTCAGCTATATTCAGGGAACGGGAACCTCTCTCGACCGGGAAAAGGGCGTCAGAGACGAGCTTAAAGCAAGCGGATATTCCAATATCAGTCATACGATTTTCAGTGAGGGCCAGGTTCAAAAATCATATGAATTAACCCGCGAGCTGCTGATGAAAGAGCCGGATATTAGCGGCATTGTCGCGCTGAATGAGCCTTCAACGGTCGGTGCCGGAAAGGCGATACTGAATTTGGGGCTCCAGTCGAAGGTCACCCTGATCGGCTTCGATAATTCCAACAGCGAGATCAGGCTGATCGACCGGAACGTGATCCAGGCAACGGTGATCCAGCGGCCTTTTAATATGGGATATTTGGCAGTCAAAACAGCCGTCAGCGTTATTAAAGGGCAGAAGGTCGAGAAAATGGTAGATACCGGTTCGAAAGTCATCACCAAATACAATATGTACACCAATGAAAATCAGAAGCTGTTGTTTCCGTTTGAAGATGAGCTGCCTGAAAAATAAGTTCTATATCAAGCCTTCGCAAGCCAGATAGTCCATAGATCCTTCTCGATGATCGGGCCGGATCTTCCTATTTTTTCTGATATATACGATATAAGCTCTTCCAGCTCGGTATCCGAGCATTCATGCAAAATCGAGCGTCCTGTTCGGCGGTGCAGATCCTTCAATAACGCCTCAGGTTGGTCGTAAACAGCCCGTAACTCTTCCAGCTTCAATTCCTGAATATCATGAAATCCGCTGATCTGCATCGCCGTTTTTACTTCCTCTGAGGGATGTCTTCTGGAAATCTCTATGTCAGCAAGGCGAGGGTATTTTTCGGAAAAGAAACCGCGGATATGAGTTGATGAACCGGGCTGCAGGCAATCCTCCGGTGTTCGGTCCTGTACGATAAGTGTTCCACCAGGCTTTAAAATCCGGTGCGCTTCGGCAAAGCATGCGGGCAAATTATTCAGATGATGAATCAGCGCTCTTTCCAGCACGGCATCGTATTGCCCGGAAAGAAGACCAGTCTGGTAAGCGTCCCCCTGAATCCAGGACACCGCATCCATATTCGCGAGATTACTCTCTGCTCCTTTCAGCATTTCAGCTGAATAATCAACCCCAGTGACATGCTCAGCCCCAAGTGTTAGCAAAGCGCGCGTATAAATTCCTCCCCCACAGCCAATATCCACAGCTTGTTTACCTTTCAAATTCAAATGTTTGGATATAAGCTCCAGCCAGGATGAATCCGCAGTCCGTGTCGTGTAAGAGGAACGGTTGCTTGGATCATGAAAGTTCATAGGCATAATATGCTCTCCTTTTTAAGTTTCATATAATGAAACTCGGTTTTGTTAAACGAGATGACTTATTCGTATTATAGATGATCAATAGAGTGATTGGCTATATTTTTGTGGAAATTGGAGACGACGGTCGGAAGAATGTATGATCCGCTACCAGAGCTCTCCATACGAACAAGTAATATAAATTTCCGGACGTTATAAATTCTTTATAATTGCCCTCTAATATAAATCGCAGGAGGGGATTAAACATGAAAGTACTGGAAATTGAACAGATTACCAAAAAAGCCGGACGGCGGACGCTTGTTGGCGACATGTCCTTCGATATTATGCAGGGTGATGTATGCGGCTTTGTCGGCCCCAATGGTGCGGGAAAGACAACGCTGATCCGAATGATTACAGGCCTGATTAGACCCGGGGAAGGAAAAATAAGAATTGAAGGTTTTGATGTGCAGCGGGACCGGATGAAGGCGCTCGGGCAAGTAGGCGCGATTGTGGAATCTCCGATCTTTTTTCCATATATGTCCGGGAGAGATAACCTGCGCAATCTGGTAAAGCTGCATCCCAATATATCAAAAGAGAAGCGGGCCTCGCGCGTGGATGAGGTACTGCGGATTGTGGGTCTGGAGGGACGCGGAAAGGATAAGGTCAAAACCTATTCGCTCGGAATGAAGCAGCGCCTTGGCATTGCCCAGGCACTTCTCGGTGATCCCAAGCTCATCATCCTGGATGAACCCGCCAATGGACTGGATCCCATGGGCATTCGCGAGCTGCGGAATCTGATTCTAGAGTTGAATGAGAAGCATGGCATAACCTTTTTCGTATCCAGCCATTTACTTGATGAACTTCAGCGGATATGCAGCCGGTTTGTCATCATCAAAGAAGGCAGGCTTGTATGGCAGGGGACGCAGGAGCAGTGGCAGCAAATTGCCGGCAGCCGCAGCCTGGAGGATCATTTTGTGGAGATGATGACTTCATGATAGCCTTGCTGCACAGTGAATGGGAACGCTTATGGAAGCGGAAGATTGCCTGGATTTTTCTCATCGCAATACCTTTGATTATCCTTGCGACATCCAAATATTACATCGGTCATAATTTGGTGAGGCCACCAGGGGGCCCTGAACATACAACCGCGGAGAATTTTCCGGTCATGGCTATGATCGAGCAATTAATAGTCGTGTTTAATGTGCTGGTGCTGGTGCTTCTGACCTTGTCATTTACGGAGGAATACCGCTCGGGACAACTTCGTATGATCATGTTACGGTCATACAGCAGCACACAGCTGTTTTGGGCAAAATGGATTGCGTTCGCACTTTTAATGGCCCTGTTTTTCATCATTTATTTACTCTTCGCTGTTATGGCAGGATACACATTCTTCAAATCTTCACCCCAGCAGATTCTGTTTTACTACGATCATACCGTACCCAGTGGAGACATGATCCTGTATACACTCCGTTACTATGGCATGGCATACGCCACTGTAATGGGTACAGCTTCGGTATTCATTGCCATTGGGGTCATATCGCGGTCTTCGACTGCGGCCATTGGCCTCGGCATGGGCTATTTACTCTGCTCATTGGCATTTCCATTGATATATGAGATGTCCAACCGCGTACTTGGACTGGGTCTGCCGGCTGTTCTTAAATATCTGTCTCTTACAGAGATACAATTCAGCGGTATCGCCGTTATGCTGTCCAATGCAAAGGCTCTGCAAAGCTTGCATCTGGGCCTATGGATGATATGCATCCTTGTCGTCTATGCAGCATTTTTTATGGCAATCGCCCGTCTGATCTTTACCAAATCGGACCGCTGGATATAAGGAGGAAAATGAGATGCTTCAGCTTATGCAAAGCGACTGGCAGCGTATGTGGAAACGCAAAAAAACTTTTGTCAGCCTGCTGATCTTTGTATGTATTGTTTTGCTTGACTGCTTGTTTTTAGGAATGCAAAGTCTGGGGGCATTTGATAATGTCTCGACCGTGCCGCTGACGGCTCAAAATTTTTCATTGTTTTTGTTAAAAGAAGTATCCTTTTTTCTGGTGCTCATTATTGGCCCTATTCTGATGATCGACAGCTTCAACGGGGAGTATCACAGCGGCCAGCTGAGGCTGGTTCTGATTCGGCCCATTTCGATCATGCGAATGTTTGCCGCAAAGTGGATCAATCTGGCTGTGATCATGGGAATATTTCTGGTTGTAACCTTTGGAGTAGGGGAAGTATTTGGACATTTGGTTAAGCCCAGTGTGGACTCCGTTGTATTTCTGAATCCGGACCGTCCATACAATCCTGCCGGAGCGTTCATGTACTGCCTGCAATCATACGGGCTCTTCATGCTGATTTTGCTTGCGCAATTAAGCGTGACGGGATTGATATGCACCCTGCTGCCAAGCCCGATCATTTGTTATCTCGGCTGGGTAGGAGTAGCGGTGGGTTCGATGTATGTTTCCAATACGTTCAGCTTCTTGCTGTTTGGTATATCCACGATCTTTGAATGGATGGCCGGAACTTACACGCATGCTTTTCTTTTACCGGTTTTTGTTTGTGTCATTCTTGGTTTTTCCATTACAATGTTGTGGTGGAAGCGAAGAAACTGGGTGAGATAAACCTACAGCAGGAGAGTTGATTATGCAGGAAAAGATATTGATCGTTGACGATGAAGCCGATATCGTATCACTTATGGAACAGGCTATGACAGCCGCGGGGTATCAGGTATGTACCGCTTCAGACGGGACACAAGCAATAGATATGCTATCACAAGCGCCGGATATTATTATTCTCGATGTAATGATGCCGGGAATGAATGGCTTTGAGTTATGCCAGATGATCCGGGAGGAAGTGGATTGTCCGATCCTGTTCGTAAGCGCAAGGCAGACAGAAGCTGATCGCATCCAAGGCTTGTCCATTGGCGGGGATGACTATATCACGAAACCCTTCAGCCTGCGTGAGCTTAAAGCAAGGGTAGCGGCACATCTGCGGGGAAACCGAAGAGTGCGGGAAAGCTCAAGTGAGCGTTCCCTGCTTCGCTACGGAATCCTACGGATAGATCTCAAAGGCAGAGAGGTGCATGTAAATCAATCTGTTGTCCCGATGACAGCAAAGGAGTTCGATATTATTGAATTGCTTGCGCTGCATCCCGGACAAGTGTTTTCCAAAGAGCAAATTTACGACCGGATATGGGGACTTGAAGCCATCGGCGATACCAGTACGGTGACGGAACACATCAAGAAAATCCGTGCTAAGCTGGCAAGTCAGGTTCCCGGCAGCAGCTATATATCCACATTATGGGGGGTTGGCTACAAATGGGAAAGATCGGATTCATAGAACGTCTGCCCCTCAAAAGACAGCTGATTCTTACCTTCGTGTGGATTATGCTCCTCAGCGTCGTCTGCTCGATCATTACGATAGGTATCGGCATGTGGTGGCTGTCGAAAAGCAGTTGGATACAGCCTGCCAATACATATGAAAGCCAGCTTCCCGAAATAGCTCAATATGTTCGCTCACAGCATGCCTTGATCTTGAATCCGGATAATCGGGCTGAACTGGAAAAGAGAGTACCGGCGGAAGGTATTCAGTATCAAGTCGTTAATGTAGATGGAAAGCCGCTATATGGAACGCTCCGTGAACAGAAAATACCAACACGGGAGGACCTAATCAACGGATTGAACAAAACGGTTTCCGAAGGATCATCCATGGGTTTTGGCGGGCGCTTTCTGAAGATCGTTCCTATTACATCGGCAGAAGGGGATTTGAAAGGGGCAATCCTTTTCCAATATAAGCTTGAAGTATCAGGAAAAAGCGGTTCAGGGTTTAACTGGGCCAATCTTGCGATAATTCTGATCTTTTTGGTATCGCCCTTTTTCTACATCGCGATTTTCACTTATTTGTTTGCAGCCAAATTCGGCAGAAGAATTGCAAGACCGGTTCATGAGCTCATAGAGGCTTCGCAGCGGATTCGCAACCAGGATCTCGATTTTACGGTGAGCTACAAGGCGGATAATGAGCTGGGGATGCTGACAGAATCCTTTGAAAATATGCGCGGTGCTCTTAAAAGCTCCTTGCTGAGGGAGTGGAAGCTGGAGCAGGAACGAAGGGATATGATGGACGCCATTGCACATGATTTCCGGACGCCGATGACGATTATTCAGGGGAATGTGGAGCTGCTGGCGGATACACCGGACATGACACGCAGCAGGGCCGAACTACATCTGAAAGTCATCGAGGACAACATTCAACGGGTAAACCGGCTGATTCAGGATGTGCAGATTGCTTCTGAGAAAGATATGGAGTATTTTCCACTCCGGGGCGAGGAGGTCATTCTGGAGGATTTTCTTCGTGACAAAGAGCGCGAGGTTGGTTACATCTGCCACTCCCATCAGGCTGAATATTCCTTTGCATATGAGGTTTTAACGGTGGATCCCATGAAGACGGTGTACATGGATGTGCAGCGGGTCAGCCAGGTTCTGGATAATTTGATTGCCAACAGCATCCGCTATCTGCCTTCTGAGGCTGGTTGGCTTGGAGTAAGGGTTCAAAGGCAATCCTCAGCGCTGCAATTCGAAATTTGTGATAATGGGCCTGGTTTTAAGGATCAGGATATGCGCCATCTGTTTGAAAAGTTTTACAAAGGAGAGAAAGGGCAAACCGGTCTAGGACTTTATACGGCAAAAATTATTGCCGAGAAACATGGAGGGAGCATCCGGGCACTTAACCGCAAGGAAGGCGGGGCCTGCATGGTCTTTACGATTCGAACAGACGCTTCCGGGTTGAGTGATGTGCATTTTTAAACCAAAACGTAACCCGCCTGTAACTTTCATCGATACCAATTCTACTAAAATATATCTGTAAATATATAACAGCGAAACGTTGGGAGAATGAACGATGAAAAAACGACTCAAGATTATGATAGCTGCTTGCTCCGCATTTGTGCTGCTATCTGGTTCCGCCTTGGCTGTAACGGCCGGTCCCCGAATTTTTATTAACAAAGCAGAGTTTGCGACTACGTTTTTGAAGGTGAAAATGGAGAATGGAACTGCGATGGTTTCTCTCCGTGCGATTGTGGAGCAGCTAAAAGGGGAAGTTACATATAAAGATAACAGCCTCTATGTTTCTTTACCCGAAGCCAGCCACTTATCCCATCAGGTAAACGGCTTCCAAACTGCGCTGCAAGCGGAAACGCCTGAGGAAGCTGCGAATACCTGGATACGCGGGGTTCAGAAAAGAAGCGGTCCATTGCAGTATACCGTTATGACACCTGCAATGCAGCAGAGCACCAAACAGGAATTCGAAGATAATTTCTGGGTTACAGGCGGTTCCAGTCCGCATATGGGTAAGGTTACGAAAATGGATACCAAACAGTTGTCGCCTGACAAAGTGCAGATCTCATTCGATTACCCCCTTATTGCTTCAGGTGAGGCTATAGATTCGGGCAAAGCTTCCCTGATCATTGAAAAGGGGAGCGGCAGTGCCAATGATTATTGGGCCATCTCGGAGATCTATCTAAAAGATCTTGGAGATACCGGACTTATGATCGGCGCCAAGGAATTGAAAGACGTGAAGTAAAGATGATGAACAGCGAAAGCCAGGATACGTGTATCTTGGCTTTGTTATCATGCGAAAAAAATCAGGGGAATCATATCATATACCACTTATACCGCTGGATATTCGTTACATCAGGCTCGATATCTTTGGCGTCGAAATGTTCTGCGGAATAATCTCAGCGGTATTTCATACCATTTTTCATGAATATTTTTTTCCTTGTTCGATTGATGGATCAGCAGTGCTTCTTGTTCTCTTTTGATTTTCTCAGCATTTTTGCGATCGGCCTGATCGTACTCAAGCAGCTTTTCAAACGTATATAGCTGTAGCATGGTTTCTCCCTCGCTTCATCCTCTATTTGTTTCCAATTATGAGCTATTCAAAAAGGTCTAAAAAGTGTATACTTGCGAAAATGATTTTCCCCTTTTACGCGCAAAAGCTATGGAAGGAGGGTAGATACATGTTATTACATGAACAATATCTCATGCTGTACAACCGGTTTTCCGATGGAAGTGACAGCAGGAGACCAATTGAAGTCACCTTGGATGATCTGTCTTCAGCGCTGTTTTGTACCGTGCGGAATGCGAAGCTGATTTTGCGAAAGCTTGTTGAAGAGAAGCTGATTGAATGGCTCCCTGGCAGGGGGAGAGGGAATTATTCGCAAATTACATTCAATGAAGCCAAAGAGGATCTTCTGGTTGATCTGTCTGTTGGGTTGGCCAAAAATGGTGAATATAAGCAAGCCTTTGAGCTGCTCAGCGGCTATGGACAGGATACCTTTGCGAAGGATAAGTTTCTTGACTGGCTGAACGGACATTTCGGATACAAAAAAGAGGAAGGGATGGAAGGATTGCCTGCAAGCGATACGTTGATCTTTCCTGTGCTTCATTCTCCCCGAACGCTTGACCCCGCCGAAGCCAACTATGCGTTCGATACGCATCTGCAGCGGCAAATCTTCGACCGTCTGTTATCATTCGATGAACAGCTCGGCCGGATTGTCCCTGGAATTGCCCACCACTGGAATTCTGACAAGGATGCAACCGAATGGACCTTTTACCTGCGCAAAGGCGTCCGTTTCCATCATGGTCAGGAGCTCACATCCAAAGATGTACTTTTCACTTTTGAACGCCTGCGTCTGGATACACAGAATCAGTGGCTTTTACGGGAAGTCCAGCAGATTGAAGCCCTGGGACCGCGTGTGGTGCGCATCCGGCTCCGCAAACCCAACCGGATATTCGACAGATTTATGTGCTCTGTGGCGGCATCGATCCTTCCCTACGGATTGGCAGGGCAAGATGAAAGTGTCTTTTGGAGCCTTCCGATCGGTACCGGACCGTTCAGCGTCGTGTCCTATTCGAAGCATCGAATGGAGCTTGCCGCCCATACCCATTATCATCAGGGCCGTCCTTATTTGGATGGGGTTGAAATTGTCATTATGCCTGAAGATTGTGATCCGGAATCCATTGGTTATCCTGCGGTATTGCACACTTGGGATCGATTCAGGCAAGAAGAACAGGACTCGAATGCAGATGGAAGAGGGACTTCTGAAAAATTACGGCAGGCCTGCACCTTGCTGTCCTGGAATGTGAACCGAAAGGGTCCACAGCAGTCTGAAGCCTTCCGCAGGGCCGTCCGGATGATTATCCATCCTGGAGAAATGATTGCTGAACTGGGCGGAGCCCGCATACTTCCTGCATTTGGCTTTCGGCCTGATGAGAGTCATACCCGGGTCATTAACCCGATCCGTCCCGAACGCGTCAGGGCAGCACTGAAGGAAGCGGCGTATGATGGAACAGTCATGCATTTTTCGGTGTACGATAAGTACAGGGAGGATGCGGAGTGGATCCAATCACGTCTGGCGGATTGGGGAATCCGAACGGAAATACAAAATTATAAAACATGGGCAGAGGCTGATTTCACCTTAACAAGTATTGTCTTGGCCGAGGACGAGGTTTGTGAAATCGAGACCTATGAGAATCGGAGCAGCGTACTGAAGAAGTATTTGGATGAAGAGCGCCTAAGCTGGATCACAGCAAGGATCGATGACGCGTTAAGTGCGGATTCGGTTGAGACGAGGCGCATGATTTTGCGGGAGATCGAGCAATATCTTCGTAGTGAGGCATCGGTGATATTTTTGCACCACCGTCAGCTCAATACGTTTTTGCATCCGTTTGTACGGGGAATCAGTCTGAATGCGCTGGGCTGGATCGATTTTAAAGATGTATGGCTCGAAAAGCATGATTAAATTGAATATCGTGGATAAGGCCGCCGGAGACAGGCGGTTTTTTTGTGCTGAAATGATTGAATTGAGTCTATGGATATATATGGCGAACAAAGAGCGTATGTATGGATTATTTATCATTCATTTCAGAGGGGGAATGGCACGATGATGATTTTCGTGCTTGGAGCAGACGGAGGAAGTGAAGAACGGATAACAATCCGTTCCATTGCTGAGTTACTTCCCTCCTTCAGGATAATCACGGTTTCTCCCGGACAGAGTCACATCATGAACGATACCACTCCATTCACCTTGGATCAGGTTTGCATGACCATTAGAGCGGGAAGCCGATTGTATCCAGGTATTGAACAACGTATAGAGGAATCCATTTTTCAACTGGAACAGGTACCTTATCCATGGATACATTTGGTTCCTGCTCAAGAGGTAATGTCATTCCAATCTCGGTTTCGGCCTGGTGAGGCAGGACCCGTTCTGTGGAATCTCCGGATAATGGAAGGATTGGGAATTGATTTTCCTGTAACTGCAGCGTTACCTTCCGACAGCTTACTGGAGTGGTTTCTCATGCATCAAATGAGCAAATCCCTTCCCGGAATGTCTCTGGAAACGTCAAATTGGGCTCCATCCCCATATAAATTCCTGAATTGGCAGCGCAGAGAGAAGGAGTGGGGGAAGCTTGCCCCGATTGCCTGCCCTGCACCGGGTTCTATAGAAGTTCCGGTGGAAGGAATTGATCCTGTGGTTACGATCGTCCTCGCTGTGTTTAATGAACCGGAATATTTGCAGTGGGTCGTCCAAAGCGTAAGAATCCAAACCTCAGCATCCTGGGAGTTGATTATGATTGACGATGGATCAACGGATGACACGCCCTATTTCATGGAGAAGCTCGCGTCCGAAGACACGGCCCGGATTCATATTTTAAAGCATGACTCCAATCAGGGAAAGGCAGCGGCATTAAATACAGCTCTTCGGCTTGCTCATGCTCCTTGGTTGCTGGAATTGGACGCAGATGACTGGCTGGAACCAAACTGCATAGAGGAAATATCAAAAATATTGTCATCTCTAGATCCTGATACCTCGCTTCTATATGGAAATCATGCTGAATGGAAGCAGGAGAGCGTTGGAAAGCTTTCGTTCCGTGGGGTATCCAGAAATCCGGCATCTCTGGATACCAAATCATTATTGATAACAGGAGCACCGCTCGCTCCGAGAATATTTCGGACAGAAGCACTGCGGAAACTGGGCGGATGGAAAACCAATGATCCTGCCGGTGGACGATTGTATGAGGATATGCTGATGATCGTGAGGATGCTGCGGCATGGGAGCTCTTTTTATCTAAACAGGTGTTTATATAACCGCCGCATTCGAGTTAACAGCATTACAAGGACGCATCAAGAGCAATATTTGAAATGGAGTGCATGGATAATAGAGACGTATCAACTTTGATCATGAATATACAAATTCCACACTTAAATGACATGGTGTAAAATACTTCACAAATTAGACGAATGGGTGTATACTTTCGTTGTAATCGATTACAACCATCAGGATATAAATCATAGAGAGGAAGATTGAATATGGGACGTTTAACAGGGAAAGTGGCTATTATTACAGGTGCAGCTAATGGTATGGGGGCTGCAGAAGCCAAATTGTTCGCAAGTGAAGGGGCAAAGGTGGTAGCTACCGATCTTAAAGAGGATGCTTTGAACGAGGTAATACAGGAGATTACAAACAGCGGTGGCGAAGCCATCGGCGTTAAACATAACGTAGCCTCGGAAGCCGAATGGAAGCAGATTGTTGAAGATACGGTCAAGCAATTCGGCAAAGTCGATATTCTCGTCAATAATGCAGGTGTATCCACGACGATGACCATTGCCAATCTGGAAATGGAGCAGTGGAATAAGGTGCTTGATATCAATCTGAACGGCTGCATGCTGGGGATGAAATACGCTATTCCGGAAATGCAAAAGAACGGATCCGGTTCGGTCATTAATATTTCCTCGATCGGCGGTATTGTTGGTATGGCGGGCTCCAGTGCTTATACGGCTGCCAAAGGGGCGCTTCGGGCGATAACAAAAGGTGCGGCAGTGGAATTCGCGAAGGAAAGCGTACGTGTGAACTCGGTACATCCCGGAATTATCGAAACACCAATGACAGCACCCAGCTTTCAGGATGCAACGCCATATTACAAGACATTCACGCAGCTCCCTTATTTCGGTAAACCGGAAGATGTCGCTTATGGCGTATTGTTCCTGGCTTCCGATGAATCCCGCTTTATGACAGGTGCAGAGCTGGTAATTGATGGCGGCTGGACAGCCCTGTAATATTTTAAAATTAAGAAATAGCAGCCTATCTCGCCACATGGTGAAATCATAAATCAGAATACAAAAAGGCCCTGATCGGTAAAATCCGTCAGGGCTGTTTTTTATGGCTTCGTCTTTTCATAGGGTCTTACGCGGTAAGGTCCCATGATGGAGAGATTCATCAGCATCTCGGCCATATCTTTTTCCGGGTAAGGCATCTGATTCTCCACCCACCAGATGATTAACTCCAGGTATGCCGACTCCACGTACTTGATCACCACATCCCGGCGTGCAGACAGATTGGAGTCATCCGGTTCGGTCATATTAATTCCCTCGGAGATGAAGTTATGCAGCACATCCAGCAAACCTGAGGTGAAGGCTGGTATCCGGTTGTTAACAAGCAGGGCCTGATACTGGCAAAAGTGTTCGCTGACATGCTCAAACATCCGGATGAAGATAGGATGCGTCTTACCGCTGTGGAAATCAAAATGCAGCGTATCATCATTTTTGTTCTGAATCGACTCACTCAGCTCATTCAGGAGATCGGTGATACACTGATGAACCAAATCCTGTTTATCATTAAAATGCAGATAGAAAGTTGCGCGTTTCACAGTTGCCCTGTCCGCTATATCCTGCACGGTAACCTGTTCATAGCCGCGTTCCTCCAAGAGGTCGAACAATGCATTCTTGAGCAGCCGCTGCGTCCGTACGATCCGTGGATCTATTCGTTGTTGATGGGAAGTCATTCTTTATTCCTCCAAACATCCTGCTGTATAGCTTGAACGTATCAGTTAGCCCTGATATTGGCTCGTCTATAACATAGTTTAACCATCATATAACGGAATAGAGAACGGATCAATGCGACGAAGGGCTGAAGATATAAGAGACAAGGGAAGCGACATTTAAAACTTAAAGATTTGAATGGTTTTCTGAAGCTGGAATACGGCTTGTCTCATGGCTTCAGTTTCATCCACGACGGCTTCGATGGATTTCATCTGTTCATTCATGGAAGCAGAGACCTGTTCGGTTCCGGCGGAGGATTCCTCGGTAATAGCCGAAATATTCTGGATGGCGCCAGAAATCTTCTGAGCGCTTTCGAGCATCAGATCACTTTCGTTTGAGAAAGCATTAATCTGCTCGGTTATGTATTGGACACTTTCCACGATATGCGAGAAGATTTGCTCCGCCTCACGGATCATATCATTTTGCAGGCGCACGACTTCCTCGTTGACCTGGATATTCTCAATGGCCTGGTGGATGCCGAGCTCAATGCTCTTCACCAGTCCGAATACTTCCTGGGTAGACGCCGTGGATTCTTCTGCGAGCTTGCGGACCTCCTGAGCTACCACAGCAAAGCCTCTGCCGTGCTCGCCGGCTCTTGCAGCTTCGATGGATGCATTAAGGGAGAGCAAGTTGGTTTGCTCAGCCAATTCCGAAATGGTTTTGGTGATCTTGTTGATGCCGTATGCGTTTTTGGAGAGGGCATCGATGGTCTTGGCAACATTCTCTGTGGCTTCCACGTTTTTACGCATGCCTTCGGCCTGTTTATCAACGGATTGTCGGCCTTTTTCTACAAAGCTCAGTGTCAATTCCGATTGCTTTTTCATTTCTTTGGTAGAGTGGGCGTAGTTTCCTACCTTTAATTCAATGTCCTGGATCGATTCGGTCATGCCAGCGACGTCTTCTGAAATTTCATTTGCACCGATGGCCAGCTCATTGGAAGCGGATGCGACGGATGCCATGACTGTTTTCAGTTCCTGGTTCTTGTCTGCAATGCCGCGGCTTGCTTCAATTACTTTGCGTGTAATACCAGATGCGTCGGTTAAAATTTTCTTCAGCTTGTCTACCATGCTGTTAAACGAGCGGCTGACATCACCCATGGAACCGGATTCATCGACACGATTAGTAAAGTCGCCTTTGGCAATTCCTGCGGTTACGTTTGCGATGCTTTCAAATGAAGATGTAAGCGTTCTCTCAACAAACCGAGCAAGAGGGTAGGTTAGGGCAGCCAGCACGACCACAAAAACCACACCGATGATGATCTTGCCAATCAGAATGAAAATAATGAGGGCTGGCAGAGCGAACAAGGCGGCAACCAGATAACACCCGGCAATGACCCTTTGGGACATCGGAAGATTTTTCAACCACGACATAGGAAAATAGGCCTCCTTAATATGTACTATTTCTACCATATTATAGCACTGACCCGGAGAAATGGTCTATAAACGTTTACAAAATAAGCTAAAATAGATGAATCTTTTGACATGATTCGATATTCCTTCATTATAAATAGAAAAAAGCTGCCGCATCGTGCGACAGCCCAATGACATAAACCTGTCATGCAAACAAATAACGTCGTCGCCCGATCTGTGAAGCAATGCCGCCTTCCTGCATAAATGATTGTTGAAATGCATCCGGATTCACCTCTGCATTACCTGCTTCAAACTGGGATAAATAGAGAAAATCAGGATAGATTACTTGATCGGTCAAGTAAGCCGAGGTACTGCTTCCCGGAATGCGGTGTCTGTTCAGCTTGGAGATAATGGACTGAGAAGACACAATGCCGATTCCGTGGCCGTAATATAAATCTTCTTCAAGCTTGATTGTATTTTCACCCTGCCATTCAATTTGAGCGGGGTTCACATCCGGATTTTTGAAATAGAGAACATCACCCGGAAACGACTGCGGTGCCCCGTGTTTTTCAATCAGGCGTAAATCACTGTCATAATGCCAGTCATACAGCAGCAAATCGGCGAACATCCGGTTAAAATCCTTCTCCTGAATGGAATCCAGAACACCCTTATACAGGACAATGACAATCGCAGTTGCGCATTCAAAGCCGTAAAGTGATCCATTGGCAAAGATATCACGAATTCCTTCCGCCGGAGTTACGTTTTCCCTCAGTTCAAATCCGCCTTTGTTGTTCAGGTTCCAATACTGTTCATTGCAATGGGAATGCTCAAAGGTTTCGAACTGTACGCCACTCCTCTTAAGTGCTTTGGCCGCCTCCACAATAGCCGTTCTGAGCTTTAGTTCAAACTTCAGATGTGCCAATGAGACATAACGGTAGGTAGTAGGACTGTTTTTCTTGGAAAAATAAATCTTTTGCCATAGGGAAGGCCAGGTTCCTACCTCAAGCACAGCCTCCTGATCACCGATCCATATCACTTCTGGTTCACGCTCCTTTCACAGCCTAAGTAGAGCATATGACTCACATAGCCTAAGAAATGTCAGATGAACGCATCTTTTGGATGTTCATTCGGGTAGAGACAGCAATTAAGGTTGCCATGGGGAGGGTTCTCATATAATATTTTGTGAGGCACTACTGATTATTAGGAACAGACTGGAGTAAACATAATGAAGAAATTCAAAAAGTTTTATGTCGAGCTGACCAGCCGCTGCAATCTGGCCTGCACCTTTTGCCCGCCAACACACAGGGCTACCAACTATATTACGATTGAACAATTTACCCATACGCTTGATGAGATCAAGCCGTATACAGACTATATTTATTTTCATGTAAAAGGTGAACCGCTGCTCCATCCCCATATTGACCAGCTGCTGGACATTGCACATGAGAAAGGCTTTAAAGTGAATGTTACGTCCAATGGGACTCTGCTGCATAAAGCAGGACCCAAGCTCATGAATAAGCCAGCTCTCCGGCAGATGAACTTCTCCCTGCACAGCTTTGACGGGCATGAAGGCTCCAAGGACAAGGATTTATACATCGCCAAGGTACTGAACTTCGTTAAGGAAGCAGTGGCACAGTCGAACCTGATCGTATCGCTCCGTCTGTGGAATTTGGATATGAATAATGCAACGAATCTGGAGCGCAGCCGCAACCGTGAAATGCTGGAGTACGTCGAGAAAGAATTTGATCTGGATTATAAGATCGATGAGATGGTCGAGCCTGGTAAAGGAATCAAGATCGCGGACCGGATCTTCATTAATATGGATCATGAATTTGAATGGCCTGATTTGAATGCGGAAGAGGATTTTGGACCAGGGTTCTGCCATGGACTTCGCAATCAGGCCGGCGTGCTGGTAGATGGTACCGTTATCCCATGCTGTCTGGATGGGGAAGGGGTCATCAATTTGGGTAATATTTATAAGAATTCTTTTACGGATATTATTGAAGGCGAACGCGCAGCGAATATCGTTGACGGTTTTTCAAGACGGGAAGTAGTGGAAGAGCTATGCCGGAAATGCGGGTACCGGAAACGGTTTAATCATAAGGCCAACGGGTTTGCAGCCGATCCGGAAGCCGTGACACAATAACAATCGAGGGAGGCGTTGCGTGATGAATCATTCGTTTATTCTACAGGCGGAATGGGACGGAGGACGGAACAGCGAGGGCAGAATTGAAGCCGGGCAGCTGAGAACCGCCATATCCATCCCCAAGGAGATGGGCGGACCGGGCATCGGCACGAATCCGGATGAAATGCTCCTGGGTGCTGCAGCGACCTGTTATCTGATTACCCTGGCGGCGATGATGGAGCGGGGCCGTCTGCCTGTCGAAAAGCTGTCGCTGGAGTCGGAAGGCATCGTGGATGTCACCAACAATATTTTTACGTATGTCAGCATTACCCATAAACCCTATATCCGACTGAAGCCGGAAGCTTCGGAAAAGGATATGGAGCATGCACGCAAGCTGGCGGAAAAGGCAGAAGGCTCCTGCATGATCTCCCGCGCGATTGCCGGGAACGTAGCATTATCCACCTTCCCGCGCATCGAAAAGTCTGGCGGCGGCGAAGCCTGAATCCATATTTGTTGAATGAGACCGTACAGCCTTGTGCTGTGCGGTTTTTTGTCATACTGGCATACTGAACCACGACTGCCAGCAAATAGCTCTGTGGTGGCTCTTTCTTCCGTTGAGTCTTTATGCAAAGATAGTATACGGAGGGATTGCGATATGTTCACCGATTTTAAAATCATTGAAGGCCGGCCGTTAACGGTTCAGGTTAAAGAATATTTGAAGCAGTGGATTACCAAAGGCAAGGGTAGAGTGGATCAGAAGCTACCATCAACGCGGGAGCTTAGCACAACGCTGGGTATCAGCCGCAATACACTGGTGACGGTATATTCAGAGCTTGAAGAGGAAGGATTTATTTATACCGTTCATTCCAAAGGGAGCTTTGTCTCCCGCGTTGGCATTGCCTCCGTCCCATCCTGGTCGATGGATTGGAAGCAGCGTCTGAATACGACGGCGCAGCAAGCAAACGAATATGATCTGATGAAACGTGATTTGCGCGGTGAAAAAGGAATGATCAACTTTGCCAGCATTGCGCCGGATGAGAAACTGTTCGATCTGGCCAACGTGAAGCGCGCGTTTCTGGACCGGATGTCGCTGGAGGGGGAAATACTGCTGAATTACGGCTATGCCAAAGGCTACAAGCCCCTGATTCAATATTTGACGGGATATATGGAAGCCAAGGGCGTGGATATGGAAGGCAAGGATATTCTGATTACGAACGGATTTACGGAAGCATACGATATCATCTTGTCGTCACTTGAGGTGCCCCAAAAACATATCCTCTGTGAGAATCCCACACATCATACGGCGATTAAAATTTCAAAATTACACGGCTACGACATTACCGGGATCGCAATGGATCAGGACGGCGTAAGGCTGGACGAATTTGAGCAGGCGCTGCGGGATCAGGAGTTTGGGCTTGCATATCTTACGCCTTCGTATCACAATCCGACCGGTATTGTCATGTCGGCTGAGAAAAGGGTCGAGGTTCTGCGTCTCCTTGCTGAACACCGGATTCCGCTGATTGAAGACGGCTTTAACGAGGAACTGCGATATTCAGGCTCACATATGGCACCCCTGGCTGCTTTTGGCGGAGAGGGCAACAGCATCATTTACCTGGGCAGTTTTTCCAAAATCCTCTTTCCTGGTATCCGTATCGGCTGGATTACAGCGGACCGGGAACTGATCGATGCACTGGTCAGCGTAAAACGTGCCCGCAATATTCACACATCCACTTTAGATCAAGCGGTATTGTACCAATATTTCCATAATGGAAATTTCGAGAAATATCTGAAAAGGGCAAAATCGGAATACAAACGCAAGCATGAGCTGGCCGTTCAGTACTGTACCGATTACATTCCCTGCAAACGACTGACCGGATCCGGGGGACTGCATCTGTTTATGGAGCTGGAAGATGGTTGCAATGCAAGGGAGATACTCAGCGAGTGCTATGAGCAGGGGGTTGTTTATACAGCCGGGGATGTGTTTTTTACCGATGGCGGAGGTTCCAATACCCTTCGGCTCGGCTTTTCACGAGTGAGCGATGATGAGCTGCTGAGGGGCATTCAAATTATCGGCAGAGCGGTCAAAAAGAGAATGGAGGCATAACAATGAAGGTTGGCGTAATCATGGGCGGCGTCTCATCGGAACGAGAAGTGTCGCTGGCGACAGGCAGGGAAATGATGGCGCATCTGGATCGAGCCAAATATGAAGTGATTCCGATTGATATTAAGCGGAAACAGGATCTCTTGGAACAGGCGCAAGGAATCGATATCGCTCTGCTCGCGCTTCATGGCAGTTTTGGCGAAGACGGAACGATTCAGGGAACACTCGAGACCATGGGAATCCCGTATACAGGATGTTCACTTCTTTCAAGCGGTTTATGCATGGATAAGGATCTGAGCAAAAGATTGCTGCGTTACGAGGGCCTCCATACACCGGATTGGACGGTACTGCGCAGCATGGATGAGTTTCGCGATGGACGATTAACCTCCTTCGGATATCCATTGGTAGTCAAACCAAATGCAGGCGGATCAAGTATTGGAGTCACACTCGTCAGAAATGAAGAGAGCTTGCTTGAAGCAGTGAGTACAGCTTTTTCCTTTGGCGAGGAGGTTATGGTCGAAGAGTATATTCGCGGCGAGGAAATCACCTGCAGCATGCTGAACGGTGAGCATCTGCCGATTGTATCGATTAAGCCGAACGCGGAATTTTTTGATTATACGTCGAAATATGAACCGGGAGAGAGCGAAGAGCAGATTGTTACTTTTGAAAGGGAAACCGCAGAGCGCGTTCAGCAAGCAGCCGAAAAAAGCTACTTCGCCATGAAATGCTCTGTTTATGCCCGGATAGATATCATGCTGAAGGATGGAATACCTTATATCCTCGAAGTTAATACACTGCCCGGAATGACCCGGACCAGTCTGCTTCCGCGGAGCGCGCAGGCGGCGGGAATAACATTTGCCGGACTTCTCGATGCAATTATTGAGGGATCGCTTGCTGTTAGGACCACTAGGGCTTAATGAGCCCCTCTCTCCCATAGTACTCACACTGCTCCTCCTCTGGATGCCCCTGATCGACTCTTTTTGAACTCTGCTAATAAAATAATCCCCCCAATCACGATCATTAGCCTGCTGAAAAGACCAGTGAAAAAGAGGACCTCTTCAGAGAAGAAGTCCTCTTTTGACCATTGTGTATAAGTGCAGATTCAGTTATTTATTATAGCCTAATTCTAGGGCAATCAGGTCTGCTAGCGCTTTACCCCCCTGCGGTTTCAAATGGACACCATCCGGCTCAAAATAAGACTTGCCGCTGCTTGCGGCGTGCCAGTCGAGCAGTGCGACATTGGGATAAGCGGAAGCCGCCTTTTTGATAGAGGTATTGACGACATTTTCCCAGCTGCGAGGAACCCTGGTATTGACCAGCACAACTCTGCGTACATCTTGAAGGGAATCCAGAAGCGACATCAGCTGTTTGCTGCTGAAAGGCCCGTTTGTTCCGAGTTCAATGACGACCTGGTCGCCAAGCTTTCCTTCTGAACGTAAGCGGGAGATCAATTCAGGCGCTTCCGTCATCTGTCTGCCGATTTTTCCATCGATGACAGCTTCAGGAATCCGTTTCTGCAGAAAGGGCTGTGCATCCAGCATGACAGAATCGCCAATAGCCGTGACTGGTATAGAGCTCTTGCCGGATATGGCAGCATCGGTTGTATCGGTTTTCTTGCCCGAAGAATCATGAGATGATTCTGGTTTATCGTGCTTACTTGGCGTTTCGGATTTTTCTGACGGAATGGATTTGTCAGTTCCATCTGTTTTGTCCGTTTGCAGTGATGATTTTTGGGTGTCAGCTGGCGGTCCAGCATTAGTTACAGGTGGAGACGGTTTACCGTCAGACTGGGACTGGGAATCTTCTTGTTTCGGCATCTCCTTCATTTGTGGAGGCTTGACAGCCGTTGCCGCGTTATCCGAATTTCCTACATTCACAGAAGGTATCTCAGGAGCGAAGACCGGTGTGGATTCCTGCTGCAGGATCGAAGCATTCACCGGAGTCTGCATCGCAAAGCCGGCACATGATACCATAACAAGAACCAGTACCGAACCGAATGTAAGCCAGCCCTTGAGCGGGACCCGAGACAGATTTACATTTCCCTTGCGAAATTTCCCCCATAGTCTGCCAATCAATCCGCCACGAATCGGTTCCTCGATATATTTGTAGGAAAGGGAAGCAAGGAAAACGCTCGCCGCTGATTGCAGAAGCGCCCGCCATACAGCAGGATCTGAATTAGTTCCGGCCGTAAGTACAATTACAGGGTAATGCCATATGTATATGCTGTATGAGCGGACGCCCAGCCATCTTAGAGGCTTCATCCCTAGCAATCTACCTACCAGGCAGGCCGGATGGGCGGCTGATGCGATGATCAGAGCAGTCATGAGCGATAAAAGCAGAAAACCGCCAGGATACAGGAAAGATTCATATTCATTCGTATTCCACACCATGATGAACAGGGATGCCAGACCAAGGATTCCAATGCCATTAAGATAAAGCCGCGTTTTGATGGTTGTTTGGGTAGACAGCTTTCGACTGGGCCAGATGATACTGAGGGCAGCGCCGATCAACAGCGAAAAGGCCCGTGTATCCGTTCCGTAATAAACCCGGCTTGGATCACTGTCCGGATTATACAGCATCAGCATCGATAATGCGGATAGAGCTGCGGCTGTAAGAATAAGCAGAAAGACCGGGCCGCGTCGCTTCATCATTTTCATTCCGAGCAGGAGCAGGATCGGCCAGAGCAGATAGAATTGCTCCTCCACTGCCAGTGACCACATATGGCCCAGTGGAGAGATGGGACCGAACTTTTCGAAATATGAAACCTGATGAAAAATAAGATACCAGTTGTTGACATAGAAAAGCGAAGAAATAACATCTCCTCGCAGGACGGACATCAATGAAGGGTTAAAAAGAGTGACCCAAGCCATGACAGCTGCCATCATGACCAGCATGGCTGGAAGCAGTCTTCTACAGCGGCGAATCCAAAACGCCTTGAGGTCGATGGACTGGTTGCGGCTCCACTCCGCGGTTAACAAATCTGTAATCAGATAGCCGGATAATACAAAAAAGATATTGACCCCAAGCAGGCCTCCCGGAGCCCAATTGACGTTCAAATGATACAAGACGACAAAAAACACGGCCAAGGTCCGCAGTCCGTCAAGTCCCGGCATATAGCGCTTATGGTTATAAAGTTGATTAGACATATAGACAAACCCTGCTTTCGGAACAGGCTGTGCCCGGTGAGGAACCAATGAAGTATGTAGATATTCTCTTTTCACTTATGTTCATTTCCTTGATGCCTCCGTACAAGATGATGTTGTCAATGAAGTGGTTCACAGGTACTAACATTATCACATGGATATCTGGTTAAAGTTACAAAATGATTGCTTTCAATTCACATTTTGTTCATTATGAAGTTAATACCAATAAATTCTAATTATGAGGGAGAACCGTTGATGGAAATTAAAAAATTTAGCGATTTTTCTGCAGCAGAGCTTTCCGAATTGTGGAATGAAGGATTTAAAGGATATGCGTCGGATATGAGGATGAACGTGGACACATTTGTGAGACGGATTCCTGAGAATCATTTGTCCTTGGAATCTTCGATTGCCCTATGCGATAACGGCAAACCGATCGGATTTGTAATGAACGGCTTCCGCACGGTGGATGGGCGGCTGACTGCCTGGAACGGCGGCACGGGCATTATACCTGAATATAGGGGTAAGGGTCATGGTAAACAGCTCATTGGTGCAGCTCTGGACGTATACAGGGAAAAAGGCGCCGAGGTTGCCCTGCTTGAGGCGTTAAGCGAAAATGAGCCTGCGATCAAGCTGTATTCCAAAATGGGTTACGAGCATATCGACAACCTGAGATATTATGAGCAAAAAGATGGCTTTAATCCTGGAGTATTCGCTACAGGTGCCGTCCATACATATCATTTCCGTTTTGGCTTACCTCAAGATATACAGCGTTTGAACCTTCATGTTGGTCATATGCCATGGCAGACACAGTGGGAGAATATTGTAAACGGTGAATCGGTCATTGCGATGGACGATCACGGTCAGGTTGCCGGTTATGCTCTTTATAAAAGAATTTTTGATGCGCAAGGAGAGCATATTTCGACCTCGCTATACCAATGCCGGACGGTGAACACTGCAGAAGAAGAGGTTCCTGAAGTGTTGAAAGCACTGTTGACTCAAGTGTATGTGCCTCTGGATAAAAAAGTCTTGCGGCGTACAGTAAATCTTCCGTTATCCGAGCAGCAGCTTGTACGTATTTTGGAAGAGAGCGGTTTTAAGCCGATCGTAAATCAGGTTCATATGAAATACATGGTGAATGTTTAACACAAAAATATGGAAAATAAACTAATAATAGTATAGACTATCTTTGAAATATGAAAGGCGGTGCTTCAAAACGATGCATTTAGTCGGAACTTTAGCATCGGAAGGATTGCAGGGTGCTGGAACTGGCATTACGGCTGGAGCCCGATTCCGAAGAAACCCGTGCTATGCTGGATCAGCTTTTGTCAAACGCTAGATTAGAATGATGCAAAATTTGCATGAACATAAGCCATGGATGTATTATTGTCCATGGCTTTCTTATTCCCGTGCGATAAAAGAAGAATAAATCAATGAAAGAAGGTGCCCAGGCTGGAACTGTATTTTAAAGATAACTTCTTCAATGCCGGCTATACGGAAATTATGAATGCAAAGCAGGAGCATGCCGGAAGTCTCGATTTGAAAAGCGCATTTGGCTCTTCGCTGAATGTGAACAATGCAGAAGGGGCTTTGGTATGTAGCGGTAGCTTCCGTCTTTTATCCAACAAATGGGATATTAAGGCGGCGGATGGCAGCCAGCTGGGGGTACTGAGACATCGGCTCAGCTTTTTCTCCAAGAAATTTGAATATGAAACCGAAGATAGAGGAACCTATGAAATCTTTTCCCCTGCATTTTCCAAGGAGTACAGCATCACGGATGAATATGGAACCGCAGTAGCACAGTTTGATAAAATCAACGGATGGTTTGAATCCGGCGCATTTTGTTTGCGGAATGGATCTGAACATCTCGATATCTATGAATTAGTAGCTGTTGTTATGGGCGTACATGAAACGAATAAAAGAGAATCGAATACCCATCATGCCAACATGCCGTAACATCATTTTTTAGGTGAAGCGGAGTCTTCATTTGAAAAGGAATGGACTTCAGACGCTTGTTTTGCAGTCCTCCTCCTGTTATGATATGTGCGTGTTGAAATCGGTTACAATTGAATTACACCATATTAGGGGGAAGTTTCATGGCAAACACAAGTATCATTTTGCGTGTAGAACTTAATCATGAGAAGGCCACCTTTGGGGATGTGGCTGCCGCAATCAGCAATGCGGGGGGCGATATCACTTCCATCGACGTCATCAGACCGGGTAAAGATTATTCCGTGAGGGATATCACTGTAGAAGTAGCGGACACAGAAGAGAACAAAGTGGTCGAATCACTTAAACAGCATGAAGGCATTAAGCTGATTAACGTTTCGGACCGGACATTCCTCGTCCATCTGGGCGGTAAAATCAAGATTCAACCAACATTGCCGATTAAAAACCGGGATGACTTGTCCCGCGTATATACGCCTGGAGTTGCTAAGGTCTGCACCGCCATTCACGAAAATCCCGAAAAAGCCTACTCGTTGACAATCAAGCGAAATACCGTCGCGGTTGTCAGTGATGGAACGGCGGTCCTCGGACTAGGAGACATTGGTCCGTATGCGGCTGCTCCCGTGATGGAAGGCAAAGCGATGCTGTTCAAGCAGCTTGCCGACGTGGATGCTTTTCCAATATGCCTGGATACGCATGATACGGAGGAATTGATCAGGACGATCAAGGCGATGAGTCCGATATTCGGCGGTATCAATCTGGAGGATATCAGCTCGCCCCGCTGCTTTGAAATTGAGAGAAGGCTGACGGAAGAGCTGGAGATCCCTGTATTTCACGATGATCAGCATGGCACAGCGGTTGTCGTTATCGCTGGCTTGCTGAATGCGTTAAAGGTTGTGAACAAACGCATTGAAAACATTCGTGTCGTCGTGAACGGGATCGGCGCAGCAGGTGTATCCATCTGTAAGATGCTGCTGAGTGCAGGTGTGACCAAGCTTGTCCCTGTAGATCGCGAAGGCGCGATTATCAGAGGCGGAGAGTATTCGCATCCGATGTGGCAGTGGCTGGCAGAACAGCCACAAGTTGAATCCGCAGAAGGATCACTTAAAGAATTGATCAAAGGTGCGGATGTATTCATCGGCGTATCCCGAGGGAATTTGCTGAACGGAGAGGATATCAGGGGTATGGGACCCGATCCGATTGTGTTCGCAATGGCTAATCCGCTACCGGAAGTATCACCGGAAGAGGCGATTCCTCACGCAAGAGTTTACGCGACAGGACGCAGCGACTACCCGAACCAGATTAACAATGTCCTGGTATTCCCGGGCTTGTTCCGAGGCGCATTGGACTGCAGAGCGCGCTGCATCAACGAACCGATGAAGCTGGCTGCCGCACGCGCTATCGCTTCGGTGGTCACCGGCGGAGAGTTGAATGAGCTCTACATTATTCCAAGTATATTCAATGAACAGGTTGTTATAGAAGTGCGTAAAGCTGTGGTACAGGCCGCCATTCTGACAGGCGTTGCCAGAAGAATTCCAAAGGATTTCCGTTAGGATAAATATTCTCTGTTGGACAAAGAAAAGAGGCTGTCTCATAAGTGGAATTTCCACGATAGGGACAGCCCTTCTTCATTTTAGAGAACGCAAAAACTCAGCAAGGCAGCGATTCTTCCTTTTTATGATTTTAAAAGGATTGTAAATACGATTCCCGTTTAAACAACGGTCCGTTCGCGGAACGTCTTCACCAAACGCTTACGTATATCCTAATCAAAATAAAGGGCTATCCCAGGCAGCCATTCCATGGCTTTTGGGATAGCCCTTTGTTTCCGCTTCATTAGGGAAGCATGAGCGCTTGGGGATCGATATGAGGGACGAGTCCTTCATCAGCTGCACGACTCAGCAAAGATGTAATAGCGGCATATCCGTCATCTCCCAGATTCGCTGTGAAGCTGTTGACGTACAAATCAATGTGAGCGTCAGCCACCTTTGGATCCATTTCCTGTGCATGGCTGAGGACATACTCCCGTGAATCATCAGGATGTGCCCAAGCATATTCTACAGACGCGCGTGCCCACCCCGAGATAGCTTTCAAATCAAGTGTCCTTTTCGCAACGATAGCTCCAAGTGGAATAGGAAGGCCGGTGTCCTGCTCCCACCAGCTGCCAAGATCGGTCATCAGCTGCAGTCCGTAATCGGGATATGTAAATCTGGCTTCGTGAATGACAAGACCGGCATCGATCTGCCCGTCGCGAACAGCAGGCATGATCTGATCGAATGGCATGACCACGATCTCACCTACGCCTCCCGGAACATTTTGAGCAGCCCACAGCCGGAACAGAAGATATGCCGTTGAGCGTTCGCTAGGAACGGCAACACGTCGTCCGGATAATGCGGAAGGATCTTGTGGAATATGATCTCCCCCTGCTGCAAGCACAAGCGGACCGCAGCCTCTGCCGAGAGCTCCACCGCAGGGCAGCAGTACGTAGCGGTCCAGAACCCAAGGCAGAGCCGCATAGGAAATTTTAAGGACATCGAAGTCGCTTTCATCTTGAGCTGCCAGATGGTTGGTAATATCAATATCGGCATAGGTAACGTCCAGCTCGGGAGCATCGGGAATTAAGCCGTGCGTCCACGCATGGAATACAAAGGTGTCATTGGGACATGGGGAAAATGCGATTTTCATTCTGTGATTACCCTCCTTAAGATAGCGCCTGCGGCTTCAAGTGCAGCAAATGCTTCTTTCATACGCCAGGCCGCCCGGTCTCGCGGTCCCACGGCGTTGGAAATAGTGCGGATCTCGAGCACAGGCAGATTCCACAGCTTGGCTGCAGTCGCAACACCGAAGCCTTCCATGCCTTCGGCTGTCGCATCATGGATTCTTGTAGTTAAGGCTGCTGTTCTCTCCGCAGAGCCTGTTCCTGTGGTAACGGTCAGGATGGAGCCCCGGTTTGCATTGATCCCGGTGGACGACATCACGTCTATAAATGCTTGTACCAAGGCGGGCTCGGGCATGATAACAGAGCTGCCGAATCCGAGCTCGTCCACGCTAAGAAATCCGTCCGGGGTTTCTGCGCCCAGATCAGCCGCAATAATCCGGTCTGCGATAACGGTAGAACCTACGTCCGCTTTTCCCGGGAAACCGCCGCCGATGCCTGCACTGATGACGAGTCCATAGTCGGACGCAGAGAGCTCCGCCGCAGTCCGTGCCGCCGCAGATGCAGGGCCGAATCCAGCGAGCTTTACATCAAAAATTTTCGAATCGCCGATCCCGCGAAGCATGGCCTGCTGCTCTGCTTCTACAGCCGTCATAATGAGTACACGTCCGGACAAAAGGGTATCTTTTACAGTTACCCTGCTATGAAGCACTGTGTCCATATCTGATTTCATGCAGACCCCCCTCTCGCATAATCCGTGTTCAACTCGAATTAGTATATTGCCCGTATTAGTAAGGCCTCAATATATAACCTTATCCTGATCGGGGCATCATGTAAAGTGTTAGAGGAGATCGATCCGGTATAGAGGCAGCGTTTGACAAGGTAAACTCTGAGGGTGAATAATGAAAAGTACGATCACAACAAGTCTTGCCAAACCAGTCCATCGTACTGAAGGAGGAAACGAAATGCCAACAGAACAGGAAATCAAGACAGCAATGCAATCGTATATCGACAGTTTTAATCAGGATAACTTAGAGGGAATACTTTCGCTTTTTGCTGAAGAAGCCACTGTAGAGGATCCTGCGGGTACGGCCCCGGTTCAAGGGAAAGCCGCTATCACGGAATTTTACCGGAAGGTTGTCAACGGGAATACCCGAATCCACCGGCAGGAGCCGATCAGGGCCTCACACGGAAATTCGGGTGCAATGGCGTTACATATAGAGACTCAGGTAGATGGCTCCGCGTTTATTTTTCATATCATCGAGGTCATGACATTTAATGAAAATGGACTCATCACCAGCATGACAGCATACTGGGGACGGAGCGATATGGAGAAAAAGTAGGACTTGTTTACATTTTATAGGTGTTGGAGTGGTCAATTTTCACCGTAACCTTCACGTTACCCATCTCCAGATCAGGGAGCAGCGGACCACCGCTGCTTTTTTGTTTCCACAACTTGTAATGATAACGGTAGAGCCATTCTTCGAATCCATACAGATCAATGCCTTTCTTTTGGGTCTTGGTGAAGTTTTCAAGAATGTCACGCGTCAGCTTCTGCTCCGCAGCCATTTTCATCTGCTGTTCATCCATTCCCTTTTTCCAGGCGGACTCGGTAATATTCGCATGGACGGTTACTGTGACATCAAACGCTAGTTTGCCTTTCTTTTGATTCAACTGATAAGCAGAATTGGCGTGATGCATACTCAGCGATGAAGGTGCGCCTTTGCTTGAGTCCAAATTAAGCGGAAAACGATTTATAGAGCTGAACTTGACTATTCTGGCACCGCTTAACTCTTCTTGGCTGACCCAACCTTTATTGACTCCTTGTTGAATAACAAATACACCATTAAGCACCATCATGGAATTGTCTTTATCATTGGTCTTCCAATGCTTTGTCGTGATGGAGATATCAGGAAGCATGATTGCAGTAGCCGGCTCACGTACAGCGTTCATCAGCTTTTGCAGACGAATGGGCTCCACAGCAGAATATTGTTTGTATACTTCTTTTGGTTCGAACATCAATAGCTTAAGCGGTGATTGATTGAATGTGGTTTCCGCATTGAAAATGTCCTCGATGGGCATCTTGGTAGCAAAAACCCAAGGCGTATAACGAATATCTCTTGATCGCAGCATTTCTTCGAAAATATCGGTTAAATTCTGCAACGCGGATTCGGTTAAAACAATGGATTTCACATGAGTCCATAATGTTTGATGCTGCGATGAAGGGTACATATCATTGAAGGCCAAAGAAACGGTGGGACCTTCTCCCCTACCTACCCAAGAGGTTGCTTTCTTGCTACCGGCGCCGCTTTCACTCGTTACTACCGAGCTGAAATCCGAGAGCTTGCCGTAGATTACGTATTTGTCCTTTACGTAATCAACACCAACGGCCGTAATAATGTTCATATCCTGAACAGCTTTCTGATCCCAGCAGCCGGTCAACACAGCCGTACAAAAGAGTAGCAAAATCATGCCTTGTATGCCCTTCATTTCTCTATTCGCTTCCTTTTCGGGTAGGGTCTTGGGTGCGCAGTACCTTCGGACGGCGAAACATATCTTTTATGGGTTTTCGTAACAGCCCTTCCCATGCATCACGGTTAATATACGGTGAGATAGGAGCCAGGTATGGAACTCCATAGCATTCCAGTGTAGCAAGATGCAAAACAAGCGAAAACAAGGCAATAAAGAAGCCAAACATCCCCAAAAATGAAGAGAGCATAAGGACATACAGTCTGATGATAGCCGTTGTCCCTGCCAATACCTGATTGACCAGCGTGAAGGTAGCGATAATGGTGACCGCAACCATTACGATCATTGTGGGAGAGGTAATGCCCGCGCGAATGGCTGCATCACCGACGATCAAACCGCCGACGACAGTGATGGTCTGCCCGACTGATTTGGGAAGTCTAATGCCTGCTTCATGAAATACCTCGAATAGAAAAAGCATCATAAAGGTTTCCATAGAAATGGAAAACGGTAATCCCGATCTTGAGTTCATAATGGTAGCAAGCAGCGGGGTAGGGACTTGTTCGATATTAAAGCTTGTCAGGGCAATGTAGAAGCCAGGTAAAAAGAGTGCTATCACAAGGCCTGCCAAACGCATAATTCGTTGAATTGAAACGATATGAAAAGGCATGTTTGTATCTTCCGGCGACTTAATTAGGGATGACAAGGTGATGGGAGCTATGATAGCCATGGGAGAGCCGTCAAATATGACCGCAAATCTGCCGCTTAAGATACTGTCCGCCACATAATCCGGTCTGCCGACATAATCAGTTAAAGGAAAAATGCTCTTGAGATCTCCCTGAACCAGATCCTCAATTTGGGATGTGCCTATGATGGCATCCCCTTCATAGCTATTCAAACGGCTTCGGATTTCAGTTACTATATCCTGATTAATTATATCTTTAATGTAGAGAAGAGAGACTTTGGTCTGCCCGCGTTCGGAGAGCACAAAATTTTCCACGCAAAATGATTGCGATCTTAGGCGTTTTCGAACCAAGGCTACGTTGGTGGTGAGGGATTCGGTAAATCCGTCATGAGGTCCTTTGATGGAGGACTCGGTGGATGACTCTTCCGGAGACCGGTTGGGCTGGTCGCTGACATCCATGGTAAAGAAAGCGTGGATTTCTTGGAAATAGACAACAAGCATTCCTGCGAACACCTTAATATCAAGTTCCTTCAGGAGCTGATCGGCCTTAAGCCGGGTAAGGGGAATGTACTGGCAATCCTCGATGTCCGAGGCGCTTGAGAATCCCGTTTTTCCGTACATTCTTTCAAGTCTGGGCAGCACAAACTGGTTGATTTGCCCGGTATTGGACATGCCATCACAGTAAATCAGCAGAATGGTCTGTCTATTTGCGGAGTCGCCTACATAAAAGGGGTGAAGGACCACATCTTGGCACTCTGCATAATATTGTTCCAGGAAGACTTTATCAATTGTTTCATTATTGTTGGCGAATGGCTGCGACTGGCTTTCAAGTGCCATGATCCTCCTGCACCTTCTTTCTGGATGAGATGTAAGCCAAGATGAACAGAACGCAAGTAATCAGGGCCAAGAAGATAAAGGAGGCCGGGAAATAGTAATTTTTCATAAACCTGAGGAAATGAATATCATCAGGTCCAAACATGTTTAAGAAGTAAAGCACGAGCACCAGTGCAAAATAAGTTAATATCCGGATTCTCTTTATTTTAATATCCCAAATATCCACTATTAAATACAAAGCAATTGAAATGCGGATGAACGCGCCTGACAGCCATTGATAAATGGAAAAGAAATCTGTTTGTGCGATGTATTTGCCCAGTGTCGCAACCCGCCATTCTTCATAAGCAGGATAACGCTGTCTTTCTGCCTCCATAGGATCGAATATGGTGATTGCTCCAACTAGCGGCCCCAGAGTCAACCCGATCAATACAAGAGCGAGCAGAAGCAGCTGCCATGCTTTGGCGGGTTTATCAAGCTTGGGCTGAATGAAAAGGTAAATGAATATCTCAAACGAGCCGGAGCAGGCATACATCACACCCGTACCTACATTGCCCCAACCATTTTCAAGTACAGGAAACAGCTGAGTGAAATCTTTGTACTGGACATTGACGAACATAATGAAAAAACCCAGCACGACCACGAGAGGCAGAAGGATACCCGAAGCGTTGGCAATGGCCTTAAATCCTTTGATTACCGCATAAAAGCACAAGGCCAGCAGAATAAGGGAGGTAACGAGAACCGGAGTCGCAGATAAGAAGGTGATTTTCGCCCAGTTGGTGGTATCAAAGAGTGTATAGAAACATATGGAAAACATAAAAATACACATTAGAGTCTTAAAGATCACAGCTGCCGTCACACCAAATTGATCCTTCAGCCACACCTCGATTTTTCTGTCTTTCATTTGTTTGGCTATAAAATAAATCATTCCGGAAACAACATCAGCGGCAATATGGAAATTAGAACGGAAATCCAGGAGTCCCTGCGTGACGTTTGTAGCAGGAGAGGGATGATGAACACATGGTTCATGATTCCTATCGAAAGTAAAATGATCATAATGCCTTGAGAAAGCAGGGGTTTACGTGAATTCATGGGTGTCACCTCGGAAATATTTTACATTCAGTAATGATCATTATTGACCCGGAACATGTGACGGATACTCGTTCCGTCGGATCTGCAGCCTTTTATTTAAAATAAATCCGTTTACATACTCTGTAAGCTCGTATGAAATGACACATGGCGTTATGCCGGGCGATATATTAGAATAGATAGGTCTACGTGAAAAAAGATAAAAACAAAGGATTTATGAAACCCTCAAAATGAAGTTGAAAGTGAGAAGGATCCATGATGTTGAATAACCGGATGACATTTGAAAATTTATGCATGCGAAATGAACCCCTTGCCAATCATTCCTCTTATCAAATTGGCGGAAAGGCGAACTTTTTTGCTATGCCGGAAACCGTAGAAGAGCTGCTTACACTACTTCAGGGATGCAGAACGCATGGACTGGACTATTTTATTTGCGGAATGGGCTCTAATTTGTTGTTTCCGGATAATCCGCGGGAGGACACTCTCTATATTTCCTTGAAAAAATTTGTATACTGGGACATTCAGCCGTCCAAATGGTTTATATCCTCAGGAACACCCATGTCCATGCTGTCGATCAGCGGACTCCTGTTCAACATTCCAGGCTATGAATTTACGTATCTTCTGCCTGGAGGTCTAGGAGCGGGTATATTCATGAACGCCAAGTACAATCACCATCAGATCAGCGATATTATCAAGACGGTTTATTATGTGGACTTATCCGACCCGTCTCTTTCCATGCAATCCATCGATGTTTCCCAGTGCAAGTACGGTTATAAGCAGTCCATCTTCCAGATGAATCCTTGGCTAGTGTTGGGGGCCGATATGCTGGCGGTTCCGGATGCGCAGCAAATCGCTGCGGGCAATGAACTGCTGAAGCGCTGGAAAGCAAAGGAAGGAATGTCCACATTGGCATCATTCTATTCGTATATGGATGCTGAAGCTTCGGCATTGACGAAGCAGGGATTGATGATTCCCTCCGACATGACTGATATCGCTAAGTACCGTAACGGCAAGCGGCATTTTGAATATCCTTCCTGCGGCTCGGTGTTCAAAAACAATTATGATTATGGCGTGCCGGTCGGTGCGCTTGTAGACCGCTTGAATTTGAAGGGCAAGGAGTATGGCGGTGCCATGATATCCCCTTATCACGGGAATATGATTATTAACCATAATCATGCCACGGCTGAGGAAATCCAATATTTAATGAACACGATTATTGAAGGCGTGAATACGGCGTTTGGTTTTGAACCGGAGCCAGAAGTTGTCGTGGTTAAATAGGCGGAACAGAACAACGTATATTTGCTTGAAAAAGAAACCTTTCCTACTTGGAGAAGGTTTCTTTTTGTTTCAACAGGTTTAAATATCCATGAACTTTAAAACAAAGTATTGCAACAGAGAAGATTGGAATATATAATAAAAAAGTAAGTAAATAGATTATTGGAGGTAACTATAAAAATGTCTAACGAATTTTTCTCCGCACTCAAAGGAAGACGTTCCATATATGGAATCAGCAAGGATATCACTGTATCTGATGAAAAAATCCAGGAAATCGTGAATGAAGCTGTAAAACACACACCATCCTCATTCAACTCTCAAAGCGCACGTGTTGTCGTTCTTTTGGGCGAACAGCATGACAAACTGTGGAACATTACAGAAAAGACACTGAAAGCTGTCGTTCCAGCTGAAAACTTTGCACCGACAGCCGAGAAAATGGGCGCTTTCCGCAATGGATATGGTACTGTATTATTCTTCGAGGACAATTCCGTTATCGAAGGTCTTCAATCCCAATTCGAGACCTACAAGGATAACTTCCCTGTATGGTCCCTGCAATCCTCCGGCATGCTTCAACTGGTGATCTGGACTGCACTGGAAGCAGAAGGTCTGGGAGCAAGCCTGCAGCACTACAATCCGCTGATTGACCAACAAGTTGCAGCTGAATGGAACCTGCCTGCAAGCTGGAAACTGCTCGCTCAAATGCCTTTCGGTAAAGTGGAAGCGCCAGCAGGCGAGAAACAATTCCAACCGCTTGAAGATCGCATCAAAGTTTTTAAATAAGGAATTTGCCGGTAACCAGTTGTCATTTGACTCTATGGATACCTTACGGAGCGCCTGGTTTATCAGGCGCTTTTTTTGCTGTATTCATTCATATTTGGGAGAAAAATGACAGAATCTCTCGAGCATAGTAAAATGATTAAGGGTAATAACATACAATTCATGACATGCTGAAAATTAATGTCGGGAGAGGATAATGACCATGTCGGACGAAAAATCCAATCGGGATTCGCAGAGTGATCAGGTACATACCGGAGAATTACTGAATGCACTCATGGCTTTGAAAAAGGGCGATTTTTCATATCGAATGCCCTATGACCAAACAGGGATTGCCGGCAAAGTTGCAGATACATTCAATGAAATTATGGAAATGCAGGAGAACCTGGTAAACGAAATACAAACCGTATCCAAAGTGGTAGGCAAAGAAGGTAAGCTTACTCGCCGGTTCTCACATAAAAATACAGGCGGTTCATGGCAGCAATCCGTCGAATCATTAAACGGCCTTATTACAGATCTAATTCAGCCTACCAGTGAAATGGTAAGAGTTATCAATGCTGTTGCGCAGGGTGATTTATCACAGACGGTCGAGCTTGAATTTGAGGGGAGACCGCTGACTGGAGAGTATAAAAAATCAGCCAACAACATCAATAAAATGGTTAACCAGCTCAGTAATTTCGCCTCAGAAGTTACTCGTGTAGCACGGGAAGTAGGTACAGAGGGCATTCTCGGCGGCCAGGCCGATGTTAAGGGTGTCTCGGGTACATGGAAGGATTTGACAGAAAGCGTCAATAACATGGCGGCGAATTTAACAAATCAGGTCCGCAGTATTGCACAGGTAACCACAGCCGTGGCGAAAGGGGATCTGACCAAACAGATTACGGTTAATGCCAGCGGCGAGATTCTGGAGCTCAAGAACACGATCAACACGATGGTGGATCAGCTGTCCACATTTGCTTCTGAAGTGACGCGTATGGCCAGAGAAGTTGGTACGGAAGGCAAGCTCGGCGGTCAAGCGAATGTTAGAGGCGTCTCTGGCACATGGAAAGACTTGACCGACAGCGTCAATGACATGGCCTCTAATCTTACGGATCAGGTGCGGAATATTGCTGTCGTTACAACAGCCGTGGCGAACGGGGATTTATCGAAAAAAATAACCGCTGATGTACAGGGCGAGCTGCTCGAGCTCAAAAACACGATCAACACGATGGTGGATCAGCTGAGCAATTTTGCATCCGAAGTAACCCGGGTTGCGCAGGAGGTTTCTGCAGAAGGGAAGCTCGGGGGTCAGGCGGATGTTAAAGGGGTATCAGGAACCTGGAAGTTCCTTACAGACAGTGTGAATATTATGGCGGGCACCCTGACCGATCAGGTCCGCAATATCGCGGAAGTAACGACAGCCGTGGCGAAAGGCGATTTATCGAAGCATATTACGGTAGACGCCAAGGGCGAGATCTTAGAGATGAAGAACACCATTAATACGATGGTGGATCAGCTGAGTACGTTTGCCTCTGAAGTGACGCGCGTGGCGCGGGAGGTTGGCACACTGGGCATGCTCGGCGGGCAGGCGCAGGTTAAAGGAGTCGCTGGTACATGGCGTGATCTGACGGAGAGCGTCAATTACATGGCTTCGAATCTAACGAATCAGGTGCGGAATATTGCAGTCGTAACGACGGCTGTCGCGAATGGCGATTTGTCCAAAAAAATTACAGCCGATGTACAAGGCGAAATTCTGGAACTTAAGATTACCATCAATACAATGGTGGACCAGCTCAGTACATTTGCATCCGAGGTTACGCGGGTAGCGCATGAAGTCGGTACCGAGGGCAAGCTGGGAGGACAAGCGCAGGTTAAAGGCGTCGGAGGAACCTGGAAGGATCTGACGGAAGGCGTTAATAACATGGCCCGCAACCTGACGGATCAGGTGCGGAATATCGCAGATGTGACGACAGCTGTAGCCAAGGGCGATCTATCCAAAAAGATTACCGTTGACGTTAAGGGTGAGCTCCTTGAGCTGAAGAACACGATGAATACCATGGTGGATCAGCTCAGCATGTTTGCTTCCGAAGTGACACGTGTTGCACGCGAGGTGGGCACAGAAGGAAAACTTGGCGCACAAGCAGATGTAAAGGATGTGTCCGGTACTTGGAAGGATCTTACCGATACCGTTAATAATATGACTCGTAATCTGACCATTCAGATGAGAAATATTGCCGGAGTAACGACGGCCGTAGCCAACGGAGATTTGTCCAAGAAAATTACGGTTGAAGTGAGAGGCGAGCTGTTGGAGCTGAAAAATACCGTTAACACCATGGTGGATCAGCTGAATTCCTTTGCGTCCGAAGTTATCCGTGTGGCCCGCGAGGTAGGAACGGACGGTAAGCTCGGAGGACAAGCCCAGGTGCTCGGAGTAGCGGGGATCTGGAAGGACTTAACCGATAACGTAAACGGAATGGCGAACAATCTGACCGATCAGGTGCGCGGCATTGCGAAAGTCGTCACCGCGGTGGCGAATGGTAACCTGAAGCAGAACCTTACGGTCGAGGCGAAGGGTGAGATTGCCGAACTTGCGGATACGATGAACAATATGATCGAGACACTGGCGACGTTCGCAGAGCAGGTGACAACCGTATCCAGGGAGGTTGGTGCGGAAGGCAAGCTGGGCGGACAGGCAAGCGTACCTGGTGCCGCGGGTACATGGCGCGATCTGACCGATAATGTTAACTACATGGCGAGTACGCTAACCACGCAGGTCCGGGCTATTACGAACGTCGCCACGGCAGTTACGAATGGTGATTTGTCGCGTACTATTGATGTGGCAGCGGCAGGCGAAGTGGCTTCTCTGAAAGATAATGTGAATGAAATGATCCGTAATCTAAAAGAAACCACACGGATCAATACAGATCAGGATTGGCTGAAAACCAATCTGGCGAAGTTCTCCCGTCTGCTTCAAGGACAGAGGGATCTAAATGCAATTACCCGTATGATATTAAGCGAGCTGGCACCGCTTGTTTCCATGCAGCATGGCGTATTCTACATCAATGAGCCAGTGAATGGCGAGCCAGTATTGACGTTATTTGCAAGTTACGCCTACCAGAACCGGAAGCATCTCTCGAACCGTTTCCGGGCAGGAGAGGGACTTGTCGGACAATGCTTGATTGAGAAGCAGCGGATATTGTTATCCAATGTGCCTAATGATTACGTCGTTATATCATCAGGACTGGGTGAAGCCGTACCTCTCAATATTGTGCTGCTGCCAATTGTGTTCGAAGAGCAGGTGCTGGGTGTACTCGAGCTTGCCTCCTTCCGGGCTTTCAATGATATTGATTTGGCATTCCTTGACCAGTTGACGGAATCCATTGGTATTGTGGTGAACACAATGCAGGCCAACCGCCGGACCGAAGAGCTGCTGAAGCAATCGCAGTCTTTAACGGAAGAGCTTCAGAAACAGCAGTTGGAGCTGCAGCACACGAATGATGAGCTTGAAGACAAGGCCAAGATGCTTGTGATTCAAAAGGCTGAGGTGGAGAGCAAAAATAACGAAGTGGAGATCGCCAAGAAATTCCTGGAAGAAAAGGCTGAGCAGCTGGCCTTGACCTCAAGATATAAATCCGAGTTTTTGGCGAACATGTCGCATGAGCTTAGAACGCCGCTGAATTCCCTGCTTCTGCTTGCTGAACAGCTGGCAGATAATCCGGATGCCAATTTGACGGATCACCAGGTTAAATTCGCCAAGACGATTCAAGACTCCGGCATTGAGCTTCTGAATCTGATTAATGACATATTGGATTTGTCTAAAATCGAATCGGGTACCGTATCTCCGGATTACAGCGAGATTTCCATGCAGACATTGATGGATGGTCTGGACCGCTCGTTCCGCCACATGGTTGATGACAGCCGACTTGAATTTGGCATCAAGATTGATAAAAATGTGCCCGAAGTAATCGTAACGGATCAGAAGAGACTGCAGCAGATTCTTAAAAACCTTCTCTCCAATGCTTTTAAATTTACGGAAGAAGGCCAGATTCAGGTACATTTGCGGACGGCCGACGATGGTTGGAATACCGAAAATAAACTGCTTAATGAGGCTGCTGCTGTACTCTGTTTCTCGGTTAGTGACACAGGCATCGGCATTCCTGAAGAAAAGCAGCAGATTATCTTTGAAGCGTTTCAACAAGCAGACGGAAGCACGAACCGGGAATATGGCGGAACAGGACTTGGTCTTGCCATATCCCGGGAAATTGCGGCTATGCTGGGCGGAGAGCTGACACTATACAGTGTTGTTGGCAAAGGCAGCATCTTCAATTTGTATTTGCCTATCGATACTGAGGTACCGCTGAAAGAAGAGCCTGTCAAGTATGTTCCTGAAGTCATTGATGTGACGCCGCCGGAACAGAAGCTCTCCTTTACGCGGAAGAGTGACCATATTAACGATGATCGTGATCGGATTGAACCGGGTGACAGAGTGTTTTTAATTGTCGAGGATGATATCAAATTCAATGAGATTTTGCTTGATATTCTCCACAAAAGAAATATTAAGGCGGTCATTACGACCAAAGGCTCAAATGCGCTTGAACTGGCGCGCAAGTACAACCCTCTGGCGATTACGCTGGATCTGCGGCTCGGAGATATGGATGGGTGGATGGTTATCGAGCATTTGAAAAACGATATCCATATCCGTCATATTCCGGTTTGTGTCATCACCGTAGAAGAAGATGAGATCGAGCTGATGCAAAAAGGGGTATACGATTATATTTGCAAGCCTGTAACGAATGAAGAGCTTGAAAATACGCTTGATAAGCTGAACCACTTCGCGGATCAAACGGTTCACCGGCTCCTGATTGCGATGGCGGATGAAGGGCGCCGCAATGAATCCATGGAGCTGATTGGCAGCACGGATGTAGAAATCTCTGCTGTGAATTCTGCAGAGGAAGTTCTTGCGGAGCTGAAGCAAAATGATTATGACTGTGTTTTGGTGGATAATGATCTGAAGGATATGGATGTTCTGCATCTGATCCGGGAGATGATCCGCATGCCTAAGAACAAGCATGTACCAATCGTCTTGAACCGCAGCTGCAAGTGGAGCCATTCGGAGGAGGATGAGCTGGAGGAACTGAAGAAATCAGCCGTTCTCAAAGAAGTCAAAACTGCTGTTCAAATGTTGGATGAGACAAGTATATTCCTGCACCGCCAGTCTGAGAATCTCTCGGAGGAATCACGTGCCATCATCATGAAGCTGTATCAGTCCGATGATATGATCAAATTCAAGAAAGTTCTTGTTGTCGATGATGACATCCGAAATGTGTTCGCGCTGACGACCATTCTCGAGCGCCATAATATGATGGTCATTCCGGCTGAGAACGGATATGAGGCAATCAGGCTGCTGGAAGAAACAGCGGATATTGAGATTGTGCTGATGGACATCATGATGCCGGTGATGGATGGATACGAGACCACACGGGCAATTCGTGAAAAACCGGAGTTCAAGGATCTTCCGATCATCGCATTGACGGCAAAGGCGATGAAAGGGGATCGTGAGGAATGTCTGGAAGCAGGAGCCTCCGACTATATTACCAAACCGGTAAACAGTGCGCAGCTGCTGTCCATGATTCGCAGCTGGCTTGGAACAGAACCGGAACCGGGAGAACCGCGAGCCGGTTCTGAAACGGATTAAGATTTCGGCTATTAGAGTTAAAGAGGTACGCTTGGCGGCAGCAGCCGAACGAAGCGTACCTCTTTTTTGTCGACCGATTCCGTACTTTCTTGGCCCCTTTTCAGTTTCTGTAAATGTTTTGCGTATAGCCATAATGGTTAGACTCATAATAGGCAAGTTATAACGACAAAAACAATGGAAGAAGGGTTTATGATGAGTGAGAAACTGAATTCGGTAAGGGAATGGCTGGAAAAGCATGTGCAGGAAACGATCCTGATCCGCAAGGAGGAGCAGGAAGATCTGGATGAGACCAAGGTGAAAATTGAAGGGGTTGAATATAAGGAGAGCGTCCCTACGATTGATGACTATGCCGAGGGAAGTTCACTGATATTGCATGGTCCTGGCAGTGTTTTGAATGAGCAGGGTGAAATTCCTCTGCCGCAAAATACATTCCAGATTTACGTGGACGGATTGTCCGAATGTGATGTTGAAGAGGAGCGTCTGACCATCGAAACGGACCGGGCTAAGTATCTTATTTCTGTAATATCATAATTTTAATATATTAAAACTTTGTCATATGGGTGAGAACGTGGTAAAGTAGGAAATGACCTTATGACTGAATTTGATTTGTAGTCATGCATACGAAGCATGGTGTTAGATGGGAGGGGAAAAGCATAGGAACGGTGGATCGTAGAAAACAGGTGCTCGAAGCAGCTTCGAGATCATTTGCTTTGTTTGGCTACAAAGCGACGACGATGGAGCAGGTGGCCAAAATCGCGAATGTGGGAAAAGGAACCATTTATACGTTTTTTGATACCAAGGAACAGCTTTTTGATGAAATATTGCGTGGTGTCATATCTGAAATGAAAACCATCATCCAGCGGGAAGTTGATCATAATAAAACGTTTTTTGATAATCTGTTCCGCGTATTGGACTCTCTCCTGGAATTCCGAAGCGAGCACGAACTCCTCATGAAGCTGTCCCAGGAAGTCCGGGACTTTGGTACACCTCAATCTCAGGAAGCGATGAATCAGGTAGAAAGCGTCATTCTGACATATATCGAAAAAGAGATCCGGCATGCCATTGCACAGCGTGAGCTGCGTGATTGTGATCCATGCATCGTTTCTTTTTTAATGTTTAAAATGTACGTTGCATTGACATCTGAATGGAATAAGAATCACGAACCCCTGACAAAAGATCAGATCAAAGAGCATATTCGCCTCTTTTTGGAGGATGGTCTCGCTGTTCACTCTTAAAACCGCATGGCATGAGACTCAACATAACGAAGAAACCGCCAAACCAATCGATTATATGCGAAAAGCTTCGAACGGCTAAAACTTTCGAAGCTGCTTTCGTTTGCGTATGTATGACCAAATGAAGAAATCAGTCAGAGATATTTAGAGAGATTCTAACAACTTTAAAAAAGGGGGACTATCACTTACATGAATGCAATATCCGTGTTTTTCAAAGATCTAGGAGCGGCATTGAAAAACCCGAAAGTGCTGATCCCCGTGATCGCCGTTATGTTCATTCCGATTATGTACAGCGGTGTTTATCTGGCAGCCTTTTGGGATCCATACGGTCATTTGGACCGTTTGCCTGTAGCTGTAGTTAACAAGGACAGCGGTGCCGAGTTTAAAGGCAAAGAGCTGCATATTGGTTCGGATTTGGTTGATGAGCTGAAGAAGAACAAAGATTTCGGTTGGGAATTTGTTAGCGAGCTGGATGCGGAAAAAGGAATTAAGGACAACCGCTATTATATGAAAATTACGATTCCTGAAAACTTCTCCAGTGAAGCAACAACGCTGATGGATGATCAACCTCATCCTGCAACGATTCAATATGAGCCTAACGGCGATTACAACTTTATCGCTTCCCAAATCGGGAATACTGCAATCAAGGATATTAAAGCAAAAGTGTCCGCAAAAGTGACAGAATCCTATACGGAGAGCCTGCTGGACAATTTCGAAGACGTATCCAGCGGTCTCGCCGATGCGGGCGAAGGTGCTGGTAAAATTCATAACGGCAGCAGTGATCTGGATGAAGGTGCCGTTAAACTGAAAGAGAACCTGAATAAGCTGGCTGAAGGTACACTGGAAGCGAAAGACGGTATGGCACCGCTCGCAAAAGGTGCGGGCGACCTGAGCAAAGGTGCGGGTCAACTGACCCAAGGCTCTAGCCAATTGGCAAGCGGACTGGAACAATTGAATGCAGCTGAAGGTAAGCTGATCAGTGGTGCACAGCAGGCTCAGCAGGGTGGACAGCAGCTTTACACTGGACTCCAAGGTTCGCTGGGTGGAGCCAAGAAGCTGAATGCGGGTCTGCAAAGCTCAGAGCAGGGGGCAAGCAAGCTGGAAGCTGGTTTAAAATCCTCCGAGCAGGGCAGCGCGGATCTCTCCTCCGGATTGCAATCTTCGCTTGATGGTACGACAAAGGTCTCTGAAGGAGCGAAGGGAGTTGCTGACGGTCTTCAGCAGTTTGCCAAATCGAGTCCTGAGCTCGCGGATAATCCGCAATTTCAGAAGCTGATCGCAGCCAGTCAGGCTGTAGCTGAAGGAAGTGCCAAGGTTGCAGCTGGCCAGCAGAAGCTATCCGAGGGCGCAGAGTCCTTGCATGGAGCGCAGAAGCAGCTGCTTGACGGTGCGACTGAGCTGCATAGCGGTCAACAGCAGCTGCTTGAAGGCAGTGGGCAGCTGGTTCAGGGACAAGAGCAGCTGGTTCAAGGCGCATCGAAGCTGAATGAAGGACAGTCCACATTGACAGCAGGACTGACAACGTTTGGCGAGAAGCTGAATGAAGCTGCAGGCGGAAGCAAAGCGCTGGTCACAGGCTCGCAGCAGCTCTTGAATGGTACATCCCGGTTGTCTGGCGGAGTCAGCAAGCTGTCAGGTGGCTTGACCACTTTAGCTGATGGCTCGCAAAAGCTGAATACGGGTGCGAGTGATCTCGAGAAGGGAATCACGAAGCTGGATGACGGTTCGAAAGAGCTGCAAACCAAACTGAGCGATGCGGCAGATAAAACCTCTGAACTGAAAAAGACAGACGCATTGGTTAAGATGTTTGCTAAACCGGTTGATTCCGAAGAGAATGAATCCCGTAAGATTCCAAACTACGGTACCGGTCTCACACCTTATTTCATGTCTTTGGGATTGTTCGTCGGAGCGTTGATTTCGACGCTGGTCATCTCGCTGAAGGGAACAACGGTAGAGGGCGCTTCCGGATTCAGCCGGTTCGTCAGCCGTGCTCTTTCTTTCGCAGGAATGAGCTTGTTCCAATCACTCATGGCTGCAGCTATCATTTTGTTTGGACTTGGGCTTAAGGTACAAAGCGTACCCTTATTCTTCCTCTTCACCTTCATCACAAGTTTGACATTTATGTTTATTGTGCAGGCCGTCGTAACCTGGCTTGATATGCCTGGACGATTCCTTATTATTATTTTGCTTATACTGCAGCTGACCACCAGTGCGGGCACGTTCCCGCTGGAGCTGATCCCGGATTGGCTGAAACCTCTTAATCCTTGGCTGCCGATGTCGCATAGCGTACTTGGTTATAAAGCGATTATTTCAAGCGGTGATTTCGATCTCGCGTGGAGACAGGCAGGCATTTTGGGTATTGATGCGGTGATCTTCCTTGCACTTACATTGGTATACTTTGTATGGCGTGGTCGTCCGAAGAAACAGGCGGTTCAAACTCCGGCTGAAGCAGTATAAAGGGAAATTGTAGTCCTGATCCTTAAGCCGGATCAGGACTTTTTCCGAATATCAGGGTATAATAGAGAGATCAGACAGGAATGAGGGATTAGATGATTACAATTAAGTCAAGATCACAGATTGATCACATGAAAGAAGCGGGGGCTATTCTTGCAGCATGCCATCGCGAAATTAAAAAGCTGATTGTTCCTGGAATTACAACTATAGAAATCGATCGTTTCGCTGAACAGTTCATTCGTAAAAACGGAGCCACACCAGAACAAAAGGGATATAACGGATTTCCTTTTGCCACTTGTACATCGGTGAACGATGTTATTTGTCATGGCTTCCCAGGGAAAACAGCTCTCAAGGACGGGGACATTGTTACCGTGGATATGGTTGTTAACCTGAACGGTTGGCTGGCTGACTCTGCGTGGTCTTATACCGTCGGGAATGTTTCCGAGCAAGCTCAACATCTTCTGGATGTCACGAAAGAGTCATTGTATAAAGGGATTGAGATGGCTGTGATCGGTAACCGGATTGGAGATATTTCTCATGCGATTCAGGTATATGCCGAATCTGAAGGCTTCTCGGTTGTACGTGAATTTATTGGGCACGGAATCGGCAAGGATATGCATGAAGAGCCGCAGGTTCCGCACTATGGACCGCCGAATGTTGGACCACGCCTGAAGGAAGGCATGGTCATTACGATAGAGCCTATGCTGAATACAGGAACTTACCGTAGTAAAATGGACAGTGACGGATGGACTGCCAGAACGATGGACGGCGGACTTTCTGCACAATACGAGCATACGCTTGCGATTACGGCGAATGGTCCCGAGATTTTGACAGCACAGTAATAACAAAATAAATCGAAAAAAGAGAGGCTCATCATGCAGCCTCTCTTTTTTCATGCCGCTTACAAATTAATTCAGCGAAACAGCCACGAACGCAATTATCGCGCCTATAATGGTTACTGCATAAATCGATGTAAGCTTGGCGATGTTGTTTTTGGTTTTCTTTTCATAATTGGGATTTTTCTTTTTGTTTTCTGCTGAAAAGCCAACCAAAAACGTCGTGATCAACGCTAAAATGGCTACCCCTATTACAAGACCATACATCAACATACATGATCACCTTCCTTAAGGCAGTGACGATCAAGCAAATCACTTCTATTTTACCATGGGATAGGTGTCTATTGCACTCTCTGTTTGTATTTCCCCGAGCTGTCAATCTTCACTCTCACATCAATCGATTTAATGGAGTCTTTTTCGAGGATAAACGGTCTCGAACGATGAAGCTCATGCCATTTCTTCGGATATTTACGGTAGAACTTTTCGTCCAGCAAAAATACGTCGGCCTTTTTTTGCAGACCACTTTTATAGCTTCTCTTAATTTCGTTTTCGACAGCTATGCTCGCCATCTTCTCCATGGTTTTTTGCGGAGTGTCTTTGATCAGCTCATCGATGTATGCATTGATGGACACGCGGATCTTATATCGGACCTTGTTCTTTTCCATGACAGGCTTGATATACAAATGCGGCTTTACCAGAATTAGCGAGGCTATAGGTCGCCCCTGATCCGGAATATTGATGGGGGATCGCTCCAACTGGCGTTGAATCCAGCGCGTGCCCTTGAGTTCATCTTCAGTCAAATGTCCGCGGTATTCCTTGTTTTGAAAAAAATAAGCACCATTGATCTGGAACATGGGACGATGCTCTGTATCCTCAAACCAGCTTTTGCTCTCAATCTCCAGCGAAGGAATCATGGCAAGTCCGCTGGGCTCGTTCATCTGTGCAATGATCTTGAATCCATATACCGGCAGAATAAAGGATCTTTGCGAATAAATTTGCTGCGGTGAATCCATGACGGTTTCCAATGGGGAAAGGTTCAGGATTGATTTTTGGGTTAATACATCTTTCAAAGGCTCTTTCGTTCCGTACATTAATATATTGTAGCGAATTTCACGGTAGCGGTTCAGCATTTCATAAATTTCCATCATGCCATGCTTCATGGTACTCTCCGTTAAAACCACAGACTTCATATGCCCCCAAAATACTCTTAGCTGGGAGGTTGAATACATGGTAGTCAGTGATTCTGTTACGGTTCGCCCTTCTCCTGTTCCGACCCATATGGGTACCGGTTTTCCAACTTCTGCATTTTCCGTTTTGGCTACGTTGGTAAAATTTAATATCTGAGCATAGCTCTTGAATTTACCGTCTTCATAATCAATGCCGAGAGTAGTTACATAAGCCATATTCTGTATATCTTTGGAGTTCCAGCAGCCAGGGACCAGCATCAGTAAAACCAGGCAAATACAAATTTGTCCTATTTTTCTCATGTTGGATTCTCTCCTTGATGATCGGAATCAACCGTATCCAGAAAAGTTGGTTTATTACGCATCAGCTTCCAGGGAGCACGCAAAATGGATTTAAGGACATCCTTTGGCATTATCGGAGATATTGGTGCCAGATAAGGGATTCCAAAAGTCCGAAGTCTTGCCATGTATGCCAAAAGAAGAATCAATCCGAGGATCATGCCATACATACCGAGAATGGAGGATACAAAAAACAGCCCGAACCGGATGACGCTCACTACGGCGCTTAAAGTTTGATTCACTAAGGTGGCTCCCATAACTGCAGTAATGGCTCCTACAACGACGGAGGAGGGGGAGACCAAGCCTGCACGTATGGCTGCATCACCTATAATTAAACCTCCGATAACCGTCAAGGTTTGACCGATGGAACTCGGAAGCCTGACACCTGCTTCCCGGAATATTTCCAGGAGAAGCAGCAGCAAGAATAATTCCATCTGGCCGGATAGAGGGAGACCTAGCCTGGCAGTGGATATCGTCGCCATAAGCCGAAAAGGAATCTGATCCTGATGAAATGCCGCCAAGGCCACCCAGAAAGAAGGTAATAGAATCGACAATATCAGGCTTAAGCCGCGGATGAGTCTCACAAAGGAGACATAAATATAATTGAAGTGAACATCCTCGGGGGATTTCATCAGTAGTGCAAGCGAACCCGGGCCGATCAAGACCATCGGGTTGCCATCAATAACGATAACGAACCGGCCGCTTAACAAACAGGTGATGACGTAATCCGGACGGCCCGTAAAATCAAGAAGCGGAAAGAGCGAATACTTTGAATCGGATAATAATTCTTCCAGCTGATTGATGGTATAAAGCCCGTCAATATCGATCTTCGAAAGACGTTTACGCACCTCTTCAAGGACTTTTGGAGAGATCATATCATCGAAATACATTAAGCCCACTTTGGTTCTTGTGCGCCTTCCCATAATTGACTCTTCACAGCAAAGAGAATTGCTTCGGATACGTTTGCGAATCAGCGCGACATTTGTAACGTAATCTTCCGTAAAACCGTCCTTCGGACCCTTAATGGATATCTCTACCGTCGACTCTTCAGGTGCGCGTTTGGGAACGTTACTGATATCCATCGAATACAACTCATTCGTGTGGGGAAAGAACAGCACGAGTCCTCCTTGAAAGACGGTATCCTCTAATGCTTGAGACGATACAGGCTCTTCTAATAACACCAAGGGGAGCCGACCATAAAGCTCGTTATTCTGCCGAATACGATATCCCGTCTGCTGATACAATTTCTCCAGCTCAGGGAGAACAACGAGGCTAATCTGGTTAGAATCAGCTAGCCCACTTGCATAGGCCAGTACTACATCCGAAGAGACTGAATTTTGTTCCATCCGGTAATTCCGGATGATTACATCTGAGCTTTTGGAAAACACGGTTTTTATTTTTTGTAATGTCCATATATCATGATTGGAATTCGATCCGGTTGAGGTCATGCGGCCCCCTCCTTATTTTTTTGGGGTAAAAATGAGACGCCGAGCCATATCAAAGAAAGGAATAAGCTTGTAAACACCGTAATGGGAAAATAATAATTGTACATCGTTTGATAGTATGCATTCTGACTTATAGGAAACATGGCAATCAGAATATAACTGAACGTGACCGCGAGAATAAAGCGATTCGCCATGACCCTGTTTTTGAAGGGAAGCATCTCGACGAGCAAAAATTGGGACAGACTGATTCGTACAGAAGCACCTGCAAGCCACTGATATACAGAGAGAAAATCAACATGCTCTATGTATTCTCCGATTTTGACGAGTCTCCATTGTTCATAAGGAGATTCCATTTGCTTCGCAGCTTCCTCAGGACCGAATTCTGTGATTCCACCAACGATCGGGCCCAGGGTAATAAAGGAAATAATCAAGCCATAGACGACAAGCTGCCATGGTTTTACTTTTGATTCGATCCGGTGCTGCATCATCAATATAACGAGAATCTCAACAAAACCTCCACCGACGTACAGCATCCCATGAATCGGAGGGACGATGCCATGCTCTAACAATGGTGTCAGCATACTGTAATTTTTCTCCGACGAATTGGCTACACTGACAAAAAAACCTAAAATGACAACAACCGGTAGTAAAATTCCTGCCCCGATGGCGATCGATTTAATGCCAAGCTTCGCCATATAAAAGCATACAAGCGCCAGTGTTCCGATTAAAACAACCTTGGGAGTCGCCGGAAGATAGTTGCTAATCGTCCAGCTAGAGGTATGGTACAGCGTGATGCCTCCGATCAGGTAGAGATGAAGAAGCATCGGGGCAACTAATATCCAGGAAATCACCGGATTTGTACGTTCCGCTAACCATGGCTGGAGTTTTTTTTGTCCGCTTCTTTTCATGAATAGGGCAAGCATCAAGGTCCATGGAACAAGGAGGACCGTAGTGAATATAACTGAGATCCAGGCATCTCTCCCTGAGGCATCCAGTACCATGGGATTTATGACAACATGGCTGGTCAGACCGTTCATCAGCATAAGAAGCATGCAAATCTGGGGTTTGCTGACCTTGGTTATATTTTGCATGGGAGTTCAATCACCCGCTCTATAGAATGTTTGTTGGCATCTTTTGTATTCTGCCATTTTTCATCCAGAAATATGTAAGAGATAGGAAACGGAATGGGGAATGGAAGAAGAAGCGAGAAATAAGGACAAGGCGGAATCCACCGGGTACACGAACGCAGATCAATCGATAGTCAACTTGAACAACAGCTGCCTGCTTTCGGATCATTTCACATTCTGAAGCAACGAAACAAACTGTTATAAAAAAACACCATGTGAAAAATTCATAATAGTAAATGAAAATGAACCCTGTTACTGATCCCTGCCATCATCATAACCACGTATCTACATTTTGAAAAAGAGAGTCCAAAACGAAAATAGCAAAAAATCAAGATATACAAATTAGTTTTTTTGAAAATTTAAACAAGAAAAAGGCAGGGCTGCTTGATAACAGCACTGCCTAACTCGCTCAATATCTTATTCCTTATTCAGGAGCTCTTCTCCGGCGATACCCGGGTTAGTCATTTGATAAGGATCAAGGATGAGGTTAAGTTCTTCTTCGGTCAATACATTGTACAGAAGGCATAACTCGCGCACGGGTTTGCCGGTAGTAATGGCTTCACGGGCAATGCGTGAAACGACTTCGTAACCCAGATGCGGATTAAGCGCAGTAATGATGCCGACACTGTTCTCAACGTATTCCCGGCAGCGTTCTACATTAGCCTGAATGCCCACTATGCAATGCTCGCGGAATACACGGAATCCGTTATTCATAATCTCCAGGGATTGCAGCAAGTTATACACGAGCACAGGCTCCATGACATTCAGCTCCAGCTGTCCCGCCTCAGAAGCCAGGCAGATCGTGTTGTCATTTCCGATGACCTGGAACGCGATCTGGTTAATAACCTCGCACATTACCGGATTGACTTTACCCGGCATAATCGAAGAGCCAGGTTGTCTTGAAGGCAGCGTCAGCTCGCCAAGTCCTGCTCTCGGACCTGATGCCATAAGACGGATATCGTTTGCCACCTTGGACATATTCATCATGCAAATTTTCAGTGCGGCGGATACTTCGGTATAGGCGTCCGTATTTTGCGTCGCGTCCACAAGATGATCTGCCGGCTTGATTGGGAAGCCGCTAAGTTCAGCCAGGACTTCAGCTACATGCTCGATATACCGGATGTCTGCATTAAGTCCTGTTCCGACAGCTGTGGCCCCCATATTAATGTGAAGCAGGTTGTTTTTGGTCGCACGAAGACGCTGAATATCTCGATCCAGTACACGCGCATACGCTTGAAATTCTTGCCCCAAACGGATGGGAACGGCATCCTGAAGATGAGTACGTCCCATTTTAATCACAGAATCGAATTCTTCGGCTTTATCTTGGAAAGCTTGACGCAGGTCGATCATGGTTGCGAGCAGCTTTTCGATCATCGTTAGTGTAGCCAGGTGAACCGCCGACGGGAAAGAATCATTCGTCGATTGTGCCATATTGACATGATTATTCGGGCTGATATCGGCGTAACTGCCTTTTTCTTTGCCAATCAGCTCAAGGGCACGGTTCGCAATTACTTCATTGGTGTTCATATTAATAGACGTGCCTGCACCGCCTTGGATCGGATCGACAATGAATTGATCCAGCCATTTGCCATTGATGATCTCATCGGCGGCTTGCACGATCGCATCGCCTTTGGAGGGGAGCAGCCGTTTAATCTCCATATTAGCGATGGCGGCACCCTTTTTAACCATGGCCATGGCCCGGATCAATTCTGGATGAATCCTTTGACCGGTAATCGGGAAATTTTCCGCTGCACGCATCGTTTGAATTCCGTAGTAAGCTTCTGCGGGTACTTCTTTGGTGCCGAGAAAGTCTTTTTCTAATCTCATGAATACATTCCTCCGAGTTTTGTGAACTGGAAATTAAGAGTCAGATGAGAACGCTTTATTATATCGGACCCGCTACCATTATACGGGTTAATAATAGGAACTGCTAGTCCTATGTCATTAGAGAATGAAAAAAAGGCGGAATTGTCCACCGGTGAAATACAGTTGTACCGTTGAGAGCGATTAACCATGTAAAAGAGTACCCTGAATAAGGGGGAATAATACAAAAAGAGGCCCTCCGCGGAAGCGGAGTACCTCTTTTGCGTGGTTATTAAATGGAGTTAAGAACCTTTACATCCGGATTCAGATCCGCTTCGTAATCCACACCCTCGGTCTCAAAACCGAAGAGCTGGAAGAACTCGCGCCGGTATCCTTCAAGATCCGTCAGTTCATAGATATTGTCTGAGGTAACGCTGTCCCATAGCTTAACCACTTCAGCCTGCACATCATCACGGAGCTCCCAATCATCAATGCGGATTCGTCCAGACTCGTCTACAGGCGTTTCTCCGTCAGTATACAGACGTTCAGTGAACAAACGGTAGGTTTGCTCGATGCAGCCTTCGTGAATGCCTTTTTCCTTCATGATTTTATAGAGGGAAGAAATGTAAAGGGGCACGACCGGTATGGCAGAGCTGGATTGCGTCACTAATCCTTTGCTTACGACAACATAAGCCCGTCCGCCGGTAGATCTTAAAAGCTCGTTCATTTTCAGAGCGGTTGCTTCAAGATGGTCCTTTGCCCGGCCAATAGATCCTTCACGGTATATCGCTTGGGTGATTTCAGATCCTATGTAAGAATAAGAGATGGTCGTAACATTTTCCGAGAGAACCTCTGCACCGCGCAGTGCTTGGATCCAGTCTTCCCAGTCATCTCCGCCCATAACGGCAACCGTGTCATGGATTTCTTTTTCTGTAGCTGGCTCCAGCGTGATCTCGGTTACCTCGCCTGTATGAAAATTGACCGTCTTGTTCGTGTATGAATTCCCAATAGGCTTGAGGACAGAGTTATACACTTCGCCAGTTTCGGCATCGGTTTTGCGGGCAGAAGCTACGCTATAGATGACCAGATCTACTTTGCCGAGTTCTTCCTTAATCAGTTTGATGGTTTTTTCCTTTGTTTCCTTGGAGAATGCGTCACCTGTTACGCTGAAGGATTTAAGACCGGCTTCCTGAGCAGCGAGTTCAAACGCCGCAGAATTGTACCAACCAGCTGATGCTGTGCGTTTTTCAGAGCCGCTGCTTGGGCGATAGACGCCAACGGTGTTGGCATGCGCTCCGAAAGCCGCAGTTATTCTTGCTGCAAGCCCATATCCTGTGGAGGCGCCGATAACCAGCACGTTTTTCGGACCCTGAATCTCAGGCTTGGACTGCACATAGTCAATTTGTTCCTGAACCTGTGCGGCGCATCCTGCAGGATGCGAGGTGGTGCAGATGAATCCGCGTGTTCTCGGTTTAATAATCATATTTTACATTTCCTCTCTTCCAATAAAAGAATACATCATGAGACTAAAAGGAATACTCCTTCCTATTGTATCAATTTTTTGAGAAACGACAAACCTACAGGAGAATTGTTCTTGATAAATAACATGGTTAGCGTGCGCACATTTGACATTGATAATCATTATCAATTAAAATGAATAGGAATAAGTGAACTGATTGCTCACATCATACATATAGAAGGAGGCGGCTGGGAATGTTTATTCAGCTCCGAAAAATAGTGGTCGTGACAGGAAACGCCGATCAGGTGGTAGCAAGATTTAGCAAGGAGAGTCCCTTGAACAGTATGGAAGGATTAATCGATAAAACGGTTATGGTCTCCAAAATCAGCAGGGAAGAAGAGGAAGTTGTCGTTATGATCCGCTGGGAATCACGTGATGCCTGGAAGAACTGGGAGAAGAGCGACGCGCATTTGCAGGGACATCGTGATAAAAAAGGGCAAGAGCCTCCAGCATATATAATCAGCACGAAGGTAAGTATGTATGAAGTCCAAAGCGTTACTCAAGGGAAAGCTTTTTCAAATTAACTTTCCTTAAATTAACGCAGCAATGGAAGATCCCAGGCATGAGCACTCATGTAATTTCAGATTCTTTTATTTGTTATTGTATATCTTGAATATGTAAAAGAAAAACGGCGCTAACCCGTTCAATTCCGGTTAACGCCGTTTATATTACTTAGATTCATTCCCGTGAATTTCACGGATACTTCTGCCACTGGTAAAAGCATGTACAGTTCTCAGCCGGTCTATGGTCTGAAAACCGTATTTTTGATAGATCTTTTCTACGGATTCATTGATCGGAAAGACCCACAGTTTCTGGTGTCCATGTTCCATAGCTTCTTTCTGGATAAATCGGATGAGTTCACCAACCAAACCCTTTCCGCGATATGCTTCCCGTGTTGCCACGCTTTCTATTCTGGCCTGATTGTGATGTCTCATCAAGCATGCCGTTGAAGCGGGAATTCCATCATGCCTCAGCAGATAATGGGTGAAGGAGGGATGATTAAACTGCGTCATAAACGTCTTTTCGACGACTTCTCTGCCGCCGAACTCCTTGATGCCGCATTCGATATCCAGTGCATCCTGAACATTCGCTTGTGTCACAGTCTCTATGGTATTTCCCGTACCCAGTGACATGTCGGACAACTGCCTGTTCCATAGCTGCACGGGACTGATCAGTTCCTCCTGCTGAAAAAGGTTGTCGGTGAGCACGCGGATAAGCTCCTGCTGCAGCTCCAGGTTGTAAATATAGAATCTGGGTACAATCCCTCGGGATTTATAAAAGGAAACGACCTCATCGATGATCTGCTGCGGATGTTCGCTTGCTTCACTAATATGGGCATGATTTGCATCATAATAATTGGCCTGCTGTTCATTGAAGTACAGGGATCCCCATGATCTTTGAATGCGGGTCGAAAAAGTTTCGAGATAAGCAGCGTCTAGCTCCAAGATCTCTTGGAATAAATCCATAACGTAAACACCCCCTGGTGATATGAAGGTTAAGCGGCCTCCCCCGACTTCTTTCTTCCATACACGCGATATAAGACAAATCCGAAGAGCATTCCGATAAACGACATAACGGAAATGGTCAGATACATCGTTTTACCCCCAAAGGCTTGGTACAGAGCACCCCCGGCGAAGGAAGCCAAAATACCGGAAACACCGAAGAACAGCAATGCGAGTACGGTTTGTCCAGTGGCTCTCCATTCCACGGGAACGATGCTGTACAGATACTGGATCGCGGCTGTGTAGAACACCGGGAACGTCAAAATCTGCAGAAGCTGTATATATGCCATCCAGTTCGGATCGGTTATCCACGCGGAAATGAAGAAGCGGATAAAATAGAACGCGCCGGCAATGGAAATGATCGCGAGCTCCTTATTTTTGCGAAGCCACCAGAAGCTTAAGGAAAAGACCAGAATCTCGCTTCCCGCTGCCAGAAACCATGCCAATCCCAGGAGATCCGGCTTGCCTCCCAAATCTTTAATGTACAAGCCCAGATACGTATCGTTCATTCTCGCAGGAACGGAACTGATAAAGACCAGAACGAGAAACAGCAGCGTTTCTTTGTTGCGCAGGAAGTTCTTGAGGCTGTTCATGGTTACCGGTTTGCCCGAGACCGGTGCGTCAGGCATCAAAAAAGTCACAATTAGGCTGATAATGCCAAGTCCGGCAAAGGTGTATCCCAGACTGTGCGCACCATAATTTGTCATCAGATACCCTGCGAGCAGAGACATGACCGCATAACCCAAAGCACCGAATGTCCGAAGTGAGCCGTAGCTGATCCCGGCGGATTCCGCTACGCGGAAGTTCAGGCTTTCCGTCAACGGATCGATTGGCATCAGGAAGAAATACGTCAGCATGACAAATACGATATTCAAGGCATAGTTGCTTGTGCTGTACAACAAATAACCGGTAACGGTAGTACATATTACAAGGATGATGAGTACTTTGCGGATCGTCCGCGTCCGGTCACTGATCATACCCCATAGTGGTTGGGCAATCAGGGTTATAAAACCGCCGATCCCGATGATCATGCCGATTTGCGTCTCGTTCAGACCCTGTTCGCTGAAATATAGAGGCAGGAACGGAATGAACATCGAGAGAAGCGCAAAGAAAAGAAAATTAAAAGATTTTACGGTTACAGAAGATCTCATTGATTGTTCATATCCTTCTCTCCAAGATGAATGAAAACAGCAGCCTTGCTATTTTACCATAGGAACGGATGTTATGGTGCGTCAGAGGAAAGACAAAGCATCAACTATTTTCAGCGGATCATGGCCGTTTAATTGAGATGTGGATTTTATGGTACACTATGAAAAGAAATTCATAGAACCTTAAAAGCAAGGAGATCGGAACAATGAAATTGGTATCTTGGAATGTGAACGGCCTTAGAGCCTGTGTAAATAAAGGATTTAACGATTATTTCAAAGAAATGGATGCAGATATATTTTGCGTGCAGGAGACGAAGCTTCAAGATGGGCAAATTTGCCTGGATTATGGCGAGGAATATGCCCAGTATTGGAACTATGCACAGAAAAAAGGATATTCCGGTACAGCGGTCTTTACCAGATTGAAGCCTCTATCGGTCTACTATGGAATGGAAGAAAATGAGGAAGCGGAAGGCCGTCTGGTCACACTGGAATTTGATCACTTTTATCTGGTGAATGTCTATACTCCCAATGCCAGAAGAGATCTGTCGCGGCTGGAACTCAGAATGGAATGGGAAGAACGCTTCCGCAGCTATGTCACGCAGCTGGATGCCAAGAAGCCGGTGATTATTTGCGGTGATCTGAACGTGGCCCATCAGGAAATTGACCTGAAGAATTGGAAGTCTAACGTGGGTAACTCCGGTTTCACCCATGAGGAGCGCGGTAAAATGACGGAGCTTCTGGGTGCGGGATTTGTGGACTCATTCAGACATTTCTATCCGGAGCGGAATGATGCATTTAGCTGGTGGTCGTTTATGCCGAAGGTAAGAGAACGGAATGTCGGATGGCGTATCGATTATTTTCTTGTTTCGCAGCGGCTCGTGCCTGCACTAACCGATGCCCGGATTGACTCGCAGACGATGGGCAGTGACCATTGTCCGGTAATTTTGGAGCTGGATGAAGCAAAGCTGGTTTAATTTTGAAGCAAGCGACAAAAAGGACTGCTCTCACAGCCATTTGCTGTAGGAACAGTCCTTTGTTATTCTGGTCTATCAGATCATTGAAGCCCAGATCCCATTCCGGAACACCGGTTCAATGGTGCCATCCGGCAGTTCACCGTCAATCTCTAGCTCCGGGGAGCCAACCATGAAGTCGACATGGGTCAGGCTGACGTTGGCACCGCGTGCCAGCAGGTCTGCCTTGCTAAGCTTGGTTCCACCTTCGATGTTTACCGGATAGGAACTGCCGAGGGCAAAGTGACAGGAAGCATTTTCGTCAATGCCAGTATTGAAGAATACCCGCTTCATTCGGGAAATTGGCGAGTCAAAAGGCACGAGGGCCATTTCACCGAGATACGATGCTCCTTCATCCGTCTCAAGCAGCGAAGTCAAATGCTCGCGTCCGGAGGCTGCGTCATATTCAATGACTTTACCTTCCTTGAATGTCAGCTTGATACCTTCCACCAGCCGTCCATTCAGATTAAGAGGAAGCGTGCTTGTAACGGTACCATTCACACCGCTGCGATGTGGCATCGTGTAGATTTCCTCCGTTGGCATGTTAGCGACAAAATAGTTGCCTTCTTCGTTATGATCACCGCCGCCAAGCCATAGATAGCCTTCCGGCATTTCGACATGCAGATCGGTTCCAGGAGCGCGGTAGTGCAAAGCCTTGTAGCGTTTGTTGTTCATGAACTCCTGCTTCTGCTTAAGTGTTTGAATATGGTCCTGCCATGCGGCAACCGGATCATTATCCTCCGTTACCCGGTTCATCTGGAACACAGCCTCCCACATGGCCGGAACCCGCTGCTCTTCCGGAAGATCAGCAAATACCTTGTCTGCCCAGGCTTTCGTTGGGGCTTTGATAAGCGACCAAGTCACTTTATTGCTGCGTACATAAGCTTGATACTTCTCACGAGCGACCGCAGCAGCTTTGACCGCAGTGGATACTTTTGAAGAATCAATACCGCGGAATAGCTCCGGATCCGGCACTTTGATATGTAATACCGCACCGCCGCCTTCAGCTAACTGTTCCATGGTGTCCGCTTGCCATTTTGGATAGTATCCAAATGAGTCGTCAGGAGCCTTTTCATAGCGGATTCGCGTTATTTTTTCATCATCCCAATCCACCTGTACGAATTTGGCACCGGCTTCATAGGCTTTGGACACAACATGGCGCGTGAAATCTGCAGTTTCCAGTGGCGATTGTACAAGCAGTACCTGCCCCGGCTGAATGTTCACGCCTACTTTAATAACCAGTTCAGCGTATTTTTCTAGCATGTGATTGAAATCTTTCATTGCGATTTGTCCTCCGGTTTCTTTTGAAATCTCTTGAAGAATATAGAACCTGATTTTCTATTCAATTATAACCTGAAATGAAAATCGGTGCTTTTGGAGTTACCGAGAACAACATATCAGCTTTTGATCGCACCAGCAGCGATGTCTGAAATGAACTGCTTGCTGACAAACAGAAACATTATAATGAGCGGGATAACGGCCAACAGCGTGCCTGCAATCACGAGAGCGTAATCCGTTGTATAAATGCCATTCAGTGAAGCAAGGGCAACCTGCAGTGTGAATTTCCGTTCATCATTGAGTATGATCAGCGGCCACAGATAGTCATTCCATGCCCCGATAAAAGTAAATGCTCCAAGGAAGGATAAAGCAGGTCTCAGGATCGGCAGCGAAATGTTCCAGTACAACCGGAAAAATCCACAGCCGTCCATTTTGCCGGCGTCAAGCAGTTCGGACGGAACGGATTCTTCAGCGTACTGCCTGATCCAAAATATGCCGAACGCGTTTGCCATGCCGGGTATAATCAGCGCCTTGAACGATCCCACCCATCCGAATTTGGCCATGATGACAAAAGAAGGAACCAGGGAGAGCTGGGCGGGTGCCATCATGGTAGCCAGAAGAAGAACGAAAAGCCACTTTTTGCCGGGGAATGTAAATTTGGCGAAAGTATAGCCTGCCAGCGAATCAAAAAACAATACCAGAATCGTAATTGCAGAAGCAACAAACAACGTGTTGAACAGGGTCCGGAAAAAGTTGATGCTCTCGAACACCCGGGAAATATTATCGAACAAATGTGTCCCAAACCATAATTTGGGCGGAAAGCTGTAAATTTCAGGCGTGGTGCGTGTTGCCATGACGGCAAGCCAATAAAAAGGAAAGATGGATACAATGAGTCCCGCGATCAGTCCCGCGTATAGTAAAACGTTTTTGCTTCGTACCATACGAATCCCTCCCGATATGTATTGAACATTACATCGTTCCTTTTCCCTGAACCATTTTCCAGTTGAATAAGGAGAAGAGGGCAATCAGAACGAACATCCCCCAGCCGACAGCCGATCCATAACCGAAATAGTTATTGATGAAGGCTTCGCGGTACAAATAGAGGACGATGGTTAATCCTCCGCCGTTGACTCCCCCGTCGTTGCCGACAAGAACCTGCGGTTCGGTGAATATCTGCATGCCGCCAATGGTGGATGTAATGACGGTAAAGAGTATGATGGGACGAAGATTGGGAAGCGTGATGCGGAAAAATGACTGAATACCCGACGCGCCATCGATTTTAGCTGCCTCATACAGTACGGTCGGAATGCTCTGCAGACCTGCAAGATAGATGACGGCATTATATCCAACCCAGCGCCAGATCACCATAAAGGAAACAGCCAACTGGATGCCCCAGGTATGATTAAGCCACTCGACCGGATCGAGACCAAACAAAGTGAAGATGTAATTCAAAAGTCCGTAATTATTGGAAAAGACAGTACTGAACACGATGGATACGGCGACAAGTGAGGTGACGTTCGGCAGAAAATAACCTATCCGGAAAAAGGTACGGAATTTCACGAAGGAAGCATTGAGCAGAAAAGCTACAACAAGTGCCGAGAAGAGCATCGGAATCGTGGAATAGATCCAGATGAGCAGTGTGTTGCCCACGGCCTTCCAAAACTCCGGATCGGTCAGCATAAACCGGTAGTTATTCACTCCATTGAAGGTCATTACACCGATTCCATCCCATCTTTGAAAGGACAGATACATGGAAAAGAGAATCGGAAACAGGCCGAACACGGCAAACAGAAGATAGAATGGTGAGATTGCCAAATATTCTTTGCGGTGCTTCCATAGTTCCGAAGACAGCTTGCGTTTGGTAGCGGCAGGATATGGCGTGCGCGGCTCCAGTGGTTGGCGTAGCGGTTCTCCCATACATTTCAACCTCCCCGGTTGGTGTGATTGTCTGATAAGGGTTTATTAGCGAAGCAGTTCTTTTTTTACTCGTTTCAGAGCGGCAGCCCAAGCTGTGTTTGGATCCTTGCCCAGGGCTACGGATTGCAGCTCGCGAGTTACAATACCGTTCAAATTCGCATATTTGCTTCCAAAGTACGCTGGTTTAACATTCCGGGCTGATTCGGTAAAAATCTCTCCCGTGCTTTGACCGCCGAAAAAGTCCTCCTTCTCTTTCATAACCGGTGCATCCAGCGCTTGGGTAGCCGACGGGAAGAGGTTGATATCTTTAAAGGCTGTGACCTGATTCTCCGGATTCATCAGCCATTTCATGACTTCGAAAGATTCCTTGGGATGCTTGCTTGTTTTCATAATCGCAAGAAAGGATCCGCCATTATTGCCATCACCGCCTGGAGCTCTGGCAACCCGCCATTTGCCGGCTGTATCAGGAGCTGCATCCATCAGGATTTGCTTGCACCATACAGCTCCAACGAAGGAGGCGATTTTTCCGTTATTCATCGCTGCATTCCACTCGGACGTGAATGAGTTAGCGTTAGCGATCAACCCCATTTGTGAAGCCTGCACCGCTAGATCCCATGCCTTTTTCATGGATGAATCTGAACTTTCGCCGATGAAATCATCTTTTTTGTCAAAATAAATTTTGTCTGACTGAGCGTTGATTTGCGTATAGATGCCGCCGATATTATCGGTCAGCTTCACCTTGTTTCCAAGTGACTGCTGCAGCTTTTCACCGGCCTTGAAATAATCCTCCCAGGTGCCCATTTGTTTATGGACTTCTTCGGGATCGGTAGGGAGTCCGGCCTGGCTGAACAGATCCTCACGGTAAAACAAAGCGGTAGGGCCCGTATCAATCGGCATAGCGATCATTTTTCCTTCCGGGGTTACACCGAACTGCCATTTCCAGTCCAGATAATCCGGCTCGATATCTTTTGCGCCAAGCTCATAAAGATCATAGAAGCGGTCTGCACTCGGGAACAGCTCGGTAACCCAGTCGTTAAAGGCTACAATATCGGGACCGTTGCTGCCTGCGGCCAAGGTCGTCTTGAGCTTGGATTTGAAATCACCGCCGATTTTTTGGGCATTGATCCGTACATCTGGAAATTGTTTTTGCACGGCCTGAATAAGTTTGTCATCAAGTCCGCGATTCCAATACCACAATGTAAGCGTTTTCTGGTTTGGGTTTGATGAATTGCTGGAGCATCCACTTACCATGAACACGACAATCAACAGCCAGAAGATGTACATGCGGGTTTTTCCCATCCACTTTGCCTCCATTCTTGTTTCAGCAGGTTGACTAAAATCCTATCCACACTTCCTAAATTATGTATAATGGTAATTATTAATCGCTTTTTTTTTATTTGAAACGCCGTTAATTTCTCAGTAAAGCCACTTAAAAACTAAGGGAGAGTGGATGTATGCAGAATACAGATGTATCTCTGCCGAGAAAATCCCCTGAAGAATTGGGGATTTCTTCAAAAAACGTTATCGGGTTTCTGGATGGTTTGAAAGCGCATCACATTGAACTGCACAGCTTTATGTTTCTGCGGCATGGGAATGTGGCTGCGGAAGGCTGGTGGAGTCCCTACGCTCCTGAGCTTCCCCATATGCTGTTCTCGCTCAGCAAGAGCTTCACGTCGACGGCGATCGGCATGGCTGTGCATGAAGGGATTTTGACGCTGGATGATCAGGTCATTTCTTTCTTCCCGGAAGATCTGCCTGAGGAAGTGTCTCATCATCTCGCTGCCATGCAAATTCGCCATCTTCTCATGATGGGCACCGGCCATGACAGAGATACGATGGATGCTCTACATGAGGCAGTGGACGGCAACTGGGCCAAGGCTTTTCTGAGTTTGCCTGTCGACCATGAACCCGGAACTCATTTTCTTTATAATACGGGTGCTACCTATATGCTATCAGCAATTTTACAGAAGGCATCCGGGCAAAATTTATTGCAATTTTTGCATAATCGTTTGTTTGAGCCGCTTGGCATTCAACATCCAACCTGGGAAACCTGTCCGCGCGGCATACATACAGGAGGCTTCGGCCTGAACATCACAACGGAGGACATTGCCAAGTTCGGACAATTGTATTTGCAAAAGGGAATGTGGCAGGGACAACGGATCATTGAAGAGCAGTGGATAGATGAAGCCACAAGCAAGCAGATTTCCAATGGTGATGGGGGAGACAGTGACTGGGCTCAAGGTTATGGTTACCAATTCTGGCGCTGCCGCCATGGTGTGTACCGTGGAGACGGGGCCTTCGGTCAATTCTGTATTGTCTTGCCGGAACATGATGCTGTGATAGCCATGACATCAGGAACCAATGATCTCCAAGGCGTTTTGAATGTTGTGTGGGAGCATCTATTGGATGCATTTCTCCCAGAACCGGTGGACGCGGACGAATGGTCAGGTGAACTGAAAGAGCGTCTGGAGCAGCTTCATTTGGAGCCTCCTCAGGTTGTACTGGATTCATTACGGGAAGCGCAAATCAGCGGAAGAACTTATAAGCTTGAAGAGAACGAACTCAAAATTGACAACCTGAGCATTGAGTTCGATGAGGATGCAGCCGTCCTGACGTTGCAGGGGTTTGATGGCGAACATGAGCTGAAGCTTGGTCGACATCGTTGGATGATCGGACAATCGCAGCTTTTCAACCGTCAGGATGGATATTTCGCAGGAAGCTTCACCTGGAGAACGACCGAGGTTCTGCTCCTCACGATTCGGGGAATCGAAACACCATTCTGTTTATCACTTGAAGCACGATATCAGGATGAAGATACCTTAGAGATTCAACAAGGGATCAACGTGTCCTTCGGTCCCACGGAAGGCAAGCCTATTCTGGGAAGGGCTTCAATAGAGTAAACGGATCTTTTGATTAGGAATATCAGAATAGAGCCCATTCGCTGCTAGGCGATTGGGCTCTTCCCGTTGATGATGTTGTTACCTGGTTATACGAAGTTATCCATTTTCGGATTGAAACCTATTTTGGTGCTCCATCGTCTAAAAAGGAAGGAGGTGATCTTGGAAAATGAATAAAAGCAAAGTGAAGATCTGCTCTTTTCTGATGACGGTCCTGTTAGTCTTGTCATTGGCAGCATGTGAGAGCCAATCAAAAGAGAACTCCAGTCCCCCGGAACAAGATAAGTCTGTGAGTCAAGATCCTGTGAAACCTGAAGAGGAAACAGTCATCAAAGTGGAATCAGGCAGCTTCACGGGATTAGCGGATTCACACACCGTTGAAATTATCGTTGAGGGTAAGCCGATGTCTTTTCAATTTGGCGAAGAGTTGAAGCAGGCCATAGAACAAATCAAACCCGATCAACAAGTCGAATTTAAATATGAAGAAAAAGCCATCGAAGGCGATGCCGCGTTGAAGCAGCTCATTTTAACCGAAATCACCAAAAATGATGAGAAGAAATCGGATGATAAAAGCAGCGGGGATAAAACGCTTCCCGATGAGAAAAAGCTGGATGTCACGCTTGAAGGTGAAAAGGAGCAGCGTAATGCTAAGTTGGTGCGCGGAGACGGGTATGCAATGTATATGTTTGAACAGTTCGCGTTTGATAAGGAGAAGAATCTGTTGTATATGAATGTAGATCCTCGCTTCAAGGTACGCATTGAGAAGCTACCAGCTGATTTTAATCAAGATGACCTGATGCTGGAGGGTAAGGCTGAACTCAGAAGGTATGGTAAGGTTACTCGTTTGAAAGAAAGCGGCATAGTGGGTACCATGAAGGGTTCAAGACTGTTCTTAATGGTGCAGGATACAACAGGGACATATGAATATATCGTCAAGGAACTGGACGGTAACGGCTACATTTTCCATGTGGATATACCGCAGGGCGAAGCCGCCGAGGGTTTCGCACCTCTGGCTTTCGCTACCTTGAATACGATTAAGAACCAATAATTTGGGATGATTCCGGTTACTCAAGTCTGATGCCAAAAAAGCTGTTTTGGGCGCAATGCCCAAGACGGCTTTTTTTGTTTTTTTGCCTGTGAAATAGGACTGAATAAAGCCTTTTAACATTTCATTCCAAAATATTTAATTTTCCTTTAATGAACTTTTCAGCCTGTATTAAGCACCTATTCAGCTTGTTTTAAATGAAGGATGGTACGATCATCTCATTCAAGGGAAGGGAGAATGAAGATGAATGAATAAGGTGACTAAGAACGTATTAATCATCTGCAGCTGCGTCGTTGTGATAGGAGCGGGAGGGACTTATTTTGTCCAGAAAAGCTCGGCGAAGCCCAAGACGGAAACAGCGACGATTACATACGAAGTCAAAAAGGGCAATTTATCGAAAACGGTTACCTCCTCGGGCAATGTGGAGGCGTCAGATTCCGTCAACTTATCCTTCAGCGGAAAATCCAAAGTTACCAAGGTAAACGTGAATGCAGGAGACAAAGTTCAAAAAGGCCAGCTGCTTGCCGAGATGGATGCAACGGCACTTCAAAATGCGCTCTTGTCTGCACAGGCCAACTATGACAGTGCGGCTGCGAAGCTTAAAAGCTTGGAAGATGGAACGGATTCCAGTACAATTGCCGATCAAAAATACCAGGTGTCCAAGGCCAAAGCGGATCTAAGCAGCGCGGAGACTGATCTGACTAATGCCAAGAAACTGGCTAATCCCACTTATGTACAGCAGCAGGTAGACAAGGCCAAAACAGCAGTTGTGAATGCTCAAACGAAGCTCGATGAAGTCAAACAAGGAACGGATCAATCGCAAGTTTTATTCGCACAGGTGGCGCTCGAGAATGCACAAAATGCATATAAACAGGCAGCGTCACAGCAAAGCAGTGGCCAAGATTCTCCGCAATCCTCTGTGACTGCGGCCCAAAGCAAGGTTGATAACGCTAAACGGACTTACGATCAAGCGGTCGAGCAGCTGAGCAAGCTTCAAAAGGGACCGGAGGAAAGTGATCTCGCGATGGCCAAAGCAAATGTCGCGCAAGCACAGGCTTCTCTGAGTGATGCGAAGGCCAATATCGAAGGGGCCAAAATTTTCGCTCCTTATAATGGGATGATTTCAGCGGTGAACATCAAAGCCGGCGAATATCCGACAGGGGATAGTACGGCGGTTTCCATGTTTTCCACTGAAGGAAGCTATAAAATATCGGCTTCTATTGATGACACCGACATTACGGACGTAAAAGTTGGACAGGAAGCGAACATCACCTTTGACGCACTTACGGGTGTGACCTTAAAAGGCAAAGTGACCAGCAAAGCCGTGCTTGGTGAAATTCAAAGCAGTGGTCTCGTGACCTTTCCGGTGACAGTGGAGATTACTCCGGGACAGGAAAATACGGATAAATTAATTCCAGGACTCAGCGCAACGATTGCGGTTATAACAGATGGCAAGAAGGATGTGCTGAGCGTACCGGACGCGGCGATCAAATCCTTTGGCGGCAGAAAAATCGTGATGGTTGATAATAACGGTACAACGGAACAAAAGGAAATCACCACCGGACTTGATGATGGAGCCAGCACGGAGGTGATGTCAGGCCTATCGGAGGGCGATAAAGTCAGCATTACGATGACCACGACTTCAACGAACAAATCATCTTCCTCATCCATGATGCAAGGGGGATTCGGCGGCTTCGGCGGCTTTAGCGGCGGACAAATGCAGGGCGGCAGAGAACAGTTTAACCGCACTGGGGGTACAGGCACGCGGCAAAGCAGCACCGGTAACGGAGGTGGCCGGTAGTGATCACCTTTGATAACGTGGATAAAATTTATGCTTCCGGAGAAATGAGGGTTCATGCTTTAAAAGGCGTAACCCTGCATATTGAGGAACGGGAGTTTGTATCCATCATGGGTCCGTCTGGCTCTGGAAAATCAACCATGATGAATGTGATAGGTTGCCTGGACAAACCGAGCTCGGGTATGTACACGCTGGATGGAACGGTTATCGGAACCGCAACGGCCAAGCAGCTCTCAGAGGTTCGCAATCAAAAAATCGGTTTTGTATTTCAGAACTTCAATCTTTTGAAGCGGACCTCCGCGATTGAAAATGTGGAGCTCCCAATGCTGTATGCCGGAAAAAGCAAGAAACAGCGGCGGGAACGTGCGGAGTACTGCCTTGAGCTGGTGGGGCTGAAGGATCGGATGCACCATAAACCAAACGAGCTGTCAGGAGGACAGCAGCAGCGTGTGGCTATAGCCCGTGCATTGTCCAATGATCCATCTATTATTTTAGCGGATGAACCTACTGGAAATTTGGATTCTGCATCCTCAGAAGAGATTATGGGCATTTTCAAGCAGCTGAATAACAACGGAAATACGATTGTTCTCGTCACGCATGAACCGGAGATCGCAGCACACACCAATCGAATCATCTGGTTCAGGGATGGGAAAATCGAATCGGACCGGCTGAATACGGGACGTGTGTCTGTATGAATATAGGTGAACTGCTGAAGCTGTCCTTTCGAAGTTTGCAATCCAATCTGCTCCGTTCGTTTTTAACCATGCTCGGTATTATGATCGGGGTGGCAACGGTCATTGCGATGATATCCATCGGGCAAGGAACCAATAATCAGGTAACCAGTCAAATCCAGAGCCTCGGTTCCAATCTGATTACGGTGACCGCCTCTTCCTCGGGACAATCCGGAGCGGGCGGCGGCAGTGAGGGAACGCTCACTCTTTCGGATGCGGAACCCATCTCGAAGATCAACACGGTGAAATATGTGGCTCCAGTCATGCAGGCGAATACGTCGTTTAAGAATGGGGCAAATATTACGTCCACAAGCATCATTGGTACAACGCCAAGCTATGCAGACATTAAGTCCTGGGAGACGGATATCGGGCGCTTCTTTACAGAGGACGAAGTTACGGACAAAGCTAAGGTGGTTGTGCTGGGGGCTTCGACAGCTGAAAATTTGTTCGGGAAAGCAGGTTTTGATGCGATAGGAAGTATCGTCAAAATCAACAATATCCCTTTTCGTGTGATTGGCGTATTGAAGTCCAAGGGTTCGTCAGGCACGACAGATCTGGATGATACGGCGATCTCTCCGATTACCACGGTTCAGGCGAGGTTCCAAGCAGGCGGCTCCAAGAATGCGATCCGGCAAATTCTGGTGGAGGCCAAGTCTCCAAGTACAATTCAAAGCACCATGGCATTGATGGAATATACGATGCGCCAAAGCCACAAGCTGGGAAGCGGTGAGGATGACTTCAAGGTGCAAAGCCAGGAGGATGTTCTGTCTTCCGCCGAAAGCGTCACGAAGACATTAACGCTATTCCTGGGCGGCGTGGCGGCCATTTCTCTGTTGGTCGGCGGGATCGGCATTATGAACATCATGCTGGTGTCTGTCACAGAGCGTACCCGTGAAATCGGAACCCGCAAAGCTATCGGAGCTAAGGAAGGTACCATCCTCTCCCAGTTTCTCGTTGAATCTGTTACGCTGGCCATTCTGGGCGGTATCATTGGCGTTTTACTCGGATTTGGAGGTTCCAAGCTGGTAGGCAATATGATGAGCATCAAGACAGCGATCTCCATGAATTCAGTTTTATTGGCCGTTGGCTTCTCGGCTTGCATCGGGATTATATTCGGTGTGTTCCCCGCGAGAAAAGCAGCCAAGCTGGACCCGATCGAAGCTCTGCGGTATGAATGATTTAACAAGAAAAAGAGCCTATGCAGGCTCTTTTTCTGTTTCTTCAGAAGGGGTTTTCCACAGGACGACTTGACGGGTCTTGCTGAACTTCTCGTAGAACAGCATCGGATCTTTTTTAAACAAATGGATCACCAGGTGAATGAAGAACCAGGCATTCATGATGAAGACGACGATTCCCAGGAAAAGTCTGCCGATCTCCGGTATATTGTCCAGCGAGCCGGCCAGCAGGCGGTTAAGACCGAAAAATACCCAGTACAATAATCCATAGCGCTTAAACAGGGCGGCCAGTGTAATTCGGTCTCCCATCTTCGTCAACCGGATACGCACCACCCATTTTCCGGGTGTAAGTCCATCCGTAAACCAGGGAATTAATATGAAGTAAATCCCTGTGGCCACCCAAAATGAAGCGGGAATATGCAGTACATAACACATGGCCATCAGAATCGGCCAGATCAGGGAATCGATCAGAAAAGCGATGGCCCTGCGCGTGTATGTGACTCTTTTGGTAGATACGTTAACATCCTCATCAAGCTTTTCGATTCGTGGCAGAAGACCCGACAGCCATTCCGCAGCCAGGTACCCGCAAATGCCGCCCAGCGTGTTCATAATCAAATCATCGACGTCAAAGACACGGTAGGCATGGTCGTATAATCCATAGATCCCGGTTAGCTGAGTAACCTCGAAAAAGAGGGACAACAGGAATGAAAACAGGATCGAGCGGACCCAGCCCGTACGGAAATAATAACGAAGTACCATACCGAAAGGAACCGTGAGTATTATATTGAATATGACCTGCAGAAATGCGCGTTCTTTCAGGAGATGCAGATATGTTGAAGGATCTTCTCCAATGACGGAGGTTTCCTTCAAAATATCATTGATGAAATTAAGAGGCAGCAGCTGCATAGCCCCCGACGTTAGTGCCGGGTTATGCCGTGTTGCGGGCAGCGGGAGAATGACCAGGAAAAATGCATTAAGCAAATAGAGCAGGAACAGGTACAGCACAAATGTGCGGACCTTATTAATATAACCGTATTTACGGTATTGAACGATTAAAAACGGCAGGGTAAACAAGAGAGCCGCAAAGGGAAAAGACATAAAGGCATAGGAAATGGGAAACAGATAGGAATGAAGCATCATCACACCGCCATTCTTGTAACATGGATTATGACTGGCTTATAACAGCCGAGTATGATCATAACATATTCATGGTTTGATCATGTTTAAATTTAGTTTAAATTTTTGCATCGGCCAAGCATGCTTTATATTCACAAATAAGCACAATAGGTTATACTGAAAAATACATTTGTAAAAATACATAGTCATCACGGATGATTACACCAGGAGGATATGGATGGGACAAGCAGAAGGATCATTACAGAAAAAATTAAAGCCTAGACATATCAGCTTTATGGCGATGGGCGGTGTGATCGGAACAGGGATTTTTAAAGGCAGTGCTGAAACGATTGGACTGGCGGGGCCAGGGGTTATCGTGTCTTATATATTTGCAGGGCTGCTGCTGCTGGTCGTCATGGCTGCGATGGCAGAAATGGCGACCGTGTATCCTGGCCGAAACATGAAGGATTTCGTCCGCGAAGCTTTCGGGGAGAAAATCTCTTTTATTATGGGCTGGATGTACTGCTTCATGTGGTTATCGGTATGCGTGATTGAGATAATAGCTGCTGGTAGCTTTTTGCAGTATTGGTTTCCGGAAGTTCCTTTATGGGTGCTTAGTTTGGCCAGTGCGGCCTTTATTATTCTTATCAATCTAATGAGCGTGGGGACATTCGGAGAATTCGAATTTTGGCTGGCAGGTATCAAAATCGCCATGATCGTTATATTTATCGTTCTTGGAATGGGTTTAATATTCGGTATTATTCCAAGTGAGCATACGCCTTACTTACAGAATTTCACAAACTACGGTGGCTTCTTTCCGAATGGCTGGACATCGGTTTTCTCAGCACTGCTTGTAGTCATGTTTTCCTATGGGGGCTCTGAGCTTATCGGCTTGACGCTGACCGAAACGGAAAATGCAGAGCGTATATTACCGAAGGTGGTCGGTAATTTTATTCTGAGAATTATTCTGTTTTTTACGCTGCCGATTCTTATTATCTGCGGATTGATTCCATGGAACCAGGTTGGGCCTGAGAGCAGCCCGTTCGTGCAGGTGCTTTCCTCGACAGGACTCTCAGGGGCGGCCCATATCATGAACTTTATCCTGGTTACCGCTGTGCTGTCGGCTGCGAATTCGGGAATCTACGGGGCATCACGGATGCTCTTTTCCATGGCTGCTGCCGGCGAGGCTCCCAAGATACTGGCAAAAACAAACCGAAAAGGCAGTCCGGTGAACACGCTGTTGTTATGCGGAGTCATACTCCTTGCTGGTGCTATGCTGGGGATGTTTGCTCAGGAGCAGTTATTCCGGGTGCTGATGGCGGTACCAGGCTTCGTCGTTCTTCTGGTATGGATTTGTATTGTTCTTTCCCAGATGAAGCTTCGAAAAGCATACCCGGTTAAACCCGCCTTCAAAGTTTGGGGATCTCCATTTATAACAGGTACCGTAGTTTTGTGTCTGGCGGTCATTGCGGTACTGTTTCTTATTGACCGGCAAAACCGGTTCAGCATCGGGATATGTCTGGCAGTTCTGCTGATGCTAATCATTTGGTCCTTCGCCAAATTCCGGTCCAAACATGGCGGTGTATAAGGAGCGAGGGATATTCCGACTGTTGTTAGGGTTTTCTTTTGAAAACAATATGATCAATTTTACTATTGACGAGCGCCAACAGCTGGTCAGCCATGTAGTTTGCGGAATATTTGAAATTCATTTCTGCCCAGTGCATGATCACGCCAACGGTTGCAGATAAGCGGTAGCTCAGCATTAATTCATAGTCCAGCGGGGGATCGCTTGGTTCCATCTCCATATGCATATCCTCCCGCATGGATGCCCTCAAGGTACTATACAGATCCTCGCTGATGCTGTTATGTACGGAGAGGAGAGCCCTAAATTCATTTTTGTGCTCCTCAATATGTTCGAAAAGTTTCAGGCTGGATGGATAAATCTGCGTTGCTTCCACCTGTTCCATACCTTTGTAAGGCCTCAGCAGTGCCTCACGGATGCCCCGTAAAAAAACCTCTCGTATCTCATTCAAAAGCTCTTCTTTGCCAACATAATGTTTATAAAAAGTTCCCCGATTATAGTCTGCCTTGTCAGCCACTTCCTGAATCGTTACGGATTCATAGCTTTTCTCCAAAACCAGTTCAACAAACGCGGCTTGAATAGCTTGTCTTGTTCTTCGGGCTCTACGGTCTAATTTCTCCACTGACATGTATCCTCTGCCTCCATTATCCAGAATTGCTATGAACCTATCTTACCTGACCATTGATGAATAATCGATCTCTGCGTTATGGATAGCAACAAAATGCACCTATCTGTTCAATAACTCGCAGATCGGATACGAATTAGGATGATCTGTTACCTAGGCGACAATACCTTAAATTATGATTATTGTATAAACAATTAAATGGGAGTAATCTAGGATTGTGGACGGAATGATTCCGCTTCCACTTCGTTGAAGTAAATAAAACTTAAAAAGGAAGCGAATATATAATGAGCGAATCTCAAGTGAAAACAGCAGTCATCACCGGCGCCGCAGGCGGTATTGGCAAAGAGCTTGCCCGCCGGCTCGCAGAACGTAAACTGAATCTGGTCCTGGTGGATTTGAAAGTGGAAGCCGTGGAGCAGGTTATTGAAGAACTGGGTTTGAATCAATCCAATTCTCTGGCGGTCGCAGCCGATGTATCCAAGGAAGAGGATGTACAAAATTACGTTAACAAAGCGATAGAAAAATTTGGTACTATTGACTATTTTGCTAATAATGCAGGGATCGAAGGTCCGACAGGTCTTTTGGAGGAGCAGAATGTTAAGGCACTCGACATGGTCTATAACGTCAATGTCCGCGGTGTATTTCTTGGTCTGCATTATGTTATTCCAGTTATGAAAAAACAGAAGTCAGGCGCTATTCTGAATACATCTTCTCTTGCAGGCTTGATGGGCGGACCGGGAATGTCCCCGTATATCATGTCCAAGCATGCAGTAATCGGGTTAACCCGCGTGGCGGCGAATGAACTGGCACCGCTGGGCATTCGTGTGAACGCCGTGCTTCCGGGAACCATCAATACGCGTATGATGCGTCAAATCGAACAGAACTCTGGCATACCTGATGACTACAAAGCAGCGAATGAAGCAGCAACTCCGCTAGGCCGCTATGGTGAACCACAAGAGGTGGCAGCCGTGATGAATTTCCTGCTGTCCGATGAAGCTTCGTTTGTCACAGGATCGCTGTACACGGTAGACGGCGGGATGATGGGACAGTAAAAATTAACAAAATTAACCTGCAAGAATTGGAGTGAGCTTTTATGAAATTACAAAATAAAGTAATCGTTGTAACCGGAGCAGGGAGCGGTATCGGACGTGCTGCATCCCTGAAGCTGGCTTCAGAAGGTGCGGTTATTGTTTCTTCGGATTATAATGAAGCTACAGCTAGAGAAACCATGGGATTGATCCAAAAAGCAGGCGGACAAGCATCGTATGTCAGAGCGGATGTCTCCAAGCCCGAGGATATTCAGAACCTGATCGATCAGACGGTGGCCACTCATGGAACCATCGACGGGATCTTCAATAATGCCGGCGTGGGAGACGTGCGCTCCTTCGAAGAGCATACACCTGAATATTATAACCATGTCATTTCCGTGGACCAATTTGGTGTGTATCTCGGTATTTACTATGCATCCAAAAAAATGAAGGAGCTCGGAGTTCAAGGAATCATTGTTAGCACGGCTTCCATATTCGGTTATATGGCTGCGAAAGGCAGCTTTGCTTATCAAGCGGCAAAGGCTGCTGTTGTCATGATGACCAAGTCTGCAGCGCTTGAATTGGCAGAGGATGGCATTCGTGTTACGGCGGTAGCACCAGGATTTATCGATACGCCTATCATTAAAGACGGGGATGGCTTCAAGGATTTCCTGGCTGACCAGCATCTGAGCAAAAAGCTGATTCAACCGGAGCAAATCGCTGATGTGGTATCTTTTCTGTTCTCCCCGGAAGCTTCAGCTATTAATGGCCAAACTGTACCGGTGGATGACGGCTTCTTGATCTTCAAACGATCTTAATAGGAACTAATGTTCTCTAAAAGTGTTGACATCGATGAAGATCAGAGATATATTATAAGCAAATCGTACGGATGAGCGGGAGAAGCACCTCGCAGGATGGGTCGACAGGCCTTTCTTGTGAGGTGCTTTTTTGCGCTTCCATTGCGTGTAACTTTTAATATGGGAGATGATTTCATTGATCAAACGAAGAAGCAAATATAGCAAATTCGGAATCACCGCTAGCATTTTTATTTTGTGTATGACGCTGTTCATGGCTAGGCCGATTGGAGCAAACGCTTCAGATACGGGATGGGATAATGCTTTAACCAGTATTGAGAAACTGCATGACACCTATACGTCCGTGGACGCGTCCAACAAAGTGGAAAAGCAGCAATTACAGGCGTTACGCAAGCAAAATAATAACAAGCTCAAGGATATCAATACGAAGGTCCAGTCAATTGATAAAGCCAAGATCGACAAGCTAAAAGTCGATGCGGATCAGACTGAAAAGAAATTTGCACCGCTTCTTAAGGAATATACGGAGCTCGGTAAGAAGGCATCAGAAGCAAGGAAACGAAAGGATCAAAAGTCGGCACTATTATATGATTTGAAAAGAAACCGTATCAAGTCAGCAGCCATTGCTGCACGTCAGGAAGTGAAGATAAAAAAGGATGCGTTAGCATCCGCGAGAAAGCAAGCGTCAGCGAAAGCTAAAGTTGTTAAGGATGCCTTGGCGCAGGCACAAACCTTGAAGAAGCATATCACTTCGGAGAACCTGAAAATTACAGATGTGAACAAAACAAGGGCTGCTGCGGATAAACGTTACAAAGCAGCCGTAAAGCAGGGGGATGCCATAGCAGCTGCCGGGGAGATGAGGCAGATGGTCGGAGTGCTGACTCAAGTTCATGCTTCTCAGTTGAAGATGTTTGAATGGGAGAGACAAATCACTCAAACGCTGAGGGCTGCGGAAGAGAAGCTTCCATCCTGATTATTTGTCTTGATGCAGCGATTTAGATCTAAAAAAAGACTGACGGCTCTTGAAAAAGAAACCACCAGTCTTTTTTATTTATTGGATTTAAAAGCTTAACTGCCAAGAGATGCCGTATTTGTCTTGCACCCATCCAAACTTGTTTGCGAAAGGATAAGCAGCCAGTGGCATCAGAACCGAACCGCCGCCTTCGGAAAGTTTATTAAAGATTTCGCTGATTTCTTCGTCTGAATCACAGGTGACAAACAAGGAAATGGAGGGCGTGAATGAAAAGCCATGTTTTATGTTACTGTCAATGCACATTAAGTTTTGTCCTTTGAGACTAAAGGTGGCTTGCTGAACCGTGCCTTCAGCGCCTGTTTCATTGGCCCCGTAACGTGAAATGCTAGTGATTTCGGAGGGTTCAAAAATAGAGGTATAGTAATTCATCGCCTCTTCAGCTTGTCCTTCAAACATTAAAAAGGGTGTGATTTTGGAATTCAAAATTCAGTTCAGCTCCTTCATGGATAGAGATACTATCCTTACTTTACCGCATATTTAATTAAAACTAAACTCTCTTTGAATCCACCTCTGAGTTGGGTTAAAATGACTACCAGGCATACTTTATTCGATTCCATGAACACATGGGTAAAACAACAGAAATAAAAAAGGAGAACTCTAACATATGGCAACGATCCAAGAGCTTCTGACCGATGCTGATTTTCAAGAGGCTGAGCAAAAGAAGCTTCCCATTCGCGTCTTCCGCGATGATCATTTGATTGATTCATTAACCTACGTTATCCGGTTTACGGACACGACAATCATTACCCAAAAGGATGTCAGTGATATGACTTATCATTCTCGCGGGGAATGCCAATTCTATGAGCTTAAGAAATAGAAAAAACGATAGAAGAGAAGAGAGCCCGATCAGGGCTCTCTTTTTTAATATCGATTCGTAAAGTTGTTCAGCCTACCGTTAGACTTTTGGCAATACGCGCTACCGCTAGCTTATCAACTCCATAAAATCCCTTAACGCATAAGAAATCCATTTTCGCGGATGTATCACCAACTGCAAATTCAAATGGAAATCCGGATGGACAAATGGGAGCATACTGAGTTCTCCTCTTCTAATTTCATCAATGGCAGCCATTTGCGGCAGAATGGAGATTCCGGAACCTGACATAACGCATCTTTTAACTGCCTCGGGATTGCCGAGTTCAAGTCCGACCCCATAAGAAATACGATTTCGTTTTAATAGCTTCTCCAGCATGATCCGGTAATTGCAGCTTTCCTCAGGCATAATCCATTCCGCATCATTCAGGTGCTCCAGTCTTACTTCATCCAATAGCGTGAGCGGATGTTCCGGCTTGGCGATTAGAACCAGGGGTTCTTCTCGCATCGTGAGCCAGGTAAGGGCCGAGTCTGCTGGTTTATTTTCAAGGATTACTCCGATATCCAGCTCACCTTCTTTAACCTTCGTTAGAATATAGTCTTCGCGGTCGGGTTGTAAGCGGACATGGAGCTCAGGATACTGCTTGCGGATCTGTTGGATGAACGGGGGAAGAAAGTAGGAAGCAATCGAATCGATGGTACCGATGGAAAGGGTGCCGCCTCCTTGTTTGCTGAGCTTTTCCTTCGATTCCTGATATAGATTTAGCATCTGCACTGTGATTCTGAGAAGCTCTTCTCCCGCGGAAGTAAGCCGCATGCTTTTGCCGAAGCGTTCGAAAAGCTGTACATTGTATGCTTTCTCCAGCTTCTGGATTTGTGTTGTCACACTGGACTGGGCATAGCCGAGTTCTTCGGCTGCACGGGTAAAGCTTTGGCGAAGTGCGACCTCACGAAAGGTCAGAAGATAGGTTAGATCCATATTTTTCACTCCATCAATAATATTGATAATACTCATCAACTATTATAGATAACGCCGATGGCAATTCCTATGATAAATTAAAATCACTACAATCGAGGAGGTCATTCAAGTGATGGAAAGACAGGATATGCAGGGTATTTTTGTACCTCTCATTACACCTTTTTCTCTTGATGGGGGGTTGGATTTGGCTTCGTACCGGAACTATGTCGGCAATCTTTTGTCGCATGATATTCAAGGATTGGTCATTAACGGGACGACTGGAGAAGCGCCGACGGTACGATGGGAAGAGGTTATGCAGCTTACGAAATCCACCCAAGAGCTCTTGGAAAGTAAAAAGCTCAGTGTACCCGTGGTTGTTGGAACAGGTACAAATGATACGGCCTCTACTGTACAGCGGACTGAAATGGCGGCAGATATCGGAGCGGATGCGGTATTAGTCGTGGTTCCGTATTACAGCAAGCCCTCGCAGCAGGGGATCATAGAGCATTTTCGCAGAGTCACACAAGTTGGAGTTCCTGTCATTGCCTACGAAATTCCATCCCGCACTGGAATAAGTATAAGTATGGATACCGCAAGAAAAATATTGGATATGAGCGGAGTTATTGGGATCAAAGACAGTTCAGATAGCTTGGAGCTCGTTTCAGAGCTGGCGCGTTCTGGATCGGGTCCGGTCCTTTGCGGAGATGATCTTCAATTTCATGCCAAGCTGAGTCAGGGTGCCAGCGGAGGAATGCTGGCGTCAGCGAATGTAAATACTCAAGCATTTATCGACGTGTATCATCTTTTCAGAAGGGGAGATGTGATTGCAGCCCAACGATCCTTTGACCGTGTGACTCCATTGATTCGTAAGCTTTTTCAGGAATCCAATCCCTCTCCTTTAAAATGGATACTTGCAAGTCAGGGCTTGATTGCTTCCGATCAACTTCGGCTGCCAATGACTTCGATCTCTATGGAGCTTGAGGCTGAACTGGAACGGTTATTACCAAGTTTTATACAGAGTTCGGAGTAAGGGTATGTGCTGAAAAAAGGAAATAAATCGAAAAAGCCGCCTTATGGCGGCTCTTTTGCGCTATTTTCATGACGAACATGAACTGTGTTTTATGCTGGCATTGTTTGATCCATGCCTTCCGGCTTCTTCCAGGCAGTCCGAATTACAATTTCAGCCAGAACCAAGAGAAGCGGAATGGAAATGTAAACACTAATGCGATAGCTGGCCGGATAAGACCATCCTGAAGCATTGCGGATGAAAAAAGTAAGTAGATGTACGGTCAAATTGGTGAAGCAGCAAGCATAGCTCCGTACCATCCATTTCCGGTGGCTGTGGATCTGATTTTTTCTGATCTGGATAAGCGCGATGACGGTAAAGGCGGGCCATATCATGTTTAATACATTAAACGCGATACTTACTGATCTTCCTCCCGTTGCATATGGAGCCATATAACCCGATGTAAGTCCCACAATCATGACCGCGGCAACGTATGTATAACCATTCAGCTTATGTAATTTCCGGTGCTTCCTGCGCATCGTGCTGGCGAAATTCACGGCTCCAGATACCAGCGTTATACAGGCAAATACCGCATGTATCCTCATCATCGCCAACCAGATGTTGGTGTTTAACGGATGAAGCAGATTGGTTTTGAAGCCTAAAAAAACGGTTGACTGCGGATCATATATGATTTGGACATAAGCAATGTAAAGAATAAATAAGAAGATGACGGCTAACATCAGCGTATAGAATCGTTTGGTATTTGACATGAAGTTATTTTATCATGAATGTAGGGGGTATTCGTCACAAATTTAGAAGCCGAAAGTATAGATGCTTTAGCTAGGGAGTGGATTACGAAGGAAGCGGCAGATTGCCACCAGTACCTTACCTGTCGACGATCCTTTATAATAGAAGGAGAACCGCAAGCTAACGTTAAGTTAAGCGGGGTAACTGAACGAAGGGGATTATGAATTTGGCAACAAAAAGGGAACGGATATTGGAACATTTACATACACAGATAAAAGCAGAGGAACATATCATCGGAGTCGCTGTGGGAGCGGGAATCTCAGCCAAATACGCCGTGAAAGGCGGAGCGGATCTGATTTTGGCATTAAACTCGGGCCGATTCAGGCAGATGGGGCTGGGCTCTATCGCCGGCTTTATGCCGTTTGCGAACAGTAACGAGATGGTGATGGATTTTGGTTCGCGGGAAATTTTGTCCGTGGTCCGGGATAACCCTGTGGTCTTTGGCCTCTGCGGAACGGATCCATTAATCGACCTGCCGTCTTACTTGAATACAATTCAAAACAGCGGATTTGCCGGGATTATTAATTACCCGACGCTTGGATCATTGATGGTAAGTTCCGTGAAGCACTGGAGGAAGAGGGGATGTCATACCTTCAGGAGGTAGAAGCTGTACGGCTGGCTCATGAACGGGATATGTTTACTTTGGCATTTGTTTTTAACACGGAACAAGCGTCATTCATGCTGGATGCGGGAGCCGATGTCATTTGTGCACACTTGGGAGTCACTGCTGGCGGATTAATGGGTACGAAGAAAGTTCTGTCGCTGGAAAAAGGAGCGGAGATCGCCAGACAAATTTTTGCTGTATGCGATGCATCGGATCGGAATCCGATAAAGCTTGTGTATGGTGGTCCAGTGCATACGCCGATTGATGTACAGTATATGTACGACAATACCTCAGCGATGGGTTATGTCGGTGGTTCGAGTTTTGAAAGGATACCAACGGAAGAAGCGATCGTGGAAGCGACGTACCGTTTCAAAATTACTGGCCAGCTGGAGCAGGATCAGCAGTTGATGGACAAGCTCAGCCGCTCCGAAGAGCCCTATGATTATGTCTTTTTTGTTAAAGAACATATAGCTCAAAATTATATGAACAACATTTCACTGACCGATCTTGCTGACCGGATCCATGTATCACGGACGCACTTAAGCGCACTTTTTAACAAAGAAGTGGGCTGCACTTTTCCGGAATACATCGCGAAATACCGCATCCATAAGGCACAGGACGTGATGAAGCATACCAAGCTTTCCTTAACACGGATCGCGGAGCTGGTCGGTTATCCCGATTATGTTCACTTCAGCAAAACCTTCAAAAAATACACAGGGTTGACCCCGCAAAACTTCCGCAAGCAAATCGAAGACAAATATACATAAAGATCATACAAGGATACGATTACTTAATTGTGAAAGCGCTGTATTATGGGGTTGTAGAGGTTAACGTCAAGGTCCGGTTAGGGCTGGGGCGGTTCCTGATTGCAGTTCATAGGAGGTTATACGGTGAAAACGATAGCCATTGCGGGAACATTTGATTCAAAAGGTATTGAATTCTTATATGTGAAATCCGTCATCGAGAGTCTGGGCCTAAATACATTCACGATTCATAGCGGAGTATTCGAGCCCATGTTTACGCCGGATGTATCCAATGCAGAAGTCGGAGAGGCTGCTGGCCTTGATATGGTTGAAATTGCTGCCAGAAAGGACCGGGCTGCCGGTACGGAGGCGTTGGCAAAAGGAATGGAGAGAATCATTCCCCGGCTGTATGCTGAAGGGAAGTTCGACGGCATTTTATCTTTTGGCGGTACCGGAGGAACGTCTATCGTCACTGCCGGCATGAGGGCATTGCCGATTGGTGTACCCAAATTGATGGTCTCTACGGTTGCTTCCGGGAATACAGCTCCATATGTGGGGACAAGCGATATTGTCATGTTTCCATCCTTTGTGGACGTGGCAGGATTGAATTCGTTTTCAACCAAAATCTTTACCAACGCCGTACATGCAATGGCCGGTATGATCCAGTTTGAATCCGAGCCTCCCCGGGATAAAAAACCGCTGATTGCGGCCACCATGTTCGGCGTCACCACGCCATGTGTTACTTACGCAAGAGAATTCCTGGAGGAGCAAGGATATGAAGTGCTTGTTTTCCATGCGACAGGTACCGGCGGTCAAACGATGGAAAGCCTCATTGAAGGCGGGTTCATCGACGGCGTACTGGATCTCACGACAACCGAATGGTGCGATGAGCTGGTTGGGGGCGTGTTAGCTGCGGGTCCGAATCGGCTTGAGGCGGCCGGACGGTGCAAAGTGCCGCAGGTCGTATCGACAGGGGCGCTGGATATGGTGAACTTCGGACCGTACGATTCCGTACCTGAAGTCTTCAAGGATCGCAATCTGTACAAGCATAATCCATCGGTAACGCTCATGCGGACAACGGTGGAAGAGAACCGTCAGCTAGGGGAGATCATTGCCGGGAAATTAAATCAAGCGCAGGGCCCAACCGTGTTGATTCTTCCTTTGAAAGGCGTGTCGATGCTCGATGTTGAAGGGGAGCCGTTCCGTGGCATCGAGGAGGATGAAGTACTATTTAACACATTGAAACAGAACATTGACCGTCAAGCCGTTGAACTGATCGAAGTAGACACAGATATTAATGATCAAGCCTTTGCCGTCGCCGCCGCCAAGAAACTGGTTGAGCTGATACAGCAAAGCCAACCGCAGAACATCATGAACTAAATCACTGGAGGAGGAAATCAACCGATGAAAACAAGAACAGAGATATTGGCAGAATTAAAAGCAGAGGTAACCGCAGGGCATGTACTTTTGGGAGCAGGCGCAGGAACCGGGATTTCAGCGAAAAGCGCCGAAGCAGGCGGAGTCGATCTGATTATTATATACAACTCGGGACGTTACCGGATGGCTGGACGCGGCTCACTCGCAGGACTGATGGCTTACGGGGATGCCAATCAAATCGTCGTTGATATGGGGAACGAGGTGCTTCCTGTGGTGAAGGATACACCCGTATTGGCTGGCGTATGTGGCACAGATCCATTCCGCATCATGGATATTTTCTTGAAACAGCTTAAAGAGCAGGGATTTGCAGGCGTACAAAACTTTCCCACCGTTGGTCTGATCGACGGGGTATTCCGTGCGAATCTTGAAGAGACAGGAATGGGATACGATCTGGAAGTGGATATGATCCGGAAAGCACATGAGCTGGATTTGCTGACAACGCCATACGTATTTGATGTAGAACAAGCGAAAAAGATGGCTGAAGCCGGGGCGGATGTTCTGGTCGCTCATATGGGATTGACGACAAAAGGGACCATTGGTGCCAAAACTGCGCTGACCCTAGATGATTGCGTTGAGAAAATCCAGGCGATTTGTGATGCAGGCAAAGCGGTTAATCCGGATATCATGATCTTGTGTCATGGCGGTCCGATTGCAGAGCCCGGGGATGCAGAGTATGTACTCTCGAAAACCAAGGGAGTGGAAGGCTTCTTCGGAGCATCCAGCATTGAGCGTTTTGCCACCGAGGTTGGTATCAAGCAGCAAACGGAAGCATTTAAGAACATATCGAAGTAAGGATATAGCTCTATCATAAAGCGTTAAAAGAGAAGCAAGCCATAGCTGTACCCGGCCGGGAGAGTATGAAGAGATACTTTTGGATATGGGATCAGCTGTGGCTTTTTATTTCAAGTCCAGGCGCCAATTATTGCATCTCATGAAGCTTCCTTTCGGATATTCGAAATCACATTCGGAGATCAGTGTGAAGCCGAGTTTACGGCATATTCCGTTAGAAGCAGAATTATCGACCGATGGGAAGGCATGCATATAACGGTGTTTTTTCTGTTCGCGAGCACTGGCAATGGCCGATGTTGTCGCGGCAGCTGCTATACCCTGATTCTGGAATGGGGGAAGGATGCCCCAGCCGATTTCATAGATTGTCTCCTCTTGCCAGACGCTCTCCCAATAACCAACGTTGCCGACGGGTTCGTCATGAGGGGCCAACATGATGCTGAACATGCAACCTGTACCTGTTTCTGCGACCCCGATGTATCGCTTGTGCCTTTCAATGACTTGTTCCTCTGATTCCGGACCGCCAAGATACTCTAGCATTTCCGGCGTATTCAAACGGTACAACAGATCAAGATTGGACTCATTCCATGGTTTGATAAGCACCTGAAAATCGTTTTTCTGATTTCGCAAAGCAAACCCTCCTGTATGATAAAATAAACAGAACGCCTGTTCTGTATTATATACCGGGAATGGGAGGTTGTCATGTGAAAAGGATATTATTTTACAAGCTTTTTGATTTTATTGCCCGTCTTCACATAACCAAATCCAAGCAATACAAAGAGAATGAAATAAATGGCCATGACAGGAACAATGATTCCCCATAACCTGTCACTAAACCGGGACAGAAGATTGGTCATATTGGCTGAAAAAATCACTATATTAGCGATAAATACGCCACCCATCACACGTTGGATTTTTTTGTATTGCGCGATGAGGGACTCTCGGTCCGTATATAATCGAGGGGGTTCTCCCGGGATAAATTCCTTACGGAAATAGTGCCAAGCACTTCCGTAGGAGACTACATACTCCCAACCCGCATCCTGATACAAATCGAGATAATCCTGCATCGCATGATTTTTCTTAAGGCCAGGCTGATAATCCAAGCGATACGTGTATCGAGTCGTCGGGTCATTTGTGAAAAAGCTTTTTAAAGCTCCGGCCTTTTTCAGATGTAGTCCTTGCTCGGATAGTTCATTGATCCATTGTTCCTCTTTCTCATAATTCCAGCTCATCGTTAGACGGTATCTTTTCTCCAAGCGCTCTCCCATTGACCTCACTCCTTTTCGTCAATCCGTACTTGCTGCCCAGCCTTCAATAGCTCCTCAAGACGTTCAATTTCTGCTGCGACAACCATTTTTCCGTTTTCCGTAATTTCGTACATCTTGCGCCGACTATCGGTTCCTTCGGGAATGGGATAATGGTCAATTAATCCTTTATTCAGTAATGTGTTAAGAGCGGTATACAATGTGCCGGCTCCAATTTTTACTCTGCCATGGCTTAATTTCTCGGTATCTTGCATAATCCCGTATCCATGTGAAGGCTCTTTATACAATGCAATCAGAATATAATAGAAGGCTTCAGTCAATGGAAGCATGTCTTTCAGTTTATTCAACCGTTCCCCTCCATTCTTATGATATGATGGTTTTTATATCGTATGTCGATATATTAATACCCGATATATCGTTTGTCAATATATATCTGTGGTTTTTTCCACATGGAGAGGAGGGTGAAAGGTTGATGTCAAAAAAGATCCATATACTAGTCATAAACCGGTAGAGCCCAATGAAATAGCTATTTCCTAAGTTTATATCAATCGAAAAAAGTGTATATCAAGTACGAATACGAATATATAAGTTAACATTGGAGGTAACGTTAAAATGAATGAAGAACTAAACACTTCCGGTTGGGATGCGATTGATCAGCAACTATCGAAGATTTACCGGGATCAAGAGCCAAAGCATTATGGAACGCTCATTTCATATGCACTTGGGGGTCAAGATCCGTTGGATGGAATCAGTGCGTATAAGCGTGATACACCAGCCCCGCACTGGCACTTCGTAACCTATGGATTCACGGAGCTGTATGAAAAGGAATCGGATCATGTCGAGGACAGTGGTTATGGATTTGAATTGACGTTAAGACTCGCCCGGAAGGAAGAAGAGGAAGAGCCGCCTGCATGGGCGCTAAACCTGCTTCAAAATATGGGCAGATATGTTTTTAATAGCGGAAATATTTTTAGATCAGGTGATTACTTGGATGCAAACGGTCCCATATGCCTGAATGCAGATACACGCCTCACCGCGCTGGCCTTTGTGCATGATCCTGAGCTACCTGCAATCCATACATCAAATGGACGGGTGGAGTTCTTGCAGATGGTTGGCATGACGGGTGATGAACTTGAAGCCATGCAAACCTGGAATACCCTTGGAGTGCTCTCCGCAGGTCTCGATTATATGCCATATTACATAACCGATTTAACGAGAGATTCACTTCTTCAAGTTCCTTCCATCTCGGAAAAGATTGAACAGGGAATGGAAGAAGAAGGCTCGAATACCGGCTTTTTATATGTGGATCAGCTGGCTTGGACTCCGGGCAAGAAAGGTTGGCTAAACAAGTCTCCCGATATGCTCAAGTTAGGTGCGAAGCAAGCAGGAATCATTGGAAAGCTGCTCCGCGGACGAATTTTGAAAGGGAAAAGCCTGAGCTTGGTGGGCCCTGAAGTCCGGCTTGTTTTTGAACCAGGGGAGAAGGCTGAGTGTGCAATGCAAGAAAATGAGGTCCGGATTACTCTGGATGCATTGACAACGGCGGATTTCAGCCGGAACTTACTGCCTAGGGAAAGCATTTTTGAGGTTTCTTCTTTACAAGGCATCGCCATTCAAATTGTGAAAACCAGCATTAAGGATCATGAAGGAAATGTAGTAAAGACCATCGGTTGACCGCCATACTATATTTGCTCGAAGGGCAAGCTGAACGCAAGCTGCACCAACAATGTTAACGCAAGCCGGATAAAAGATTTATGCTCTATTGAAAGGCTTAAGTAGTCTTTTCAGTGCCTCTTTCGCATATTTTCCTTCAGCTCCAGCCAAATGACTTATATTTCTGAAGTCTGTATTGTCTGTAATCTGATCGATGTTACCGATTAAGCGTTTTTCAGCTAACTGGCGAATGTTTTTATCCGAAATATGTTTCAAAATAACTTTAGCAATTCCTTCGCCATGCATTACTTTGAAGGGACGATCGTAGAAGGTTGAAACGTTATTGGGGATCATTTCAGTGATCCCGAGCCTATTATGCATGCTCGATAAGTGCGTATAAGCACTATTCAATGCGTTCTCACGATCTCTCCATGTAGTCGCCGTTTGAGCAGTCCAAAGACTAGGCGTTAAGGGATCAGAGCATTTCAAACGACTAAATGCAGTCCCAAACCATTTGGGATAAGGCGCGTACTGACGTTCCATTAAAAAGCAAATATTCATGATGTCGCGGACAATTCGTGAAGCAATAACCGCTGAGCCTAGTTCATCACCTGCATAACCCGAACGAAGCATCAGATGCTCCTCTTGACCGATTCGCTGCCAATTGGATGCCATTAGGTACAACCAAATCGAGTGAGGATAATAATTGAATTGTTTGCGTAACGCGGTAAGTTGACCTGTATCATCCCTAAATACGGATCCTCTAGTTATCTCGAGAAGCGACTGCGAAGGGAATGTCAGCCAATCCTCTGTTTCCATGGGTTCATGGATATGAAGACCCAGGCAGCTTTCGACGAACATGGGTATCGTTGTAATCACGCTCATGTTTACATCGACCGGAATGCCATAAAACTGATCAGGCGCCCGCTCTAGCAAAGATCCTATTATCTGTTCTGAATAGCCAATATCTTCTTCACTAAAAAACAGATATACGCGTGGTCCCCAATCATGATCCGTTGACATTTCCGTATCATAGCCCAGAACTTCACTACCGGGCCCCAATAAAGCCGCCGAATACAGCAGAAACGGAAAAGTATCAGTCATTAAAGGTTCAACGACTTCGGCATGGAACCTGCGACATAATTCTATCCCGTGAATAAATGACATTCTTTATTCCTCCATTCCGATCTCGTGCTCGCATGAAAACGTTCTATCACCCAATATTATGCATTGCGGATATGGATTGCAACATAACTGAGGTTCAATAGGTAGTCTGGGAAATCGTTTTTAGTGCCTTGCTGAAGCATGCCGGAAATGATTGTCACTATTATGAAGCCATGTTTTAATGAAAATAAGCTCGAGTTGAGAACGAACAAATGAGTGGAGGTATTTGAATGCAGCCCAGTTTCAGTATCCAGAATAAAATAGCAATTGTAACAGGCGCAAGCAAAGGCATCGGCTATGGCTTGGCCAAATCCCTGGCAGCAGCCGGGGCGATCGTTGCCGTTATGGCCCGGAGCAGAGTCTCACTTGACCAACTAGTAGAAGAGATTACTGAAGCGGGGGGCCAAGCAAAGGCCTACGAGCTGGATGTACGCGACGTGAAACAGATCGGAAACGTATTCGGTCAGGTTGCCGAGGATTTCGGAAGGCTGGATATTGTTGTGAATAATGCTGGCTTGGGTGAGGGGATGCCGGCAGCAGATGTGACGGAAGAATATTGGGATGAAATGATGGACGTCAATTTGAAAGGCGTATTTTTCTGCTGCCAGGCTGCCGGTCGTATAATGCTGGAACAGGGTAGCGGCAAGATCATCAATGTCAGTTCGCAGGTTAGCATCGTAGGGATCGCCGATGGGGTTGCCTATTGCGCTTCGAAAGGCGGGATGAATCAATTAACGAAGGTGCTCGCTTTGGAATGGTCCGGCCGTGGTGTCTGCATTAATGCCGTTGGCCCAACATTCATCTATACGCCGGGTACAGCCGAACGTTTGGATACGCCTGAATTCAGAGACGAGGTGTTAGCCCGAATTCCTGCAGGCAGGATCGGTACGATTGAAGACGTGGCAGGAGCCGTGATTTATTTGGCCTCCCCGGCATCCGATCTCGTTACAGGCACTCTGCTGCTGGTAGATGGTGGTTGGACGGCTCAGTAACAGCTTGAAAATGGTATGGATGAACCTCGGATGTCATCAAAGTACAGAGCAGCGCAGCAAGGCTTGCGCTGCTTTTTTTATTTTCAGGAGCACGAAGCCCATGAGAGGACTTCACATATTGCTATGATTGTTTTCTGCCGATAAATACGAGCGATAGCAAACTGCCACCGAACAAAATAACAGTTGTTACGATAAGCGATACATGCATTCCTGCAATAAACGATTTGCTGCCTCTCAGAAGCGTGCCGAGGATGGCGACCCCCAGCGTTGCGCCAAGCTGGCGGCTTGAATTGAGAGCGCCTGATATCGCACCGGTCTGTTCCTTAGGGACAGAAGAGATTACGGCCGTCATTAACGAAGGAATTGTTAAGGACACTCCGAAACCGATCAGCAGCAATCCAACCATCGTAATCGCATAGCTCGTGTTCACTCCCGTCCACACTTGCAGCAGCGTACCCACTGCTCCAAGGCTAAAGCCGACAGTCATCGGTATCCGCGCTCCGATTCTGCCCACAATGCAACCGGTCAGAATGGGATTGCAGGCCAGTGGAATCATCATGGGCAGGAGCGCGAGTCCGGCGATGTGGGCCGATAGTCCGCGTATTTGTTGAAGAAATAAGGGCAGTACAAATAGAATCCCTGACAGGCCGATGTTAATCGCCATTCCGGCAAGCATTCCGGCCGATACTGTCGCATTCTTAAATAGCCGCAGCGGAAGCAACGGTGACTTGCCTTTTGCTTCCACAATCCAAAAAAGGAGGGCGCTCAATAGAGCCAGACTAAATGCCGCGATAATAACCGGTGAATCCCAGCCGTTCGTTTCCCCCTCCATCAGTCCAAAGGACAATGCAGTTATGGCCACAATAGCCGTGATTTGCCCCCCCAAGTCAAAGCTGCGCTGCGGATTAAGATCCGTTTCCCTGACGAACAGGAAAGTCATGATCAAGCTAATGGCTGCAAGCGGTACGTTGAGAAGGAAAATGCTGCGCCAGCCGAACGAATCCGCAAGTAGTCCTCCGATAACAGGTCCTGCCGCCATCGCTCCCCCGGTAACCGCTGCCCAAATGCCAAGCGCCCGGGCACGTTCAGCGGGTACCGGGTAAGCATGGGCTATCAGAGTGAGCGAGGCTGGCGTAAGCGCTGCTGCTCCTATGCCGAGTATTGCACGTAAGCCGATAAGCGCGCCTAGTGTCGAAACGGCTGCTGAGAGGGCCGATGCGACGAGAAATAGAGCTAGACCACCCATATAGACATGTTTGGCTCCAAGCTTGTCAGCAAACGCGCCCATGGATAGCAGTAAACCGGCAAATACGATCGTGTAGGCGTTCACCACCCATTGAAGGCCGGATATCCCTCCGCTCAAATCGACCCGAATCGCCGGAAGCGCGACGCTCACCACCGTCATATCCAGGAGTACCATAAAGTATCCGAGCGAAAGTCCGAAAAGCAACAGTGTTTTGGCAGACTTGCCGGTTCTGTTGGGTTGAGATTGAATTGCCTTTTCCAAAGTAAGTCTCCTTCCATGGCAATGTTTAAGTATTTGCCGTTTCTCCTCATGGAAATTGTATAATGAATCGTATACTAGAATAAGATGAGGGTTTATCCTAGGAGAAATTCTCCTAGGATAGGAGACATGCAAGGGGGCAAAGCGAGTTATGGAACCATCAAACCCTACGAGGCTTGTTGAATTGGCGCAGTTTTTGAAGACGCGCCGCGCCCGTATTTCACCCGAACAAGCGGGTCTGCCTCATGGAGGTCGGCGGCGCACGCCGGGACTCAGACGCGGGGAAGTGGCGCAGCTCTCAGGTGTCAGTGTGGACTGGTACACATGGCTGGAGCAAGCGCGAAACATTCAGGTATCCACCCCAGTCCTAGATAGCATTGCACGGGCTCTCCAGCTCGATTCCAATGAACGGAATCATTTATTTATGCTGGCACTGCAGCAGCTGCCTGCCGATCTGACGCCAGCAGAAAACAACATTAGTCCGACCTTTCAGAGCTTCCTTGATCTGCAGGGAACAAGCCCGGCCTATGTTACCGATCAGCGACTGAATATTGTGGCATGGAACAGGGCTGCAAGCCTGATTTACGGGAATTACGAGGCAATGTCGATACGTGAACGAAATACGGTATGGCGGACGTTCACTTCTACGTATGTACGGCAATTACTTCAGGAGAATTGGGAAGCTCATGCCCGGCACCGTTTGGCTCAATTTCGTACCAGCTACGGAAAATTCGCTGGTGATCCCTGGTGGATGGAGATCATTGAGGAACTGAATCAAGCAAGCCCGGAATTTAGGGCATGGTGGCCGAAGCATGATGTTCTAAATGGCCCTGAAGGAAAGAAAATCAATCATCACCCAACAGCCGGTCTGCTCGTATTTGATCAGATTTCTTTTCTTGTATCTGATGCTTCCCACCTTACCGTAACGATCAATTTACCATCAAATGATGCTACAATTTCCGAGCTAGGTAAGCTTCTATCCGAGTAATTGTTATGAATTCAGATCGTGCTAATGATGTTAGGATGCAGTTTACAGTGCATGAACTGCCGGTTGATGTAGTGATGATTCTCTAAGTGATTCATCTTTTATATTGACCACATACGGATCACTGCCGCCAAGGCTTTGGCGGCTTTTTTGTACCGTTTGGAATGAATTATCCTCTTAGCGCAAACGACAGCAACGCGTGATTGGCTCACTTTCGCTGGCAACAGAGTTCCTGTAACAACTTTATCCGCCATCTTTTACTATCCGGCCATTTCCAGATTCATCGGCCCTTACATCATCAGACTTTCAGAATTGTCTCCGCCTGAGTTAATTTCGACATTTCTACGCTAGCCTTCCACAGAGAACTCCAATTCTCATTGTTATACGAAAGTTCGGAAGATTTAATTTGTTTCTTACCTTCGAAATATTTTGCTGTCGTCTGGTCAAGCTTACTGTCGGTTACCAAATTGGCTAATGCACTTCCTGACTGGCGCACAGTATTCACATTCGGATAGAACAAAGTTAAAACAGGCAATACATAGTTCCAAACAAACTTCATAACAGGAGTATAGCTTTGAGCAAGCCCCGTTCCTGGCATCATTCCAGGATCGAAAGCATTGACGGTAATCTTTTTATCGGTTTGCTGCTTTATTCTACGGGCCAGCTCATAGGTGAAATATAAATTACATAGCTTTGAAGTCGTGTAGCGCCGTCTGCCAATAAGGGAAATGGCTTCATTTGTACCAGTTGGTTCAGGAACAGCCAATTGTTGGGGATTCACAAATATAGGTTCAGGCATTCCAGTTTTTTTCAATGGATCATGGGTTCCGCTACTAACAATTACAATTCGGCCTCCAGGCGTTATTTGTTCAAGCAACATATTTGCCAGGAGAAAATGACCGAGGTGATTTACACCAAAGGTAATTTCAAACCCATCTTTTGTATAATGTGTATCATCAATAAATTGTACACCTGCGTTGCATACAAGTGCATATAAGGGCGGGTAATCCATTTCGGATAAATTTCCAATGAAATTTCTAACAGATTCCAAAGAGGAAAGATCCAATTCCATGGAGGTTATGTTGTTGTTTTTGGTTTCTTGTATGAGGGAACTAACGGCTTGTTGGGCTTTGGCTGCATTGCGGCAAGCTAGAATAATATAAAAATTGTTGTCATATTTAGCAATTTGTTTAGCGCATTCGTAGCCTAATCCCGAGTTTCCACCTGTTATAATAACTGTTTGTTTCTGTGAACTCATTTCATACACTCTCCTTAGGATTATCATTATATAAGTAAAAGGACGTCTATTTTGTTGACAGTGTCAACATTGACTGAGTATAACCTCGCAATGTTGACATTGTCAACATTGAGGGGTAAAATTTTAATTGCAAGGAACATGAATCTATTTCACAAGAGGGAATTATGAAAAATAATAGTGATACAAAACAAAAACTGATTCAGGTCACAAGGGAAATGATTGACCAACAAGGAATAGACGCTATTAATATGCGAGATCTTGGCAAAAAAATAAACTTGTCCCGAGGTGCCCTATACAGACATTTCAAAAATAAGGATGATTTGCTGGCAACCATTGCAACTGAAAATTTCGTGTTGCTGAATAGAAATATTCAGCTATTAAGCGACAAGATTTACGAACCACGGCCGCTTTTGTATGCCATTTTGCTTGCTTATTATGATTTTGGCATCAACAATCAGGAGCATTATCAATTGATGTTCCGTAAGCAATGGGATAAGGAAATGTATCCTGAACTTGTTACTTCCGCTTTTTTTATGTTTACTTCCGTAGAGAAGTGTTTGGAAAAGGCGGGGAATATACGGAAGTCTTCAAATCAATCCACTGCAATGATGTACGCATTTATTCATGGTCTGGTGGAACTGAATATATCAGAGCACTCTGAATCAGAGAAAGGATTGGATAGTCCCATCCAGCTTATCGATTCTTTTCTGGATCTGATTTTTATGAATTCGTGAATGATAAAGGCCACAAGCACATATTGTATATGCTTGCGGCCTATTCATCGTGTCATCTGCTTAATTTTTCAAAAGTAGATAGAGAATGAGCTAGACTCATCGATTATTCTGGATATACAAAAATAGGATTTCGCTTGAATCTGAACTTAAAAAAAACATCTGAATAATATAGAATTATTATCATCATAAGAAAGAGGTTGGATATGACTTATTCACAGATCTGGAACAATTCAGGAATTGAAGCTGATATTCACTATCTGGAACAGCAGATTCAGGCTGTCAAAAAAGAAAAGAAACGAGCAGAAGCCGCAGGTCTTCAGGAAATAGTGAATCAAGCGAATCACAAGTTGGCTGAATTGGAAGCAAAGCTGGACGAGCTTGAAGATTAGGAGCTAGGCAGCCCATGTAGGGTAGTCGCTTATACCTGAATGAGTGCACGCGTTATCCCCAGAATTTTATTACACAGATAATTAAGAGTTTAACATAAATGTAATAAAAAACATCATCATCCATATATAGACAAATGGGTCTACGGATTGTAGACTATGGAGAGAAGATGCGGTCTATGAATTGTAGACCAGTTGGGGGTGTGCAGAATGGGGAACATCAGACTGACGGAAATGGAAGGGAAATTCGCGGATTTAATTTGGGACAATGAACCGGTCTCGTCAAGGGATCTGGTGAAGTTGTGCGAGTCAAAGTTGAACTGGAAGAAATCAACCACGTACACCATGCTAAAACGTATTGAGAGTAAAGGGATCTTTGATAACCAAAATGGTGTTGTCGTAGCTATCATAAAAAGGGATGATTTCTTTGCCGAACAAAGCAATCAGTTTGTGAAGGACACATTTAACGGTTCATTGCCAAAGTTTTTGGCCGCATTCACCAAAACCCGAAAGCTGAGCGACAGCGAAATCGAAGATGTGCTAAGACTGATCAACGAGCATAAGGAGGGATAGACCGTGGCTCAGCTGTTTGTGCATACGTTGAACATGAGCATAACGGGGATATATGTCATTTTGTTTGTGATCGTGTCGCGAATGCTGTTCAGAAAAGTCCCCAAGATCTACTCCTACGCGCTTTGGTCCGTGGTATGGTTCCGGCTCGTTTGTCCTTTTTCTTTCGAGAGTGCATTCAGCTTCATCCCTGCTCAGGTACAAAGCGTTCCACTTAACAGGATCTACTCGCAACCCCCTCAAATGCAAAGCGAAATAAGCGGATTGGAAGAGCAAACGGTAAATCCAATGATGTCTGCATCTGCTCCCCTTACTACACCTGCTGCTGAACTCAGTTCAACTCCTACAAATATATGGTTCGAAATAGGCCAATATCTATGGCTGTTCGGGATTGCTTTGCTGATCGCATACAGCATTGTTACCACGGTACGACTCCGTCGGAGATTAAAGAATGCATCCCCCGTTTTTAAGAATATATATGAAAAAATCGGTATCACGACACCCTTTGTGTTCGGCGTACTTAGGCCCAAAATTTATCTGCCGGTCGGTCTTCATGATCAAGAAAGAGCTTATATCATCAAACATGAACAAGTTCATATCCAAAGGCTGGATCATATCATCAAACCGTTCGCGTTTGCCTTACTGTGCATTCACTGGTTTAATCCGTTTGTCTGGGTGGCTTTCTTCCTCATGAGCGATGATATGGAGAAATCCTGTGACGAAAGTGTCATTAGACAATTGGGGAGTGAAATAAAAAAGGACTATTCGACCTCTTTATTGTCCTTGTCTACCGGAAAACGCTTCTTAGGCGGTTCTCCTCTTGCGTTTGGAGAGAGCAACACGAAAGGGCGAATCATCAATATTCTTCATTACAAGAAACCTGCATTTTGGGTTGTGATCGTGGCAGTGACTGCAGTAGCAGCCCTTTGTGTGGGACTCCTAAGCAATCCGCGAAAAGCGGATTTAACCGTAAATGATTATGCTGAGCAGTATGTTGACCAGAGAATAACGGATTTTAAAAATGTGAAGATTGTTGACCGGAAAATTACAAAGCTTGAAAAAATAGCGGAATTCGACGAGCTGCTGTCAATGCCTTTGGAAATTTGGGCACTTGAATATCGCTTGAAACCAGATGATCCAGACAAGTTGATCCTGGCGGAAGGGTTGACCGATGGTTTAATCACCGAGGAAGGAAGCATGGGAAAGCCGATGCTCATATTTTCCTATGAAAATTCATCACCGCAGTATCTGGGCGTGATTAGAAGCGGAGAAAATGATATGACCACAAAATCCGGACAGGAAATGGCGCTTCGTGTGTTTCTTGAGGGAAACGGGCAGCTGCCTCATGTGACCTATCCAGGGAATCTCGTCCTGGTGAAATTTCCGCTGTCCACGGGAGAAACAAGCCAGCTTTTATTATCCCAGCCGGTTGTTCAAGGAGATTCGGGGATTTGGTGTGTGGAGCGATGGAAGGATACCAATGGGAATGAATATTACAATACGCCCCAAACAGAGATTGCGATAGCGGATTATTATGCCCGTCTGCAAACGCAAGCTGCTCAGGGGGAGAATGCCTCTCTTCTTAATCCTTTACAGGTTGCCCTTCAGTATATCAACAAAGATCTTGGTCAACATGTGGCCAAAGATCAGTTGGCTGCGGAGTATGACGCTACGGCCAAGGATTTTGCGGGCACGCCTGAAAGCACGTTATTGGGATATGTTCTGAACCTTAGCATGTACCATGATTCTTTTGATTTTGATAAAGTCGAATGGCTTACGCTGAAGGATTCCGCACGATTTAAAAACCTGAACATCAATCCGGACGTGGATATGCCTGGAGGATTCTATGTTCTCAACAAAAGTACCGATACGGAGCCCCTTAAAGATACGGCTGAAACGAAGTATATCCTGCTTGACCCGGAGAGCGGGGGGGCGAATCAAACCAAAATCGTAAGTAAGCAAGCCTTCATTGAACATTTCAAGCCGTCTCCCGATTCCGGAGTCCTGTGCACCATTACTTCCAAAGACGGTTACGTGACCAGTATAGCGGAAAAATATTTGCCGTAACTGAACTCGTTTCTATGATCAGCCATAGAGACTAGATAGACGGGGATAAACTTTATGAACTTATATTTTTACGAAACAAGAAGAGCCTGCACTTAGTGTAGGCTCTTCTTTTCTTACTCCTCTCTCATAGCGATTGGGATGCCCGCTATACGATAACCAATGAACTTTAGGCACAGTAATAATTTTGGAAATTTTTCCTTTTTAATGATTGACATCATAATTTCCGGATGATATATTGTGCATACACAACATACACAATTCAAAGAGGAGGTACGGTATGCTGGCATTAGACATTAGAAATTTAAATAAGAAATACCCCAATTTCCAGTTAAAAGATGTATCGTTTCAACTGGAAAAGGGTTATATCATGGGTTTTATCGGTGCCAATGGCGCAGGGAAAACAACCACCATAAAATCGATCTTGAATATGATTCATATCGATAGCGGTGAAGTACGTATTTTGGGCAAGAACGCCGCCGAACATGAAACCGAATTGAAGCAGGAAATCGGTTGCGCATTTGGCGGCATCGATTTCTATACCCGCAGCAAGTTGAAAACATTGACCGATGTCATTAAGAAGTTCAACAAAAATTGGGATGATGAAACCTATTACAATTATCTGAAAAGATTCAAATTGGATGAAGATAAAAAAATAGCCGAATTGTCGACGGGAATGAAAGTGAAGTATAATTTGGCTCTTGCTTTATCCCATGGCGCGAAGCTTCTCGTCCTCGATGAACCGACAAGCGGACTCGATCCGGTCGCAAGAGATGATCTGTTGGATATTTTTCAAGAGCTCGTAGTCGATGGCGAAATCAGCATTCTTTTCTCCACTCACATTACAACCGACTTGGAAAAATGCGCGGATTTTATTACCTTTATCGAAAACGGGCAAATCATCGCCAGTTCTGAGAAAAATGACTTTATGGAATCCTATCGCTTACTAAGTGGTAACGAAAGCCAGCTAAACCGGGTGAAAGAACAGTTGATTTCCTACAAAATCAATTCATTCGGATTTACAGGATTGATTCATTCCAAAGATTTTGATTCAGCTTCCGATATTAAAGCGATTACGCCGAGCCTCGAGGAAATCATGATTTATTTCGCAAAAAAGGAGGATATTAATATCTATGTATAACTTGGTGATGAAGGATTTGAAATTAGGCGTAAATCCTATGTTTTTCGTCTTTCCTTTATTAATGGGTGCCTTAATGCTTGTTCCCGGCTGGCTCTATTTTCTCGTCCCTATGTATTTCTGTTGGATCACGATACCCAATATGTTTGGGCAATTTAGATCGCAGAACGACTTGATATTTACCTCGATGATGCCCGTAACCAAAAAAGACATGGTTAAGGCAAGGGTCTTCGTTATTGTCATCCTGGAAGTATTGCATCTTCTAATTGCCATGATCTATAGCATGATCACGATTCGCTTATACCCGCATTTGACCTACTATTTCTTTGCACCGTACATGGGTTTCTGGGGACTTTGTTTTGTCATGATTGCGATCTTCAACATGATTTTTATACCCATGTATTACAAAACAGCGTATAAATTCGGCGGGGCAGCGACCGTATCCATTGCGGGCGCTATGCTTTTTGGCGGAGTCGCACAATGGATTGGAATCCAAAGTTCATTTGTGTCCGACATTTTCAATGGTACCGGGGCACACAATATGACACTTCAAATATCCATTCTGATCGCAGGAATCGTGATATTCATTGCATTCACCATGTTTGCTATTCGAATTGCGGTCAAACGGTTCCTAAAAGTAGAAATCTTATGAACGTATCGATCTCGAGCACATCTGAAAAACCGATTTATCAGCAGCTTTTCGAACAAATTAGCGCCCAGATTTTGAAAGGGGAGCTCGAAAGCGGCTATTGTTTACCGCCTATTCGGCAAGCAGCCTTGGAGCTTCGTGTCAGTGTCATTACCGTAAAGAAAGCTTGGGAAGAACTCGAACGAAGCGGTTTGATCAATACAGTAACAGGTAAAGGGTGTTTTGTAGCCGAACTCTCATCCGAGGAGATGCTTCAAAAACGCAACGATATGATCTTGGAGCAAATGGTTAGCGACACTTCATATTACAAATCCTTTGGTCTCACCATAGAAGAAGTTATTGAGCTTTTGAAGAAGGTTTATACCATTTGAATAGGACGTTTATTGCTTCAATTCGGCTTCTTTCATAGACAGAGAAGATTACTGATCATATCAAAATCATCAAAAGCTAAAAAGCCGAGCCTTATTTAATAATAGGTTCGGCTTTTTCCACTAGTTAATATCAACGTAGTACGTACTTTTATTTCAGCGGAACTTGCTTGGATAGCTTTTCGAACTCCTCAAGATAAGGATTTAGTTTGGCTGAGATGCTTTGCAAATATTTCAAATCCGCATCATTTTTGCGTTGTTTGGCCTTGGTTTCAGCGGGGAAAATCGAGCAGCTCTTGACCGTGGAGCCGTTGCGATAATCCACACTGAACAAGTTGCCTTTTTTTAGCGAGCTTTTCATGTTGATATTGCTTCCCAGGATGGCGAGCGTTTCCTGCGAACTTTTGTAGGTAAAACTGTAATCTGGATCGGCCAAGGCGTGAATGACGTCGTATCCGGTTTGAAGCGTTCCATTGGCAAAAGCGCCAATTAGGATTTCATTCGAACGGACCGCACCGTCTTCCATGGTGACTTTATGGGTAAGCGTTCCTTTTCCGTTCATGTTGTCCTGTTTCCATGCACCGGTGTAGACTACTGTATGTTTTTCTCCTTCGGAGACATATTCATTCATATATTTCCCCGTTCCTTCACGTTTACCGCCAATAAAATCGCCCGAATACTGTTTATGTTCTCCCCAGAGCATTGTCCCTCGTCCATTAGGGACCCCGTTCTTAACCTCACCGTAATATGAGGTTTGTTCGGAGATTTTTACCCATTCCTTGACCGGTGCCGCGCTTGCCGAAGATGGTCCGGAAACGAAAGAGGCGGTTGTAAGGGATGCACAAAGCGCCATAGTTATAGAAAGTGCAGTTACTTTTTTCATCGATGGTCCACCCTTCATGTATGCAAATGTTGTGTTTTTTCTAAATTTCATCTCATCATATAGACGTAAATCTGCGGAATAAGTTGCTAAAAAAGGTGGAAACATGCATGGGTGGGCAGTGCAACCATAGGCCATTAGCCCCCGTTCTCTTTTCATGAGTTTCGCTACACCATCAAAATAAAAAGGCCGCGTTCGACGCGGCCTCTCGGTTCTTACTCGTCCCCCGTCGCTACCGGGTTCTCGTTGTACGAAATCCAGTCGCTCCAGCTGCCAGCATATAACTTCACATTCTTAAATCCAGCCTTCCCAAGCGCTAGTACATTCGGGCACGCGCTTACGCCGGAGCCACAGTACACAATAACTTCCTGCTCAGGATCTATATCCGAGAACTGAACTTTGAGCGCATCCGCGTTCTTCCACCGTCCTTGCTCATCCAGTACATCTTTCCAGAACTTATTGACTGCACCAGGGATATGTCCGGCTTTGGCATCCATGGGCTCTTCCAGACCTGCATATCGGCGGGATTCCCGTGAATCAATCAAAAGCGGACCGCCGTTTTTAACCACATTTTGTACATCTACCATGCTAACAAGCATGTTAGGCTGCACATTAGCCTGATATTGACTTGGAATGCGCACCGCTTGGTGATCACTGACCGGGAAGGAGGCTTTTTTCCACGCAGAATAGCCTTCATCCATGACATGAACATTTTCATGACCCAAATACCGGAGCATCCACCACAAGTGGGAAGCATAGATGCCTCCTTGATCGTCATAGGCAACAACAGTACTATCTCTATTCATGCCAACCTCACTAAGAACTGTGGTTAACTTTGAAATCTCAGGTAGTGGATGTCGTCCACCATGTGTGCTTACAGGAGCAGACAATTGTTTTTCCAGATCTAAATAGATAGCGCCGGGAATATGATCCTCCGTATAGGCTTTACGTCCAGCTTCCGGGTCAGTGAGTAAAAAGCGGCAATCGACTATAACAATTTCCGGCTCGTATAATCTGGCAAGCAGCCATCGAGTAGAGACGATCGGTTCCATAGTGATTCCTTCTTTCATGTTTAATATGTATGACGTCATTATATCGAAAAATAAAAGAGGACGCATCTTTAAGCTTATGGCTTAAACTGCATCCTCAAGTTGTTAGGTCAAAATGATATCCCGACTTACTATTGAACTTATAATAATCACCTAACTTGACATAAGGCGGAGAACAGTATAGAATTTATACCCGTTGGGGTATTCAACATGAGAGTAGGTTGTCCCATCTTTTTTTATGAAATTTTTAATACCCCATGGGGTATACAAAAAAACAGAAAGGAGTTTGACACGCAGATGAATCAATCATGGTCCGACATTACGCCACAGGAAGTAGAAGAATGGATTCAAAGTCAGCGCGGGGACCTGCAGTTTATTGATGTACGGGAATTGGCCGAGTACCAGCAGGGACATATTAAGGAAGTTAAGCTGATTCCGCTGAGCCAGCTCGAAGTTCGTCATGATGAAATCGACCGGAACAAAGTAACTGTCGTGATCTGCCGTAGTGGCAACCGCAGCCGCCAAGCTTGCGAATTTCTGTCATCTTATGGGCATCAAAAGCTTCATAACATGACGGGTGGAATGATGAACTGGCAAGGGCAAACAACAAAAGATTAAGCGAGATAATACTCATCCCAAAAAGCAAAGACAAATTGTTGTCTCGATACAATATTGAAGAAGGTGAAGGTATGGATATCAAAGTTGACCGCGTTGTTGATGCAAAAGGGCTGGCGTGCCCAATGCCGATTGTCCGCACCAAAAAAGCAATAAATGAACTGGATGCTGGCCAGGTGCTTGAACTGCAGGCCACTGATAAAGGTTCCGTAGCAGATATTCAGGCATGGGCGAAATCTACAGGCCATCAATTTTTGGGTACGCAGCAGGAAGATAAGGTGTATCGGCACTATATTCGCAAATCGGAGCCGGATGAGATCAAGGAAGAAATCACCTTCCCGCATTCCGTTCGCAATGATGAGCTGGAGAGACTGATGGATGGGGATCAGGAGATTCATATTTTGGATGTCCGCGAGCCTGCTGAATTTGCCTTTGGCCGCTTGAAGGGTTCAAAGAATATACCTCTCGGAGAATTGGAACAGCGTGCTGACGAATTGAATCCGGAGGATGTCATTTATATGGTGTGCCGCACGGGCAACCGCAGTAACTTGGCGGCCAATCTTTTGGCGGAGAAAGGCTTCAAAAACCTTAAAAACGTCGTTCCCGGTATGTCCGAATGGACAGGATCCGTGGAGCGGGATGAATTCAAACCATTAAACTAAATTAACCTATTGGAGGAAAAAATAAAATGGCAACTAAAGTAGCAATTATCGCAGCAAACGGTGGAATGTTCGACGCATACAAGGTTTTCAACATCGCAACGGCCGCAGCGGCAAGCGACGCAGAAGTAGGCATCTTCTTTACATTTGAGGGTCTGAACCTGATACACAAGCAAGCTCATCAGCAGCTTCCTATGCCAGCGGGTGCTGAACATTTTGCAGAGGGCTTCAAAAATGCGAATGTGCCTTCCATTCCGGAGCTCGTATCGATGGCTCAAGAATTGGGTGTGAAAATCATTGCCTGTCAAATGACCATGGATGTGATGAACCTGAAAGAAGAAGACTTTATCGACGGCATTGAAGTGGGCGGAGCAGCGACTTTTATCGATTACGCCAAGGATGCTAACATTTCCTTATCGTTTTAAATACGTTTTGACATCAAAGAGGAGGAGAAACCATGTCTGAAGAGACGAAGCAATCATCACTTACCAAAATGACGCCTCAAGAATTGACGCAGATCGTTGCAGGTCACGAGGAACTGTTTGTACTGGACGTTCGTAATGAGACAGAATTTAATGATTGGAAAATCGAAGGCGAGAATATTGAAGTGATCAACATCCCTTACTTCGAACTGCTGGATGGTATCGATCCTGCGCTTGACCGAATTCCTGACAATAAGCGTCTCCTTGTCGTTTGCGCCAAAGAAGGCTCATCCCAGTTCATCGGAGAGCAGATTGCGGAAACCGGACGTGAAAATATATATTACCTTGAAGGCGGCATGAAGCTGTGGAGTGAACATCTGGAGCCTGTCAAAGTCGGAGAGCTGCAGAGTGGCGGGGAAATCTATCAGTTTGTCAGAATCGGCAAAGGTTGTCTTTCCTATATGGTGCTTTCTGAAGATGAGGCAGTAGTTATAGATACAGCTCGTATGATACAGCCATATATTGATTTTGCAAAAAAGCATAATGTACAGATTAAACATGTACTGGATACCCATCTGCATGCTGACCATATTTCCGGAGGACGGGATTTATCCCAAGCTGCAGGAGCTTCCTACTGGCTGCCTCCTAAGGATGCGGATGAAGTAACCTACCCGTATAATCAGCTTGTGGAGAATGACGACCTTCTAATTGGTAATGGCAAAGTAAAGATCCACCCGATTTATACCCCAGGTCACACGATCGGCAGCACTTCTTTTCTGATTGATGACCAATACCTGCTGACAGGTGATATACTGTTTATCGCCTCGATCGGCCGTCCGGATCTTGCCGGCAAAGCCGAGGATTGGGTCAGTGATCTCCGGAATTCCTTGTATGAGCTCTATGGAAGCCTTCCTGAACAGCTGGTTGTACTGCCTGCTCATTTTGGCAAAGTAACCGAGCTTGACGAGCAAGGGAAGGTTGCGGCGAAGCTGGGAGCTTTGTTCAGTCACAACCCGGGCCTTAATATGGCGGATGAAACAGAATTCAGAAAAACAGTAACCGAAAATCTGCCGCCTCAGCCTAATGCTTATCAAGAAATCCGTCAGACGAACATGGGCAAAATCAATCCGGATGAAGAGCAGCAGCGCGAAATGGAAATGGGACCTAACCGCTGTGCCGTACACGATAAATAATATTGTAATTTTAAAGAGAGATAAGAGGTGGATATTCATGAACGCAGATAAAGTGCTTGATGCCAAGGGGCTTGCCTGTCCAATGCCGATCGTAAGAACCAAAAAAGCGATTGAGGAATTGCAAACGGGTCAAATTCTAGAAGTTCAGTCGACAGATAAGGGATCAAAAAATGATCTGACCGGCTGGGCTAACTCTACAGGCCACCAACTGCTGGAGAGCAAAGAAGAAAACGGTATTTATACGTTTTGGATAAAAAAGAAGTAAGAGGAATCAATTTTATTAAGCCGCTTCAATCAAGGCTATATATAGATCCAAACGGTTTTATTGGTCTATATATAGTTTCAATGTTATCGTTTTAGTGAGTTATGAAATTGATTCAAGAACAGCTCATAAAAAAGCAAACACTCCGGTATCACGGAGTGTTTGTAATTTTATCGAAACAGTTAACTGTGATATATAATTCTGACATTTAGATGGGAGTAGGTTTCTTCTGTATAATGTTGATTCGGGCAGCTCTTGATGCAGCGGAGATGATCTGATTCAGCAACGAGCGGTTCGGAACAATCCGGGCAGCGATCCTGAAACAGGCTTTTAATTTTGGCCAGCATGCTCATTCACCATCCTATTCCCATTGAATTACTTGGTTTTGTTTATTATAACGCTTCTTGTGCTGTTAGTATAGTGCATTTCAAAAAGTTTATACGAAAATGGATCGGCAGAGGTGGTGCACTAATATGGAAGTAACCGGATTTATCATTATGTTTCTAATCGGGATGGTTGGCTCCTTCTTTTCGGGACTGCTTGGTATTGGCGGAGCCATCATTAATTATCCGCTGCTTCTATACGTTCCTGAACTGTTTCATGCTGGCAGTTTTACAGCCAAAGAGGTTTCATCAATTAGTATGTTCCAGGTTTTCTTTTCCTCGTTGGCCGGTATGCTTGCATTCAGGAAACAGAGTAAAACAGAAAAGCCGCTAATGCATATGGGCTTGATCACGAACATGGGAATCAGCATTCTGATCGGCAGCCTGGGAGGGAGCGTCAGCTCAAGATATCTCCCCAGTGATACGATAAACATCGTGTATGGCGTGTTGGCTATTATTGCTGTCATTCTGATGCTGATACCAAACAGGGGAAGCCGGGATGAAGCGACGCTGGACACCATTACGTTCAATCCAATCGCTGCCTCGACTGCGGCGCTGCTTGTCGGGATCGTATCCGGAATCGTTGGAGCGGGAGGCTCTTTCATCCTTATTCCGATCATGTTGACATTGCTGCAAATCCCTACCCGGGTTACGGTAGCCTCCTCGCTCGCCATTGTATTTATCTCTGCTATTGGCGGCGTGTCTGGTAAACTTATTGGAGGAGGAATCCCTTTTCTGCCAACGCTCTTCACCGTTATAGGCAGTGTGCTGGGCGCACCGATTGGCACACGGGTGAGCCGTCATTTAAACGTCAAATATTTGCGTGTCGGCCTAGCCGTACTAATCGCAGTCACCGCAATCAAAATCTGGTGGGGAATTTTTTCCTCGTAACGCAGCATACTGGCAGTTTAAAAATTGGTCCTTGAAATGAACCCCTTGTAGTAGGAGGTGAACATTTCGAGGGCTTTTTTGCAATGGAACGATGTTTAAACAAGGCAGACTTTTTTTCTTCTCAGCTTAAATGAAGTAAAAACAGCAGTACATCAGAAAATATAACGATTGTGATAAGGGGCTAATACTGGTTACAATTCAACCCAAGACGATTCTTCAATCGCTGGGAGGAATGCAATCATGAAACAGGTCAGAGACGAAGAAACTCAGGAAACGAACAGGTATGATCAAGCCCCGCGGCTCACAAGAGAGCGATGCCAAGATGCGATCACATTTATTTTGGGACAAGTGGACCGGAATCTTGAAACGTTCGCGGACACTTTTCCTTCAGAAGCCAGTACGGGTAACATATACCGGCAGGTGGGCAATACCGAATGGACACCGGCATTCTGGACAGGAATGCTATGGCTCGCGTATGAGACAACAGGTGCTGAGAAATACCGGCATGCGGCAGAAAGGCAGCTTGGCAGTTACAGACAGCGGATCGAGGAACGCCGTTACACAGACACCCATGATCTCGGATTTTTGTATACGCTTTCCTGCGTGTCGGCGTACAAGCTGACAGGGAATGAAGAGGCCAAACGGCTCGCTTTGGAAGCCGCCGACCTATTATATATCCGTTATCTGGAGAAAGCCGGGATCATCCAGGCTTGGGGAAATCTGAGCGATCCGAAGCAGCAGGGCAGGATGATTATCGACTGTTTGATGAATTTACCGCTGCTATATTGGGCAAGTGAAGTGTCAGGTGACAGTAAATATTATGAAGCTGCGGCATCCCATGTCCTGATGTCTGCTGAGCATCTCATTCGCGAGGACGCCTCTAGTTTCCATACCTTTTATATGGATACCGAGACGGGGGCACCTAAATATGGCTCGACAGCTCAAGGGCATGCGGATGATTCATGCTGGTCTCGCGGTCAGGCATGGGGGATATACGGATTTCCGCTTTCTTACCGCTATACAGGCGATACTCAGTTGATCGATCTAACAAAAAAAATATCAAACTATTTTCTGAACAGGCTTCCGGAGGACTATGTTTGCTACTGGGATCTGATATTTACAGAAGGCAAGGAAGAAAGGGACAGCTCGGCTGCTGCCATCGCCGTATGTGGTCTGCTGGAAACGTCTGCTCATCTTCCGATGACGGACCCGCTTAAACGCAAATATGAAAATGCGGCTTTGCTGATTCTGGAATCTCTGATTGATCATTACATGACGCAGGAAGTGCCGGAATCAAACGGAATTTTACTACATGCGGTATACAGTAAACCAGGAAACAACGGTGTGGACGAATGCTGCATCTGGGGTGACTATTACATGTATGAAGCACTTATACGTGTAACTAGAGACTGGAAGCCTTATTGGTAAAGAGGGGGCGGAACATATGGATGAACAAGGTAAACGCAAGGATGGACTAAATCTTGTGAAGATGGCAGATCGGGATCAGAAAACAGAATGGTGGACCCAATCAAGGTTCGGTATGTTCATCCACTGGGGATTATATGCGATTCCCGCTCAAGGCGAGTGGTTTATGTATGCACAGAAGCTGCCGGTACATGAATATGAGAAGCTGGCGGCGCAGTTTAATCCAACAGCCTTTAACGCAAAAGCCTGGGTAACGCTGGCGAAGGAGGCGGGAATGCGATATATCGTCATCACTGCAAAACATCATGACGGCTTCGCCATGTTTCAATCTGAGGCAGATCCCTTCAACATTATGGATGCTTCACCGTTTGGCCGTGACCCGATGAAAGAACTGGCGGAGGCATGCCAGGAAGCAGGGATCACACTCTGTTTCTACTATTCTCATGTCATTGATTGGCATCATCCGCATTCGCTTCATAAAGAGCATAACAACACCTGGGATTACAAGCAGGAAGAGAAGCGGTTTTCTGAATACTGGGAAGGCAAAGTAAAGCCCCAGCTCAGGGAGTTGCTGACCGAATACGGGAAGATCGGGCTATTATGGTTTGATACGGCGGGAGGCTTGTCTGAGGAGGACAGTAAGGACATTGTTCAGTATGTGCGCAGTCTCCAACCGGAATGCTTAATGAATTCAAGGGTTTCCCATTTTATGGGTATGGGCGATTATGTGTCCAAAGGCGACAATGAAATTGGCATGAGTGGAGAGGACAGGAGGCCTTGGGAAACACCGATGACGCTCAATCAGTCTTGGGGTTACACGACCCGGGATCAAGTGTGGAAAACGGCTGAGTCATTGATTCATAAGCTTGTGAATGTGGTTGGAAAAGGTGGCAACCTGCTGCTTAATGTGGGACCGACTCCGGAAGGCGAGATACCTGAGTTATCGGCGCAACGGTTGCGTGAGGTTGGCGAATGGACTCACCGGAATGCGGAAGCCATCTATGGAACGGACGGAAGCCCATTTCCAAGTGAGCTGCAGTGGGGAGGGATTACGACCCGGCCTGGACGGTTGTATCTGCATATTCACAATAACAAATGGCCAGAGAATGGGCTTCGGATCAACGGAATACGAAATCATGTGCTCTGTGCCTATAGCTTGGCTGATCCGAACAAAGAAGAGCTTGGATTTGAGCATACCTATGATGAGGGGATGAATCTGCATACATTGAGCCTACAAATGCCCCCACAGCCAACAGACACTTATGTGTCCGTGATCGTGCTAGAGCTGGAAGGCGAGAATGACTTTGACCGTTCACTCATCCAGCTGCCTTATCGTTCATTTCAGCTGGATGTGCCGCTTGCTCAAAATAGTCTTGTCCGTGCTGCTGATGAAGAGGCGGGAATTCCCGCACTCCGGAGTGCGGAATGGACCTTTAAACTTGTTGATCCAGGAACTTATGAGGTCTTTCTGGTCAGTTATAAACGACAAGACCAGGTTTGGGCAGATTTGTATCCAGAACCCGTGCTCTTGGAAACTGCAGGACAATGCAAAGCCATTGATCCAAGAGAGGATGCGGCAGATCAGGATTCTCCTTCATGCCAGCATCCGTACACCGCTGTATTGTCCAGCTTAGGTAAGGTACGTTGGGACGCACCAGGGACTTATTCTTTAACACTCATCTCGTCTAAACTCAAGGATCCGTCTCCCCGGTTTACGGAAATATGGCATGCCGACCCAGTGAAGCTCCGGGCGGTAAGGCTTGTTCGTGTCGATGAAGATCCGAGTGCTTAAAAGGCATCGGAAATATGTGAAAAGCCCGCCGTTACAGGTGTTTTCTACGATTGAGAGATCCAACAATATTTAAAATTGCAAGTGAACATTAGAATCGTCAGTCCGTAATCTTACGAAAATACAGGTCTTGTGAAAATGTTCCAGTTCCTAACGGCTGTGACTATTCTCTATACTTTGCATACCGGCTGATCGGTGAAACGAAAGTCCGGAACATTCGATATGAATAAAAGGGAGGCGCTTTCATGGAAAGAAAAGTTAAAAAGTTGGGTCAAATGCTCTTGGTAACCGCCTTGGCTTTATCTCTCGCCGCATGTGGCAGCGGTTCAGGTAAGGATCAGGCAAAGGGAGAGGCTTCTTCAGAAGGCAAGACTGCCGAGGCTCCAAAGCTGAATCATCTTACATATTGGGTGAGCATGCACCCTGCAGCTGCAGCACAAATGAAAACATATGCAGAAATGGGCATGTATAAAGAACTTGAGAACGTTACCGGAGTAAAGGTCGATTTCCAGCACCCGCCGACAGACGCGGCTCAAGCGTCGGAGCAGTTCAATCTCATGATGGTCTCCGAGAAGCTGCCGGATGTAATAGAGACGGGATGGATCGGTTACCCTGGAGGACCGGAGAAAGCGATCCAGGATAACAAAATTATTAAATTGAATGATCTTATCGATCAATATGCGCCGAACTTGAAGAAGCTGCTGGATGAGCATCCGGATTGGAAAAAGCAGGTGACCACGGATGACGGAAGTTTATATATGTTCCCATTCTTCCGCGGCGGTGATAAGGTCCGGGTGTTCTACGGTCCTTCCATCCGCAAAGACTGGCTGGATAAACTCGGACTTGAAATGCCAACGACGATTGATGAGTGGTATCAAGTGCTGAAGGCGTTTAAAGAGAAAGATCCCAACGGAAACGGCAAAGCTGATGAAATCCCTCTCTACATCACCAAGGATGATATGGGTATCGACGCTCCTTTCCTGGGTGCCTGGGGTATCAACTATGGGTTCTACCAGATCGATAACAGTGTGAAATATGGTCCGATTCAGCCAGAGTATAAAGAATTTCTGACCACGATGAACAAATGGTATAAGGAAGGCCTGCTCGATAAGGACTTCGCTGCTCCGAACGATAAATTATTCGACGCCAAAATGACGGGCAACCAGCTCGGTGCAGCTCCGACATATAATGGCGGCGGTATCGGTAAATATGCCAATTTGATGAAGGACAAGGACCCGAACTTCAATCTCGTTGCCGCTCCATATCCGGTACTGAACAAAGGTGACAAGGCGATTTGGGGTCAAAAGGATTTTGCGACAAACGGAATAGGAGCAGCCATCTCGGCGAGTAATCCGAACCCGGTCGAAACGGTCAAATGGCTCGATTACGCATACGGGGACAAGGGGGATTTGCTGTTCAACTATGGTAAAGAGGGCGAAGCCTACACCATGGAAAATGGAAAGCCCGTCTTCCTGCCGGAAGTGCTTAACCCGCCGAGTGGGGTAAGCCTTCAGCAGTCGTTTGCGAAGCATAACCGTTCCACATGGAGTGCGCCATTTGTCCTTTCTGACGATTTCCAAATGCAGTATTTGGCGCTGCCAAACCAGAAGGATGCGCTTTCGGTCTGGTCTCAGCCAACCGGGGAACGCAAAATGCCGCTTGTGACACCGACGAAAGACGAAAGCTCGCAGTATGCTTCCATTATGACGGACATTAACACGTACAAGGACGAAATGTTCCTGAAATTTATTATGGGCGCTGAGCCGCTGGATAACTTCGATAAATATGTCAAGAAAATCGAGGCTATGGGTATTCAAGATGCCATTAAAATTCAGCAGGCGGCTCTGGATCGGTTTAATAAGCGTTAATGCTCACTTAAAAAGGGACTTGGGCTGTAGGAGATGACAAGGTCATCTCCCGGCTTTTCCCGGGAAGATTCTTACTCGAAGGGCAGGGAGACAAATGTGGCAGGTATCAAATAAGAAACTTATGAACAAGCGTCCGGAGAAAAGCAATATGGATCTTTCCACCGGACAGACGATCCGGAAGGACCTCCGTCTCAACTGGATCATTTACCTGATGGCGCTGCCCGTCATTGCCTATTATCTTATTTTTCATTATGGTCCAATGTACGGGCTGTTAATCGCGTTTAAGGATTATTCACCGGCAGAAGGAATTTGGGGAAGCCATTGGGTTGGTTTTAAGCATTTTGACAGCTTTTTTAATGGCATTTATTTTTGGAGGCTGATCCGGAATACGGTTCTGATTAATGTTTATGATCTGATCTTTGGTTTTCCGGCTGGGATCATTTTAGCGCTGCTGCTCAATGAAATCCGAAAGATGATGTTCAAGCGTTTCGTTCAGACGATCTCCTATTTGCCGCATTTCATCTCCATTGTTGTGGTTGCGGGCATGATGTTTGATTTTTTAAGCCGTGACGGTCTCATCAACCAACTGATTGGAATGTTCGGAATTGCCCCGATTGATTTTCTGAAGGAATCAGGCTGGTTCCGCTTTATCTTTGTTTCCTCCGGTATCTGGCAGGGCATCGGATGGGGGTCCATCATCTATTTGGCATCCATTGCGAATATTGATCCCACACTGTATGAAGCAGCCAAAATCGACGGAGCAAGCCGCTGGAGACAGATTTTTCATATAACCATTCCAGGCATTATGCCTACGATTGTGATTATGCTGATCCTGAATATGGGCAATATGCTCTCCGTTGGAAGCGAGAAGGTGCTATTGCTTTACAATCCACTTACTTATGAAACAGCCGATGTAATCTCGACTTATGTATACCGGAAAGGGATACTCGAAGCAAGCTACAGCTTTACAGCGGCAGTCGGACTGTTCAATTCGGTAATCAGTCTCATACTAATCGTCTCTGCCAATGCAATCAGCAAACGTGTTTCTGAAAATAAACTGTGGTAAGGGGGAACAATCATGGGCGCGCAAACGACAGGTGAAAAAGCATTCAGCGTCATCAACACACTGCTCATGCTGCTTCTTTGCTTCATTACGTTATATCCCTTTTTATATGTGCTGTTCGCCTCCTTAAGTGACGCAGCAAGCTTCATTCAGCATAGGGGTATGCTGCTGAAACCGCTCGGGTTTAATTTAGATGCTTACAAAGCGGTTTTCAAAAATCCGATGATCACGAGCGGTTACAGGAACACGCTCTTCTATGTTGCCGCGGGAACGGCAATCAACCTGCTTATGACGGCTCTCGGAGCATATGTACTTTCCCGGCGTAATCTGTATTTCAAAAATATTCTGATGTTTGGTATCGTCCTGACCATGGTATTCAGCGGGGGATTGATTCCGTCCTATATTCTGATCAACAAGCTGGGAATGATGAACACGCCATGGGCGCTGCTTATTCCTGGTGCCATCTCGACCTTTAATCTGATTATTATGAGAACCGCATTCCAGGCCGTCCCTATATCTCTGGAGGAATCCGCCAAAATCGACGGGGCAGGGGAGTTCACCATTATGTTTCGGATCGTCATTCCCTTGTCTATGCCGGTAATTGCGGTAATGATTCTGTGGTATGCCGTTGGACACTGGAACTCCTATTTTTCGGCGCTTGTCTACTTGCGCGACCGCACGATGTATCCCCTTCAGCTTGTGCTTCGCGAAATTTTGATCGCGAACTCGACGGACTCCATGTCCACAGGCGTTGCGGCCGATGACAAATACGCTATAGGTGAGACGATTAAATATGCCACCATTATCGTTTCTACACTACCGATTATTTGTTTGTATCCGTTCCTGCAGAAGTATTTTGTCAAAGGGGTATTAATCGGTGCCATCAAAGAATAAAACAGTGTCCAGCCCTGCCCGGTTACATTATAATGAACGTAATCGTTCATACTCACGCATATTGTATGATGCATGAATAAGGTAGGGGGGATGCTTGGTGAAATGGCTGCTTCGATCACTTGGTTTCCGTAATTTGAGAAGTGTATGGATTACGATGTTAATCTCGAATGTGGTTTTGCTGCTTATTCCTGTTTCCATGGGTGCATTTCTATACACGAAAGTGGAAGAGAGTCTGGAAAATGGAGCAAACCGATCCAATCAAGCGATGCTTGAGCAGCTTAAACTGTCTTTGGATAGTAAATTGAATGAAGTTGATAAACTGGCCCAGCAGATTATTTTTGATCCTAAGCTCGAATATTTGTTAAAGCTGAATGAAGATCAGAACAGCCCGGACCGCTATAAATTCATAGAGTTTATGCGTGATACTCTGTCGAGGCCCGGGAATATCACTAATTTCATTCAGGATTACTATGTATACTTCCGCAATAGTGATTTGGTCCTTAAGTCTGGTCTTCTGACGGATTCCCGCAAGTTCTATGATATGTATTACAGCTACCAGGGTATGTCCTACGAGCAGTGGCGGGAAGAAATATTAACCAGTTTCCATACGATGGCATACCTGCCTTCCGCCACTCTGCTGCGTCGTGCGGAATATGACCCGATGCAAAGCATTGAGAAAACGCCGTTGAATGTGATCACGTTTACACAATCTCTTCCTGGCCGCGACCGGAAAGATATCACAGGCAGCTTTGTTATCCTGATTGATGAAAGCCAGATCAAGGAAATGTTCGCGCAGATCGAATCCGCGAGCGACAGTTCGATTTACATCGTCGACGGCGATGGAAGGACCATTATGGCTACGGACCGGGAGCCGCTCCCGTCCGCCCTATTGTCCAGCATTAATGGCAGTGGCGGGTTGTTCAATCATACCCTGAACGGCGACGAAAAGGTGGTCTCGTATACGCCTTCCAAGAAGGAAGGTTGGAAATATGTATTGGTCACGCCAAGAAGCGTCTTTATGCAGCAGGTCATACTTATTAAAAAATGGACGTTGATGCTGTTTGGTCTTTGCCTTGCCGTGGGCCTTTCTGCTGCTTTCACTTTAGCTTACCGGAATTACAGCCCGCTCCGTAAAGCGGTAAATACCATTCTCGGGGGCAAGGAGTGGAGCGGTAAGTTATCCGGAAATGAATATGAATTTATTGTGCGGTCGATTGAAGGTTCATTGCATGAGGAAAAAAACCTGCGCAGCCTGCTGGCTCAACAGACTCCCGTCATCCGCTCGAATTTTCTCTCGCGGCTGATCCGGGGACAAATGGAGGTCGATGCTTCACATGCAGGCGGACAATCGTTGCGGTTTATGGATATTTCATTTGTAAGCGATTACTTTTCGGTCATTGTGGTTCAGCTGGACAGCATCTCCAGATTTAATCAAGAACAAAGCGAGGAACAGTGGGCGCTTGCCAGGTTTATCGTTTCCAATATCGGTATGGATATGATCCAAAGTCCGCATAAGACATTTGCCGTCGAGCTTGACCGGGATCGTATAGCATTACTGAATAACTATTCTGCAGAGATATCGGATAATGTAGAGCAGGACATTAAGGACATGGCCGAGTTATTCAAGAACATGATCGAAGTGCGGTTTAAAATTGACATTACGGTAGCTGTGGGCCTTCCTCACACCGGAGCCAAAAGTATCGGAGAGAGCTACGCTGAAGCAGTAGCTGCTCTTGAATACCGCATTATTAAAGGTGGAGGTACCATTATCTACTTTCAGGATATTACGAATGTCGACTCGCATTATTACTATCCGATTGATATCGAGGTTCAGCTTATCAATTTTGTGCGCAGCGGAGAAACGGATCATGCGCTCAAGCTGCTGGATACGATCTATATGATGAATTTTGAATCGGGAAGTATCACGCCTGAACTCGGAAGATGCCTGTTCTTCAACATTACAAGTACCTTTCTGAAGATCATTAATGCGACCGGGACCGATCAGAATGACATTCTCGGGCCGGAATTTGATCTGGTGAAGGATGTATTTTCGTATGAGACGGCAGAAGGCATGCATAATAGAACGAAAAAGCTGTATGAAATGCTGGCGGAATCGCTCGTCACGGATCGGACGGATCATAGTGCTGCGCTTCTGCAGGATATGTCACAGTTTTTGGAGGAGCATATCACGGACGCGAATATGGGGCTTGGTATGATTGCCGACCGTTTTGATATGACGCCACAATATGTCTCCACATTTTATAAAAAACAAAGCGGGATGAATCTCAGTGATTACATCGTCAGAAAAAGGATTGAACTGGCTAAGCAGCATATGTGCGATAAGGATCTGACGAATGTCCAAATTGCCCAACTGGTCGGGTATACGAGCGATGTCGTATTTATCCGTGCCTTTAAGAAAATTGAAGGGGTGACTCCGGGAAGATACCGTGAAAATATGCTAGCCTATGCGTCGGATGATACAGGCTAGCAGCTTCTGAAAAGTCTAAGTTGGACATGATAAATTGTTGACTGAGAGCAATTCATTCGTATACAATATGAAAAGTAATATGAAGCAAGCAATAAAGGCGATGGAGTTCGCCATAACCGCCGTAAGGCTGATGACTCCTACCAGTGAAGAGGAAGCACACACTGGTAGGAGTCTGTTTTATTTTGGCTGCTCCTGCCAAGTCATGCGCGGACAATTCATACATACCGTTCAGGAAAAGGGGCATAACAGAAGTGATGAAGAACATAAAGAAATGGAAAACTCAAAAGGTTTCAAATTTTTGGCATGCGGCTTTATTCCTGAGCTTTTTCAGATGGATCTGGCTTGGAGGGGTTGTCGGGATTTTGAGCGGATCGGCATCGGCGATTTTTCTGATTGCATTAGAATATGTGACAGATACTCGAATCAATCATCCCTGGCTGCTGTATTTTCTGCCTTTTGGGGGAGCGCTGGTCAGCTTTTTATATTTGAAATTCGGCAAAAACAGTTCCAAGGGCAATAACCTCATCATTGAGCAAATTCACAATGGCAATGAAACGATTCCCCTACGCATGGCACCGCTGGTGCTGTTCGGAACTTTGATTACCCACTTGTTCGGCGGATCGGCAGGTCGTGAAGGAACAGCGGTACAGATGGGTGGAAGTCTTGCGGAGCGTTTCGGCAAGTGGATCAAGGCTGGGCCTGTTGACAGGAAAATTTTGCTCATGTGCGGAATCAGCGGCGGGTTCGGATCGGTATTCGGTACGCCGCTTGCGGGAACGGTCTTCGGACTTGAAGTCATCGCCATCGGACTTATCCAATACGAAGCATTGATTCCTTGCTTTACCGCCAGCTTTGTCGGACATCTTGTAACTACCCGGTTGTGGGGTGTGGAGCATGTTCATTATCCGCTAATGACCGCGCCAGCGCTCAGTCTGATGGTCATCTTAAAAGTGTCAGCCGCTTCGCTCTTATTTGCTTTGGCGAGCATCTGCTTTAGTGAATTAACACATCTACTCAAAAAGTTGTATTCTACTATTTTCCGGAATCCAATGCTGAAAAGCGCGGCAGGCGGCTTGATTGTCATTGGACTCGTTTACTTGGTAGGTTCACGCGAATATTTGGGTCTTAGCATGCCGCTGATCACGGATGCTTTCCATCAGGATGTACCCACCTTTGCCTTCCTCTGGAAGCTGATCTTCACATCGGTTACACTGGGAGCAGGGTTTCAGGGTGGCGAAGTCACGCCGCTGTTCGCTATTGGTGCTACTTTGGGTCATACGCTGGCAGACTTATTTCATATGTACGGACCTTTTTTGGCGGCACTGGGCTTTATCGCGGTGTTTTGCGGAGCAACACATACACCAATCGCATGTTTTCTGATGGGCATTGAATTGTTCGGGTCAAGCGGAGCCATATATATGTTTATCGCATGCTTGATCAGCTATATATTTTCAGGATACAGCGGGATCTATACGTCGCAGCGGATCGGTATATCCAAAAGTCATCTGATCAACGTTCCGCCAGGAACGACGATTGCGGAACGGCGGAATCTACTGCTTCAAAATCGCATTACAAATGTACAAAATGATATCTCAGTAACCGAAAATGAGAATAAATAAACCTAGGAATCGGTAAGAGAGGAGCATGGAACGTGAAACGGATATGGCAGATCAGCATGACCTTGATGCTTGCCGGAATATTGACTGCCGGATGCGGTGGAGGCACCAATGAAGCTAACCCGGCGGAACCGCAGGCGGGAACATCTACGAACCAGAATACGAACCAAGGCTCGAACAGCTCAGTAAACTCCGGGGAAACCGGTACATCATCAGGTACCAAAGAGACAGACCCGGGGGATGTGAATAAGGTTCCGAGTGACCCGGCTTTGGAGCAGCTGAACAAGATGAGTACGGAGGAGAAAATCGGTCAGCTGGTTCTGGTGGGCATGGACGGAACAACGAGCAGTGGAGCGACCAAGGAGCTGCTTGAGAAGTATCACGTCGGAGGTTTTATTTTCTATAAAAATAACATCGAGAACACGAAGCAGGCCCTCCAATTATTCAATGACTTAAAGCAGGATAACCAATCCAACCCTGTTCCGCTCTGGATGAGTGTTGATGAGGAAGGTGGGCGCGTATCCCGGATGCCGAAGGATTTCGTGAAAGTCCCAACCAGCCAAGCCATCGGCAAAAAAGACAGCAAAGAGTTATCGAAGGAAATCGGAGGAATACTGGGCAGGGAGCTTTCCGGATTTGGACTGAATATGGACTTTGCTCCAGTGCTCGATATCAACAGCAACCCACAGAATCCGGTCATCGGAGACCGCTCTTTCGGCAATAAGGCTGATCTGGTGAGCCGTTTGGGATTGGCTGCAATGGAAGGCATCAAGGCAGAGAAGGTTGTTCCGGTAGTCAAACATTTTCCTGGCCATGGAGATACTTCCGTCGACTCTCATATTGGACTGCCTGTTGTGAATCATGATCTGACCCGCCTCCGTAAAATGGAGTTAGTTCCTTTCAAGGACGCCATTGAGGATAAAGCGGATGTTGTGATGATCGCTCATCTGCTAATGCCGAAGATTGACCCGGATCATCCGGCGTCCTTTTCCAAAAAAGTCATTACAGACCTTCTGCGCAATGAACTGGGATTTCAAGGGGTCGTCATATCGGATGATATGACAATGGGTGCAATTGAGGAAAATTATGATATAGGCAAAGCCTCGGTTAGCGCCATATTGGCAGGAGGTAATATCATCCTCGTTGGCCATGATTACGATAAGGAAAAGATGGCGATCCATGCTTTGAAGAACGCAGTTAATGATGGAACGATTTCAGAGGATGTGCTGAATAATCGGGTCTACGCCATCCTGAAGCTGAAGCATTCGTATGGGCTTTCAGATAAATCAGCTGCCGGCCCGGACGTGCAAAGCATCAATGCGGATTTGAAGAGCTTGCTGAAGAAATACGGATTGCAGAAGTAATCGTATCTCACAGTAACTTAATGGAAGTGAATTAAACAAGAATAGCAAGTTTTGAAACCGATCAAAGAGAGCAGCCCAAGGATCATCCGGGCTGCTCTTTCGTTTTTAATGAGCTGGTTTTTAGCAAAGCGGCAGGGGCGAATGCGGACAAGCGGCTGCGATGGAAGCATCTCTATCCGCGCAGCGTTAGTCCTATAGCTGACTTTGCATCATTTATACGATGATTCTCGCGTGAGTTTGCGGTTCCCCATCAGCTTCCTGACATCCAGCTCGGACAATGCTACCCCAAGCAGGACCAGGGCTGCTCCGATATATCCCTGAATCGTGAGCGATTCGTTCATAAAGCAAATACCGAATACAGCTGCCACCACAGGCTCGAGTGCAAAGATTAATCCGGTATGCGTAGGAGTGGTATACTTCTGTGTGATGGCTTGCAGGACAAAGCCGATCGCGCTGCATACAATACCAAGGGCAAGTACAGATATCCAACCTGATGTCGTAGCGGGAAGTCGAGGTGTCTCAAAAAGCAGGGAAAATATCAATCCGAACACGGCGGCGAAACCAAGCTGGAGGATGCCTGCATTCAGAGAGTCTGTTCTTTTAGTAGCGCGTCCGGTCATGATGATATGTATAGCGAACAGCAATGCGGCGAGAATGCACCATGTATCACCGGAATGCAATATGGTGTGCGGCTTGAGTGTCAACATACCAATTCCCATAACTGCTATAATCACTCCTGAGATCAGGCGCTTGCCCGGTTTGTTCTTCATGAATGCAGCAGTTAAGACAGGAACAAAGATCACCGTCAGACTCATCAGAAAACCAGCATTGGAAGTCGATGTGCTTTGAAGACCCATCATAATGGATGCAAATACCCCGAACAGCAGGATTCCTAGCATCAGTGAGTATAGGACCGTTTTCAGGTCGGAATGCCAGAGCCTTTTATAGAACAAACAACCTGCCGCGATGAATGCAATGCCGAAACGCAGAGCGATCAGATTGAATGGTTCCAGCGTATCCAGACCGATTTTCATAAATAAGTAGGAGGATCCCCAAAAAAAGGTGACCATTAAAACGATTAAGTCTGCTTTGTATTGTTTCATTGAATAAGCTCCAGCCTTTACCTCGTGAAGTGAATTTCGTATTGTGCCTGAATCAGTATAAGTGGTATTTTAAGATAAGAAAATTGAATGTTTATAATCCTTAACATGAGAAAAATTAATGCAAGGAAAATGAATACAGGCGAGTGTGGGAGTGGGGATCATTGAGTCTGATTAAATATGAAGTGCTGCAGCAGGTGGTTGAGCTGGGCAGTTTAACGAAAGCGGCGGAAACTCTGGGTTTAACGCAGTCCGGTGTGAGTCACGCCATTCACAGTTTGGAGTCGGAATTCGGCTTCTCACTTCTCAGTCGGAGTCGTTCCGGTGTAAAGCTGACGGATAACGGAGAACGCGTACTGAGATATATACGGGACATGCTTTTGGTTCAAGAGCAGCTGAAACAGGAGGTTGCCTTAATCAATGGCATTGAGGTAGGAACGATTCGGATTGGAACCTTCACGAGTATCTCTGTGCAATGGCTGCCCGGTATAATCAGGCAATTTCGGAGCCAGCATCCGAACATCGAGGTCAGGCTGCTTGAAGGCGACTACCATGAAATTGAAGAGTGGCTGCTTAAGGGGGAAATCGACTTTGGATTTGTATCCCTGCCGACCATGGATTCTTTTCACATTATTCCTCTGCGACAGGATCGGATGCTCTGCATTATGCCTCCGGATCATCCTTTGGCCCAGGAAACTTATGTGCGCTACTGCCAGCTTGCTGACGAACCGTTCATCATGCCCAAGGAAGGAAGCGACTACGATGTGCGGCGCGTGTTAAGGAAGGGACGAATCAAGCCGCCTGTCCCATTTCAGACCGCAGATGATTATGCTATTATTGCAATGGTTGAAAATGGGCTTGGCATTAGCATTTTACCCGAGATGATCCTGCAGGGAAGAACCAATAAGATTGTGGCCCTTGAACTGGAGGATCAAAGCTTCCGCTCTCTGGGCATTGCCTTGAATACATCGAAAAGCAGCACACCCGCTACACAGAAACTGATCCACTCCGCAAAAGACTGGCTGACTAGCTGGCAGCCGATGCCTCAAACCGGATTCAGACAACCGTATGGGCATAACCTGTAATCAGGCTTCCCACCATACCAAATCGCCAGAGGTACCGACAAGTCCGGCTACAGTCAGCGAGGCGCTCACGGACATCGTAATGGTTTGACCGGGCGGAACCACGTAGCGTCCATTTTCATGATAGAGAAAAGGCCCGGCTTGCAGAGGAACGCTGAAAAAAGTGGTACCTCCCGTGACTGCAGCGATGGAAGACTGTGCGGTCATGACGCTCGTAAGTGTGCTAGCGAAATTACTGTTTACGGGTGTTAAAGTCGTTGGAGAAGTCAGCGTACCTCCCTTGGCGAGGGTCAGGTTGCCGCTGAAGGACGAGAGCAGATTCAAGGCCACATTAACACCGCCTGTTTCCCTTGATACATAAAGTGTTTTTCCGCTCCCAACAGGATTGGAGACCTGAATTGTTATGATAACGGTACCACCAAGCAGCCCTAGAGTTGTGGAGTTAATGGCGTTCACCACATATAAATTGCCTGTTGCCCCGGCGCTGGTCTCTGGAGGGGCAACAATTCCGGGCGAAGCATACGTATTGGTGATATTTGTATATACTGGCTGATTTGGTTCATCGAAGACGTAATCATTGGGCATAATGTGCCCCCTTTCATCATTCAGATTGATTCTGAGCATTTCATTAAGCCTCCCACCAGGAAAGATTGATGGATGCCGTTAATGCACCTGTTCCAAGCGAAACTGTCAGCGTCTGGGCAGGTGGAACTACGAGTGCGCCATCTAAGCTGATGATATATAATCCCGTCGTAATCGGCATGTTCATATAGAGCACGGGCGTTCCATCCAGCGTACCGTTATTTTGGCGGGTAGTTACGACGGAGGTAATGCTGCTACCAAACAGATTATTTTGAGGTGTAGGGGGAGTTCCGCCGGTAATGGTGCCGCCGGAATACACGTTAACTGCAGCTGCAGCCGTAGCCCCACCTGATATTTGGGAGACGTGGACCGATTTACCGCTTCCTACAGTATTAATGATCTGCACTAGAAGGCTTTGCGATGCCGGAATGCTGACGCTGCCTGAAGTAAGTGTAAATGATTCTCCCGCTGAAGCGGCTCCTGAACTAGGCAATGAGCCAATGCCTGGAGAAGTATACGTATTGACATTTTGCGTGTACAAAGGTCGGGTCGATCTGTTGAATATTTTGAAATTAGCCATATGTCATCCCCCTTGATGCTGAGACGTTTTTTTAGTGTATGAACGGATTGACCCATTTGATATGAGAGAGAAGATAATCCGCAGATGCGGTGGAAATGGAGATGAGAAAGCTGGACCAGTTACGGATACTTATCATTGAAGACGATGCCAAAATCGCCACCCTCCTGAAAACTCACATTGAAAAATACGGTTATGCAGCTTCAGCGGTAGTTCATTTTGATCGCGTTATGGAGGAATTCAGAGAAGTGCAGCCGCATTTGGTTCTTTTGGATGTCAATTTACCGAATTTTGATGGATTCTACTGGTGCCGTCAGATCCGTGCGCTTTCAACCTGCCCAATCCTATTTATATCTGCAAGGGAAAGTGAGATGGATCAGGTAATGGCGCTTGAAAACGGTGCGGATGACTATATTACCAAGCCCTTTCATTACGATGTCGTGGTGGCAAAGATCCGCAGCCATTTGCGGAGAGCTTATGGTTCATATTCCTCGAAGACAGAGGAACGGACCGTAGAAGCCTCGGGGCTGGTGCTGTATCCCGAACGGTTTCTCTTAACCTATGAAGGAGAATCGATTGAACTAACACAGAAAGAATCTGTATTGGTCGAGGCTTTAATGAAGAAGCAGGATCGTATTGTCAGCCGTGGACGCCTGCTCGACTTGATGTGGGAGGACCGGCATTTTATCGATGATAATACTCTGAATGTCTATATTACGAGAATTCGAAAGAAGCTGAAGGAACTGGGGTTTGATGAGCCAGTAGAGACGGTACGCGGAGCGGGCTACAAGCTGCGTCTGGGAGGAAACGAGGGTTCATGAGACTTTTCCTGAGAGAGCAGCTGCCGCTTATGATTTTTTATGGGGTCCAAATGATACTTGTTGGCCTCTGGTACTGGCTTGCAATAGAGGAGCGATCTCTTGTTACGGTATTATATGGCGCTCTACTCAGCTTGGTCATGCTCCTGATATACTTGGCCTTCCGCTTTTATACCCAAAAAAGGCTGTATGTGAGATTAGAGACTCCACTTGGTGAAATGGATCAGTCATTGAATGAGCTCGGGGAAGCGCCAATGGCTGATGCCGTAAGCGAGCTGCTCCGTAACCAGTTTCAATTGTATAAAAATGAGCTGCATGGCACGCAGCAGAAGCTTGATAATCATACGGCGTTTATTAACCGCTGGGTTCATCAGATGAAGACACCGGTCTCCGTGATCCAGCTAACGCTGCAGGACCTGGACCTTGAGGATGAGATTTCGGACGGTATGCAGGAGGAAATCGACAGGCTGAGAAAAGGACTGGAAATGGCTTTGTATACCTCGAGGCTGGATAAGTTTGAACAGGATTTCAAGGTGGAGGGCATTCCACTTCTGGACACCGTGGAGAAGGCTGTTGCCGGAAACCGTCAGTGGTTTATCCGTAAGGAAGTCTACCCGGATATCCACGTCCCATCCGATTTGACCGTGATCAGCGATGCCAAATGGCTTGCATTCATGCTGGGACAAGTCATTGTCAATGCCGTAAACTATTCGGCGGGTAGGGGTAAGAAGGTTGCGTTCATTGGTTTCAAGCATGGCGCAAATACGGTGCTTGAAATCAGCGATGAAGGGATCGGCATTGCCAAAGAAGATTTGGGAAGGGTATTTGATCCCTATTTTACAGGTAATCAAGGCAGGCAATATCATGAATCAACCGGCATGGGACTTTTTCTTGTACATGAAGTATGCACGAAGCTTGGCCATAAAGTTGAAATTGAATCGGTACCAGATGAAGGAACGACAGTAAGGTTTACTTTTTTTAAGTATTGATATGAAGTAGCTGTTTGGCGCTGCGGGGAACGCAGCGTTCTTTGTTTTATCCATATTTCTATCCGAACAGAACCTTACAAATGTTTAAGGTTGAGGTAAGGAGAATCCATAGTTTGAGCAGAGGCGATGCTATAAAGTGGATACATAGAGAAGCACAGTTTTGGAAGGAGATTGATGATGATGACGGATATTTTAAAAGTAACCGGATTAAGCAAGGTATATCCGGGAAAAGTGACGACCCGGGCTCTGACAGACATCGGCCTAACGATTCAAAAAGGAGAGTTCGTGGGCGTCATGGGACCTTCAGGGAGCGGCAAGACGACACTGCTGAATATGGTGTCTACCATTGATACACCGAGCTCCGGCACCGTATTGATCAACGGAAGCAATCCGCATGCCATGAAGAAAAAGGAATTGGCATTATTCAGAAGACGTGAGCTAGGATTCGTATTCCAGGATTTTAACCTGCTGGACACGCTTACGGTGGCGGAGAATATTGTGCTCCCGCTTACGCTGGACACGCTTACGGTGGCGGAGAATATTGTGCTCCCGCTTACGCTGGATAAACAAAACCTTAAAACAATGGAGGCGAAGCTGCAAAAGATTGCGGACCGCCTCGGCATTGCAGAGATACTGAATAAACGGGTCTATGAAATATCGGGTGGCCAGAGGCAGCGTGCGGCCATCGCCCGGGCGATTATTCCAGAACCCTCGCTTCTGTTAGCAGACGAGCCGACAGGTGCACTGGATTCGAACTCGTCCCGTATCGTCATGCAAACCATGGAGAAGCTGAATGAAGTGGATGGGGTTACCATGATGCTAGTAACACATGATGCTCAGGCCGCAAGCTACTGTCATCGCGTCGTGTTCATCAAGGATGGAATAATTTCCGGCGAAATACGCAGAGGCGACAACCGGCAGGCATTCTTTCAGAAAATTATCGATATGCTTTCGTATTTGGGAGGTCATGCGCATGAGCTTTCGACAGTTCGCGTTTAATAATGTCAAGCGCAATGCCCGCGCCTATTTTGCCTATTTTCTGAGCAGCAGCTTCATGGTAATGGTGTTTTTTACGTATGCACTATTTATATTTCATCCGGATATTGATAAAACAGAGATCGGTTCGAATGTTCAAATGGTGATGCAGATTATGGAATACGTAATATACATTTTTGCGTTTTTGTTTGTCCTGTATTCGATTGGGAGTTTTTTGAAGGCCAGGAATAAGGAGTTTGGGATTCTGACAATCCTTGGAGCAACGCAAGGACAGCTGAGTAAGCTGGTATTTGTTGAAAATATGCTTATTGGAGCATTATCCATCATCACCGGAATGCTGGCAGGCATGTTATTGTCTAAGCTGTTTTTGACTCTGAGTGCCCGGATGATCGGAATTGAGCAATTAGGCCTGTATTTTCCGGTAAAAGCGCTTCTGCTTACCGTAGGTTCATTTTTTCTCTTATTCCTTGTCATCTCTGCCTTTACGTTAGTTTTCATCAACCGCAATCGCGTGCTGGAGCTGCTCAAAGGTTCGAACAAGCCCAAGAAAGAACCGAAAGCTTCAATCCTGGTTTCATTGCTCGGCATCCTGCTGCTTGCAGCTGGTTATTATGAGGTAGATAAAAGTCTGACGTTAGCCGCGGTGACGGGTATTTCCGGCACGTACTTTTTTTTCACGCAGATTACAGTGCTTGTATTTCGGCTATTGAAGAAAAGCCGGCGTTTGACGTGGCGGGGCACAAATCTGATCTGGATATCAGAAATGGCTTATAAAATCAAGGATAATGCGCGGATACTGTTTATGGTGACGGTGGTGACATCGATCTGCTGCATGGCTGTAGCCTTCATCATGTCAGTGAATTTGCGCAATCAAAACATGTACACAGCAGATCCTTATCCAATCCGTTACATCATGAATGATACAAAACTTGGAGCGGGTGAATTACAGTCCATCGAACAGAAGCTGAGCGAAGAAGGCATACAGTACCAAACCTTTAGTACCGAATCCTATATTGCTAAAGCAGCCGGCCGAAAACCGGATGTCTCCATTATGCCGGTGGAAAGTTATATCCATATTTCGCAAGCTCTTAAGCTTCCAGCTGCAGGTTCACTGGAGGGGAATCAGGCGGTACTGGTTCAGTCGGATAAAGAAGCAGGGAATAATCCGGGCTGGGGCAAGAATACATCCGTAAAGATTAACAATCCGGAAGCCCAGCTGCAAATCGTCAAGGAGATTCGAACGGATAAGGAAGTATCGCCGATGCCCAATTCGAATTTGCTTATTGTCACCCGTTCGTTTTTTGAGGAATTAAAGAAGCAGATCCCGGAGAACAAAAACTTTTGGGTTATGAATGCAAATATTTTTATGATACCTGCCTGGTCGAACGGGATGATACCGGGGAGAAACGATCAGGAGTATAAAGTAGGCATGGAGCTTGTTCAGTGGAAAACGTCTAATCTGCTGACTACCCGGGGCGGAACCTACGGTTCATATGATCAGTCGACATCCATGATGAGTTTTGTTGGTATTTTTATCGCTTCACTGCTGTCGGTATGCTCGGCCAGCTTCCTGTATTTCAAGCTGCATTCCGAGCTGAGACAAGATCAACAAATGTACAACTCGATGTCCAAAATTGGCTTGAGGTCATCCGAGATGGGAAAATCATCATTCATTCAAATTGCAGTATTGTTTTTTACACCGATATTCGTTTCGGCGATTCAGACGCTGGTGGTGCTGAACCGGGTACGGGAAGTGCTTGATCTCGATGATGTTAATCAACCGGTGCTCATCGCTTCGGCGGCCTTCCTGATTATTCAGGCTTTATATTTCCTGTTGGTCAGCACGAGATACATCCAGAAGCTGAAACGGGTGATGGTGTAAAGGAAGGGAGCCGAAATGAAACGAATTGACGTACTTGATTACTTACGGGGATTTGCCCTGATCGGCATTGTGTTTATTAATATTTTTCAGATGATCCCCTATATCCATGTGCCCCCGGAATACGGTTTATGGAGCGATATGGAGCAGGCAGTGCTAAAGTTCATTAATTATGCGGTGTTTGAGCGGTTCTACACGATCTTCAGTTTCTTGTTTGGCATTGGATTCTACTTATTCACCTCTCACGCAAGGGCGAGAGGTGAAAGAGCTTATCTTCTGTTTACACGCAGGCTCCTGATCCTTTTGATCTTTGGCTTCATCCATCACCAATTTCAACCTGGGGAAGCATTAACCGTATATGCCATTCTGGGATTTCTTCTTCTTCCTTTATATCAACTTAAGCCTATAATAAATCTTGCTCTGGGACTCATCTTACTAGTCTCTAATGTTTGGCTCGGACCCATCGGTATGAGTCTCAGTATGTTCATATTGGGCTTGTGGGCGGGGCAATGCGAGATATTCGAGCATGTGGTCCAATATAAAAAGAGATGGATTTTCATCCAAGTGGTTTCGCTTATTCTCATTCCGTTCGGGTTATATGCACAAAATGAAATCATCAATCGAACGGGACTACTGGATGCTGGAATGGCCGCCGGCGGATTGGCGGAGGATGTATTTTACGTCACCACACTCACATTGCTTCTCCAGTATCCTTTTATGAGAAAGTGGCTCATGCCAATGAGCAAGCTTGGGCGAATGGCGCTGACGAACTACATCATGCAGACCGTTCTGATTTTAACCATGGATGCGGTACTGGATCTGAGTAATCATGCGTATTACTTGATTTTGGCTATGATTGCAACCGAGATTTTAATGTTTCAAATGATTTTCAGCGTCATGTGGCTGAACCGCTTTGCCATGGGGCCATTGGAATGGATTTGGCGGATCGGAACCTATGGCAAAATCCCGGAGCATTACAAGCAAAAAATAAATGAATCCAAGAAGATGAGTCTATAGGCTGAGTTCCGCCATGTTGAAAATATGCCTGTTCTCCGCTAATCTTAGATCATCTCTCTGGCAATTACACGGATAACAGATCATCATAGATGTACAGAGAACAAGCGGAGGGTATGGCATGAGAATCAGCTTAAAATGGAAATTCACCGGCTTTCTTGCGGTGTTGCTTATATTTGCGATTGGCTTGCTGAGCTTCCTTATATTACAAGGAATATCCAGTAATCAGAAGCAGCAAATGGAACAAAGCATGGAGCAGCAGGCTGATGTGGCTTCAGACCGCATCCGGCAGCTATATGTGACGGGGACCCAGGTGGATGCAGCAACATTCATGCGTTTACAGGGTCCTGCTTTGGCGCGTGAACTGGGAAATGTCAGCGGCATGAGAGTTATTTTATATGATGCAAAGGGCAAGGAGACTGGGGATTCGCTGGTCATGGCCGAAAAACCGGATATCCGGCAAGCTCTCCAATACGCGCTAACCAATAAAATTGCATATGAGATTCATGGGGATGTGCTTGAGTACCTGTCCCCGGTTCAGAGTAATCAGGAGCAGCTGGGGGTTGTTCATTTTCAGTCATCGGTCAGCAGCCAGCATGCGTTTTACCGTAGTATTCAGCAGCTCTTTTGGATTGCGGGCGGAGTAGTTCTGGGTATTTCGTTCATCTTCGGCTTAATCTATATGAATAGGCAGGCCAATGCCATTCACCGGCTGAAAAAGGCAACGGACCGGATTCGCCAGAGGGATTATCTGGAGGAGCCCAGCTTACGGCGCAATGATGAGCTCGGGGAGCTAAGCAGCGGTATTTTTGATATGAGTGAGGCCATTCAGGCGAATGTGCTTTCTTTGCAGGAAGAACAGGAAAAGCTGCTTCAAACCCTCGAGAAGCTGCAGCAGCTGGAAAAACAGCAAAAGGACTTCATCCATAATATCAGTCACGAATTCAAGACGCCGCTGACTTCCATTCGGGCATATGCCGATCTCCTGCACATGTATCCCGAAGATCCGGCGCTCATCCAAGATGCATATGGATCGATTACTAAAGAAGCAGGCCGGCTCTATGAGCTTGTTGAACGGGTTCTCCATCTTGCTGCCTCGGAAACATATGAGTTTGATCATCATCCGGAAGAAGTGGAGCTTCAAGTACTACTGGCCGATATCATCTCACGGATGAAAGGCAAAGCCGACCAGTTCGATATCACCCTGCATGAGCTGCTCCAGCCAGCGCGAATCATCGGAGACCGCAACAATCTGACTCATATTTTCATCAATTTGCTCGATAATGCGATTAAATATAATGTTGCCAAGGGTTCGGTAACGATTTCAAACCAGATTGTTGGTCAATACGTAGAGGTGCGTTTTCATGACACCGGCGTAGGTATTCCGGAAAACATGAGGGATCTTATCTTCGAACCGTTCTACACGGTTAATCATGACCGGGCCCGGAAATCCGGGGGAAGCGGCCTTGGACTGGCTTTGGTCAAACAGCTGACGAAGCAGAATCATGGCGTTATAAAAGTGGAAAGTCCTGCGGAAGGCACAGGTACAGAATTCATTGTTACATTTCCGCTGATTTCCGCAAAAAGTTTATAAGTTGGAAACATTTCGATAACTTTTAGAAATCATTGTTCCCTATACTCAAATACAGAAAGAGAATTCAGGATTTACGTAATCCGCAGTTAACGAGAAGGAGGGAGCCGCATTGATGACACACAGATGGCAATATAAACTAGGCTTTGCGGCGATGGCTGTCATGATTGCTCTGGTGACTGGGTGCAGTGGTACCGGCAGCGAGAAAGTGACAGTCAAGAATCCTCCGGTTCGTGAAACAGGTGGAAAAGTAGAGCTGGAACGGATTGACCGCCAGAGTGATTCCTATGGACTTGCTTGGTTGTCGGATTCTGAAATCATCAGCACCAAAGCGCCAAAGTGGATGGAGGGAGATTTGTACGTTCACTCCCTCGTTAAGGAAAATGATCCGGATCGGAAGCTTGGCGTTCAGCATGCCTTGACGGTCAACCCATCTCCGCAGCAGTCGTACTTGTTCATCAGTAACCGGATGGAGGCATCTTTCTTAAATCTGGCGGATGGGAAGGAAACTCCTCTGGATGTAAGCGACGGAACATACTCCATCTTAAATGGTGATGTGCGAGGCGCATGGGTCGAGGAAAAGGCTTACGTGTTCGCTGCAGCTTACGGGCTCAGTGTGGCTGAAACCAATGGAAAAGTGACGCCTATCCTCAAGATGAAGGATCAGCAGAGCGTATTGAAAGTCGAAGCCTTCTCAGATTCGTCCGATCCTAATCGGTTTGCGGTGTACTTTTTGGATTCGTCAGATGCACTCTACAAGCTTATGGTCTCAAACGGTCAGTTTAATCGTCCCACGGCAGAATCGGATCCGGAGCTGATTCGGAAAAATATAGCGGATTTCTCGATTTCGCCGGATGGAACCAACCTGGCTCTTGTTGAAGAAACCGGCGATAACAAGAATACAGTCTATTTAATTCCAGCCGACAAACCTGGAAAAGAGACCAAGCTGGCTGAGGGCCGCCTCGCCAGACAAATGTCATGGTCTCCCGATGGATCCAAGCTAGCCTATTCTTTGTTTAACCTTGAACGGGGTGGCTCCGGCTTGTATGTCATGGATACGAAGACGGGGCATATGACCCTGGTGTCCTTATATCCAAACCTGCAAAGTCTGCTCGTATGGAGTCCGGATGGGAATCAGCTGATGATGAGCCAGGAAAATCCGGAGATGAATCTGACCACAACCGATACCAAGCTGATGACCGAAATCTACCGGTTCAAGTGATTTGAGATATAGAGAGGGCGATGATTCTCATGAAGAAATCAATTCTGATGATGCTGGCACTTGTGACCGCAATTGCCGTTACGGGCTGCGGCAAGGATAAAGATGTTACCGTACAGAATCCTGTAGGGCAGGATGGGCAAAAAGAAAATGTGACTCAACAGCCAGCAGACACTACTAAAGACACATTGGAGAAGTTCAAGATTCTGACTTCACAGGCAAAAGATGCGGGCGATGTTATCCAATATTTAGATTCCAATCTGCCAAAAGTGACACCGGAGCAGGCAGACCAATTATTCCTGGAGCTTGAGAAGTTTTATGACCGTTATTTGCCGAGCCTTAATGACAATTTCAGAGCGATGCTGTCCAAGCCGGAAACGATGCAGAAAATGAATGAAGAAATAGGCTATCCGATGGATATTAACAACATTAAAGATGACGATACACTAAAGCAGTGGCTGCTGGATCAGCAGGCAGGGGGGCTTGCGTTGGGGAATACGGAAGGCGAGTTCTTCTGGAAGATTGATTATAAGTCGCTGCAAAAATACGGAAAATACGTCTCAAACGATATCAAGAGCTATATAACGCTGAAGACCGTGGAAACGGAACACAGCTATATCAGCGATGGAGCGATCGCCATTACAAGAGAAGAACTGGGAGAGCGGATATTAAAAGCGGAGTATTATCTGGTTGAAAACCCTAATGGTCTTAAAAACAAAGACGTGCTGAAGATATACAAAGATTATTTGAACACGTACCTGACAGACTACCGGTATGAAGCAATCGATGACAAGACCATGAAGCTCTTGCCGGCGGTTAAAAAGAGTTACCAAAAGTTTGTCAGCGAGCATCCGGAATCCAAGACAACGATACTGATCAAAAAGTATCTCGATGTCATCGAGAGAAACAAGGGAATTATTTACGAAAAAGGAACGGACAGCATTCAAGGTCCACTGAAGGCAGATATTCAATCCTTCTGGGATTCCATCGATCTGAAGGTCGACAGTCTGTTTGTCTCCTAAAATCTAAAGGCGCGTAAATTACGCGTCTTTTTGTCGTGCCACCATGCAGCGCCTCAGAAAATAAACAGGTCACATGGGCTAGAGCTCCCTTGGAATGACTTCATACAGCAATCTATGTATAATCGGTAAGATAAGATGTTTAGATTAGACAAGAATATACGGATAGGAGCTTTTAATAAATGAAAGAGGGTCATCAAAAAGGGAACTGGAAAGCGTTTATTCTCTTGGTCCGTCAAACCAAACCTTCCATTTGGATGCTTTCCGTCGCTGTTACGCTGAGTATTATTTCCACTCTGGTCAGTCTAGTCGTACCGCTGTTTACGAAAGGGCTGGTGGACAGCTTTACGGTAGACAGCATCAAGCCTTCCCAGATTGTTATGCTGGTTGTAAGCTTCATTATTTCCGCTATTTCCGGCGGTATATCGATTTACCTGCTAAACCGGCTCGGACAGGAGGTAGTGGCCAAGCTCCGCGACGGTTTGTGGAAAAAGCTGCTCAAGCTGACGATTCCCTACTATGACAATCATCGTACAGGGGATACCATCAGCCGGATGACCAATGACACGGCCGTGCTCAAAGGTCTTGTATCCGAGCATGTGACGGGATTTTTTAACGGTGTTATTTCCATGGTCGGGGCTATTGTCATTTTGCTCCTACTGGATTGGAAAATGACGCTGATCATTCTTGCGGCGATTCCTGTCACGGCGGCAGTGCTGGTTCCTCTGGGCCGGATGATGCTTCAGATTTCACGCCGTTTGCAGGATGAAACGGCTGATTTTACAACGATACTCAACCAGGTTCTCTCTGAAATCCGGCTTGTCAAAGCTTCGAATGCGGAAGAACGGGAGACGGGGATTGGCCAAAAAGCCATTGCAGGTCTGCTCAAGCTGGGTATACGCGAAGGCAAAATTCAGGCTTTTATCGGTCCGATTATTTCTTTTGTCATGATGGGGCTGATGGTGCTTATTATAGGTTATGGCGGCATGAGAGTTTCAACCGGAGCGCTTTCTGCGGGTGATCTAGTAGCATTTATATTATATTTGGTGCAAATCATCATGCCGATGAACCAGATTACCGTGTTCTTCACACAGCTGCAAAAATCTGTCGGTGCTACAGAACGCATCGTGAGCATATTGGAAGACCGACAAGAAAATGTATCGGAAGGCAAAACACTCTCCGGGCCTATTCAGACTATTCAGCTAGAGAATGTTCATTTTTCTTATGAAAAAGGCGATACCGTCCTGCATGATATCAGCTTCAAGCTGGAGCCCGGTAAAGTAACGGCTGTGGTAGGTCCGAGCGGTGGCGGTAAAACAACACTCTTTTCCATTATTGAACGGTTTTATCTTCCTGACAGCGGAATAATCCGTGTTGGCGGGCTGGATGTCAGCGGATATTCATTGGAATCCTGGCGCAGACAAATCGGCTATGTTCCACAGGAGAGCCCGATTATTGCAGGGACAATCCGAGATAACATATGCTATGGCATGGAGCGGGAGGTTGCCGACGAGGAAGTTCAACGGGCAGCACATATGGCATATGCCGATATTTTTATTGAGGATCTGCCGGAAGGCTACCGTACCGAGGTAGGTGAACGCGGGATCAAGCTGTCTGGAGGACAGCGCCAGCGGATCTCGATTGCCCGGGCGCTCTTGCGAAATCCGCAAATTTTGATGCTGGACGAAGCGACTTCGAGCCTGGACAGCCAATCAGAGGTTTTCGTACAGAAGGCTCTGCAGAACTTGATGAAAGGCCGTACCACACTTGTCATTGCGCACCGCTTGTCTACGGTTGTTGACGCGGATCAGATCCTCTTTATTGAAAAAGGGCATATCACAGGCGTAGGAACGCATCACGAGCTGGTTGAAAGCCATCATATGTACCGGGAATTTGCCAATCAGCAGCTTCGTATTGCTGATTCTTCCTCATAGGCGAGAATCTGATCAATATTGACTTTTATATAATTAACCTTTATAATCTTTACATACCCTATAGGGTATATCGGCCGTGAAGCGTTTTAAAGATGATAGACTTATGGTTGCGACCTTCGTAGCTCTCAGCCCAATCTGCTGCTCAAGGCTCGAATTGAAAAGGATATTTATTCGGAGATTCAGACCCATAGTCATATGCTGTTATGATTGGTGCCGGTTCTTGCATAATAAAATACAGTTAAACAAGACATATATTCGAGGAGGTACCTACACTCATGCTGTGGTTGTTGTTAGCTGTCCTCGCAGCAGTGGTGGCCTGGTGGGCTGTGCGGGAATTATCGCCGGTCAATGGGCTGACCTTCGTGAGTCCGGAAGAACTGCGCGGGCCCGATACAGAAGGACATGAGATGCAAATGCTCGATGTAAGAGATGCTGTGGATTATATTCAGCATCATGTTCCCGGGGCGATCAATATTTCGATGGGGCGATTGCCATATGTGCATAAAACACAGTTGGCATCTGAAGAACCCGTACTCATCTTGGCTGAGAACTGTCGCCAGACCAAAAAAGCGGCACGTATGCTGAAGCGTTACGGTTTTCTGCGGTTATATGCACCGCAAAGCGGTAAAGGAGCCTATGGTTGTGGTGTTTGCTGTTAATATCGAAAACCGGTTGATCGAATGCACCGAGAGCAGTCGTTGGTCTGTTTAGCTAATCCAATGAAAGAACCTGGGCAAAATGCGCCAGGTTTTTTTATTGAAGCTATATTTTCGGTTCGAAATTTAGATATTGTGAATGTAGATTTTGTCATCAACAGCCAAACCATGCGGATAATGATCCAGATAGGCGCGAATAGTTTCATGTGCATCCATATCCAGAAGCTTGCGTCCCTCTTTGTATTTCTTCAGCACTTGCTCACCGCCTCCGGCCACGCGGTAGGTCTTGTGCAGGTCCAGCGGCCGGCCGCCGATTTCAATATGCTGAATCCGGTGACCTCTCGGATTATAAGGCTTAAACGCCATGGCAAGATTCGAGGATCGAAGGATATATCCGCCCTTTTGCTGAAAAGGATCCGGAGCCATCACTTGCTCGAGATTGGTCTCGAGAGCGTTCAAAATATCGTTCCCTTCCAGCTCCATCATGAATATTCGGGGATTGGTAGGAATTATATTGTACAAATCTTTGGTGGTCAGCGTTCCAGGAAGCACCGGTGCTCCGTATCTCCAACCATGGGAGAAGGTCACATCTGCGCCAGTGGCATGCTTGTAAGCATCTGTAATCAGGCGGTCCATTGGCGCCTCATTCAGCGTCATCCGGTGCAGTGGGGTCATCAGCTTGCCGGCTGCAGGTGACAGAATATCTGCATAGGGACTCATGATCCGCTGGATGATGGCCGCTATATCCGGATCGGATTCATATTCATCCTCAAACAGCGTAACCAGCTCGTGACGGATATCGGTAATCCGCGTGCCGTCATATTCCAGATCAATTCGTCCGATAAAAGAACCATTGGCTCCGGATTGCACGATAAATGTACCATTAGTGACAATCGGTCTTTCAATCCGGTCATGGCTGTGGCCGCTGAGCAATATATCAATACCTGGAACCAGCGAAGCCAGCTTGATATCAAGCGGCAGACCCATATGGCTGAGTACAACGATCAAGTCGACATGTTCTTCAGCGCGGAGGCGCGGAATAAGTGTCGTTAGCTCGGTCGTTCCAAGAGCGAATTTTACGTGTTCCGAAAAGGATGGAGGCATGGTCTCGTGAACATGAGGATAGGTCAATCCGATGATGCCTACTCGGCAGCCTTGAAATTCCTTAATGACATAAGGCTCGTACTTTAAATTCGGATCACTGCTACGCAAATTGGCTGCCAGAACCGGGAATTTCAACTGTGTGGACAATCGGTGCAGCTGCTCCGGTCCATATGCGTAATCCCAGTTGCCTGGGACCATGGCATCAAGCCCCATGGCATTCAGCAGCTCAATCATGATATTTCCTTCAGACAGTACAAGCGGAGCCGTGCCATGAAAAACATCTCCACCGTCCACAAAGAGTACATTGCTGCTTCGCTTCCGCAGCTGTTTTACATAGGAGGCGATACGGTCAAAGCCGCCGGCATTGCGATAAACGGGCCGATCCGAGTGCCAAAAAAACTCAGGATGAGCTTCAAGACAGCCATGGGTATCATTTTGCTGGAGAAGGGTTAGTTTCGTATTCAACAGGTAAGCCTCCCTGAATAAAAATTTACATACATAGAATGAAAGGAGCATTTCAATTGCAAGTGATTATGCTTGGACCTTTGATGCTGAAATATTCGCTGCTCATAACGATCATTTCCGTGGCGGCAGGATACCTTGTTACGCTGTTCCGTACGAGGTACTTGGGAACGGATATTCGAAAGCCCATACTGGATGATCTGATGACAACCCTTTTGATCGGTATCCTGGTATGGAAATTCAGCACGCTTGTATTTGATTTCAAGTCGGTCATCCGTTCACCGCTATCGCTGCTTTATTACACGGGTGGCACGCAGGGAATCATATTGGCTGTTATTATTGGCATCCTGATTCTTACTTATAAATGTATCCGGCATCACAAGCCGTGGGTGCTTCATGCCAATGCTGCACTGACCTGGTTGATATCAAGTTATGGTGTTATGAGCCTGCTTCAGGTTTTCTTTGCGGATGGGGGAATAAGCTCGATTGCCACTGCAATCGTCACCGCAGCAGTGATTCTTTATCAATTCCGGCATAAAGAACACATGAACAGTCTCCACCATCTAGATGTCTCTATCATGTGGTCATCCATCGGGATGTTCGCGGTCTCGCTTTTTGGCGAAAATGATACATTTTGGTTAGGTTTCAGCAGCAAGCAGCTTATATTGCTCTTCACTTCCATTCTGTCTCTCATTATTAAGGTTATGATGGAGAAAAGAAACCAACTTTAACGAATTCATATCATTATTCATGGTGTCCGCAGTTCCGTCGGATCGAGAGGCCGAAGCTTTGGCCTTAGATTAGAAGATGACCTATCAAAAAATTTACTTTTCTGCAAAAACCGCGTATAAACGCGGTTTTTTTTGGCGATGATACTAATTTTAGGTGGGAATTCATTGACATCTTTCCGGTAGAGTGAATATAATATGCTTAACAAGTTTATATATGAACATATGCTCATATTATATTTACAGTTTGGATCGGAGGCATTACGATGGCTGAAGCAACCGGTAAAGTGAAACGGGAGCTCGTTCTGGATGGATTGGATTGCGCGAGCTGCGCTATGAAAATTGAAGACGGTGTGAAGAAAATGGAGGGCATTACTGCCTGCTCCGTCAATTTCGTTAAGCAAACGTTAACCTATGAGACCGATGGAGAAAACGAACAGCTGCTGACCCATGTGAAAAATAAGATTAAGAAGCTTGAACCACATGTAAAGGTGCTGGAACACAATAAAAAGCCTCTGGGAACAGCACATCACGAGGGTAATGATCACCATGGACACAAACATGAACATGGTCATGATCATAACCATACTCATGAGCATGGCCACGAGGATGCGCATGGGGAAGAGGGACATTCCCACTCCCATGATCATGGAAGCGGTGGAACCAAAGTCATGGCGATACGACTGGCTATTGGTGCTGTTTTGACGGCAGTGGGAATGCTCGTTCATGCGAATTCGTTTGTTGAGCTTGCCATTTTCCTGGCAGCCTATGTGGTTGCCGGCGGCGATATCGTCCTTCAAGCCGTTAAGAATATTATACGTGGCCAAGTATTTGACGAGTATTTTCTAATGTCGGTAGCGACGATAGGCGCTTTTGGAGTTGGACAGTATCCGGAAGGCGTTGCGGTCATGTTATTTTATCAATTGGGTGAAATGTTCCAGGGAATTGCAGTGAACCGTTCCCGTAAGTCGATCAGCGCGATGATGGACTTGCGTCCGGATTATGCTAACCTGAAAGTGGGCAATGAGACCAAACGTGTAGAACCGGAAGAGGTACAGGTTGGTGATCATATTGTCGTAAAGCCGGGTGAAAAGGTACCGCTCGATGGTATGGTTATCGAAGGAAGCTCCATGGTGGATACTTCGGCATTAACTGGTGAATCCGTACCGCGTGAAATTGAAAAAGGCCAAGAAGTATTAAGCGGATTTATCAATAAGAACGGCGTGCTTACCATTGAAGTTTCCAAGGCTTTTGGCGAATCGACGGTATCGAAAATACTGGATCTTGTGCAGAATGCGAGCAGCAAAAAAGCTCCTACGGAGAACTTCATTACCAAGTTTGCCAGATACTATACGCCAGTTGTCGTTATCGTGGCACTGCTGCTGGCACTTGTGCCACCGCTGATTGTAAGCGGAGCGGCATTTTCGGATTGGATATACAGAGCACTTATTTTCCTCGTAATTTCTTGCCCATGCGCACTTGTGGTTTCGATTCCGCTAGGCTTCTTCGGAGGCATTGGGGCTGCTTCCAAATCGGGTATTCTGATCAAAGGAAGCAACTATCTGGAAGCGCTGAATGACGTTAAATATGTTGTGTTTGATAAAACAGGTACCTTGACCAAAGGCGCTTTTAAAGTATCTGATATCCACACATCCCTGAAGGGGCTTGGAAAAGATCAGCTGCTGGAGATTGCGGCCTATGCCGAATATCATTCCACTCATCCGATTGCAGAATCGATCCGCACGGCCTTCGGCAAAGAATTGGACGAAGCAAGGATTGAAGGTTACAACGAGATTTCTGGACATGGCATTCAGGTTAAGGTGGACGGTAAGGAAGTTTTGGCAGGGAATACGAAACTCATGAATAAGGAATCCATTCTCTTTGAACAGCCTGCGCAAGCGGGAACAACGGTTCATATCAGTGTGGACCATCAATATGCCGGATATATTACCATTTCAGATGAAGTGAAAGAAGATGCGGCTGAAGCGATCCGGACACTCAAGCAAATGGGCAAGACGACTATTATGCTGACGGGTGATGCTAAGAGCGTCGGTGAAGAGGTTGGACGCTCGCTGGGTCTGGATGAGGTTCATGCTGAACTTTTACCGCAGCATAAGGTAGAAGAGATAGAGAAGCTGGACCGCAGGAAATCACCAAAAGAGAAGATTGTGTTTGTGGGTGACGGGATAAACGATACGCCAGTGTTAGCACGAGCGGATGTTGGTATCGCGATGGGAGGTCTTGGTTCCGATGCGGCCATTGAGGCGGCAGACGTTGTTATCATGACAGATGAGCCATCCAAGATTGCATCAGCCATTCATATCGCTAAGCGAACCCGCCGAATCGTATGGCAGAATATTATATTTGCGCTTGGTGTCAAAGGAATCTTCCTGCTACTTGGAGCATTTGGTATCGCAACAATGTGGGAAGCCGTATTCTCGGATGTGGGCGTTACAATCATTGCAGTTCTGAATGCGATGCGGGTATTGAAGGTAAGGTAGCTGCGATGAACTATATCAAAATAAGGACTGTCCGATCATTCGGAACAGTCCTTTATTTTGGTTCGAATCAAGTCAATCAAATGCTAAGAGCTTTTATAAGCTGCTTATTTGATGTTGTATGGCAGCTCGAAGGTCCACAAATCGGTTCCGTTTTCTTTGGAATCCGGATCGGTGACACCAAAGTCATTATCATTGACAATCACCAGTGTATGTCCGTTTACGAGGGAAATTCCTTCGATTTTTTCATTGGGATACTTGAATTCAACCGCATCCAATACAGTCCGTTTTACGGGAGTTTGAATACCTGCCTGGCGGACTTCGCTCAGGCTAAGCTGTTCCAGTGTTTTACCAGCTTTGGCTGTGTCATCGTACTGCCCAAGGATATTCGTGGCGTTCTTCAGATCAATGGAAAAGATCTTCTTAAGCTGGGCAGCGTCTCCGGCATTTTTGTCACGTTCATCGATCAGGAGTGTATTCTCATTCACTACGAACATATCAGAAATAACAATGTCGGATTGCTTCAGATCTTTATATTGATTGGCGTCCTCGGTAATATAGGCATATTCGGCTACCGGTTTCAATGTGGACAGATCAATTTTCAAAATGCGTAAGGTACGGGAGTTGTCCACGTTTTTGTCCGGGTTGCGAAGAGGGCTCTGCATCGCCATAAACATCCATTTTCCGTCCGGTGTAATGCCAACGGCTTCGGCTCCACGATTCTGGCGGCGGGTCAGATATACGGCCGGTAGATTGTCTTTCAGGGGCAATGCGGCTGTATTCAGCTCGGCGCTGATACCTTTTGGCGCAATACGCTGAAGCATCGTGCCATCACGCTTTACCTGAACGAGGTAAGGACCATACTCATCGGAAATCCAGAACGTGTCATCCTGTGGATTATACGTCAGGCCTTCGACATCCAGACCATAAGGATCGTAGGAGATAACTTTTTCAGCAGCTTTGTCATACGGCACTTCATCACGGGATTTCAGGTTTGGCAGTCCAGTAATCAGATTCGTTCCAGTGACTGGATCCTTGCCGTTGATTTTCAGCGGAATCGTGTCTAGGATGTTGATTTTTCCCTGTTCCAGCTGAATTTTATATATCGTTGGTGTGTAATTCGGAAGAGGGAAGGTGCGGCGGGTGGTTCCATTGACATCCACTTCACCGTTTGGTCCACGGTCAGCAGTTGTGTAGAACACATTGTCCGGATCTCCAGGAATATGGGTAAGGGAAGAGCCAATGCCAAACTTGATATTTTCCGCTAGATCCTTCTGTTGAAGTGTATACGTTCCGGTCAGCTTTGGTTTATCCGAGAATAAAGCCGTTTTACTGACATCATCCCAGTCTACATATTTGCCCAGCAAATTTGCCAGGTCACGTACAGGTAAAAAGAGACGTCCTTGTTCCTCAATTGCAGCCGTTGATGGTGTGAATGCTTGTCCATTAGCAGAATATTGGACCTCCGGTGATGCAGCATGAACGGAAGGAAGAAGAGCGGAACCAACCGTTAGAGCAGCGATTGCGGAGATAAACCATTTCTTTGTCATGTTATGTATGACCCCTTTCGAATGATGACCGAATATGTATATGTATCATGGATTATTGTATAAACCGAGTGTTAACGAGATGTCAATGAAAGATCAGAGGAAGGTAAAATGTTGCGATTTATGTGAATAAGCAGGAAATGAGCTATGTTTTTTGATACAATGTTTGTAAATGAGAAAGATTCTTAATTGGAGAGAGGGAATGACGAATGAATATATCAGAAGCTATACGCACACGTCGAAGTATTGGTAAAGTCACACAGGGAGATATCCCTGTTTCTCAGATCGAGCAAATATTAGAGGCTGGAACTTGGGCACCGAATCACCGGATGACGGAGCCTTGGCGCTTCTTTGTACTTAGAGGCGAGGGACGAAAGGTGCTTGGGGAAGCTTTGGCGGATGTAGCGCTGGCTTCGGCTGCAGATCCGGCATCACCTGAAGCAGCGGCTGCAGCGGAATCGGCAAGAACAAAGCCGATGCGAGCGCCAGTCGTGATTACAGTTGCCGTGACCCCCAAAGATCATGAGAAGGTCATTGAACTGGAGGAGTATGGTGCCGTATTCGCAGCGATTCAAAATATGCTGCTGGAAGCCCATGGACTTGGTCTGGGTGCGATCTGGAGAACGGGTGCGCCAACGTATCATTCGAAGATGAATGAACATTTCGGGCTTGGCAGTAAGGATAAGGTGCTTGGTTTTATATATCTGGGTGAACCTGTAGAGGGACAGCAGCTTCAGGGTAAACGTAAGTCTTTCGAGGAATTAACCGTATGGATTGACGAAGAAGGTTCTGTTGCAGGGAAGTAATAATATGCAATTGAAAATTGAATTCTGTAAGCCCGCGCTTAAGCGCGGGCTTTTTTGTGTGTGATGAAGCGTTTCAATCCTATAAGCAAAAGCTGGCATACCGTTGAAAAATCATGTGCTTGGCAAGTGAAACTGTGAAGGATATGTGAAAAAGCCGCTGAAATGGTCAAATGCAATGTTACATGTTCAAATCATTCCTATCGTTTCTTTACATTTAGCGTTTATAATGAGGGCGAAAACAAAAAAACTGCACCAACAAGTCTAAAATCAGACGAATTGGAACAGTCTTTCTTCATGTCATCCGTGCTGGGTATGCTGAAGTGTTTGAACAAAAATTTGTTCGATATGTGTATCATCAAGCGAGTAATAAACCGTTTTGCCATCTTTGCGGCGTTTAACAATTCTTAAATTCCGCAGATAACGGAGCTGGTGGGATACAGCCGATTGTCCCATACCGAGCAGAATTGTCAAATCATGCACACACAGCTCTCTTTGCAGGAGTGCGTTGATTAGTTTTACCCGTGTTGGATCACTGAATGCCTTAAACCAGTCGGCTACCTGTGAGGCGGCTTGATCATCGATCAGTCCTTCTTTTATTTTGCTTAGTTCAGATTCTGAACCCATGCAGGTTGCATCGCATTCTTCAATTGGATTGACGGACTGTTCCATGGATTAATCACCTTTCTCTCGGTTCCGTGTTAAAGCTGATTATCCCAATTATAGCAAAAGAACACTTTAAACGGAATGATTACAGTTAAGAAAATAGAGGAAATCCGTTTTACTTATGCATCATTGTAGGAGTTTAGCCAGGAAAGACGTAAAATTATTTAAAATATAGGGTTCCGTGGTATACTTTATTTTAAAGAGGAATCATTTAGAAGGAGAGATGATGTTGGGTAAAAAGACACGTATTACAGTACTCGGAGTAATCCTTTCAAGTATGCTGTTGGCTGGCTGCGGAGCCAAGGAGGCTGAACCGGAGAAAGGTCATCAGGATTCTCATCAGGCAGTTGCTGCGAACGGGGATTTGCAGGAGATGACACTGGGAACGGACAAGCTCCCGACTTTTCTGGATTCGCTTGATCCTGCTCTTAAGACCGCATATTCTACGGCAGCCAGTGTGAAGGACATTTTGATCTCGATCCCGTGCTACTGCGGCTGTGGCGAAAGTGCCGGTCATAAGAGCAACCTGAACTGCTTTATAAAAGAAGTGAATACGGACGGGAGCGTCGTGTGGGATGATCATGGAACCCGCTGCGGTGTCTGTGTGGAAACCGCGGTGGCCGTATCAGAGCTAAGCAAGCAGGGGAAGTCGGTGAAGGACATTCGCAATATCATTGATAAAACTTACTCTACAGGTGAATATGCGGCTCCAACGCCGACGCCTGAAGTCATGTAGACTAATATGGAATTGAAGTGAAGCTGCGCAGGTATTAGCCTGCGCTTTTATTATTTTTTGAATCTAAAAGGAAATCATTCTTTAAAAAATCAACTTTTTTTCCGATGTAGTTCATAATAGTTTAATATGTATATAGCAAATATATATAAAAAGTATGGTGAATCTTGATGAATATGAATTCACGGGTACCCCTGTATCAGAAAATCCAGCAATACATACTGGAACAAATCCGTACCAGCGGACTTCAGCCCGGGGACCGGATTCCTACCGAGAAAGAACTGATGAAGCAGTTCAATGTCAGTAAAATCACGGTGGTCAAAGCACTCTCCGGCCTCGCTGACGAGCAGATTATTGACCGGGTACCTGGCAAGGGCAGTTTTGTCGGGAGCGGGAACCCAAAAAAAGGGAGCATAACTGCGGACTCTTCTTCTGAGTCAAATTCAGTCCTTAAGTTGAATCAGTCCACGAAGCTGATCGGTCTGGTCATTCCATCTATTCTGGATTATTTCGCCATCCGGCTTATTAACGGCGTTCAGACAACTCTTGATGAGCATGGATATCGGATGATGATTCTCTTATCTGAGGGTGATATTGAGAAGGAAAAGGAAGCACTAAAGACGCTCCATGCGTTCGGAGCGGAGGGCATATTAATTTTTCCAGTCGATGAGGAGCATTACAATGATGAAATCCTCAACATGAAATTCACTGGATATCCGTTTGTGCTGATGGACCGTTTTTTACCCGGGGTTGAGACCGACTATATTGCTGCAGACGGCAAGCTCGGCGCACAGCTCGCGGTGGATTATTTGTGGGAGCTCGGACACCGGGAAATCGCGATCTGTTCGGACTCTCCAATTCAAACGGTAACGGTGCAGGAACGGATTGAAGGCTATATCACAGCTCTGAAAAATAAGGGGGCGATGATCAATCCGGCTCATATCATTACGGACTTTCACATTCAAAGTCTGAAGGATGCCGAGAGTCACCCACTTTTCCGCTATATGCGGAACCGGATGGCAACGGCTTATATTACCTTAAACGGCAGGCTTGGCGTCCAAATGTATCAGCTGGCCGGTCGGGCCGGCCTCAAAGTACCTGGGGACTTGTCCATTATAAGTTTTGATGAGCCGACATCTGTGGTGGATGGTTTCAGTATTTTCACTCACATCAAACAATTTGAATATGAGATTGGTTGTAAAGCGGCGGCAACGATGCTGGAAGTGATTCGCAGCGTCGGTGACAACCGTAGGAGAACCTACAGTAAAATTTTGCTCCAGCCTGAACTCGTACCCGGACAAACAACCGGTATTCCACCTGCCTACTAAACAACTTCATATTTCGAAACAGCACATGAAATCTTTTCCTTCACGGAAAAGATTTTTTGCTGTTCTTTTTGCAGCTTAAGATAATGAAGAGTTTCTTTTTTGGCGAGAACGTCGACATGATGAGGATGAAATATCTAGTATTTTTTATTAATACTATATTGAATATATTGAATATATAATATATGATAATTCCAAAGTCTGTAAGAATAACCTCTTCGAAGTACCTTCGCGGCGTTGTTATTCTTGCGAATACAAAATATTCAGCTTAGATGAAACTGAAGCAACAAGGGGGGAAGCGATATAAAAGAAACCAACCGGGTGAGTTGATTGCAAACGCTTACACTTAATGGCTGGTTTTATCGATCATCAAGAAGAGAGGTGAGGTTTATGAAGTCATCTTTACTGTGGAAAAGGGTTTGGCGTCACAAGCTGTTCTATCTATTCTTAATGCCTGGAATTGTGTGGTTTTTTATCTTTTCCTATGTTCCGCTTTATGGACTTCAGGTCGCTTTTCGGGATTTTACGTTTGTAGGCGGCTTCACTGGCAGCCCGTGGGCAGGACTGAAGTATTTCCATCAATTTTTTGATTACTATCAGTCCACAGCCATTATTAGAAATACCATCATTATCAGCTTGTTGAAGCTCCTTATCGGTTTTCCCATGCCGATCATCCTGGCCATTCTGCTCAATGAAATCCGCAACGTAAAATTCAAGAAAACGATCCAAACGCTATCTTACCTTCCTTACTTCGTCTCATGGATCGTCGTCGTTACGCTGATGCAGCGCCTTCTCTCCATGTACGGGGGACCGCTAAACGATCTGTTGTCCTCTTTCGGCGCAGAACCTGTCCAATTCATGAATAATACAACATGGTTTTACCCATTGGTTCTGGGATCCGATGTCTGGAAAAATATCGGCTGGAACTCGATTATTTATATGGCAGCGATTGCCGGCATCGATCAGCAGCTGTATGAAGCAGCCAAAATTGATGGGGCAAGCCGCTTCCGGCAAATCTGGCATGTGACTCTTCCGGGAATCCGTAATATTGCGGTTATTTTGTTTATTCTCGCCACGGGAAGTTTGATGAGTGCAGGCTTTGAGCAGCTGCTCCTGTTAAATGGACCGGCTACCGCAAGTATCGGCAGTGTTTTGGACGTTCATGTCATTACCTCGGGTATTCAGCAGGGACGACTCAGTTATGCAGCAGCTGTAGGTCTGTTCCAAAGCGTGATTGCTTTAGTATTGATCGTTACCGTGAACTGGATTGCCCGGAAAGTCAGCGATGTATCACTGTTCTAAGGGGGGGCTGGTATGAAGACAAATACTTTTTCCGTATTCAATCTCTTGAATTACATCCTGTTAACACTGTTTGCATTTTTGATGATATATCCATTTATCTACATTCTCATTTACTCGCTAAATGACGGGAAGGACTCGATGCTCGGCGCATTGTACTTTTTCCCCCGCAAGCTTACATTGGACAATTACGTCCAGGTGTTCGACAACAAACAAATCTGGCAGGCCTACAAAATTACCATCTTGAGAACGGTCATCGGGACCGTGCTGCATGTGCTTCTATGTACGCTAATGGCATATGCGCTGTCGAAGAAAACCCTGCCGGGACGCACCTTTTTCACATTCTATATCTTCCTGCCAACGATTTTCAGCGCAGGATTCATCCCTTATTTCATTACGCTTCAAAAGCTGCATCTGATCAACTCTTTTTGGGTGTATGTCATCCCCATGCTGTTCAACTTCATGCACATTGTCATCGTCCGCACGTTTTTGCAGGGGATTCCTGAGGAGATTGAGGAGTCGGCTCGAATCGACGGATTAAATGATTTTCAAATTTTCATGCGGATTATTTTGCCGTTATCCGGCCCTGTGATTGCGACCATATCGCTTTTCATCGGGGTGGCACATTGGAATGACTGGTTTACGGGGACTTATTATGTCTCCAACAAAAATCTCATACCGGTACAAACACTTCTGCAGCAAATGCTTACGGAAGCTGAGGCGCTATCCTCATCCATGCAGCGAGCAGCGCAGCAGGGGGGGCAGACTGTGAACGTCAATATGGCGGGCGCAACACCGGAATCTCTCCGGATGGCGCTGCTGGTCATTACCGTGTTCCCGATTTTATGCGTGTATCCATTCCTGCAAAGGTACTTTGTTAAAGGTGTCATGATCGGTTCGGTCAAAGGCTAGGATACAGGTTCCGAAAAGGGACTTGATCATATCATTTTAATGGATGGGGAGGGTTCATATGGCTAAATTACGTGTAAGAGCGGCCTGCACTCTGATGGGGGTCATGATGCTGACAGGGCTGTTGTACGGTTGTGGAGGCGGTGGTGATTCAGAAGGAGGTAAAGGAACCACATTAACGATTCTGAATAACTGGAATGGCTCTACTGGACCTGACAGCGACACAACACCCGTTACGCAGGCGATTGAAGACAAGACAGGCATCAAAATGAAAATTGACTATACCAAAGGCAGCGAGGTAGAAAAGGTCAACACGATCTTTGCGACTCAGGATCTGCCTGATATCTACACTGGCCCTGCTTGGGGCGGCGAGCTGGACGGAATTATCAAAGCAGCCAAAGAAGGGCAGCTTGTAGATCTGAGCGATAAACTCGACAAGTACCCGAATCTTGCCAAAGCGGTTGCCAAAGAAAATGTACCGCCGGCCTTGTATGAGAAAGCTATTGGAGGCATTGACGGCAAGAAGTACATGATGTATCAGAACCAGCCAGCAACCGGGGATGATGTGAATGACTGGTTGTACGGCTTCTATGTGCGCAAGGATATTGCTGAAAAAGTGGGTGTTGATCCACAGTCGGTAAAAACAAAAGAGGATTTGTACCAATTTCTGAAAAAGATCAAAGATGCGAATTTATCTGAAAATGGTATGCCTGTCATGCCGCTCGGGGGCTTCCATGATGGCTGGGCCGTGGGCATCGGGAGCACTCTTTTCTATGGAACAAGCTATGTCGACAAAGGCGATGGAAGCCTGGAAAATGTGTTTTTTACCAAAGCCTATGAGGACTATACGCTGTACTACCGCAAGCTGATTTCCGAAGGTCTGCTCGATCCGGAAGTATTCACGCAGACGGACCCGATTGCAAACGAAAAAATCAAGCAGGGGCGTATAGCGGTATTGGCAGCACATTATCCGGCCATTCTTGATGCATCGAAGGACTATGTGAAGTCCCATCCAGGCACGGATTATATTCCTGTCGGACCGCTGGAGAGAGCAGGAGCAGAGCCGAATCGTCCTGACGATTTAGCTATTCAGGGCAATAACGTAACTGTCATTACAAAAAAATGCAAAGACGTCGATGCGGCACTCAAGCTTCTGGATTACCTGGCGTCGGATGAAGGATTTATGCTTGTGCATTATGGTGTTGAAGGCGTTCATTGGGAAAAGGTGGATGGCAAGCCTGTCGCCAAAAAGGAATGGTTTGATAAATTCTACGAAGATACTACCGGGAAAGTGAAACGGGATCAAGGAATTGCGATTGGGCTTGAAAATATGACAGGTATGGACCGCATAAACTCTGTAGGGGGAGGAGATATTTGGGCAGACCAGGGCCGATTGGCGGCCATGGACAATGCACGCAAGATTTTACGTCCGAACGGTATCAGCGTGATTTCCGCTTTTAATCCCAGTGACGTGATTACCAAAGCACCGGTATGGGAAACGTTGAAGCCATCCATAGATCAAATGACAGATGTGTGGAAGCAGGCAATTTTCACGAAGTCGGACGATGCAGCTCTGAAAGTGCTGAATGATCTGCGTGATCAGATCAAGAAAACCGGATACGATGAAGCGATACAGTATGTCAATGAACAATTGAAGGGAAAAGAAGTTGTTAAGCTCTCCATGCCGAACTAAGGAGGAATATTCGAGTGAGCCGTAAGAAGAAAGCTGCTCCGGAATGGACGGGGTTTCAGGAAGCGAAGCCCTATGGACCGACTTATGATCTGCGTACGGATTTTGTTATGGTATATGGAATTACTGAAGATATGCCTGAGCGTATTGAAGGATGGAAAAAGGCCGGTTATACGGTCCATTTGATGACAGGGGTGTCATGGGGAGAATACCAGGATTATCTCTATGGCCGGTATGATGGACGGAATCATTGGGATGAAGCCCAAATGGACCGAAACGGAGGACACTTGCTTCATAACGAGGATGTGCCTTATATGGTTCCGACTTTGTCTTTTGCAGGGTATCTGTCTTCCCACATCAAAAGGGCAATAGATGCCGGAGTAGAAGCCATTCACATGGAAGAGCCCGAATTCTGGGCAGTGTCCGGATATTCGGATGCTTTTAAGCGGGAGTGGCTCAACTACTATGGAGAAGAATGGTGCCCACCCCATGCTGCGCATGATGCGCAGTATCGTGCTTCCAAGCTGAAAGCCGCGATGTATTACCGGGCAATGGATCGGATATGCAGCGAAATGAAGGAGTATTCGCTTACCACGTATGGTAGAACGGTTCGCTTTTATATTCCAACGCATAGTCTGATCAATTACACCCAGTGGAGAATCATTAGTCCAGAGGCGTTATTTGTCTCCATGCCGGCTTGCGATGGCTTCATTGCTCAAATCTGGACGGGTACGAGCCGAACACCAAATGTGTACCAAGGTGTCCGCCGGGAACGGACGTTTGAAACAGCATATCTGGAATATGGAATGATGCAAGAGCTAACCCGGGGAACGGGACGGGAAATGTGGTTCCTTCATGATCCGATTGAAGATAATCCTGCACACTCCTGGGTCGATTTTGAACAGAACTATTTGGCGACGGTGACGGCTTCATTACTTCATCCGGGTGTAAGCCAATATGAAGTCTGCCCTTGGCCGCATCGTGTCTTTGAAGGAAGTTATCCGAGAGAAGACGGGGATGGAAAAGAAAAGATTCCCTCACGGTATGCCACACAGCTGTTGACGATCATGCATATGCTTGGGGAGATGCATCAATATGATGCTGCTCAGCAAGAACTTTCCTCCACATCGGGTATTGGACTATGTCTTGCCAATTCAGCGATGTACCAGCGGGGGACCGTAGAAATCCCCGGAGCAGAGCCTGATTCCAGCTCCAGGTATGATGGAACGGAATCGGATGAGAAGATGGGGACGGAAGAACGGAAGCTGCTGGACTGGTCGCCATTCTATGGGATGGCACTACCGCTTCTCAAAAATGGAATCCCGCTGAGGCCGCTTCAATATGATAATATATTGAATTTCCCTGGTTACCTCGATGATTATAGGGTCCTGCTGCTGAGCTATGAGTTCATGAAGCCTGAGCATCCCGGCATTCATCAGGTTATTGGACAATGGGTCAGAGAAGGCGGCGTCCTTATCTACATTGGCGATGGGGGCGATCCCTATCATCAAGTCAGGGAATGGTGGAACCGGGAATCGAGGCGCGGCGCTTACAAGCGTCCGGAGGAGCATCTTTTCGAGTCTCTTGGACTTGGACGTACTCCTGAGGAAGGGGTTCATTCTGTGGAGGCGGGAGCTATTATTCTGCACAGGAAGGATCCGGCATCTTTAGCAGAAACACCTGAAGGAGCCCAATTGGTTATAGACAGCGTTAGGCAGGCGTTAATGATCCGGGATGAAGCAGATGATTTCAAGGGGAATCGAATACTTGAAATCCAGCGTGGTCCTTATCGTATTGTTCATGTTCTGGACGAAACGCCTTCAGCAGATTCGGACAGCAGTGTTGTACTGGAAGGCTCATTCATCCAGCTATTTGATGCAAGCTTACCAGTGCTGAATAGAGTGGAGCTTAAGCCTAATGACAATGCGCTTCTCTATGATTTGAGCTTCCTCAGCGAAAATTCGAATCAGCCGCTGATTCTTGCCACTTCATCAAGAATCAGGAATGAGGAACATTCTGAAAGAGGTTATGCCTGGATTTCCGAAGCTCCGGCAGGAATTACAGTCAGCACCCGGCTATGGGTTCCGCATCCGCCGCTTCATGTATATGTTGATCAAGCATCCATAGACTTTGAATATGATGAGGAGACAGGGACTGTTTTTCTGGAGTATCCAGGTGGCCCGCAAGGCAACTGCTTCAAATTAGATTGGGAATAAGAAAAAGTCCGTTACCCGATTCATCCCGGGTAACGGGCTTTTTCGCGCCGTATTGATATTTAAATCGATATCTCTTTCGATTGATTCCATGGTTTAATATATGCTATTGGCGATGATCGCCAATTCATCCTCATCATACAGTGGTATGAATTTTTTGTTCTTCACTTGGTTGGACATCAGCACAAAGGTCAATCCGTCCTGCCTCCAGTAAAGCGCGCTCATCTGTGAGTCACTTTGGATCCATGTTGGAGCTCCGTTGCTGAGCTTGGGACCGGATTTCCCCTCGGGCTCGGATGTATCCTGTGAATTACTCTCAACTAAAATCAGCTGCCGGCCTTGGTCCAGACTGGCGTATGTGAGTTGGATCATGTCAAACGGGGCTTTGATGATACTTGCTGCTTTATGCGTTGGAGGAAAAGGGGACTTTATTTCTTTTACTTCAAAGGAAACCCTCTCGATGGTGTCATCATAGGAGGGGGCAGATTTGTCGATATCCCATTTGAGCCCTTCGTCAGTGATCCCCATACTCGTGCTATTGGTTGGCTTCCCATAGTCTATTTTTGCTTCTTGTTTGGAGCTGCAGCCCGCAAGCACTGCAAGAGCTATTATTAACCCTATCCATCCTGCATGCCTGTAAATACTAATCACCTCGATTTTAAAGGGTATCATCGTGTAGGGGGTTTCTCTTTTTGTTGGCCAATCTATATACACTAATAAACGTCCGATCGAACAAAGAAGTTATGACTTCATTGTCATATTCAATAGTCTCCGGATCATTTTTTTTTGCGAGATTATAAATATCTTTAAAAAATAACAATTTTTTGTATAACCTTTTACATCGGGCCGGCATCTAAAGTATATGCTTTCAAAGGTCGTAATGAATAATAACAAAAGGAGACCGTGACGTGTGGATATCAAACAGGAAGTGAAAAAAGCCAGGAAAGGGGATCACGAGGCATTTACACGGATTGTGCTCAGCATGAAAATGAAGATGTACGGATTGGCTTTTTCTATACTCCGCAGTAACGATGATTGTGCAGACGCCATGCAGGAGACGATTCTCAAGGCTTATAAATCACTGAATACACTTAAGAAGCCTGAGTATTTTCAGAGCTGGATATTCCGGATATTAATTAACGAATGCAATCAGCTGCTCAGAAACAAGTCGAGGCTGGTTCCTGTAGAGAACTTTGATCATATTGCAAAGCATAAGCTGGAAGCGGAATACGAAGCCATTGCAATTAGAGATGCCGTAGAACAGCTTGATGAAACGCTTCGAATGGTTGTCCATTTGTTTTATTTTCAGGATATGTCTATGCGTTCCGTCGGTGAAGTACTGGGAATTAAGGAGGGAGCTGTGAAGGGACGCCTTTTTAGGGCACGACAGCAGCTTTTGCACATTCTTGGTGAATCACCGGAAAGGAGGGTAGCCCATGAATCCAAATGACTTTGAAACAAAGCTGAAGCAAGTTGCATGGATTCCATCCGATGAACTGCCGGCAATCGTTGAAATGAAGATGAACGAGGCATTTAAAGAATTACCATCTATAGGGGTAAAGCGCAGAAGCGGGCTTACATATGCCTGGGGTTCTGCAGCAGCAGTGTTTATCCTATGTCTTGTTCTGCTGGCATCGGCTTTTGTGTCACCCACGATGGCCAAATCTTTGAAAGAGCTGCCTTTTATTCAGGATCTATTTAAGCTGACTCAGCATATCGGTCTTCAGACTGCCGAAGAAAAAGGCATGCTTGAAGATATTAATCAAAGTGTCACGAAAAATGGGGTTACCATTCGCATTACGAAGCTGATCTATACGGGATCAAGTATCTATTTCGTGTTGGAAGAGGATACTACGGACCATAAATTCAATAACCGGGATTTCAGCATGAGCGGAAAGGTGAACGGAGAGATCGTGGATATGACGATGTCCCGTGGTCCTTTGAAAAATTATGGACGTGCCAATGCGCCCTCTGCGACGATTATTACAATTAGCCATGCCGAATACAGCTCCAAGGACGGAAAAAAATACAACTTTCCGGACCAGTTTACGCTGAATCTCAAAATCGGTCTGGTCGATATGCCGAAAGAAATGTTTCTGTTCGATATTCCCGTGAAGAAGAATGAAACCGCAAGCAGGGTGGTGACATCCAATGATCCGGCCAAGGAATGGAAAAAATGCAAAATTGCCTTGGGAAGCATCGAATTTACACCCGTCATGACGCGATTGACGATGCATGAGGATAATGGAGTCAGAGATTCCAGCGAGAGAGGGCCCCATTTTGGTTACCTGTTGGTGGATCAGGATGGTAATCAAGTGATGACCACCGGATCTTCTTTTGGAAGCAGAATTAAGGGGACCGATTTTATGGCCGTGACAACGGATGTAGACCCTCTACCGAAGATTCCGAATTCAATCACGATAAGGCCTTTTATTGATAATTACCAAACCGGCGAAAAAACCTTTATACCAGAACTTGAGATGACATTTCCTGTGAAGTAAGCATACAGAATTGCGAAGGATGCTTGCGACGATCGATAAAACAAGACATGAAGCCATGCTAGCCTCGGCCAAGTACGGCTTCATGTTTTTTATTCTTTCCATAAAATAACTTTGAAAGCGTTGTTGTCAAAACGAGCACCATGTGGTATTTTATATGTGTAACCGGTTCCACATTGAGGAGAGAACATGATATGGCAACCATTAGAGATGTAGCAAAGCATGCCGGGGTTTCGGTAGCGACCGTTTCGCGTGTACTGAATGAGACAGGATATGTACATGAAGATACCCGCAAGAAGGTTGAAACCGCTATCAGCGAGCTCCACTATACGCCCAATGAGGTCGCAAGATCTCTGTATAAACGCAAATCGAGGCTGATTGGCCTGCTGCTTCCGGATATCACGAACCCCTTCTTTCCAGAGCTTGCCCGCGGGGTGGAGGATGAGATGCAGGAGAACGATTTGCGGATTATCTTCGGCAATAGTGATGAAAATATAAAAAAAGAAAAAGAATACATCCAGACGTTTGTGCAAAATAACGTGGTTGGCGTCATTGCCTCCACGAACCATCCGGATACCGATACATACCGGAAGCTGAACATTCCGGTTGTCTTCCTCGACCGGACGGCGGACAATCGCCCATCGGTATATGCTGACGGACGTGAGGGCGGGAAAATTGCTGCTCATGAGATGATAAACCGTGGGAGCCGTCAGATTACGGTCATGCAAGGCCCCAAGCATATCCGGCCTGCACAGGACCGTTATCAAGGTGCGATAGATGAACTGAGTAATCAAGGAATAACTTTTAACGTCATAGAAACCTCCTCATTTTCCTTCACAGAGGCGGGTACATGGGCAAAGGAATTATTCGAGCAGCATCCCGATACCGATGGCGTGATCGCCAGCAATGATATCGTGGCGACAGCGGTTCTGCATGAAGCCCTCAGGCTCGGCAAAAAGGTGCCGGAAGATGTACAGATCATCGGCTTTGATGATATTCCGCTCAGCAGCTTGCTGACACCGTCTCTTACGACGATCAGACAGCCTGCTTACGACATGGGCAGAGCGGCAGCTGGATTACTTATTCAATTCATTGATAATAAAAATATAGATCAAAATACCATTCAAATGCCCGTTACGTTTACGGAGCGGGAAACGACCAGAAAGGTGGAGCAGCAGTATGGCTAAAATTATTGTGGTAGGTAGCTCTTCAATAGATCTTGTCGTAACATCATCGAAACGTCCGGGAGCCGGTGAAACGGTTCTCGGTGAAAGCTTCAAAACCGTCCCCGGAGGCAAAGGAGCCAACCAGGCGGTTGCAGCAGCACGACTCGGAGCGGATGTTACAATGGTTGGACGCGTAGGAGACGATCATTTTGGCGAAGCGATTTTGAACAATTTCAAATTCAATCATGTTTCTGCGGACTATGTGGAACCGGTTACACATATGGAGAGCGGAACAGCCCATATTGTTTTGGCTGAGGGAGACAACAGTATCGTAGTGATCAAAGCAGCCAATAATGAGGTAACACCAGGTTATATCGAACAATCCATGGATGCTTTTAGCGGGGCGGATATGGTCATGATCCAGCAGGAAATACCGGAAGACACAGTAACTCATGTCAGCAGAGTCTGCCAAAAGCTTGGTATTCCTTTATTGCTTAATCCCGCGCCGGCTCGTTCATTAGAAGATGAGGTTATTGAGAATGCTGCATATATCACGCCGAATGAGCATGAAGCAGCAATTTTGTTTTCAGACCTGAGTGTTTCCGAAGCCCTTCGCAAGTATCCGAACAAGCTGTTTGTAACGGAAGGAAGTAAAGGTGTCCGTTATTTTGACGGTGAAAGTGAAGTCCTCGTTCCTTCTTATGCAGTTGAAGCTGTAGATACGACAGGTGCCGGAGATACATTCAATGCTGCATTTGCAGTTGCCTTGGCAGAAGGCAGACCGATTGTTGAGAGTGTGCGTTTTGCGAATCGTGCTGCATCCTTATCCGTGACGAAATTTGGGGCACAAGGCGGCATGCCAACACGTCAAGAAGTGGAGGCGCAAATGTGAGATGAAAAAGCAGGGGATTTTAAACAGTCATATTTCCAAAGTGTTGGCCGATCTGGGCCATACGGATACCATTGTAGTTGCTGATGTCGGGCTCCCTATACCCGAGGGAGTTGCAAAAATCGATCTGGCTCTCACGCTGGGTTCACCAAGTTTTGAAGAAACGGTCAATGCGATCGCCTCTGATATGGAGATTGAGAAAGTCGTCATTGCGAATGAGATGAATACAGACAATCTGGAAGCACTTCATTATATAGAGAAAAAATTCGACGGGTGTGCTATTGAGCATTGTCCTCATGAAGAGTTCAAGCAGCGGACCCAAAAGGCTAAAGTCGTGATTCGCACAGGCGAAGCCAAACCGTTTGCAAATATCATTTTACAGGCTGGCGTCTATTTTGGTTAAAATGCTTCTGCTTACGAAGCCAGATTTTGCTGTGGAGTACGATCAAGGAGCATTGCTCCGCAAAAACTGAGTATCTGCTTACGAAGTCAGATTTTGCTGTGAATACGATCAAGGAGCATTGCTCCGCAAAAACTGAGTATCTGCTTACGAAGCCAGATTTTGCTGTGGAGTACGATCAAGGAGCATTGCTCCGCAAAACTGAGTATCTGCTTACGAAGCCAGATTTTGCTGTGGAGTACGATCAAGGAGCATTGCTCCGCAAAAACTGTGAGGAGGAACCGTTATGCAGATTCAAATGAATGGAATACACAAAGCCTTCGGCGCGAACCAAGTATTATCCGGTGTAGATTTTGACCTGCGCGAAGGCGAAGTGCACGCCCTGATGGGAGAGAACGGTGCCGGCAAGTCCACTTTAATGAATATACTTACTGGCCTGCATGCCAGGGATGAAGGAACAATCCTCATCGACGGCAAGGAAACGTATTTTGGAAGTCCGAAGGAAGCAGAGCTTCAAGGAATCGCTTTTATCCACCAGGAGCTTAATGTATGGCCGGATATGACGGTGCTTGAGAATCTGTTTATCGGCAGGGAGATGTCTTCACCCTGGGGTATTCTGAAATCCAAAGAAATGAAGGCGCTCGCAAAGGAACAGTTCAAAAAGCTTTCCGTCGACATTCCGCTGAACAGCGAAGCCGGCGAATGCTCGGTAGGCCAGCAGCAGATGATTGAGATCGCCAAGGCCCTCCTTACGGATACCAAAGTGATCATCATGGATGAACCGACTTCTGCACTGACGGAGAGGGAAATCCAGAAGCTGTTCGAAGTCATCACGTCCCTTAAAAAGCAAGGCGTATCGATCGTCTATATTTCTCACCGGATGGAAGAGATTTTCGAGATCTGCGACCGGATTACCGTCATGCGGGATGGCCGGACTGTGGATACGAAGGAAATTCCGCATACCAACTTTGATGAGGTCGTTAAGAAAATGGTCGGCAGAGAGCTGACCGAGCGCTATCCGGTAAGAAATCCGAATCCGGGAGAGGTCGTTCTTGAGGTGGAGCATGCTTCGCGCAAAGGATTATTTGAAGATGTAAGCTTTCAGGTCCGCTCCGGTGAAATCGTCGGTTTCTCAGGTCTGATGGGCTCGGGACGCACGGAGATTATGAGAGCGCTGTTTGGTCTGGATCATCTGGACAGCGGCGAGATTCGCATGTTTGGGAAAAAAGCCGTGATTAGAAAGCCGGTTGATGCAGTTAAGCTTGGAATTGGCTTCATAACGGAAGACCGCAAGGATGAAGGTTTGATTCTGGATTTTTCCGTACGTGATAATATGGTGCTCCCAAGTCTCAGCGGTTTTACGTCTAAAGGCATTATTTCATCGCAAAAAGAAAAAGTGTTCGTGGATGCGCTGATCAAACGCCTGCAGATCAAAACCCATACATCCGATACCGCAGCAGGAAATTTATCGGGTGGTAATCAACAGAAGGTTGTTATTGCCAAGTGGGTAGGTATCGGTCCAAGACTTCTGATTCTGGATGAACCAACCCGGGGCGTAGATGTCGGTGCCAAACGTGAGATTTACCAGCTGATGAATGAGCTGACAGGCCATGGCGTCGCCATCATCATGGTATCCTCTGAATTACCGGAAGTGCTTGGCATGAGTGACCGCATCGTTGTTGTTCACGAAGGGCATATCACTGGACAACTGAGTAAAGATGAAGCGACGCAGGAAAAAATAATGACGTTGGCTACAGGGGGACAGTAACATGACAACAATGAATGAAGCAAAAACATCCAAAGGCTTTCAGGTTTCGCAAATTACACAAAAATTAGGACCGCTGCTCGGCCTGATTATCTTGATTATCATTGTATCGGTTCTGAATCCAAGCTTCTTGGAACCGCTTAATATTCTCAATTTGCTGCGGCAGGTGTCAATTAACGCATTGATTGCGTTTGGAATGACCTTTGTTATTTTGACCGGTGGTATCGACTTATCCGTCGGTTCCATACTGGCGCTGTCGAGTTCATTTGTCGCGAATATGATGGTAGCGGGCTTTGATCCAATCCTGTCCATCATCATCGGCTGCTTGCTTGGCGGCGTGATGGGTATGATTAACGGTCTACTGATCACCAAAGGTAAAATGGCACCCTTTATCGCAACGCTTGCAACTATGACCATTTTCAGAGGCTTGACGCTCGTATACACCGACGGTAATCCAATTACGGGTCTTGGCGACAGCATGACATTCCAGCTGTTCGGCCGTGGCTATGAGCTCGGCATTCCGGTACCGGCGATTACGATGATCATTACGTTTGCGATTCTATGGGTGATTCTGCACAAAACATCCTTTGGACGTAAAACATATGCGATCGGCGGCAACGAAAAAGCAGCGATCGTTTCCGGTATTAAAGTATCCCGGACTAAAATTATGATTTATTCTCTGGCAGGCATGCTGTCCGCATTGGCAGGTGCCATCCTGACATCCCGTCTGAACTCGGCGCAGCCAACGGCCGGTACTTCTTACGAACTGGATGCTATCGCAGCTGTTGTCTTGGGCGGTACAAGCCTTTCCGGCGGCCGCGGCCGTATTGTAGGTACTCTGATCGGCGCGCTGATTATCGGTACTCTGAATAACGGACTGAATTTGCTCGGCGTATCTTCCTTCTACCAAATGGTGGTTAAGGGGATCGTAATTCTCATCGCCGTACTTATTGACCGGAAGAAATCTGCATAAGGGAGAGACTCATATGAAAAAGCTAACATTCTTATTGGCAGCGCTTCTGCTCATCTTAACGACCGGATGTTCTCTGGAACCGCCAAGCTGGGCCAAGCCTAAAACAGGCGGGGATATTAAAAATATGAAAATCGGACTGTCCATTTCAACACTGAACAATCCATTCTTCGTTTCCTTGAAAGATGGCGTAGTTGCGGAAGCTAAAAAGCACGGTATTGAAACGATTGTCGTCGATGCGCAAAACGATTCAGCCAAACAAAGCAATGACGTGGATGATTTGATGCAAAAGGGCGTAAACGCATTGCTCATCAACCCAACCGATTCGGCAGCCATCTCGACGGTCGTACAATCGGCCAATAATTTGGGTATTCCAGTTATTACCTTGGACCGTTCCTCGGATAAAGGGGATGTCAAGGCACTGGTCGCTTCGGATAACGTGAAGGGCGGTAAAATGGCAGCGGAATATATCGAAAAAATGATCGGCAAAGGCGGGAAAGTGATTGAGCTTGAAGGCGTCGCAGGTGCATCGGCTACCCGTGAACGCGGTAAAGGCTTCCACGAAGTCGCTGATAAGGATTTGAAAGTCATTGCCAAGCAAACCGCGGATTTTGACCGTACAAAAGGGTTGAATGTAATGGAAAATCTGCTGCAGGCGAATCCGGATGTACAAGCGGTGTTCGCGCACAATGATGAAATGGCTCTCGGTGCCATCGAAGCCATTAAAAGCTCCGGTAAAGATATTCCGGTCATCGGATTTGACGGCAACGAAGATGCGCTGAAGTCGATCCAGGCAGGCAAGCTGACTGCAACCGTGGCGCAGCAGCCTGAATTGATTGGACAAATGGCAGTTCAAGCCGCATATGATGTGCTTCATGGCAAAACGGTAGAAAAATCTATTCCGGCTCCATTGAAGCTGGTAACGAAGGAATAAAATAAGGTTGGTAACGTCTCTATGAGCCGTGAAAATCATGAAAAGACCTCTAACGATTATATCGTTGGAGGTCTTTCTATTCTCATACGGATCGCGCCCAGATCAAATGAATCATACCGTTCCAGTGCCGTTCCATATGTTCAATCTGGAGTCCGGAATTCCGTACGATCTGCTCGATATCCCGATTCCAATTGCAGCCGGATATTTTGCGCGCGACCGGATTCAATAGCCGCTGGGCTGACTTGAAAAAAGGGTTTCTCCCAAGACCATGCTCCAAAAGATAAACACGCCCGTTTGGCTTACACCAGCGTTTAATATTGCGAAGAACCTGTTCCGGATCATCATATCCGCATAAAGAAAGCGTAGAGACAACGCAGTCGAAGGAATGGGCCGGAAAATCAAGCGTTTCAATGTCACTTTCGATCAGAGTCACCTGCAAGTTAAGCTCATCCGCAATCCGCCGTGCGCGCTGCAGCATCATTGGGCTGAAATCTGCGGCGCTCAGGCGTACCCGGTCCATATCGTAATAAGGGAAGTTGGCTCCCGCGCCGACAGCGATTTCAAGTACGTCACCCTGTACACCTTCGAGGAGACGTTTTCGCCATGATCCCATCATACGTTTGCGTGTGTTTTCTTCATATATTACTGATTGCTTGTCAAACTTTTTAATCAATTTTTGTTTATTCAACGTTCGACCTCCTGCAATCTTCATTCTACATTAAGCGTTAAGTTCACATTTTCTCTAAAATCTGCAGAATAATGATCACATTCCACGATTCTGTTTATTGTCGTTGAAATCTGCATTGATTATAATAAAGGCGAGAAAGATAATCAACGCATTGTTTATTATCTTGTGGAGGTTAACCCAATGGAAATTACCGTAAAGCTTCAACAGGTCAGCAAAAGTTTTGGAAAGAAAACCGTGCTCTCCGAGGTGAATTTGAATATAGGGAAGGGACAAATTTACGGGATGATCGGTCCTTCAGGAGCCGGGAAAACAACCCTTGTGAAAATGATTGTCGGCATGGATACTCCCAATGAAGGCTTGGTTGAAGTGTTGAATACAAAAATGCCCAATCTGTCCATGCTTCAGCAAATCGGTTATATGGCTCAATCGGATGCACTATACAATGAACTTACAGGTGGGGAGAATCTTAGGTTTTTTGCATCTATGTTTAAAATGGGCAAGGAGGAGCAGAAGCAGCGAATCAGCTACGCGGCAGGCCTGGTCAATCTCACGCATGAGCTTGGCAAAAAGGTATCTGCTTATTCCGGTGGTATGAAGCGCAGATTGTCACTGGCGATTGCCCTGATTCATGACCCGTCTGTACTGATTCTCGATGAGCCAACCGTCGGTATTGACCCGGAGCTCAGACAGTCGATTTGGAATGAATTAATGAGGCTGAAGAATTCCGAACACAAGACGATTATTGTTACGACGCATGTCATGGATGAAGCGGATAAATGCGATATGCTGGCCATGGTACGTGATGGCAGGATATTAACCAGCGGTTCGCCGGAACAGTTAAAGAGTCAGTACCAAGTTGAAAGCCTGGAAGACGTATTCTTGAAGGCGGGAGGCCAACTATCATGAGAATACGAGCGCTCATCCGCAGAATCTGTGAGCAGCTGCTGCGGGACAAAAGAACACTGGCTTTGTTATTCCTTGCCCCTTTGCTAGTGCTCTCATTAATGTACTACTTGTTCAATCACACCGGCAATGCGGCAGATGCAAAAATTGGCGCTGTAAACCTGAATCCCAAAATTGTAGAAATGATGCAGCAGCAGGGAATGGAAGTTATTTCATATGAAAAAGCAGATAAAGATATTTTGGTAAATGAGCATCTCGATGCGTTAATTGAAATGCAAGATGCCAAGATACATCTCATTCTAAAAAATAGTGACCCATCCCAATCGAAAGCTCTTCAAATGAAAATCAGCCAAGCGGCGGCGGCCATCAGCAGTTTCAGTCAGAATCAGGGCAATGCTGCACCAAATCTTACAGTCACAACGGATTATGTATATGGCAGCGCAGACACAACTTATTTCGATACATTAAGTCCCATTTTAATCGGCTTCTTTGTCTTTTTCTTCGTCTTCCTGATCTCAGGCATCGGCCTTCTCAGGGAGCGCACCACCGGAACAATGGAACGACTAATGTCAACACCCGTGCGCAGAGGCGAAGTCATCATTGGCTATTTGGTTGGGTATGGTATTTTTGCATTCATCCAAACGGTTATTATCGTTATATACGCTACGATGGTGCTCGGAATGAATATGGCCGGGTCCATCTGGTTTGTTCTGCTAACCAATCTGCTGCTCGCATTCGTGGCACTTTCCCTCGGAATCCTGCTATCGACGTTTGCCTCGTCCGAGTTTCAGATGGTACAGTTCATCCCGATTGTCATAATTCCGCAAATCTTCTTTGCCGGAATATTCCCGCTCGACCATATGGCCGCCTGGGTGCAAGTCATTGCCAGAATTATGCCTTTATACTATGGTGCCGATGCTCTCAAAGATGTGATGTATAAAGGACAGGGATTTGGTGATATTGCTCTGGATCTTGGGGTGCTAGTGCTGTTCGCTGCACTGTTTATAGTACTGAATATTTTGGCCCTTAAAAAATATCGCAAGCTCTAGTATCCACTCCAAACGCCATTTTGTCTTACATCTTTTCGAATGTTATAGACAGGTATATGAAATAGAGCAGAGTCTGCTCTATTTTTTTGTGACCTTCAAAGGGGGAGCATCGTCTAATCTATGTGATGAATAATTGAAAGGGGGACGCCCCGTTTGGATATAGATTTTGTGGAGGCTGAAGTTAAGAGTGCACAACAAGGGAATAAGGATGCCTTTATAGCATTGATTAAGAAGATGGAAGTTCGAATGTACAACATCGCCAGAGCGATTGTGAAGAAAGATGAGGACTGTGCTGATGCGATGCAGGAAACGATTCTAAAAGCCTATAAGTCACTTCCAACCCTGAGAAATCCTGCCTATTTTAAAACCTGGATATGTCGGATTCTCATTAATGAATGCAACACGCTGCTTCGTAAAAAATCAAAAACCGTATCCATGGCTGAACCGCCTGATGCGGTCTTTTTCCCCAAGGCATCAGATGAACATATGGATCTCCGTGAAGCGGTTCACCGGTTAGAAGAAGCTCAGCGAACGATTGTCATTCTGCATTACTTTCAGGATATGCCCATACGGCAAATTGCCGACATATTGGAGCTGTCCGAAAGTACGGTGAAGACAAGGCTTTACCGTGCCAGGATGAAGCTGACCCGTTGGCTGAAGGAACCTGTAGCAAGGGAGGTAAGGCTGTGAAAGCTATAGACCATGAAGATCTTTTACTGCTGAAAGAAGAACCGGCACAAGAGCTGCCGCACACCATACGCATGCGTTTGGACGAGACATTCTTGATGCTGGATGACATTCAACCGATAAAAGCAGAAGAACGGAGAAGAAAGCGCTGGGTTCGGAGGTCACTTCTGATTACATTGGGGGCAGCAGCAGCAGGGATACTTTTAATCGGATCCGGCTTTGTATCGCCGGTTATGGCGCAGGCTCTGAAGCAAATTCCTTTTATTGAAAGTGTGTTTAAGCAGGCCGGAGACCGGGGATTGCAAAAAGCCAGTGAGGAAGGATTTACGACAAACGCGAATCAAAATATAACCCATAATGGAGTTACCATCAGTTTGTCGGAAGTGATATATGATGGAAGCCGTTTAAACCTGGTGCTGAACCGTGACAAGCTTCCGGTTGAAAAAACATCCGGTTCTGGAAGGGATTGGATTCGGAGTTCGACGCTTGGTCTAAACAACATCGAATTTTATGTTAATGGTTCATGGGTAAATACAGGAATGTCATTAGCGCCCGGAGGGGGTAAGGCACCGAATTCAATCATTGTCACGGCTCTGAATTCTCCTAATCTGCATATTCCGGACGAATTTGAACTGAAGATGCTTGTTAAACTTGATGATGTACCAGAGCCTTTCGAGTTTAAACTTCCGGTAAAGAAAGTAAAGGACAGGAATGTGGTCATTACCCCTGAGGAAATGAAGATATTTGACCATATCCACATGAAAGTTGCCAAGCTGGAAATAACACCGGTAACCACGAGACTGGATATGGAGATAACAGGGGAAAAGGGACAGAACCTTAGAGATATAGCAAATGCGATTCCGGAAAAGTACAAAGTAACGGATTTTATTCAAATTGACTATGATCTAACAGACGATCAGGGCGTGCTGCAGAAGAGTATTGGAGCCAACGGTACTGGAGAGGAGGATCATTTTTTATACTCATCCAGTTATGAGCCCTTTGCCGCCATACCTGAGTTCGTTACGGTTAAACCCTATGTTTATGTAACAAAAACACGGCAGAAAAATTACATCCCTGAGCTTGAGTTTACCGTTCAGGTGAAGTAGATAGACAGTGCTGCTCATACATGGTTAGATAAGCAGTATGGGTATGCAAATTTATGAACGCGAGGTTCATTTGAGATGACGAATGATAAACCGGCAGAGTATTTCACATTGGAAACGCAAAGATTGCGGCTGAGAATATTAACTCTTCAGGATGCTGGACACATCTATAAACATTTTGCGGATGAAGAAATTACACGGTTTATGGATATTGAGCCCTGCAGGAGTATGAAGGAAGCGGAAGATATCATTCAGTTTCATCTGGATGATGCAGGCTGCCGCTGGGGTGTATTTGATCATGAGGAGCAAACGTTGATAGGTACCTGCGGATTTCATTATCTACGAAAAACGGACTCCGGGTTGATTGCCGAGATGGGATATGACCTTGCCAAAAACGATTGGGGAAAAGGATATATGCTGGAAGCGACTCAAGCAATCATCCGTTTTGGATTTGAAAAGATGGAATTGACGAAAATCGATGCTACTGTGGACCCGGAAAACATAAGATCCATTCGTTTGATGGAGAAACTCGGATTTGAGCGGGAACAGGAGCTCACGGACAACCTGGTATATTTTTATAAGAGCGGTCCAGAGCAACCATTAGATTAGAGAGGCAAGGGGGCTGTCTCATAAGTGGATTTCCCACGCCAGAGACAGCCCTGTTTTATTTTAGGAGCCGAAAAAATCTCAGCAAAGGAGCGATTCTCCCGTTGTAGGAGAATCGCTCCTTTGCGCTTTTTCTCTACTGTGGCTTGCTTCAGCATATTATGGGCAAGCGAAAGCCAGCTGACCTCAAGCGTCACTTTTTCCATGCCGCGAAGCAGAAATCGCCGGAAGCCTTTAATTTTCCAAACACACTTTCCGGTTCCGTTATCCGACTTGCGGCCAAGGCATAACCTTCTTCACTCCGTAGAATTGACCGAGCCTGATTCTGGTGTCGAAGCCGTTCTCGACTGACAACCGCCTCACGGTTTCCAGGCGCTTTTGTGGAAAAGCGGCAGCGGTCGCCTTGGTCTCCGGATTTTCACCGTAAAGGAGAATGAAAAAAATCTGGAGAACACAGCGATTGGAACAACGGTCCGTTCACGCAGCGTCCACTCTAAGAGCTTAGGTACATCCTACTCAAAAAACAGGGGTGTCCCAAGCAGCCATTTCATGGCTTATGGGACACCGCATTTACCATTTTATGGAACGGATGATTTTGATAGGATAAAGATTTGTTGGAGGAAAGGCCGCGCGATGCACGGTTTCTCTCAACTTATACTCCAGATCATCCTGAAAGAATTACACCTGCAGGCGATTTGTATTATAATGAAAAAACAGAACAAATATTCTATGAAATGGTGATGCATAGTTCCATGAATTCGTATAATAAGTCTCTGGACTTTGCGGAAATTGATATAAGTGATGATAAGGAGCATAGCAGTTGTTCCTTGCAGGAAATGAGCATACCTGAGCGGAAAGAGCGTCCTGCCGAGGCATCCATTCCTTTTGTGAATGCCCTGACGAGAGAACAACAGTTTATGCAGCAGGCTAAGGCTTTGGCGAATCGGACTGATGAGCAGGTATCCTTCGTTCCGTTCATGAGCTATTGGCCAATCTATGAGCAAATGAATGAATCGCAGCTCAGCTGGTATTTTTATTGGAGAAGCGAAGTCAGAGGCGGGCAATACCTTTTTACGGACCTGTCCTATATTTTCGTTTATCTGTATGAGCTGATTCATGGGGTTGGCTGGGAGCATCCTAAGCAGGGATACGACCTGATGATGCGGATCTGGGACGGGTATGCGAAAAGGTATCCAAATCTGAACGGATATATGGCGGATTGGATTTGCGATTTTGTGCTTGTCCACCAGCTCGACATCCCGATGATCGATATCCTCTCGCGTTCCTCGGCTTCCCAGACAGGCGAGCTGTTCGATATGGAGCTGATGAGATTATTTTCGGATCATCCAACCTCACTTAGCTTTGAGATGATTCTAACACTGTCTGATTATGATATGCAGCGGAGTAAGTTTTATTTGGAAGGCGGGAGCACGCTTTTGGAGGAGTATATACCCAAAGTTGTAGCTCTCATCGACTCTTTTTTACAGAAAACAACCGGCAAAAAGCTGGTTAACACCTTTTACAAGGGGAATGGGAAGGCTGTCGAGCGGTACTTGTTCCGCAGTGCTATCTATGATGCTTCGTTGTATGGGAGAACATATACCCTGCAGATTTCACACCTGCGGAAATGTCCGCCGCTTCGTTACTACATTACGCAGCTTTTGCGCTGTACGGAAAATAAGCTGAGAGAGCTTCAGCATTTTAAAGGCCGCTTACGGGGTGTGACCCTGAAAAGCGAGACGGAAACACTGATTCAACGATTTTTGGAAAAAGAGTTTGCACCCGAAAAGTCATCCAAACCCGTGATATCTATTAACCCTGACCGATTGGCTGAGCTGCAAAGGGATAGTGAAGATGTACGAAGCATGCTTACGCTGGAAGAATGGGATGAGTGTGAACAAGATGTGGAATTGCGTTCAGAGGTCCCTTTTCAGGACCAAGCAGGCACCGTAGGCATGGCTTCTGATGCTCCGCTCACAGACACACAAGAAACAACCCATTCTGTAGTGCCTCATGAAATTGACATTCAGGCATCAGGCCAGGCTGTAGTTTGGGATACGGCAGATATGGATGAAGATTGGAACCAGTTCTCCGGGCAGCTGAAACAAGCTCATTTGGATACGCTGTATGCATTAAAAACGGAGTTATCATCCACAGAGCTTGATTTAATCGCTGAACAATATGGAACCATGCCGGCGCTGCTGCTGGATGAGATTAATCAGGCCGCCATGGAAACGATTGGTGACCTGGTGATCGATGGAGAGAGCATAACGGAAGAATATATCGATTATTTTGAAACACTGAAGAGGTGAGAGGTTTGACGGATCTGAAAATTCCAAAGCGTCTGACGACTGCACTTGTCAATTCTTTGACGGCAGGCGTTGTACCGCGAATCGGATTAGAGCATATTGCCGTCGGCAGGAAGCCGGAAGTCGAGGCAATTCTGCGTGATATGGAGAATATCGCCGAAGGCGGAGCCGCCATGAAGCTGATTACAGGACGGTATGGCAGCGGTAAGAGTTTCCTGCTGCAAACGATTCGCAACTACGCGCTAGACCGTGATTTTGTTACGGCTGACGCGGACTTATCGCCTGAACGTAGGCTGGTCGGGACCAAGGGGCAGGGATTAGGAACCTACCGCGAGCTCATGACCCATTTATCTACACGTACCCGTCCGGATGGTGGGGCCCTTGAGGCTATTTTGCAAAAGTGGATATCCACGATTCAGCAGGAAGCGATGAAGGAATGTGATTTGCGCGCAGGCGACCCCGCATTAAGCCAGGTAGTGGAGCAGCGGATTTTTGCGGTCACAGCGGAGATGCAGAATTTGGTGCACGGTTTTGATTTTGCGCGGGTGCTGGCAGCGTATTGGAACGGTTATAAGCTTGGGGAAGACGATAAGAAACAGGCAGCTCTGCGCTGGCTGCGGGGAGAGTTCCCGAACAAGACGGAAGCGAGAAAAGAACTGGAAGTCGGAGTCATCATTGACGATGATAATTGGTACGACTACATCAAGCTGTGGTCGGAATTTGTGGCGAAGATTGGATACAAGGGTCTGCTTCTCTTTATTGATGAAGGGGTTAATTTATATAAAATATCAAACAGTATATCCCGGACAAGCAATTACGAAAAGCTGCTTACGATGTTTAATGATACTATGCAGGGAAAAGCGGAGCATTTAGGAATCTTCTTAGGCGGTACGCCCCAATTCGTCGAAGATGAGCGCCGCGGATTATTCAGCTACGAGGCATTGCGCTCACGGCTCGTGGAGGGGCGTTTTGCCGGGAATGGATATCGTAATTACACGGGGCCCATTTTGAAGCTGGAGATGCTGTCACATGAAGAGATACTGATTCTGCTGCAAAAGCTGCTGCAGATTCACGGGCTTCATTTTGGCTATACTCCATCTTTGACCGATGAGGATTTGATTCAGTTTATGGAAACGGCTGTCGGACGGATGGGAGCGGATGAACTGCTTACGCCTCGTGAGATCGTAAGGGGTTTTATGGATTTGCTGCATACGCTGCATCAGAATCCGGAGGCATCCTTCAGCCAGCTGCTGGGTGAGCGTATGGCTTCACCGGCGTCTGCCGGCAAGGAGCAGGATGAGGTGGATGATTTTCTGGCGGAGTTTGAATTATGAGCAGTGCTGACAATCAGCTTTTTTACCGTCTGGCTCCGTTTATTCAAGAATTTATATACCGGAAAAGATGGGATGCCCTGCGGCCTGCCCAGGTGGAAGCTCTCAAAATCTGCATGGATTCCCCCCATCATATGCTCATCGCTGCGGGCACCGCATCCGGTAAAACGGAAGGCGCGTTTTTCCCTGCATTGACTGAGCTGCACGAACGTCCCTCCGCATCGGTGGGAATTCTATATATCGGTCCGCTTAAGGCGCTTATTAACGATCAGTTTGAACGGATTAAAGAGCTGCTTAAGGATGGGAATATTCCAGTGTGGCATTGGCATGGGGATGTTTCGCAAACCGAAAAAAACAAGCTGATGCGAAATCCTTCAGGAGTGCTTCAAATTACGCCTGAATCCCTGGAAGGCCTGCTAATGAACCGCCCCAATGCAATTCCAGCGCTATTTCATGATCTCAGATATATCATTATTGATGAAGTTCATGCCTTCATGGGTGCGGACCGGGGGATCCAAGTGCTGAGTCAAATCGCCCGGATTGAACGTATGACAGGCTGCTCTCCTAGGCGTGTGGGATTATCAGCGACATTAAGTGACTATGGCGCAGCCAAGGCATGGCTTGGTGCAGGAAGCAGGCAGCCGATTGAAGATGTATCTGTGCCAGGTGGACGTAAGCTGCGGCTGCGCGTGGAGCATTTTTCATTTCCGGATGCACGGGATGAAGAGCAGGCAGAACATTTGCAAAATGCGCGTAAGGCTTATTACGACTTCGTGTACGACAGTACGCATCTCAAGAAAGCGCTGGTCTTCACCAACAGTCGTTCCGATGCGGAACTGACGACGCTTGAACTGCGTAGAGTAGCAGCGCACCGGCATCAGCCGGATGTGTTTCATGTGCATCACGGCAGTATTTCGGCGATGCTGCGCGAAGAAGCGGAGGCGGCACTGAAGAACGGTCCCGGCCCGGCCGTTGCCGCTGCAACGTTAACGCTTGAGCTGGGGATCGACCTGGGAGAATTAGAGCGCGTCGTTCAGCTTGGAGCACCCTATAGCGCATCCAGTTTCGTGCAGAGGCTTGGCCGCTCGGGCAGACGGAATGATGCTCCTTCGGAGATGCTGTTTGTCTGTCCGGAAGAAGAGGAGGAAGATGCCATGCTTCCTGCACGTATGCCCTGGACACTGCTGCGGGCGATCGCGGTCATCGAGCTGTATGTGCGGGATCGTTGGGTGGAGCCGCTGGATATCAGGCAGATGCCAATCGGTCTGTTATATCATCAGACGATGAGCATTCTGAAGAGCAGGGGTGAAGCAATGCCTGCGGAGCTGGCATCCGATGTGCTGTCACTACCTTCCTTCCGCGAAATCTCTTCGGACACGTACAAGGTTTTCCTGAATTATCTGCTGCAAACAGACCATGTTCAGTGGACGGAGCAGCAAAGTCTCATTATTGGCCTAACAGGCGAGAAGATCGTGAATAACTTCCGCTTTTATGCCGTTTTCAAGGATGATGAAGAGCATGCCGTATACAACGGTTCTGAGGAGATCGGATCGATCACAACGGTTCCGCCACCGGGATACTGCTTTTCATTAGCCGGAAAGCTGTGGAAGGTTACGGAAGTAGATACTAAGCATAAGGCAGTTTATGTCAAAGCAGCACTAGGGAAGGTTGATACGCTGTGGCTTGGTGCAGGGGGAGATGTTCATACGCTGGTGGTACGGAAAATGCGTGAAGTTCTCGCTGAGCATACCATTTACTCATACCTCTCTCCACAAGCCGTTAACCGGTTGGAGCGGGCCCGCAGATTGGCCAGAGAGAGCGGCCTCCTGAAATCGGTTGTGATTCCCGCAGGCGGAGATTCGATGTTCATTTTACCGTGGGTAGGGAGCAAGCAGTTTAGGACACTGGAACGGATGCTCAAGAATAATCTTTCGCAGCGGTTGTCGTTACGTTCCATTGTACCGATGGAGCCTTATTATTTTGTTGTTGCGGGTAAAGCCGACAGCCAGGTGCTGCTAGATCAAATGATGCAGGAAAGCGCAGACTGCACCGATCCTTCATCGCTCCTTGGACCGGATGAGGCACCTTATCTCGGGAAGTATGATGAATTTGTCGCGCCGGAGCTTGTTCGGCAGGCTTTTGCCGTGGATGGCCTGGATGTAGAGGGGCTCAAGCAGGGCTTGAGTCGCCTGTAGTGCAATCCGTTTAAAGAGCCGAATTCGTAATTAACGAATTCGGCTCATTTTAATTTTTGTTATCCATATAACCCTTAAAATGAGAAGATAGATACTGTGAATCAGGTTTCATAAAATGCATTTTTTATACATACTCAAGCGCCGCTTGATATACAGAATTTACTTTCATCGATACACTAAACGCATCAACCAATAAGGAGTGATTGAAATGTTTGATATGGTCAAAATCGGCAGGAATATTGCCAAGCTAAGAAAAGAAAAAGGGATGACGCAGATGGAGGTCGCGGATAAAATGGGAGTCAGCTATCAGGCGATCAGCAATTGGGAACGGGGAGAAACGATGCCTGACATCTCCAAACTTCCTGAACTTGCAGCAACGTTTGAAGTAAGCATAGATCAAATTCTCGACAACCACCATAGTACCAAAATCATCCATACCTTCGTCAACCATAATACATCAGAGTTTTTGAAAAACAACGAAGTTTCGATCGAAGATTTCTCCACCATTGCCCCGATCCTGAAAACAGAGCAGGCTGATGAGGTATTTGGGCAATTAAAAATGAACATTGAAATCCAAGATATAATTTCGATTGCCCCGTTTGTCAGTACCGAGATCATTGACGAATATGCCAGAAAGTCTTTTGAAGCAAAGGGCGTAGAATCGCTGAAATCCCTGGCACCGTTCATGAGCGATGAAGCGATTGACGAGTGCGCCAGAAAGACTTTTGAAACAGAGGGCATAGAATCGTTGAAATCCCTGGCACCGTTCATGAGCGATGAAGCGATTGACGAATGCGCCAGAAAGACTTTTGAAACTGAGGGCATAGAATCGTTGAAATCCCTGGCACCGTTCATGAGCGATGAAGCGATTGACGAATGCGCCAGAAAGTCTTTCGAAGCAGAGGGCATAGAATCGTTGAAATCGTTAGCTCCGTTCATGAGCGATGAAGCGATTGAGGAATGTGCCAAAAAAGCGTTCGAAGCCAACGGTATCGGGGCCTTAAGGCCGATTGCTCCGTTCTTGAATCAGGACGTGATCGAAAAATGGATCAGAACCGGACTCGAATACACGACTTGATCATAATGTAAACATATTGAATGCCGTAAAAGAGGAGCCGAAGCAGTACGATAAATATCGTCTGTGCGGGCTCCTTTTTCACCAGTTATCCGAAGGAATGATATGTTTGGAATCAACAATAGACTTTTATATTCTTTAATATATGATATTCTAATGGACGCTCAATACGAAAAAAGTGGTATATTAAAGTACTTATTACTTGCTTTTTATGTTATGAATTTCATTTAGTGAGGACGGGTATTTATGAAGCTTGAACGGATCATTTCCATGATCTACATGCTGCTAAATCACGAGGTTTTGTCAGCATCGGTCTTGGCCGAGAAATATAATGTTTCGCAGCGGACGATTTACCGTGATATTGAGGCCATTTGTGCTGCCGGGATACCGGTCGTCTCTTATCAAGGGGTTAATGGCGGCTACGGAATCATGGAAGAATATAAAATGGACAAAAGCCTGCTCGGATCGCATGATGTGAATTCCATTGTGACTCTGCTGCGGAGCATGTCAGCAATTTTCGAGGACGAAAAAGCCGAAGAAACCATACATAAGCTGCAAACCGTACATAAAGAATCGCGGACTCATGCTATGTCGCTGGATATCGGCAGCTGGCGACCCTATAATGAGATGCTCCGGTTGATCAAGGATGCCATTGCCAACCAGCTTGTGCTGCAGTTTGAATATGTAAGCGCCAAAGGCGAGCGAGTGAAACGATATGTAGAGCCTGTAAATTTGCTGTATAAATACGATACATGGTATTTGTATGCTTACTGCAGATTAAGAAACGGATACCGGGAATTCAAGCTTCCGAGAATGATGTCGCTTTTGGTCACCGGAGAGCATTTTCAGCATCATCAGCACGAACCCAAGCCGGCTAGAACCTATGTTAGAAAAACGAATTCAGAGGACGGCGACAGAAATATTGTATTGAAATTTTCTTCGGATTGCATGGCAAGAGCACTGGACTTCTTTGTTGGAGTTGAGAGGCAGTTCAACGAGGATGGTTCTTTGAATATTTATTTGCAGAACCAAAATATAAAAGAATTGAAGTGGCTGATGCCGATTATTCTCAGTTTCGGAGATGGAGCAGTAGTTCTGGAGCCTTTGGAATTAAGAAAAGAGATCAAGATCATGCTGCAAAAAACTATCGAAAAATATCGGGAAGTATGACATTCAGTTGTCATACTTCTTTTTTTAAAATACTTATAGGCCAAGAAAAAGTGAATGTGAGAAGAGGAGTGGGTCTGTAAATGAAACAGCAGCAAAGCCGGTTACCGTTAGTCATCGCAGCATTGTTATTGGGGATTCTGATGGCGTCTATGGATAATTCGATCGTCGCTACGGCAATGGGTAATATTGTTGGCGAGATCGGAGGCATGGATAAATTCGTCTGGGTCACCTCGGCATACATGGTTGCGGAAATGGCAGGAATGCCGATATTCGGCAAGCTGTCGGATATGTATGGCAGAAAAAGATTTTTTATATTCGGGATCATTATGTTCATGATCGGATCAGCCTTATGTGGAACGGCTCAATCGATAACCCAGCTGGCACTGTATCGTGCGGTCCAGGGAATCGGCGGTGGGGCGCTTGTACCGATTGCGTTTACGATTATGTTCGATACGGTGCCGCTTGAAAAGCGAGGGAAGCTCGGCGGATTGTTTGGGGCTGTGTTCGGTATCTCCAGCATCTTCGGTCCGCTGTTGGGTGCATATATTACAGACTATATCGCTTGGCAGTGGATATTCTATATCAACCTGCCGATCGGACTCGTGGCACTCTGCATGATTGCAGCTTATTACAAGGAATCTCATGAGCATTCAAGGCAGCCGATCGATTGGGCAGGGGCTGTGACTCTGCTTGGTGCCGTCGTTTGCTTGATGTTTGCCTTGGAATTGGGCGGCAAGCAGCTTGCCTGGAATTCGGCGGAAATACTCAGCCTGCTGGGAGGCTTTGTGCTTCTGGCAGCAGCATTTCTGTACCGTGAAACCAAAGCCAATGAACCGATTATTACGTTTGCACTATTCAAAAACAGGATTTACTCCTCCAGTGTAATCATGGGCTTTTTTAGCGGGGCGGCATTTATTGCGGCGTCGGTGTACATCCCGATATATATCCAAGGAGTCCTGGGCGGTTCGGCAACAAACTCCGGCATGGTATTGCTCCCTATGATGGTTGCATCGGTCATCACCGCGACACTGGGCGGCAGCCTGATGAATCGTTTGTCGTACCGATCCATTATGAGTGGTTCTTTGGTGGTTTTAACAGCAGGAATCCTGCTTTTGTCGACACTGAACCCTGATTCCTCACGTCTCATCATTACGCTGTACATGACTCTGGTCGGGCTCGGAATCGGTGCTTCCTTTTCGGTACTGGGCAATGCATGTATTCACGGTTTGTCATACCGGCAGCGGGGAACGGCGAGCGCGACCTTTAACTTTTTGCGCTCACTCGGGATGACCCTCGGCATTACGATGTTCGGCATGATTCAGAAACATGCATTTTCGGGTCAGATGGAGCGAATTTTCAGCAGTGGAGCAGCTTTACCGCAGTCTTTTCAGATCGATGATCCGCATGTGCTTTTAACCGTGCAGGCACGATCATCCATACCTGAAGATGTGCTGACAAGTATTTCCGGAGCCTTGTCTTCCTCCATTGCACAAACTTTCGCTTGGGCATTACTTCCTGTATTGCTGGCTTTCGCGGCGTCATTGTTCATGGGCAAATCGAAACTGGATGCAACGGCGGAATATACCACTCCAATTGAGGAGGACGATCCTTCTGAATCCCGGCCTAGAGCTGGAGATTATTCCCCGGTTCAATCTTCATAGGAAGAAGCCAAGATTCCGTGCTTCGGGGGCATGCGGGATCTTGGCTTTTTTCATATTCCGCTATATGTATTTGTTTGAAGATAAATTTCAGAACCCTTGCATTCAAACTACTATCGATATATAGTTTAGTTAACTAAACTATAATAATTTTAATGCGGGGGCTTAGAATTGGAAAAAGAGATGGTTTCAATCGAAAAGAAGCAAAAAAAATCATTATTTTATAAACTTGGAATAGGGCTTCTAATGATCTCTCTAATGCTTTGGTTGATACCAGTGACCACACCATTTACCTCACTTTCAACTCAAATAAAAGCAGGTGTTATTACAGGAAGCATAATAATGTCGGAAATCATGTTTTGGGTAGGCGCCTTACTTGTTGGGAAGGAAGTGGCAGCCAAATTTAAAAGCTATTTAAACCCCAAAAAATGGCAAAAATAAGGTGAGGGACAAAAGCATGAAAGATAAAAATATAGCTGAGCAAATTAATCAAACATTGGAAAATATATGGATGACGCTTGAAAAGAAAGAAAGAGCCTATACGAATTTTAAATTAAATAATCAGCAATATGTGCTATTAACATTAGCAATTCGGCATCCTTTCTCCTCTCCTTCAGAGTTAGCTGAAAAAATGGATGTTACAAAAAGTGCTGTAAGTCAACAGTTAGCAAAACTTGAAAAGGAAGGCTATATAATTAGAAAACAACATGCAGAAGATAAGCGCATATTTTCAATTGAATTAGGCGAAAAAGGGCTGCTTTATAAAAAAGAAATGGAAGCATTTAATAAACAAGTTTCGGAAAAGTATCATGCGAATTTATCACTTGTAGAATTGACAAATATGTTATCAGAACTTCAAAAGCTGCAGGAAGTACTTAAGTAACGGTTACCAACTCAACACTATCCATAAATATTTCATCACTATAAAATTAAAAAGGCATCTGCGGCAGACGCTGCAGATGCCTTTTTTCTGACTGGTAACATTCTATAAGATCCATGCCCCGATCAAACCACTAACAAACCCCGCAACGACGACGGAGCCAATAACAAACGCCAGTACTTTTTTCGGGAAAGCCCTGCCGACGATGAGTACGGACGGGAGACTGATTGCAGGCAGAGTTACGAGTAAAGCTGCAGCCGGGCCTGTCCCTATGCCAAGCATGAGGAAGGATTGGATAATTGGAATCTCTGCAGCTGTCGGTATGACGAACAACGTGCCGACAATCGCGAACACAATAATGGCTGCAATACCTCCGCTAACCCACACTGGAAACATGTTAGACTGGAATGCTCCGAGCAGTAATACCGCAATCAGATAAGCAGGTACGACACTAATAATCATCGTTCCCAAACTTTTAAGCCAGCGGGTCAAAAAGGGAGCTTGTTCTGCTGTTTCATCAGGAATATTTGCGATGGATCCGTTAACCTCAGTTTTTCCTGCAAAACGATTGGCAAAATAGCTGACGCCAAACGTAACTACAAGACCAAACACAATCCGCATCAGCGTAAACTTCCAGGACAATACAAATGCCATGAAGATCAGTGTTGCCGGGTTGAGCAGGGGATTGCCGAGCCAGAAGGCCAGAGCAGCCCCGATGGAAACATTGCGTTTGCGGAGTCCGCTTGCAATAGGAGCTGCGCAGCATGTGCACATCATGCCAGGCAACGAGGAGACGCCCCCGATCAGAGTGCTCTTGAAGCCGGCTTTGCCGAGTTTTTGATACAGCCATTGCACTGGCAAAAGGACCTGCACTAAAGACCCGAGCAAGATACCGAGTACAGCGGCTTTCCACACGGATTTGAAGTATGCCTTTGCATATTGCAGGGCGGAGTGCCAGGATGGTCCATCCTGTTCCATACCCAATATGGATGAGCCGATCGAATGCTTGGAAGCTGCCGAAAATGCTTTATGGTAATAGGGCCACCATTTGACATAAAGCAGGCCGATGATCGCGATAAGAACGAACAGCATCGCCAACCAAAATGTTTTTTTAGTTGGAGGACGGCTGGTAGTTGAATGGACAGGTGACATTCTTTTTCCTCCTTAATAAATGAACAAGTATATATTTTAGTACTCGATATGAATAAACACAAGAAAAACTACTTTCATTTCATGAAAATTACATTTTCCTCATAAAATTTTCCTGTCTTAAACAATTCCACATCATTACACATGAATGAGTGATAGGACACCCTTAGTCCCCCATATAATGGCTATTAACCGAACGAAGAAAGGAGGCTCTCTCACTCTGCATACTCGTCTTCGCCCATTCGCAGCCATGCTACTCATTTTGCTATTGGGCTGGATCATCCCCGCGCCTGTGCATGCGGACACACAACGTGTGGGCAGTGATCTCATTATCGTCAACAAAAAAACGAATAAACTGGCTTTTTTTCAAAATGGATCCCTAATCAGGGAATTTCCCGTAGCCACCGGCAAAACCCCGTCACTCACGCCGGAAGGCAGCTTTGAGATTGTCAATAAGATTAAAAACCGTCCGTATTACAAAGAAAAAATTCCGGGAGGAGATCCAAGAAATCCGCTCGGCGACCGCTGGATCGGGCTGGATGTAAACGGAACGAATGGAACGACATATGCAATCCATGGAAACAGCAATAAAAATTCCATTGGGAAGTATGTCAGCGCCGGATGTATCCGCATGTATAACGATGATATTCATTGGCTTTTTGCACAGGTAAAGGTTCATACTACTGCCATTATTACATCGTCTAAGCTTTCATTTGAAGATATCGCTCAAAAATCTGGCTATCGTATAGGTGAGCAGAAATTTGAGGGGAGGCTGTTGATCGACAACAGGGAAGCGGCATTGCGAAATGATATAGTCCTGTACGATTCCCGGATTTATATTCCTTTACGAGCATGCATTGAATTACTGGGCGGGGAGGTGCTGTGGAACGACCAGACAAAAACAGCCACCATAAAGATTGGAACCCGAACCATTGTCCATAAAGCATTATCCGAACAGGCAACAGTTAACGGTAAAAATGTGAAAATTACGGCTTCAAAAAATCGTGAAAATTCATTGATGCTCCCGTTGAGAAACTTCTCGGAGCTTTCAGGTTATTCCGTTCAATGGGACGGTACTTCGAATACCGTATCAATCACGTCTCCAAAATAATATAGAGGACTCATCCTGTTATCCGCGGCTACCGCGGATTTTTTTTATCTATTATATATCTTTCATATTGACGAAACTCGGACAAACCTTATAAAATATGAAGGTTGCGTCTTTTAAGATAAGAATATCAACTGTTGGGAAGGCATCCTATGAATAGAAAAATTATTGCAGATATCTTTTTAATTATTGCCGGTTCATTTATTTTTGCGCTCGACATCAATCTGTTCGTGATTCCGCATGATCTGTCCGAGGGCGGGGTCACAGGGATTACCATTATTCTCTACTATCTGTTCCAATGGTCACCGGGTCTGGTGAATCTGATTCTGAACGCAATCCTGCTGCTTGTGGGTTATAAGTTTCTGGATAAACAGACGACCTTATACACGGTCATTGCCATTGTGTTCAATTCTCTGTTCCTGCATCTGACTGAAGGATGGACACTCGCATCAAACGAGCTGCTGCTGAATGCCATATTCGGCGGGGTTTTTGCCGGTGTAGGCATTGGTCTCATCGTTCGGGCAGGCGGAACCACTGCGGGAAGCGTGATTTTGGCGCGGATTGCTCATAAGTACTGGGACTGGAATATCAGCTATGCACTGCTCTTTTTTGATCTGATCGTGGCGTTCTCGTCGTTCTTCATCATCGGAGCTCAAAGCCTTATGCTGACCATCATCATGTTGTTTGTCGGTACGAAGGTGATGGAATTTATTATCGAAGGTCTTAATCCGCGTAAAGCCGTGACGATTATATCCAAGGAATACGACCATATTGCCAAGGAGATTAACTGCGTGATGGAACGCGGCGTGACCGTTTTTCCGGGTTATGGATATTACACAAAAGCACCGAAAGAAGTACTTTACGTTGTCATTAACAAACAGGAAGTGCCGACACTTAAAAAAATCGTGAAATCAGTGGACAAGGAAGCATTCATCACGATCCATGATGTGAGAGATGTTTTTGGTGAAGGATTTATTGATTTAGCAAAATAACAAGTGACAACGTCTCGAACACAAAGCCTGATAAGCATCAGACTTTTTTGTTCCTATATATGATTGGACTATCCCTGAAAAGGCTGCCTGCTGGCAGTCTTTTTTGTTCAGGATAAGTCTTGTTACTCCTATATTTGCGTCAAAGGATTGCCATAATCCGCAGAACAACCCTAAAATAGAAGAATAGACATGTACGCAAGGATATTTCAAAATGCGGTTACAGAAAGCGAGGGTCCGAGATGAAGCAGCTTATCATTGATGCCATGGGGGATTCGGCATTGTTGATACAATTCGGCGAGAACATAGATGAAAGCACGAATTCGTTGGTCCAGGCAGCAGCCTTCCGTCTGGAGCAGCATCCGTTTCCCGGTTTTCAGGAGTGTGTGCCTTCCTTTACAACGCTAACCGTCTATTATGACCCGCTTCATCTAAATCAACCTGCTGACGGCGGGACAGCTTTTGAATTCGTCCGTACAATAGTGGCTGGGCTGCTGCAGAACATGGAAACGGTCCCCGCAACGGAGCGGGAGACTATCGAAATTCCGGTTTGTTATGGTGGTGAGTACGGGCCGGACCTTGCCTATGTTGCCGAAGCGAATGGACTGGATGAAGAGGACGTCATCAAGATTCATACAGGGCAGGATCTTCTGGTCTACGCACTAGGTTTTGCACCGGGTTTTCCTTATCTTGGAGGTATACCGGAAAGTATAGCTGCTCCAAGAAAGACGACCCCAAGACTCCGTATACCGGCAGGATCCATCGGAATAGCTGGCACGCAAACGGGTATTTATCCGCTGGAAACGCCGGGGGGATGGCAGATCATCGGACGAACGCCACTTGCTTTATTCCGGCCGGATCAGGATCCGCCGGTTCTTCTAAAGAGTGGTCAGTGGATTCGTTTCAAAGCCGTTAGTTTTTCTGAATATACCCGTTTGGCAGGTGGACGAAAATGAGCCTGGAAGTATTGAAGCGCGGCTTGCTTGCAACTGTTCAGGATCTGGGGAGGAAGGGCTACGGAAAATATGGGATCAGCAGCTCAGGAGCTATGGATAGCTATGCGTGCAGCCTTGCCAATTGGCTGGCGGGAAATGATGGAGGAGAAGCGCTGCTGGAAATAACATGGTCCGGTTTTTCAATAAGATTCCTTCGGGATACGCTAGCCTCCATAACTGGAGCGGATTTGGCTCCTGAAAGTAGTGGTATCTCTGTGCCGATGTGGCGGCCGGTGATCTTCCGTAAAGGAAGCGAGCTTACATTTAAACGCCCGGTTTCCGGCTGCCGTTCGTATGTAGCCGTCTTAGGCGGAATCGATGTGCCTGAAGTCATGGGAAGTCGCAGCACGTATATGCGCGCCGAAATCGGAGGCTTGAAAGGGAGAGCGTTGCAATCTGGGGATGTTCTTCAGGTGAAACACACTGCGTTTGAAACCCGGTGCATGTGGTCATCCGTATGGAATGCGGAGTATCCGTTCCAATCCGTGGATTGGTCAGCATCTCCCCGTTACACTTACGGCCATCCTCATCAAATCGTTAGAGTAACGAGAGGACGCAAATATGGTGATTTCAGCAGCTTGGCGCAAGAGCGATTATTTCAAGATGAGTATATCGTCAAACCGGAATCAGACCGGATGGGATATCGGTTAAAAGGGCCGCAGTTACAGCTTGTGACGCCGCGCGAGTATGTTTCCGAGGGGGTAGCTGTAGGCACCGTGCAGGTCCCTGCTGATGGGCAGCCTATTATTCTTATGGCAGACAGACAGACGCTGGGAGGCTATCCGAAAATAGCGCAGGTTGCTTCGGTGGATCTGTCTAGGGTTGCCCAGCTGCCTCCCGGGGGGAGCATCCGCTTTCATGAAATTTCGCAGTCCGAATCGGAAGGGCTCTATTTTGAACAGGCCCGTAAGATGAAGCTGATGAAAAGCATGATTGATTACCGGTTAAGGGAGGGGTTCCATGCTGCGGCTGGATTTGAATTGTGATATGGGCGAAAGCTTTGGACGATATGTCCTGGGAACGGATGCGGACATGATGAATGAGATTACGTCGGCCAATATAGCATGCGGCTTCCATGCGGGAGATCCTTCTGTCATGAGAAAAACAGTGCGTCTGGCTGTCAGCAAAGGGATCGCAGTGGGGGCTCATCCGGGACTCCCGGACTTGGCCGGATTCGGAAGGCGCCGGATGGACGTGTCTCCGGAAGATGTCTTTGACATGGTAACCTACCAAATTGGGGCGCTGCAGGCATTTGTAAGGCAGGAAGGCGGTAATATGCGGCATGTCAAGGCACATGGGGCGCTGTATAATATGGCAGCGGTGGATAGAACGGTCGCGGAAGCCATTGCAGAAGCCGTCTATGCTATTGATCCCACCCTCATTTTATTCGGTCTCGCGGGAAGCGAGATGATTCAAGCGGGCAGAACAACCGGCCTGCAAACGGCTCAGGAAGTATTTGCGGACCGGACCTATCAGGATGATGGAACACTGACACCAAGAAGCATGGCGGGTTCATTAATTGAGAATCCGGAACTGGCGGTGAAGCAGGTGCTGCAAATGGTGAAAGAAGGATGCGTCACGGCGGTGAGCGGCAAAAAGGTGGCTATCACGGCGGATACGGTGTGCATCCATGGAGATGGAACACAGGCTCTTTCTTTTGCCCAAATGCTGCGGGCTGCACTCAACCAAGAGCAGGTATTGGTTCAAGCTTTGTAAACAAAATAAGGGGGGATTTATATGAAAATTCTGATCACGGCATTCGAACCCTTTGGCGGCGATACGATTAACCCGACGCAAAGATTGATCGAAGACATGGAAAAGCAATCTTTTGAGGGTGCAGAAATTTATACCCTGATGCTGCCGGTAGTTTTCGATGAATGTTCGGAAAATCTGATTCATTCGATCGAATCCATACAACCGGATGCTGTCATTTGCTGTGGATTAGCCTCAGGCCGGACTTCAATTACTCCGGAGCAAATAGCCATCAATCTCAAAGAAGTACCAAAGGAATCCACGGTTTCAGATAATAAAGGTGTTCGTCCTTATAACGAATATGTAAACCCGGAAGGCCCGGATGGTTTGTTTACCCGTTTACCGGTCCGCGAGATGATTGAAACCATGAGAGAGCAAGGTATTCCAGCCTCCATCTCCTATTCGGCGGGGACATTCATATGCAACAATACGATGTATGCTCTTCTTGATTACATCCGAATTCATCAGCTTCCAATCGCAGGCGGATTTGTCCATTTCCCGGCATCGGAAGAGATGGCCGCGAGTAAGCCGAATCTGCCTTCGCTTTCCCATGAAACCATGCTAAAGGGCTTGATAACAATGGTACATACGCTTATTAAATAGTTTGATTAATATCGTCCATGCGCTGCATGGGCTTTTTTTTTCATCATTTACCAGCATGACTGTCAATTAAAAATAGTTGACAACTGTCCTCTAGAATCCTTTATAATATATAGACCGATCGTTATAATTGGGAGGTGAACAATAATGGTAGGCAAGCCCAATTCGCGTGAATCCATCGTGGATACAGCTTCCAAGCTGTTTTTCAAGCAGGGTTATCATGGAACGGGTTTAAACCAGATTGTTAAAGAAAGCTGCTGTCCCAAGGGATCTCTCTATTATTACTTTCCCGAAGGGAAGGAGGAGCTGGCACTCGAATGCATACACCGCACAAAATTGATTGTAGCGGATAAATGGAATGATGTATTTGAGAAGGTTCCCGACCCGGTTCAGGCCGTGCGGCAGTTTATTGAGAATATGGCGGATGAAGCGCTGAAATCCAATTTTGAAGGGTTTGTCCCATTCAGCTTTTGGATGGCGGTCGAAACCTCTGCAATTAGCAATTCATTGCGGGAGGCATGTCAATCCGTGCTTGCTGACTGGCAATTTATTATATCCAGCAGGCTTTTGAAGGAGGGACTGGAGAAGCAGCAGGCGGATGAAACCGCCGAGGTTCTTCTGTCTATGCTGGAAGGCTCATTGATATTGGCTCAAACCAACAGAGATACGAGCCATATCTTATTGATTTCCAAGTACGCCGGTTTATTGTTGAATGAGATGCTTGGAAGAACACAAACTTAGATAGACATAACGGGGGATGAGATTTTGGAAGCAACCATACATCAAAAGAATGAACAACATGAGCAAAAGAAGTTTAAAGTTATACCTATCATGATTGCGCTGTTGATCAGCGGATTCATTGGGATGTTCAGTGAAACAGCGCTGAATGTCGCATTAAGTGATTTAATGACATTGCTGCATATTGAACCTGCTACCGTGCAGTGGCTGACGACGGGGTACCTGCTTACTCTCGGTATTCTTGTACCTGTCTCAGGTCTGCTTTTACAATGGTTTACGACGAGACAGCTTTTCGTCACAGCGATCATCTTTTCCATTTTGGGTACACTGATTGCGGCGCTTGCACCGAATTTTGAGATGCTGATGCTCGCACGCGTCGTTCAGGCTATCGGTACAGGTATTATGCTGCCCTTGATGTTCAATACCATCCTGGTGATTTTCCCTCCTGAAAAAAGGGGAGCTGCCATGGGTATTATCGGTTTGGTAATTATGTTTGCACCGGCGATCGGACCAACCATTGCCGGACTGCTTATCGAGCATTTAAGCTGGCACTGGATCTTCTGGCTGTCGCTGCCATTCCTGGTATTGTCACTGGTCTGCGGTATCTTCTTTATGCAGAATGTCTCGAAGATTACGAAACCGAAAATTGATTTTTTATCCATCCTATTGTCTTCACTAGGTTTTGGCGGTATTGTGTACGGCTTCAGCAGTGCAGGTGAAGGAAGCGGAGGCTGGTCAAGCACCAAGGTTATCGTGGCCCTTGCTGTTGGTGTGGTAGCACTTATGCTGTTTGCTCTTCGTCAACTGCGGATGAAACAGCCGATGATCAATTTGCGGGCATTCAAATATCCAATGTTTACACTCGGTGTCCTGATGGTATTCATCAGTATGATGATTATTCTATCGTCCATGTTAGTACTGCCGATGTTCCTGCAGAGAGGATTCGGCAAAACAGCATTTTATGCAGGTCTGATTATGCTTCCGGGTGGAATTATCAACGGTATCATGTCACCGATTATGGGGCGTCTTTTTGATAAGTACGGACCAAGATGGCTGGTATTTCCCGGCTTCCTGGTGGCTGCAGTGATGCTTTGGTTCTTCGCCAGTGTCACTCCGACTTCAGCGATTTTTCTAGTCATTGTACTTCATACCTGTCTGATGATCGGAATCTCGATGATTATGATGCCAGCGCAAACCAATGGTTTGAATCAGCTTCCGCAGCAGTATTATCCGGATGGAACGGCCATCATGAACACTTTGCAGCAGGTTGCCGGTGCGATTGGTACCGCGGTTGCGGTCAGCATTATGACAGCAGGGCAGACGCGATATATGAGCCATGCGGCGAACCCGAATATGCTGGATGCTTTGACGACAGGTGTTCAAGATGCATTTATGTTCGGAATGATTGTCGCTTTGATCGGTTTTGTGAGTGCACTGTTCATCAAACGAGTTCATGTGAAATAACGGAAAGAAACTGTCGGGACTTCCCGGCAGTTTTTTATATATCGAGTTTGAAAATAACCATACTCCCTAGAGAGAGAATGGTTATTTTTTTGCCGAAAATTTAATATTATCATCTGTTTATTCATACAAAACAGTGTTTAAAAAAAATAAATTAAGGAAACTTAAAACAGAATGCACCGCTTAAACGCAAATAGGATGATTTTTACTAAGAGAGGAACTTTTCGATGGTGAATAAGTTTAAGCGGGTGCTGATTGGCCGGCCGATGAAAAGCGGAGAAATCGAAGGCGAAAAGTTAACGAAGCTGAAGGCACTTGCCGTGCTCTCCTCAGATGCGCTTTCCTCAGTGGCTTACGGAACGGAGCAAATTCTGATTGTGCTGATGGCAGCCGGCTTTGCCGCGGTCTGGTATTCGATTCCCATATCCATCGCAGTTCTGGGACTGTTATTCATATTAATTTTATCTTACCGCCAAACCATCTTTGCCTATCCAAGCGGGGGCGGTGCTTATATTGTCGCCAAAACGAATTTAGGCGTTCCGGTTGGCCTGCTGGCTGGCGGCTCCCTGCTGGTTGACTATATTCTGACGGTTGCGGTCAGTTCCTCTGCGGGTACGGATGCCATTACATCGGCCTTTCCGTCGCTCCATGATCACCGGGTTCTCATTGCACTGGTCATGATTCTCTTCCTTACGATCATGAATCTTAGGGGAGTCACGGAATCGGCCTCTGTGCTCGCCATTCCGGTATACTTGTTCGTCATCTCCATCTTTGTATTGATCATATCAGGGGTTATCAAATATGCGTTCGGAGGCATTCATGCGGCTGCCCCAGCGCTTGGTACCACGGTATCCAATGTTAGTCTGTTCCTGCTGCTCAAAGCTTTCAGTTCCGGCTGTTCGGCATTAACCGGGGTGGAGGCTGTATCAAACGCGATTCCGAACTTCAAGCAGCCCTCAGAGAAAAATGCGGCAAGGACACTGATCATGATGGGTACGATTCTCGGTGCCATGTTTATCGGAATCAGCCTGCTGGCTTATTGGTACGGAGTTGCTCCGAATCCGAAAGAAACGGTCGTTTCCCAGATTGCCAACGCCACTTTCGGCAGGGGAGTGATTTACTACATTATTCAAGGCATTACGGCACTCATTTTGTTTTTGGCAGCCAATACGGCATACTCGGCTTTTCCGCTGCTTGCTTTTATGCTGGCCAAAGACAAATTTATGCCCCGGATGTTTATGGTACGGGGAGACCGTCTCGGTTTTTCGAATGGCATCATTAATCTGGGCGTTCTGTCGGCGCTGCTCGTTATTGTGTTTCAAGGTAATACGGAAAATTTGATACCCCTGTATGCGCTGGGTGTATTTATTCCTTTTACATTGTCACAGCTGGGAATGATGATCCGCTGGACGAAGCTTAGGCCATCCGGCTGGGAAATCAAATTTATCATCAACACGATCGGCATGCTGACTACACTAACGATTGCGCTGATCTTTGTATTTACGAAATTCACGCATATCTGGATGGTATTTATATTCCTTCCGATCGTTATCTACATCTTTTATCAGACCGAGCGGCATTACCGGAATACAGCGGAACAGCTGCGTATTGACGTGATTCGAGATAAGCCTGTTATTAAAGGAAACACCATTGTGGTTCCGATCGCAGGGATCACCCAGGTGGTAAAGCAGTCGATAGGATATGCCAAATCAGTTACGGATAACGTCGTTGCCGTCTATGTAGGATTTAATGATGAAGAAATTGAACGGATGGAGAAGAAGTGGGATGATTGGAATCCAGGCGTACGGCTGATCGTGCTCCGTTCCAGCTATCGCAGCGTAATACGTCCACTCATGAAGTTCATCAATACAGTGGAATGGAAAACCTCTGCGACAGACCATATCACGGTTCTGATCCCGCAGTTTATTACGAAGCATTGGTGGCAGCATATTCTCCATAACCAGACCAGTCTGCTCCTGCGGGCATACTTGTTTAATCAGAAGAATGTGGTCATCTCAACGTTTCCGTTTCATCTCAATAAATAACATGGGAAGCCTGATACGACAAGTATCAGGCTTTTCCTTTTTTGCGGAACTGGTGTGGAGAGATATTCTTATACTGCCTGAACTGCTGAATGAAGTAGCTGGAGCTTGAAAATCCAACCTCAAGAGCAATATCTGTCATGCTCATTTCTGTCGTTAGCAGGAGCTTTTCCGCTTCGGTGATTCGGATATAACTTAAATAGTTGGTGAATGTCTTGCCCATGATCGATTTGAATTTTCTGGAAAAATAACTGTAGCTCATATTGCACAGGCCGGCTGCCGTCTGGGCGTTGATATCATTCATGTAGTTGTAGTCAATGTATTCAAATACTTTCTGCAGCATCTGGTAGTCGCTGTCATTCAGCGAATGGGCCACCTCCCAGCTCCAATGCTGGTTATGGGTCTTACGCAAAAACCATAAAAAAACACGGCAGATCAGCGTACGAACAGCAAGCTCGAATCCGAAGCCTTTGGAGCTGAATTCATCATATATTTCTCTGATCAGAGCCGGTATGGGAGTATCATTGATTTCCGCTTCGGTAAAGACCCTCTGTCCGTTGGAATCAGCGAGCGTAAAGGGCAGTATGTATTTGGATTCAAGAATCGTCCGTGAAGTGGAGTACAGAATCTCAGGATCAAACTTGACGACAATATAGGAGATTTCCTCACCCATGGAGTAGATAGAATGCGTCTCATGCGAATGGATCAGAATGAGATCGCCTTTGCCGACAACATGGCATTCTCCTCCTAGAAAGACCTTGGCTTTACCGGATAAGAAATATAGGATTTCGATATAAATATGCCAGTGCGGACGTACAATGCAGCGTGATTCCTTACTGGAGTAGTGGATCATGCTTTCGTAAGGAAAGTGGATGGATCCGGCAGCAGACCGGTTGGATTCAAAATACGGCTCAAGCATCATTTCAGCACCTCATTTTCACCATGACAAATATTTAATATTTTCGGATAGGTTCATTGTATTACTTATTCGGCGATTTTGGTATTCTTACTTTACTTGTTACACAGGAGGAGGCTTATATATGGAAAATATAGCGCTTCAGCTGTATTCCATTAAAGAACTGACAAGCACAGATTTCTTGGGTACGCTGAAAAAGGTGGCAGAGATCGGATATGACGGCGTTGAATTCGCCGGGTATTTCGGGACATCTGCGGCGGAATTGAAAAAATCATTGGATTCAATTGGACTGCGGGCCGCGGGGAGTCATATCGGTATATCCGATCTATTGCTTCAGCTCGATCATACCATTGAATACTCGCTTGAGATCGGCAGCCCCTATATTATTTGCCCGGGTCTTCCTGAGGAGATGCGTGAAAGCGCTGACAGCTACAAGCGTACAGCTGAAACGTTTGATAGGATTGGGGAGCGGTGCAAGGAACATGGCATTCGTTTCGGATATCATAATCACGGAATCGAGTTTCAGAAGTTTGACGGGTTCACCGGCCTGGAACTGCTTGCGAACCATACGCAGCCCGATCATCTATTTCTGGAATTGGATACATATTGGGCAGAACATGCCGGCTTCCGCTCTGTGGACTGGATTGAGACATTGAAAGAACGCTGTCGTATTCTGCACATCAAGGACATGAAGAGTGAGCAGGACAAACGGAACACAGAGATCGGTTCTGGTATCATGGATTTCCAATCGATTACTGCGGCTGGCAAGCGTTACGGGGTAGAGTGGTACACGGTAGAGCAGGAGGAATACGAGATTCCCCAGCTGGAAAGCATCGGTGCCAGTCTCAAATACCTTCGACAAATATTATAAATAATGATATCAAGGAGATGACTTTATAAAATGGCTGAACAAGTACAAAGAACATTGCGTGTAGGCATTATTGGCTGCGGCGGAATCGCAAACGGCAAGCATATTCCGAATTTGAATGCGCAGAAAAACGTCGAACTGGTGGCATTCTGCGACATTATTGAAGAACGGGCGATTGAGTCCGCGAAGAAAATCGGCAAGGAAGACATTGCTATTTATACAGATTATCAGGAGCTGCTGAAGGATGAGAGCATCGATCTGATTCATGTATGCACACCAAACAAATCCCATTCCTTCATTACCATTGCCGCACTGGAGGCCGGTAAACATGTCATGTGCGAGAAACCGATGGCCAAAACCTCCGAGGAAGCAAGAGCTATGCTGGATGCTGCCAAACGGACCGGCAAAAAGCTGACCATTGGCTATGACAACCGCTACCGTCCGGATTCCCTGCTGCTTAAGAAAGTTTGTGAGCGTGGCGATCTTGGCGATATTTATTTTGCCAAAGCTCATGCCATTCGCAGACGTGCGGTACCGACTTGGGGCGTGTTTTTGAACGAAGAAGAGCAGGGTGGCGGACCTCTGATCGATATTGGTACTCACGCACTGGACCTGACCCTGTGGCTGATGAACAACTACAAAGTGAAGAGCGTTGTAGGTACTGTTTATCACAAGCTGGGCAGCAAAAAAGATGCCGCAAACGCATTTGGACCTTGGGATCCAGAACAGTTCAAAGTCGAAGATTCAGCATTTGGCTTCATTACGATGGAAAATGGTGCAACTGTGACGCTGGAATCCAGCTGGGCGCTTAATACGCTCGATGTGGGAGAGGCGAAGGCGACGCTGTGCGGTACCGAAGCGGGTGCGGATATGCGTGATGGGCTGCGGATTAACGGCGAAGAGCTGGGTCATCTGTATACCAAGCAGCCAGAGCTGAACACAGGTGGAGTCGCTTATTTTGACGGGAAATCGGAAGGCCAGGCAGCCAGAGAATGCAGACTTTGGATCGACAGCATCTTGAATGATACCGAACCGATGGTGCTGCCTGAACAGGCGCTGGTCGTGACCGAGGTATTAGAAGCGATCTATGAATCCGCCCGTACCGGGAAAACCGTATATTTTGAATAGAGACGAATAGGAAAAAGCTCACCCTTTTTAAAAAGAGAGAGTGAGTTTTTTCTCTTTCCTTAATTTATTCGGAATGTCGTAAAATTAAAGTCTTTTGTCGTAATGTTACACTGTATAAACGCCTTTTCCTGTGATAGATTAATGGCATGATGTCATAATATTAAATATTGAGGTGGCTGAAAATGATAAGAATCGGAAAAATTAGCTATTGGCATGTTCACGCATGGGATTATACAAAACAAGCACAGGAGCATCCGGAAGCTGAAATCGTTGCAGTATGGGATGAAAATCCGGAACGGGGAAAAGAAGCAGCCGATAAACAAGGCGTAACGTTCTATGCATCACTGGATGAGATGCTGGCGCAGGATGATATTGATGCGGTTATTGTGGATGCGCCAACCCGGATGCACCGTGAAGTGATCCTGAAGGCAGCAGCGGCAGGCAAGCATATTTTTACAGAGAAGGTACTTGCGCCAACGCTGCAGGAAGTGAACGAAATTCTGCATGCGGTAAACGAAAATAAGGTAAAGCTGACCGTATCACTGCCAAGACTGAATGACGGCTATACTCTTGCGATCCGGGATATTCTGGATCAGGAGCTTCTTGGAAAGGTGACCCTGGTTCGTGTCCGTTTGTCTCATAACGGGGCAACTGCGGGCTGGCTGCCGGAGCATTTCTACAGTCTTGAGGATTGCCTGGGCGGAGCCCTTATTGACCTTGGCTGTCATCCAATGTATCTGACTAGGCTGTTCCTGCAGCAGGAGCCTGTAGAGGTGAACGCGGAATTCGGATATGTTACCGGCAAAGAGGTTGAGGATAATGCAGTAGCCACGCTCTCAACGCCATCCGGAGCCGTCGGAATCGTAGAAGCAGGCTTTGTTAACAACTTCTCCCCATTCTGCATTGAAGTTCATGGAACAGACGGCACCATTTTATACGGTACACCGAATGAGAAACTGCTGATCCGGACCACTCGCAAAGAAGAATTTAAGAACGATTGGGTTGAGCTTCCGGTTGCAGAAGCGCGGGAAAGCGCATTTCAGCAGTGGATTGGCCATATCCAAGAGGATACGAATGCCGACGAGAATTTGGCCTTTGCTGTAGAACTGACGAAACTGATGGAAGCAGCCAATCAATCGGCGCGTGAACATCGCGGAGTACGCCTATCTGATCTGCAGGCTTAAAGCCTGACATATACTTAAAATATGGAATCAAGGAATGTGCTGCATGATGAACAACTTTCCGTATGAAGTGATGATGGAGCGTCAAGACGCTTTGGAACGACTCGATTTGAAGGTATATTGGGGGAATTATGAGATTCGGGTGTTAAGGTTTCATTTGATAACGTTTCCTCCCGGAAAAATGGTTTCTTTTCATAAGCATGCCGAGTATGAATTTCATTTTATTCCACGAGGCAAAGGGATGGTCATTCTGGAAGACGATCCATTCTCTCTAAGAGAAGGCATGCTCTATTTGACCGGACCGGATGTGATGCATTATCAGGAAGCCGATGCACAGGAATCAATGGATGAGCTATGCCTGCATGTCGATATCGTTAATCTGGCAGACAAAGAGAATAAAGGCAGATCCCCCCGTCAGGGAGCAGATCCTTGGGAGCTGGCCGAAGCGCATGACTGTATGGAGAAGCTGACACGGCTTCCCCTAAAGCCGGTGATGGATATGCATCGGGCGATGCCTTTTTTTCTCGAAGCTTATCAAGCTTCGCAAATGAAATACGCGGGGCTGTACACAACGATCAAGCACAGTGTGATCCAGATATTGCTTCGCGCTGTCAGAGCCTACGAATCGGAGCCGATGGAGGCGCTACTGCCTTCCCGGGATATGAAAGCCTACCGTTATCAGCTCGCTTTGGAGTACATACAGGCAAACTCTGCTGGAGAAGTGATCCTCGATGATGTAGCGGATAAGCTGCATATCAGTACAAGACAGCTGCAGCGTATTATCAAAGAACTTGGCGACGGACGGTCTTTCAGTGAGATTCTAGAGGATATCCGATTGAAGGCGGTACGTCGCAGGCTGTTAGAAAGCAAAGAGTCGATTGATACGATTGCTAGTTTGGAAGGGTTCTCCAGCGGCAGTTACCTGCATACCGTGTTCCGGAAAAGAATAGGTATGACACCCACCGAATACCGGAGTATGAATGCAAACGTATAGGAGGATGGCAATCACGTGAGAAAGACATTGCGAATAGGAATTATTGGAAGTGGCGGAATTGCGGGCGAGCATGCCCGGGCTTATAAGAATATAGAGGATGTTGAAATTGTCGGTGTTGCCGATATTTTTCCGGGCCGGGCAGACCAATTTATTGAGCGGTGGGATTTGCAGCAGGCCAAAGGTTTTGACGACCACAACAAGCTGCTGGAAATGGAGCTGGATGGCGTAAGCATCTGTACGCCAAACGTAGCGCATCATCATACTACGATCGATTCTTTGCTTGCGGGTAAAAACGTAATGGTGGAAAAGCCGATGTCTGTTACACTGGAGCAGGCTGTTGATATGGTGCAAATTTCGAAGCAGACGGGTAAAATTCTCAATATTGGTTTTCAGCCGCGATATGACCCGAATATGGGCCTCATCAAGGATCTGGTTCAGAAAGGCCAGCTTGGAAAAGTGTATTACGTGGAAACAGGCGGAGGACGCCGCCGTGGCATGCCTGGAGGAACCTTTATCCGCCAGGATATCGCGGGTGCAGGTGCGATGGCCGACATTGGGTGCTACTCACTGGATTTGGCCTTGAATACGCTGGGCTATCCAAAGCCGCTGACCGTTTCGGCCTATACTTCTAATCACTTTGGTACCAATCCGAAATATCATCCGCAAGCGGATCAATTTGATGTGGAGGACTTCGGTGTTGCGATGATCCGTTTTGAAGGCGACCTGGTGCTTAACTTCAAAACCTCTTGGGCAATGCACATGGATACGCTTGGATCAACCATGTTCCTCGGAACGGATGCAGGCATGAAGGTTGTTCCGGCAGGGAAAGGCCCATGGAGCGGCGTATGGGACGGCAACGTCGGCTCCGTATCCATTTTTCATGACATTCAAGGACATCACACGGAAAGTATTATTCCTTTGATCGATCATAAGCTCAGCGTGTTTGAAGAGAAAATCAAGGATTTTGCCCGCGCGCTTCGCGAGGGAGGTCCTGCGCCGATTCCAGGTGAGCAGATACTCCGCAACCAGGCTATTCTGGACGGCATATTGCGTTCAGCCCAAACCAAGAAAGAAGTCGAAATTCACATTCCGGAAATCGGGTAATCCGTATGTGCAAAATACAGTCTGCAGCCTGATAATCGGGTTTTGCAGGCTGTTTTTTATGGATAAATGATCAGATGATGTGCGCCATGAAAAATCCGGGTGGAAGGTTATTTCGAATCAGCGCTGAATCAGCGCTGAAATGATCATAGATGAAATTACGTTTATCCGCTGTGATAAATGTTCCGGTTTGCGAAATCGGTGGGTTGCCTGGAGAAATTCTAAGCAAAACGCTGTAAGTCATTTTTGGGAAAATGCATGCCGAAGATATCGCAGCAGACCGGGCTCCATCCAAAGAGCCGGGTCTTTTTATTTGGGTAAACTTTCGCTAAATATTTCTTGTGAATTTGAAAATATATGGTATATTAGAAATCCTTCCTTTTTTCCCAACATCTCGCGCGTTGCAAAGATGGTTTGCAAATTTAATCAGGAGGACTATTTTTCATGTACTGGTTGAAATGGGATCTCAATCTCAAAATTAGGCTGATCGGGGATTCACTGTTCAACATGCTGTTCTGGATGTACTTTCCCTTTATGACACTGTATTTCAGCGGGGTATTCGGGAAATCCGTGGCCAGCATGCTCATGGCCGTTCCGCCTCTTGTCGGCATTTTCGCCAATCTGCTTGGAGGCTTTCTGTCCGACCGTTACGGCAGGCGCCCACCCATGCTCGCGGGCTACCTGATTCAATCCCTGATGTTCGGACTGTTCGCTATGTCTTCGAATCATTGGCTCGATTACTTCGCGTATATCGGAATCGGACTCGGCGGCTCTATCTTTTCTCCAGCAAGCTCGGCCATGGTAGCGGATGTGACGGCAGAGAAGGATCGCAGACTCGTATTCGCGACGTTTGTGACTGGCCGAAATATCGGCGCTGTTTTCGGACCGGCTCTGGGCTCCATTTTTTTCATTCACCACCGACCAGAGCTGCTGTGGACCTGCACGGTCGTCACGCTGCTGTATTTTCTGATCATTCTGTGGAAGATCCGGGAAACGCTTCCGCATCGTCCACAAGAGCTGAGCAAGCCGGGGACAATATCCCAACTTGTTAAAGAGCAATTTACCAACTATGGCGTCATTTTCAAGGACAAGGCTTTTGCCATATATATTGCTGCGGGGATTTTGGTTACGATTGCCTTTATGCAGCTGGACATGTATCTTGCCACCTATGTGAAGGAATACGTACCGGCACAATCCCTGCTGGCATTCGCGCACTGGACCTATTCGCTCAGCAGCACGGATATCTTTGGATGGATGCTTGGCATTAACGGTCTTTTGTTCGTCGTCGGCGTACTTCCGGTTACGAAGCTGTTCGAGCATACGAGCGACCGCAACGTGTTCATAATTTCCTCGGTATTGTTCGGTCTTGGGATGTTTTTGATCGGCTTGACGACCCATGTATGGCTGCTGTTCCTGTTCATCATCATCATGACGATCGGCGAGATTTCACGTTCTCCGGTCACGGAAAGCTTTGTCAGCAAATACGCTCCGGTGCATGCCAGAGGTCAGTACATGGGGGCATCCAACCTACAATATTCCTTGGGACGTTTTCTGGCTCCGATGACCGTGCTATTATCTTCCTGGCTTGCGCCGACTTTCGTATTCGGAATTATATTTTTATGCACGCTGCTCAGTGCGGCTTTGTACATATTGCTGTTTCGCATCCTTCCGCAGGAGCAAGTGAACAAGCAAGAGAACGCAAAGGCGTGAATCTGGTATAACAACATTTTTGCTGATGCTTAATGTTATCTTTTTCCGCAAATAGGGCAACCCTGTGTAGAGGAACCGAAAACATCTACAGGAGGAAGAATCAGCATAATGAAAAAACAAGCGATCTGCCTGAGCGTGCTCAGCACTTTGGTATTCGGGGCTGCACCAATGAGTCCATCCGTATGGGCGAAGTCAGAGGAACAGCAAGTAAAAACAACCATTATCGACTCTAAAGGAGTTGAGGTGGGCACTGCAGTATTGACGCAAAAGACCGACGCCGTCCAAATTCATATCGAAGCAAAGAACCTGCCTCCGGGTGAGCATGGCATTCACTTCCATGAAACCGGCAAATGTGATCCACCGGATTTCACGTCCGCAGGAGCTCATTTTAACCCGCAAGGCAAACAGCATGGATTCAAGAATCCGAAGGGTTATCATGCAGGTGATCTGCTCAACATTCATGTGAAAGCAGATGGAACGGTAATCGCAGATTTGGAGAGCAAATCAGTTACGCTTCAAAAGGATGCAGCCAATTCATTGCTGAAATCTGGCGGTACCTCGCTTATGATTCATGAAAAAGCCGACGACTACGTTACAGATCCATCCGGTAATTCAGGCGCCCGGATTGCCTGCTCGGTGATCCGATAAACGGATATTAATGAATATGGGATAGAAGCAGTCAAAACATGGGTTTTGGCTGCTTTTTTTGTTATGTTTATTTTTAATGAAGAAAAGCTTCAAAATGGTTGATGTCTCAGGATCCGGATAGCCGCCTGCGGTAAGTTTTTTAAAATGGAATCTAACGCATCACAGGAATAGCACTTTAATGTAATAAAACAACCGGTAACCCGCGCAGTAGCGCGGTTTTTTGTTATTCCATAGACCTGAATTTCTGGTAAAATGCTGAAAATTCTTCGTTGACCTCATACGCATGCTGTGATAGATTCAAGAAAGTATAATATTAAGTGGATAGTTTTAGTCGGAATTATAAAAAAAGCATGTCAACGTGAGGTGGATGGGGTTGGAGCTTCAAGTAACAAACAGTCCTTTTAATCAAGAGCAGGCAGAAGTGTTGAATCGTCTGCTGCCGACACTTACCGGAGTGCAAGCAAGCTGGCTCAGCGGATACTTGGCTGCTCTGCACAGTTCTGCAGGAACGGCAATACCGGTACAGGCAAACGCAGGGAATGCTGCTGTATCAGAAGCCACTGGATCCAGGGAAGTAACCATTCTTTTTGGTTCGCAGACAGGTAACTGCAGCGGGCTCGCCAAGAAGATATCCAAAAAACTGATGGATCAGGGAGCACAGGTTACGGTTTCCTCAATGAGTGATTTTAAGCCTAACAGCCTGAAAAAGGTTCAAAATCTTCTGATTCTTGTGAGTACGCATGGTGAAGGTGAACCACCTGATAATGCCATTTCCTTCTTTGAATTCCTGCATGGCAAACGCGCTCCCCAGCTGGAGGGGATGTCTTTCTCCGTATTGGCACTGGGTGACACATCTTATGAATTCTTCTGCCAAACAGGCAAAGATTTTGATAAGCGTCTGGAAGAGCTGGGTGGCAAAAGGCTCGTTCCGCGTATGGATTGCGATGTGGATTTTGATGAACCGGCTGCCGAGTGGATGAACAGCGTGCTGCAAGCACTTAATGAAGGGAATTCCGCGGGCAATTCCGGTTCCCAGGCTGCAGTCATTTCTCCAAGTGAAGGAGAATCCGATTATTCAAGAACCAATCCTTTTCAAGCGGAAATTTTGGAGAATTTGAATTTGAACGGACGCGGCTCCGATCGTGAAACCCGTCATGTTGAAATATCATTGGAAGGCTCAGGATTGCAATATGAACCGGGTGACAGCCTGGGGATCTATCCTGAGAACCACCCGAATTTGGTGGATGATCTGATCAGTGCGATGGATTGGAATCCGGATGAGTCCATTACGGTTAATAAGCATGGAGATATGTTGCTGCTCAGGGAAGCGCTTCTGAAGCATTATGAAATTTCCGTTCTGACCAAGCCGCTTCTCTTGAAGGCTGCCGAAATATCTTCTAACCCGCAGCTCAATGAGCTTCTCGAAGCCGGACATGAGCAGGAGCTCAGAGGATATATCGAAGAAAGAGATCTGCTCGATCTTGTGCAGGACTATTCGCTGAAAGGCATACCAGCACAAAGTTTTGCCGATATTCTGCGTAAGCTTCCAGCCCGGCTGTACTCCATCGCCAGCAGCTCGAAGGCTTTTCCGGATGAAGTCCATGTCACTGTTCGTTCAGTACGTTACGATGCCTATGGAAGAGACCGTTATGGCGTTTGCTCCGTACAGCTGGCAGAGAGACTGCAATCGGGTGACTCCCTGCCGGTGTACATACAGCATAATCCAAACTTCAAGCTTCCGGTTAACCCGGACACACCGATTATCATGATCGGACCAGGCACAGGTGTTGCACCGTTCAGAGCTTTTTTGGGTGATAGAGAAGAGAGCGGAGCCGAAGGGAAAACATGGCTTTTCTATGGTGACCAGCATTTCTCTACGGATTTCCTGTATCAGACCGAGTGGCAGCGCTGGCTTAAAGATGGGGTACTCTCCCGCATGGATGTCGCATTCTCCAGAGATACGGACAAAAAAGTATATGTGCAGCACCGGATGCTTGAACAGAGCCGTGAGCTCTATGAATGGCTTCAGGAAGGTGCTTGTGTCTACGTATGCGGCGATGAGAAGAAAATGGCCCATGACGTTCATGCCACACTTGCAGCCATTCTTGAGCAGGAGGGCGGCTTGAGTCCGGAAGCAGCGACGGAGTATTTACTTCAAATGCAGCAGGAGAAGCGTTATCAGCGGGATGTTTATTGAGCCTGCGGAATCCTTAGGTAGCGAGAGGAGAAGTACGAAATGTCTGAGAATAATCTGTTGTCGAAAAACAGTGCCCCGCATAGCGATGTTGAGGAGATAAAGATCCGAAGCAATTATTTGCGCGGAAGCCTGACGGATACATTAAAAGATCCAATAACCGGCTCGATTCCGGAAGATGATAACCGCCTGATGAAGCATCATGGCAGCTATATGCAGGATGACCGTGATCTGCGCAATGAGCGTCAAAAACAAAAGCTGGAGCCTGCTTACCAGTTTATGCTCAGAGTCCGTGCATCCGGAGGTGTGGTTACGCCGGAGCAATGGCTGATGATGGACCGTATAGCCCATCATTATGCCAATGGTACAATCCGATTGACGACACGGCAATCTTTCCAACTGCATGGTGTACTCAAATGGAATCTCAAAAATACGATCCGTGAAGTAAATGAAGCTTTGTTAACTACGCTCGCCGCCTGCGGAGACGTGAACCGTAATGTCATGTGTAATCCCAACCCGCATCAATCGGAAATTCATACCGAGGTGTATGATTGGGCTTGCCGTGTGAGTGAACATCTCGACCCCAAGACTACGGCTTATCATGAGATTTGGCTGGATGGGGAAAAGGTAGCATCAAGTGAAAATGACGGGGAAGAGCAGGAACCGATCTACGGTCGCGTCTACCTGCCCCGCAAATTTAAAATCGGTATTGCCGTTCCCCCCTCCAATGATGTTGATGTGTATTCCCAAGATCTCGGCTTCATCGCGATCGTGGAAAATGGACGTCTGGCAGGATTCAATGTTTCCGTCGGAGGCGGAATGGGGATGACACACGGAGATCCGAAAACCTATCCTCAGGTTTCAAAAGTAATCGGTTTTTGTACACCGGAGCAGATGATTGATGTTGCCGAGAAAACCGTTACGATTCAGCGTGATTACGGGGACCGTGCTGTCCGCAAGCATGCCCGCTTTAAATACACGATCGATGACCGTGGAATCGGCTGGTTCACCGATGAGCTTACCCTGCGTCTCGGGTGGAAACTTGAAGAACCCAGACCTTTCCAATTCCATGATAATGGTGACCGTTACGGCTGGGTGAAGGGCAGCAATGGAAAGTGGCATTTTACTTTGTTTATCCAAAGCGGCCGTGTGAAGGACGAAGAGGGATATGAGCTGATGACTGGGCTTCGTGAAATTGCGAAAGAACATACGGGTGACTTCCGCTTGACGCCTAACCAGAACCTGATCATCGCCAATATCAGCCCGCAGAAAAAGAAAAAGATCGAATCCCTGATTGAACAATATCATTTGACCGATGGAGCACATTATTCTTCCTTAAGACGTAATTCGATGGCGTGTGTGTCCCTTCCAACCTGCGGACTTGCCATGGCTGAGTCGGAACGTTATTTGCCTTCTCTGCTGGATAAAATCGAGCCGATGCTCGAAAAAGCAGGGCTGCAAGAGAAGGACATCGTCATCCGTATGACAGGCTGTCCGAACGGCTGCGCCCGTCCTATGCTGGCTGAGCTTGCGTTTATCGGTAAAGCGCCGGGCAAGTATAACATGTATTTGGGCGGGGGATTTGCAGGCAACCGGCTGAATAGACTGTTCAAAGAAAATATTGGTGAAGCCGAGATATTGGATTCTCTTGGGCCCATCATTGCACGATATGGTACTGAACGGGAGACGGGCGAGCATTTTGGTGATTTCGTCATCCGGGCAGGCTACGTGCAGGAGGTTCGGGACGGACAGGAATTCCACGCTTAAATTGAAGTGAAATCTCATAAATAAAAATAACCCTGAGATCAGGGTTGTTTTTATTTTCATATGCACTAAACAGTTTGAAACCGTTATGCTATTTATGTTAAAATCAATATATATGAAATTTTCACAAGAGGGAGGGATGGGATGACGACACTGACAAAAAGATTGCGTATGCTGCTTATTGTTGTGCTCGGATGTATCCAGATGTTATCCTTTCCCATTTCCTTTGAAGAGGAAGTAGCCTCTCCCTACAGCAGTGAAACCGAGACGGTGCACAGCCGGATGGACCCGCAAAGTAAACCGCTCGCTCGTAAAACCCCGTCTTTTCTGCAAAGACTGATCATGCTGGCTTCGGCGCTGCCGCTTCTCTTCGTGATGCCGCTACTGCTGTTGCTGCGCCTGCCTAAACCCCGGTTACCGTTTATTCCTATCATACTCATCCGTAAAAAATATCTGCTTCTTTTGCCGATCAAATTCACCTCGAGTTATTTAGTTTAATCCGCCCTTCAGAAAACGATTCCCATTGTAGGAATGGTTTATTTCTCATACCCAAAAATGCTTATTTAAATCCAAAAAAATAATCTCAACAGCATGATTACAACAACCCATCCATATGTGATTAAATTCACTAATATAAAAATTGAAACATTCAGGAGGCTATTTTTCATGAACATTCGTGAATCTATTTTACCTGGGATCGGTATGAAATATCAGATTGATGCAGCCAGTGGCGACCGGATTGTTATTGTCATACATGATGACGGTAGACGGGAGTTCTATCATTTTTCCCATGAAGATGATGAGCAAAGCATATCCATGGTGACATTGGAGGATCAGGAAGCAAGGCAGCTTGCAGCGCTTGTCGGGGGGATGGTCTATAAGCCGAAGCAGCTGGAAAGTGTGGAGATGGCTTTTGACGAACTTACGATTGAATGGTATAGGATTGATCCGCACTTCGCATGCATAGGAAAGTCCATCGGCGAGCTCAATATCCGCCAAAATTCAGGAGCATCGGTTATTGCGCTTATGGATAAAAAGAATGGAAAACAAGTAAACCCCGGCTCTGACTGCATTTTGAACGCGGAAGCGACGGTTGTGGCAGTGGGCGAGAGGGATCAGCAAAAACGTTTCAAACAAATTTTAATGAACGGAAGCGGGTGAAAGGATGGAGCATCTGGTATTTGAAATTGGATTGGCGCTTGGACTCATTGCACTGGGAGGACTGATCTCGGCGAAGCTTCGGTTCTCGGTGATACCATTTTATATATTAATCGGGATGGCTGTAGGGCCGCATGCGATGGAGCTATGGCATTTTGATTTCCGGTTTATCGACAGTGCCCCATTCATCGACTTTATGGGCAGAATTGGCGTCTTGTTCCTGCTGTTCTATCTGGGGCTGGAATTCTCAGTAGGAAGGCTGATCAAGTCAGGACGAAATATTGCAGTAGGCGGGTCGATCTATATAGGGATTAATTTTACGCTCGGTCTGCTGCTCGGATTTCTCAACGGCTTTCCGGTTGCGGAAGCATTGATCATTGCGGGCATTACAACCATTTCCTCAAGCGCAATTGTGGCAAAGGTTCTGGTGGATTTGAAACGGACGGCGAACCCAGAGACCGAAATGATACTCGGAATTATCATGTTCGAGGATGTCTTCCTCGCCGTTTATATATCCATTCTGTCCGGCTTTGTGCTGAGCGATTCTAGTTCGATCGGCGGTGTGCTGTTATCGGCGCTCGTGTCACTCGGATTCATGCTGGCAGTCATTATTATCGGACGGAAAGCTGTTCCTTTGCTGAACAAATGGCTGCGCATCAGATCCAATGAGCTGTTTGCACTAGTTATTTTCGGTTCATTATTTCTGATTGCCGGATTCTCTGAGACGATCCATGTCGCTGAAGCGATTGGCGCGCTGCTAGTCGGACTGGTGCTGGCGGAGACAGAGCATGCCAAACGGATCGAACATTTGATCATGCCGTTTCGTGATTTCTTTGGAGCCGTCTTTTTCTTCAGTTTCGGTTTATCCATTGATCCCATGTCACTTGGCGGCAGTGCAATTTGGCTGGCGTTGGCAGCGGTTATCGTAACCTTGATCGGAAATTTTAGCGCAGGTATGCTTGCCGGACGGACGGCATCTTTGTCTCCGAAAGCTTCTGCGAATATAGGACTTACGATTGTGTCGAGAGGGGAGTTTTCCATTATTATGGCCAATTTGGGGAAGGATGGTGGTTTGCTGGATATTCTCCAACCTTTCTCGGCGGTCTACGTGCTGATTTTGGCCATTCTCGGGCCGCTTCTGACAAAGCAATCCAAGTCGATATACACGCTGTTGAATAGGGTATTCAAATTTAAAGACGGGCGCGTACACAAAGAAGAGATGCTTTGATTATTTTACTCATGATACTTCCATTCAGAAATCAGAAGGAGGGAAGGTTATGAATCATATGAAAATATATACCGTATGCCAATGAAATGGCGTAATCCGAATCACAGCGTTAGAAAAATGACGGCTCTTCCGTCCATTATGGGAAGAATCGCGGCTTCCATTGGGTTGGAATTGTTTTTGCATCCACATGAGCTCATAGCAGGAGGCATAACGGGAATCTCGGCGATGGTGTCCTTTCATACTGAAAAGCATTTTGGGGTTCTCCTGTTTGTATTCAATCTTCCGCTACTGCTGCTCTATGCATTCCTTGGGCACAGACCTGTAGTTATGAAAGTGCTGCCTGGGCTGCTATCCTTCTCGGGATCAGCATTTCTGCTTGCCCCGCTGCCTGGAGTAAGTGGGGAACCTGTCATTGCGGCTTTGGGTGGCGGCCTATGCTTGGGAGTCGGAGCCGGATTGGCCGTTAAGTCAGGCGGACTTCTGGATTCACTTGGGTTGGAAAAGTATGATCATGTACGGCCGCCGGCCATCATGCTTTCCAGTCAGGCTGTTCCGATGGAATATCTGCTGCTGATATGTCATGGGGCGGTTCTGGTTTCTGCGGGTATCTTGATGGGATGGGAGAGAACCATGTACTCAGCGTTGGCTTGTTTGGCAGCATACGAAACATCGGCTTTGATGTTGTATGGATTGCGCAGAACGGTATGGATAACCGCTTCTAATCCCGAAGGAATCCGGTATGAAATAAAACGGAGAATATGTCTGGACGCCGGTAATACAACTGAGAGCAATGCGGATATGAATAGGTTGCAAAATGATTTGCAGTATAAGATTCATATCCTGGATATCCCGCGCTTTAAAGCAATCATCAAGCAGATTGATCCACAGGCGGAGGTCATATTTATCTATCGACCAATATCTGATCTGAGCAATCACAGGAACGGCGAAAATAAATACCTGAAGGACAAAGAACCCTGATTACTCAGGGTTCTTTCTTTGTTCGCGTGGATTAGGGCCACACGGGGTTCCACTGTGGATTTCAAGCTGCCTAAGCGTCTGTTTCCAAACTTCAGTATGCTAGGACTTGTCCGACTGGATCAAGTGGGTTCAAACGTAACGTTCAATCAAGAAAGCATTAGACAAGAGTCAACGATGTCGTTAAATTCCATTGATTCAAGCTAAATATTCACGTGTAACTATACTTAAGCTGACATATCTGATTCGGCTTCTATTCATTTCAGACTATTAAACAGAGGTGATTCCTTACATGAACGCAGAATCGTTTGTTTTCCGAATCAATGACAAAAACTACGAAGCCAAACCGGGTCAAACCATCCTGCAGGCATCCGGGGATACCTATATTCCAAACGTCTGCTATCACGAACAATTGGGACCTATTCAGACATGTGATACATGCCTGGTTGAGGTGAACGGGAAGCTTATCCGCGCTTGTGCCACGGAGGTGGAGCCGGGCATGCACGTCCGTACCGAATCCAAGCTGGTAAAGGAAGCCCAACAGGAAGCGATGTCCCGGATCCTCGAAAATCATGAGCTGTACTGCACCGTCTGTGACAATAACAACGGTAACTGCAAGGTACATAACACGACGGAGTTCCTGGAGCTGGATCATCAAAAATATGAATTTAAAGAGAAACCATATGAGAAGGACATGTCACATCCTATGTACCGCTATGATCCCGATCAATGCATCTTATGCGGACGCTGCGTGGAAGCCTGTCAGGATCTGCAGGTCAATGAAACGCTCAGTATCGATTGGAGCCGCGAGCATCCAAGAGTGATTTGGGATCAGGATGTTCCCATTGATGAATCCTCTTGCGTATCCTGCGGACACTGTGTGTCGGTATGTCCTTGCAACGCCCTGATGGAGAAATCGATGATCGGTGAAGCCGGATATCTGACAGGAACCTTTGCGGATGTGCTTGAACCGATGATTGACCTGACGAAGGAAGTAGAACCCGGTTACCGGGATATTTTCAAAATCTCTGAGATCGAAGCGTCGATGCGTGACTCGCGCATTAAACGCACCAAAACCGTATGCACATACTGTGGTGTAGGCTGCAGTTTCGAGGTTTGGACGAAAGGACGGCATATTCTCAAGGTAGAGCCTAATGAGGAGGCGCCGGTCAATGGCGTTTCAACCTGCGTCAAAGGGAAATGGGGCTGGGATTTTGTCAACAGCGAGGAACGGCTGACTAAGCCGCTGATCCGTCAAGGGGATGAATTCGTGGAAGCCAGCTGGGAAGAGGCGATGGATTATATTGCCCAAAAACTCGGCGGCGTTAAGGATCAATTTGGGCCGGATGCCATCGGATATATCGCATCCTCCAAATGCAGCAATGAAGAAAACTTCATTTTCCAGAAATTCGCCCGTGCCATTATGGGTACGAATAACGTCGATAACTGTGCCCGTTACTGTCAGACCCCTGCTTCCAAAGCGCTGCTTCGTACCGTTGGTTACGGCGGTGATTCCGGCACCATCCAAGATATTCAAAGTGCAGGGCTTGTGATCATTATCGGGGCCAATACAGCGGAATCGCATCCGGTTCTGGCGACAAGAATTAAACGGGCACATAAGCTCCATGGTCAAAAGCTGATTGTTTCGGATCTGCGGAAAAATGAGATGGCGGAACGTGCGGATATCCATCTTCATCCGAAGCATAGTACGGATCTGATCTGGCTGAATGCGGTTGCCAAATACATCATCGATCAAGGCTGGGAAGCACGTGAATTCATTAATCAACGAGTGAACGGTTACGGGGATTTCGTACAGTCGCTTCAGAAGTACACGCTTGACTATGCAGAAGAGTTAACCGGAATCAGCAAGGAAACCTTGATACAGGTTGCCACAATGATTCATGAATCGGACTCGACCTGCATCCTGTGGGCTATGGGTGTAACCCAGCATAAAGGCGGTACGGATACGAGTACGGCGATTTGCAACCTGCAGCTGGTTACCGGAAATTTTGGTAAACCGGGCACTGGTGCTTACCCGCTGCGCGGGCACAACAACGTGCAGGGCGCTTGCGATTTTGGGACCCAGCCGAATGTATTTCCAGGATATGAGTCTGTCGAGGACGATAAGGTTCGCGGTCGTTATGAACATGCTTGGGGCGTAGAACTGCCAAAGAATATAGGCTATAACAACCACGAAATGGTGGATGCCATTCAGGATGGCAAGATCAAGGCCATGTATTTGTTTGGTGAGGATATGGCTCTTGTTGATGCGAATGCAAACCTGGTTGATGAAGCCTTCAGTAAGCTGCAATTTTTCATCGTTCAGGATGTCTTCTTCTCACGGACAGCCAGATATGCGGATGTAATATTACCGGCAGCGCCAAGCTTGGAGAAGGAGGGGACCTTTACCAATACCGAAAGACGCATTCAGCGCTTTTATCCGGTCTTTGAACCGATGGGAGAATCCAAGCCGGACTGGGAGATTATCCAGATGGTAGCGAACGCCATGGGAGCAAACTGGAATTACACACATCCCTCTCAAATTATGGATGAAGCTTCAGTATTGGCTCCGCTGTTCGCGGGAGTCAGCTATGAACGCTTGGAAGGCTGGAAGAGTCTGGTTTGGCCGGTTCAGTTGGATGGAACGGATACACCGCTGCTTTATCAGGATGAGTTCCATTTCCCGGATGGTAAAGCGAAGCTGTTCCCCGTTGACTGGACACCGCCGCAAGTCTACGAGGAGAAATACGACCTTCATATCAATAACGGCCGTCTTCTGGAGCATTTTCATGAAGGAAATATGACTTATAAGTCTAAGAGCCTCACACATAAAGCGCCAAGTGCCTGGCTTGAAGTATCTCCTGAACTCGCGGCAGAACGGGGAATTAAAGATGGCGCGATGGTTCGTTTGACATCTCCGGAAGGAGCGGTCAAGCTTCGAGTTCTGGTGACTGACCGTGTCAAAGGAAATGAGCTGTATCTTCCGATGAACACGTCCAGCAGCAGCCAGGCTGTTAACTTTCTGACCAGCAGCGAACATGATGCAGTGACAGATACACCGAATTATAAAGAGACGGCAGTAGCGATGGAAATTCTATCCTATGACGGTGAGCCACCGCTCCCGAAATCTAACCACCGTGTGGACACACGCCGGAATCCACAAATGGGTGTCCGTGTTCAAGATAAATGGAATCGCCCGGATTTTGTACCGGTTGCAGAAGTCATCCGAAAGGAGGAGGTATAATCCATGGCAAATCCGATTACCCGAATCAACCGCCAGATTCCTACAGATGAGGAGATCAGGGAACAAGAAGTAGAACGCCTGGTTTCAGGTGCTGCGAAAAGCAACCCGGGTCTGCTCATGTTTATGGATATCATTCAGGAAATGTATGAGGCAGGATATCTGGAGGTTGTCCATGGTATGGTGAAAAACCGGGAGAAGGTGCTTCCACATGTTTTTGATTTTATCAAAATATCCGGAATGCCTGTCGTGATGAAAAATGCGGTAACCGGTATGCAATTTCTCAGTACCTTGGAGCCCCATAAAGTGCAGCGTACGATGAACGCGGTCGGCCATGGTCTGAATAAAGCACTGGATACGGACACAGATGAAGATCAGAAGGGATTCTTTGATCTGCTTAAAATGATGAAGGATCCTGATGTGAACCGTTCCATTACAATGATGCTTAATTTCCTCAAAAGCATGGGCGAGCAGCTCGGGAATACACCTCATGAAGTCAACCGTGAAATGAACAAGGATAAGCAAGAGACTACGAATGAAGTCTAGCGATATCTATATTCACCTCTCATAAATGTAAATTATGATAACATAAAAATAGAACATATGAACATGCAAAGGGGACCTTGTATAAGGTTCCCTTTTGCATACCCTGATACATAAGAAACTGCAGGGGTGTGAAACGCAGTGATTGACACTTCTTCATGTATCATGATAATTTATGGGCAAATGTTGTAGCCATCCATGAAAAAGGGGGGCAGATGTGATGAATAACGAGGGCAATCGACTGAGAGTAGGCGTGCTAGGCTGCGGTCCGATTTCGCAGTTTGCTCATTTTGAAGCTTGTAGAAGAGCAAAAAATGCCGATCTATACGCTTTTTGTGATGTAGCCGAAGATCTGCTTGAACGAATGTCTGCTATTCACCAGCCGACCAAGTCCTATAGCGACTATGATCTGATGCTGGGAGATCCGGATGTTGATGCGGTCATTATTGGAATTGCCGATCAGTTTCATGTGCAGGCTGCTATGAAGGCAATTGCAGCAGGTAAGCATGTGCTGGTCGAGAAGCCGCTTGGTATCACGGTTGAGGAATGTGAAGAACTTCGTGCGGTGGCGAGTCGAACGGGCTTAACGGTCCAGATCGGAAACATGAAAAGATTTGATCCGGGCATCGCCTATGCGAAGCGCTTCGTGACGGATGAGATGGGTGAAATGCTGGCACTGAAAGCATGGTATTGCGATTCGACTTACAGGTATACCGTCACTGATAATGTACAGCCGCTTGCGATTCTAAGTCCGAATGCCATGAGACCTGAAGGAAACCCGAAGCTCGATAAACAGCGATATTATATGCTGACTCACGGCAGTCATTTGGTGGATACGGCAAGATTTCTTGGCGGAGAAATAGTCAGTGTGAAGACATGGAATACTCAAAAGTTCGGTGCGTACTGCTGGTTTGTAACAGCGGAATTTGCCAGCGGTGCAATCGGGCATCTGGATCTGACCGTAGCGGTGCGGATGGACTGGCATGAGGGCTTTCAGATCTATGGGGAACATGGAAGCGTTGTTGCCAAAACCTTTAATCCATGGCTGTTTAAAGCCACGGATGTAGAAGTGTTTTCAACGCGGGATGGCTGTTATCACCGTCCATTGGGGGAGGATGCCCATTTTTATAAGCTGCAGGTAGAAGGCTTTGCGGATACGATTTTACATAAAGCACCCATGCAAGGGGCCGGGTTGGATGACGGAATTGCCGCAATGCGAACGATGGTGGCCATTGCCAGATCCGCAGAAAGCGGTGAAGCTGTAAGGATAGATGATGCGAGCGGAGGATTATGATTACACCGGGCATCTTTTGCAAAACCTTTGGTCGTCCTTCTCTTGAACAAACGCTGGATGCCGTGAAATCTTATGGACTGGATATTATCCAATTAAATCTTGTATGCGCGGGGCTTATCTCCATGCCGGAACAGATCGATTTGGAAGCGGCTTACCGAATCCGGTTGGCTTCACAGGAGCGGGGAATCAGCATCGCCGCCGTCTCTGGAACCTTTAATATGATTCATCCCGATGTTCGCGTCCGGCAGGAAGGTTTGAAGCGTCTGGGTTATCTTGCGGCCATGAGCCATGAGATGGGGGTATCTACGATCACGCTGTGTAGCGGCACCAGGAATCCGGAAGACATGTGGAAAGCCCATCCGGATAATGATTCTGATGAGGCATGGCAGGATTTGATCCGAGGTATGAAGGAAGCGCTAATCATAGCGGAAGCTTATGACATTGTGCTGGCTTTCGAACCGGAAAAATCCAATGTGATTGATTGTGCAGCAAAAGGAATGCGGCTTATCGATACCTTGGAGTCTTCTCGGCTGAAAGTTGTGATGGATGGAGCCAATTTATTCGGATCCGGAGAGTCGGACAGGATGAAGGAAATACTCGAGGAGGCCTTCGATCTGCTTGGGAAGCATATCGTGATTGCACATGCGAAGGATTTTGCGGAAGGGGAAGAAGTCGAATTTCTGGCAGCAGGAACGGGGAGTCTGAATTATGATATGTACCTTTCGTTACTGCGCAAGCATTCCTTTGATGGACCATTGATTCTTCACGGACTTCATGAAACCCAGGTGGCCCCAAGTTTGCAATTTATCCGAGAAAAAATAAAATGTGATGGATCTTATTGAAGTTCTTTAGGGAATGGTTTGTATACCCCCGGATGCCGAGTATAATAGTTATATAGGAAAAGGAGGCGAGTCGTATGAATACGGTACCGGATACGATGGATCAGAATATGGAACAGAACGCAGACACATGCGCTGGTGACCACTCGGAACGGAAGAGCCATCATTCAGATAAGGTTAAAAACAGCCTGATCAGCCGATTGAACCGCATTGAAGGACAAGTGCGCGGCATTAAGGGACTGATCGAGAAGGATACGTATTGTGATGATGTGCTAAACCAGATTGCCTCCGTACAATCCGCATTGAACGGTGTCGGAAAATTGCTGCTGGAGCATCATATGAAAAGCTGTGTGGTGCAACGGATCCAGGAAGGGGATCAGGAAGTGCTGACGGAACTCATGACCACGATGAACAAATTGATCAAGTAAAACAGAAAAGCCGCCATGGGCGGCTTTTTTCTTTGGGAACGGCATTTTCCTCAAATGGCGGTGAAGGCATAAACAGAAAGCGGCATAATTGGATGCATTTCAATGGATTGCTTCAGCATCATGATCTGAGATCGAATGAGATCTTTGCTTTTGATTGGCATATGCTGTAGTGCATTCAATTCCACTTCGGCATCAAGCAGAACCTTTTTCACTTCCCATTCGCCATCCTGAAGTTCTGCTGCCATCAGAGACTGCTCTTTGAGGGTTGTCCAGCCCGCTTGACTGACACCGTGCTGAATATCAGCTGATGTGAACAGCGTACGTACATTCGATTCACTGACTTTTTTAAAAGCTTCATACTGTGCCTGGATAAGTATCGACAATAAATGAGGATACTGTTCAATTCTCTCAATCCGCGTATCCCATTCTGCGAAGCATAATTGTCTGCCCCAGCTTTTCACTCTCTTAAGAATATCCATAAGCTCTTCGGATGAGCGAAGGTACCAGGAGCAGTGGGAGAAGACCACAAAATCAAAGGCATGCTCGGGAAAATCGATATCCGGCGATAATACATCCATCTCGAACTCCATTTGAATTCGTTTTCCTAATGGTGATTTCATTAAGTGCTTAGCGGAATCGCCGAGTGTGATCGGAGCACCGTAATCGGGAGGACCGATATCTATACCATGAACAAAGCCGGATTCACCCGCAAAATAGGCCAAGACAGCTGTTGTATCACCTTGACCACATCCGATTTCAAGTACTTTGGCACCTTCATGAATCCCCCAGAATTCCGCAAGCATGATCCGGTGAGCCGTTTGAATCTTTTGAATATCGGACATTTCCTTACCTGCAGCCATACAATCCACGATGGAATGAATGATCTCGTTCGTCATCGAATCCCTCCTAAGAGCGGTAACTTATTGATATGAATCTTATTATACATGGATTTGAAAAGTGTTTTATTGCAATTCATGGATTAGACGCCCAGATGGATACGAAGATAATTTGAGTGCTTTTCAGTTCATGGATATAGATTACCGGGGTATTATAAAATTATGTTGACTTAATATAGGGTAGGAGGGTATACTACAAACATGGAAAGCAAAGGAATAGATTGTAAAGCAGTGCTAATAAACGATTCCAAAAATTGAGGGATTCAAGGAGTGTATGAGCTGTGGAAACAACCATTGCCAAAGATAAAAAGCAAACGATATTGCAAATCACCGGTATGACCTGCGCAGCTTGCGCGAACCGGATTGAAAAGGGTTTGAATAAAATGGAAGGCGTGCATTCCGCCAACGTGAATTTCGCCTTGGAAAGAGCCAGTGTATCCTATGATACGAATAAGGTGAAGGATAGTGACCTCGAAGCCACAATTAAGAAGCTCGGCTATGATACCGCCAAGGAAGTAATGCACTTCAAGCTTGAAGGCATGACCTGCGCAGCCTGCGCTAACCGGATTGAAAAAGGCCTGAGCAAGCTGCAGGGCGTATCCAATGCTTCTGTCAATTTTGCAATGGAAACCGCGACAGTAGAATTTGCTCCAGGTGAGGTCTCGGTAGCGGATATGCAAAATAAAGTGAAGCAGCTTGGTTATAAAGCAGTCACCGCAGAGGAGAAAGAGGACCTGAAGGACAGCCGGGATCAGGGAATAAGAAGGCAGAAACGAAAGCTGCTCATTTCGGCCATTCTCTCCTTCCCATTATTGTGGGCTATGGTAGCACATTTCTCCTTTACTTCCTGGATTTATCTGCCTGATCTTTTTATGAATCCATGGTTTCAACTGATTCTGGCAACTCCGGTACAGTTCTATATCGGAAAGCCATTCTATGTGGGAGCTTATAAGGCACTTCGGAACGGCAGCGCGAATATGGATGTGCTGGTATCACTTGGAACTTCGGCCGCATACTTGTACAGCTTGTACCTCACAGTGGATTGGTTTGCTAAGGGAGGCGAAATGCATCACGGACCTTCCATGTACTATGAGACCAGCGCCATTCTGATTACACTAGTGATCATGGGGAAGCTGTTTGAGTCGCTCGCCAAAGGCCGGACATCGGAGGCCATTAAATCACTAATGGGACTTCAAGCGAAAACAGCACGTGTCATTCGTGATGGTCAGGAGCTGACATTACCCGTTGAAGAGGTAATCACCGGAGATATTGTGATGATCCGTCCCGGTGAAAAGGTACCCGTGGATGGCGATGTACTGGAGGGCGTATCGGCAATCGATGAATCTATGCTGACCGGTGAAAGCCTACCGGTGGAGAAGAAAGCCGGGGATACAGTCATCGGAGCTACCCTGAATAAAAACGGTGTCTTGCGAATTAAGGCAACCAAGGTTGGCAAAGAGACAGCACTTGCTCAGATTATAAAAATCGTAGAGGAAGCACAAGGCTCCAAAGCACCAATTCAGCGGGTAGCTGATGTAATCTCCGGTATCTTCGTTCCCATTGTTGTCGGTATTGCAGTAGCTGCTTTCCTTGTATGGTATTTCTTTGTCACACCAGGGGACTTTGCTGACGCATTGGAGAAGTCCATAGCTATCCTGGTCATCGCATGTCCTTGTGCGCTGGGTCTGGCTACACCTACATCAATCATGGCCGGATCCGGACGTGCAGCGGAGCTTGGCATCCTCTTCAAGGGCGGCGAGCATTTGGAGCAAACGCATAAAATTGATGCGATCATCCTTGATAAAACAGGCACAGTTACAAAAGGCAAACCGGAATTGACAGATATCATCACAGACGGCGATATACAAGAATTTCTCAAACTGGTTGGAGCCGCAGAGAAAAACTCGGAGCATCCACTTGCCGAGGCTATTGTGGAGGGGATTCTGGATCGCAATATCTCTCTGCCGGAAACCGAATTGTTCACAGCCATCCCGGGGTACGGCATAAAAGCGGTCGTAGAAGGCAAGGAACTGCTGGTTGGTACACGCAGATTAATGGAAAAACACGGCGTAAACGCTGCCCATGCATACGAAGTAATGACTAGCCTGGAGGAAGCTGGGAAGACTGCCATGTTGGCCGCAATCAACAATGAGTATGCCGGCATGGTAGCAGTTGCGGACACGATAAAAGAAACATCCAAGGAAGCGGTTGACCGGTTGAAAAACATGGGGATTCAGGTCATTATGATCACCGGTGATAATGAACGCACGGCAAAAGCTATTGCCGCACAAGTGGGTATTGATCATGTCCTTGCCGAGGTTCTTCCGGAAGGAAAGGCCGAGGAAGTGAAGAAACTTCAGGCATTAGGCAAAAAGGTGGCGATGGTCGGTGACGGCATCAATGATGCGCCTGCTCTTGCTACTGCCGATATCGGAATGGCCATCGGTACAGGTACGGATGTCGCGATGGAAGCCGCAGATGTTACGCTGATGCGCGGGGACCTTTCGAGCATTCCGGATGCGATTTATATGAGCCGTAAAACGATGGGGAATATCAAGCAGAATTTGTTCTGGGCTCTTGGATACAACACACTGGGTATTCCGATTGCGGCACTCGGGCTGCTCGCTCCATGGATCGCAGGTGCCGCGATGGCACTTAGCTCGGTTTCAGTTGTACTGAATGCCCTGCGGCTGCAGCGGGTTAAGATACGCCAATAACGGATGAAGAGTACCTTGGGTTGAAAGCAAAAAATTCGAGATTAAACAAGGGAGAATCATGATGACAGGAACAATCAAGTTTGCCGTATCATCACCCGTTCAAGTGGGCGGAAACATTCTTGCTTCTGAACAGCTTGCAATCATTGCCGCGGCTGCAGGCCCGGAAGGGAGCGTTGAAGTCACGCCGTTTCGACAGATTTATATAGAAGTGCCACTTGCTGAGCAAAAACATGTTGAGGAGCAATTGGTTAAAGGCGGATTGGAGGTCTATCCGGCAGGCGCGGTCATTAAAGGCTTGATCGCCTGCCAGTTTTGCAACGGGGCTGAGGCAGCCGGATTAGATACAGCGAGAGCCCTGAACCTTGCTGTCGCGGGCATAGAAACGCCGGCTCCTGTTAAAATCGGCTATGCCGGATGCGCCCTTGGGACAAGTGAACCGCTGCTTAAAGACATTAGTGTTGTGAAAATGAAAGATAAGTTCAGCATTTATGCCGGAGGAGAGCCGAAAGGAATCAAGACTGCTATTGCCGAGCTCCTGATTGCCGATCTGGAAGAAAGGCAAATCATCCCCATTATTTTACGAATCATTGATTTCTATAAATCGAACGCCAAAGGAAAAGAAAAGTTCAGCAAATTTATGCGCCGGATGACCGTTGACAGAATGCGTGATATTGCCGGTTCAACAGCATTGGGAAAATACTGAACTGTTTGTTTATGATTTGTAACTTTTGAAACCGCCTGCGATCCCGTTCATGTTAAAATAAAGAAAACATACTATTGAGGAAAGCGGTGGAAGCATGGGATTTACGCAGCAGGAGATCATCAGTATTCGTGAGCAGTCGGGACAGATGGAGCGTGAAGGTGTGATCACACCGGAAGCGCTCCAGTACATATATGATAAGAAGCTGTTTCATTTGTTTGTGGCGGATGATCTGGATGGGAATATGACACCGCTGCCTGAAGCAATCCGCATCTTTCAGGAATGTTCCCGTATTGACGGCAGCTTCGGCTGGCTCGTAACGATTGGTGCAGGAGGCGGATACTTTGCTCCTTTTATGACTATGGAGATCGGGCGTAAGGTTTTTTCGAGTTCGGATGCGGTTATCGCGGGCAGCGGAGCACCAACGGGGACGGCACGTAAAGTTGATGGGGGATATATGGTCAGCGGGCGCTGGAAGTACTGCAGCGGCTCGACCCACGCCACAACATTTACAGCGAACGCGGTGCTCGATCAGGAAGAAACCCGGCTGGATTCCGGAGAGACACCAGAGCTTGTGACTTTAATCATGCAGCCCGATCAGGTTCGCATCCAAAAGGATTGGAACACCTTCGGTCTTAAAGCTACAGCAAGTCACAGTATGGTGGTGACCGATGCTTTTATACCGGATGAAATGACCTTTTCATTCACTGAATTCCGTTCCCATGAAGATGAGCTGCTGTATAGATATCCGTTTTTACCGTTTGCACAGACCTCATTTGCCGGTGTAGCTATGGGGCTCGCGGATCATTTTCTCGAAGCGGCTGAAGAACAGCTTCGATCGCGGGGGAATGAGCGCGTGCTTGCCAAGCTGGATGAGCAGAAGAAGGAGTTCGCCCATCAACAGGATGCATTCTATATGGTATTGGACAAGTCTTGGGAAGAGCTGGGACACAAGGGAAGGCTATCACCAGAAATGGAGCAGCGTATCTCAAGTGAATGTGTCACAGCAGCTAAAGCTTCGCTTGATTGTGGTTTGCGGCTGTTTCCCATGCTGGGATTGTCAGCATGTATGGAAGACACGGATGTGAACCGGATTTGGAGAGATTTGCAAACTGCATGTCAGCACGCGCTTTTGCGTGGATAAAAGGGAAACGGCATGATGCCGTTTTCTTTTTTTTTAGGGCATGGGAGATTTGCTTATTCTTTTACAAAACACAACCGTGTAATTAACGGATAAATAATACTCGGTCTATATGATGAATGAAGGCAGGAAAATATTTCATATCAACGGGAGGAGAGAGATTGATGAAATTAGCATTATTAGGAGATTTGCATTATCACGAGATTGATACGACGATTCCAGGGCTGCCTGAGGCTAAGGCAGCATTCTATCAAAATGTGCTGGAGCAGTTTCTGAATCTGGATGCGGATATGTATATTTCACTCGGAGATCTCACCAACTATGGTCTAACATCAGAGCTTGAGGAAATTTATGAGCTGCTGCAGCGTCATGACAAGCAGTTCATCCACGTACTGGGCAACCATGATCTCTATGGACAGACAAGGCGCGAAGTTCTGGAGTTAACGGGACAACAGCGGTACCATGTGCTGGATACCGAGGAAGCAGTCTTGGTTTTTCTTGATACGGCCAAGGAAATGGATTTCAAGGATTGGGGAGGCTGGCTGGATTTTGAACAGCTGGAGTGGCTGGAACATAAGGTCATTGCATCCAAAGAGAAACCGCTGCTCGTTTTTGGACATCATCCGGTCTACCGCACAACAGCTGGTTCCGAGAGAGACAAAGGCTCCATTCATCCGAGTATTGATATGTGGAATATTTTGAACCAGAACAAGGGAATTGGCATCTATTTCAATGGTCATACGCACATGGACTCCATTGTTCAGCAGCAAGAGTGGTCGTTCGTACAGCTGTCTGCATGTCTTGATCAGCCAGGCTTCCGTTTGGTGGACATCGGGGAAGAATCCATCCGAATTTCGGCTGTAGATATCACAGATCCGATCGTTCTTGAGAGCGCACCGATTCTGCACAAACATATGAAGCATTTTTCACCTACGCTGAATGCCCGGGGAAAAGATGAAGACCGCGAACTGGTAGTGCAGTTGTTAAAAGCTCCGATATTTTAATATGGACTCAAGGAAACGGAGGGGAGGCAGATGAATGACATGATGACGACCGATGTGTTTTTCGCGGGTCTGGCCAGACATAAGCGAATTGCCTCCGTTAAGGATCCAAGGCATATCGAGCTGGCACTAAAGCACCGGGATCAGTTGAGCGGAGTCTTTTTGCTAATGGGTCATATTGGTGTGGTAAAAGAATATGTCAACGTGTTCAAGGAACATAATCTGCCCGTGTTTATGCATTTGGAGAAAATTGGGGGCTTGAGTACAGACCATTACGGTCTTGACTACTTGGCGAAAAGCATCAAGCCGTTTGGCGTGATATCAACCAAAACCAATGTGGTGAAGAACGCGAAGAAGATGGGGCTGCTTACGGTACAGCGTTTCTTCCTTGTCGACAGCGAGGGATTGGATAATATCGCCAAGAGCCTGTCACAAACAGAGCCGGACATCATTGAGCTTATGCCTGCCCGTATTCCGGATATGATTCGCAAGGTAAAGTCATTCACATCGGTTCCAATAATAACAGGAGGCTTATTGTACGAGCATTGCCATGCAGAGGAGTGTCTGAGTCATGGCGCATCCGCAATTTCTTCCTCAAGACCTGAATTATGGGGGAAAGCAGAACAAAAATTGATATAGTTTTAATATTGTACAGGATCAGAATTAACATTTGTCTATTATCATTTTAAATGACAAGTAAATAAATCGGTTGGAGCCTTGGAGAAACCTTATCTGCTGCGAACGCTTTTAGTTCCCGGTAGTTTAAGGTTTCTTTTTGCATGCTTCCTGCCGGGATGGGTTTACACAAAAGAGAGAGTGGAGGAATGGGTATGTTAAAGAAAAAGTTAACGGCTCTTACGCTTACAGCTATGATGGTGGGTGCTTTGGCAGGCTGTGGTTCAGGTGGGGGTACAGACAGCGCCAATAGCGAAGCGAAAGCTGAAGCGGCTGCGTCATCAAAAAAAATCGTTATTAAGTATTGGTACGCCTATGGAGACAAGATTGAGGAAGCCAAGCAGCATATGGTCAAGACATTCAACGAATCCCAGGACAAATATGAAGTCGTGGCCGAGCATCAGGGCAGTTATGATGATCTTCATGCCAAAGTCCAGGCTGCTTTTGCCGCTGGCAACGCTCCTGCAGTAACCGATCTGGAGATTGCCTCGACGGGGGTGTTCGCCCATTCCGGCATGCTGGAAGAACTGACGGCCTATGCAGAGAAAGACAAAGCGCAGCTGAAGCTGGATGATTTCATCCCTGGTCTGATGGGAAATGCTTATGTGGATAGCAAGCTGTACGGACTGCCCTTTATGCGCAGTACACCGATTATGTATAAAAATGTGACCATGCTTAAAAATGCCGGTCTTGATCCTGCCGGTCCAAAGACATGGGAGGAGCTGGAACAATATTCCCGCGTACTGAAGGATAAAGGCAAGGTTGGAATGACTGTTCCGGTAGACATCTGGTATTACGAAGCGTTGGTGGCTCAAAGCGGTGGCCAGATGCTGAGCGATGACGGCAAAAAGGCAGCTTTTAACGACGCGGCAGGTATGGCTCCGGTTGAGTTTTGGAAGAAGCTCTCCAGCGAAGGGCTGATTAAAATGCCTGTTGGCGATGAAGCAGGTGCTTCCGCGAACAAGGATTGGGCGAATCAAATATCCGCCTTCAAGTTCGGATCGACTGCGGGCGTATCAGAAAGCCTGGAAATTGCCAATGGCAACGGGTTTGAACTGCAAACCGCATTTATGCCTGCAAACAAGGATTACGGGGTTCCCACAGGCGGCTGTCAGCTCGTGATGACATCGAAAAGCACGGCTGAAGAGAAGGAAGCAGCTTGGGAGTTTATCAAATGGATGACCTCCAAAGAAAATACGATTTATCAGCATAAACATGTCGGCTACTTGCCAACGCGTACCTCAGCCGTTGAGAGCGAAGAGCTGCAGGAGCATTTTAAGCAATATCCGCAATATAAAGTCGCTGTGGATCAATTGGAATATGCAAGACCACGTCCCATGGAGAATGCTTATCCGGAGATTGCCAAAATTCTTTCCGATGCGATACAAAAGGCAATCATTGATCCGAAGACCACTCCGCAGGATGCTCTGAATCAAGCGGCGGAGAAAGCGAACAAGCTGCTGGGCAAATAGAAAGGATACGAGATATGAAAAACAACAACTGGCTCGCGGAGATTAAAATCATTATTTTCGATATGGACGGGACGTTGTACCAGGACGATACGTTCATGGAGCGGTATATCCGTTATTTGCTGGAAGGAACAGAGCATGAAGCAAATACGGCGTCAACAGTGAAGACGGGAAACGCCATTTTAACTGGAGAACATCCCTTTGGCTTCGGTCATTTCTATCATTCCAGGGATCACGTGATACTGAATCGGCTAGAGGACGGCTCTATTAAGGGCTATACATGGGAAGGGGATGCCATTCAAGATCCGGCGAAGAGATATGACTCCATCCCCGCTCCGGATTTGGTCCATATTGGTGACCCGTGGGGCATTGCAGCTGTAATCTCTCAGCACTATAAACTGCCGGATGATAAGCTGCAGCACGCTTTCAACAGGGTGCGCAATGAAATGCTAATTGCCCCGCATCAGCTCGCCACTCACAGAGGATTGTTTCAAGCCATAGAAGAGCTGGATCTGAGCAAAAAAGTGCTAATGACGAATACGCATCTGGAGTCAGGGATCGAATTTTTGAATTATTTGCAGATTCATCATATTTTTGAGGAAGTGATTTGCGGGGCGGAAAAGCCGGCGGGGATGGAGAATTATCTGTCCTCCCTGCTGGAGGAAGGGTATGGTGCCCATGAGATTCTGTCGATTGGAGACAATCCGTGGAATGATCTGTATCCGGTCAAGAGAATGGGCGGCCGAACCTGCTTCATATCCCCTTATGTGAGCCATGATACGGAATCCTGGGACATACGGCTGACAACTCTCGATGAATTAGAGCAGCTCATTCGGGCAGTCAATGATAGCAAACTAAGGAGGAGAACAACGGATGGCACAAATCCAACTGAAGCAGATCAGCAAGAAGTTTAAGGATGACATGATCATTGAAAACTTGAATCTGGATATCAAGGACGGTTCGTTCACTGTTCTGGTCGGGCCATCGGGCTGCGGAAAGTCAACCACATTGCGTATGGTGGCTGGTCTGGAGAAGCAAACAAGCGGTGAAATCTGGATTGATGATCGATGCGTCAATGACACACCTCCGGGGCTGCGAGACGTTGCCATGGTTTTTCAAAATTATGCCTTATATCCTACCATGACGGTACGTGGAAATATTGAATTTGGTCTTAAGAACAAGCGAGTTTCAAGAAATGAGCGTGAGAAGCTGGTAAAGGATATTTCGGAGATTGTTGGACTTGCTCCATACCTGGATAAGAAGCCGCAGAGCCTCTCTGGAGGGCAGCGCCAGCGTGTAGCGCTCGCAAGGGCGATGGTCAAGAAACCGAAGGTGTTTATTCTCGATGAACCGTTGTCCAATCTGGATGCCAAGCTGCGTAATCAGATGAGAACGGAGCTGATTCAGCTTCACAAAAGGCTGGGAACCACCTTTGTCTACGTTACACATGACCAGGTGGAAGCCATGTCGATGGGGGATGAAATCGTCGTGATGAACAAAGGGGTCATTCAGCAAGCAGATTCTCCCATGAGGCTATATCAAAATCCTCAGAATCTATTCACCGCCCAATTTATTGGAACTCCGGCCATGAATACGATGATGCTGCAGGATATGAAGGGACTGGATGTCCGCTCGGAAAGTCCCGTCGAATACATAGGCTTTCGCCCGGAGCAAGGACTCTTAAATCCTGACGATCAGGCAGAGGGCCTTGTTCTGCAAGGTGAGATTCTTATCCGCGAAAGCTTGGGAGCAGAGAATATTTATCAGATCCGGTCGCAGGCGGGCTTGTTTTTCGTCAAAACGTTCCTTAAGCCTCTGGAAGGAGCGAATCATGTGAAAGTTGTGGTTCCCTATGACCAGCTTTTCTATTTCAGTTCGGATGGCGACAGGGTATTTGATGCCGTGATACCCGGTAGGGAATTGGTCGCTGGAGGCGTTCTGGTATGACCGTGTGGCATAAGCTTCGTCCTTACAGTATGGTTGCCCCGGCCATCATTATCTTTTCAATGTTTTTCATTTACCCGATATTCTACATGATTTACTTGAGTATGTTCGATTGGAACTTTGTCAGCCCCACGAAAGCATTCGTAGGCATTCAAAACTTTGTGGAACTTTTAACCGAGCCGGAATTTCGGCAGGTGCTTACGAATACGACCTTATATACCATTTTGACAGTCACGTTAACAACGGGATTATCCCTGCTGCTGGCACTGTGGCTTAACAGAGGGAATTTCTTTTATGGAGTCGTACAGGGTGCGATATTTAGTCCGCATATTATTTCGCTCGTATCCATTTCGCTGCTCTGGAGCTGGCTGATGGATCCTGAATATGGCCTGCTGAACTGGGTCATCGGTCTGTTCGGTTTCGGTAAGCTGCAGTGGCTGTCTCATCCGAGCACGTCGCTGATCTCGCTGGTTATGGTTGCCGTATGGAAAGGCCTAGGGTATAACACGCTGGTTTTCATTGCCGGTTTGCAGAGCATTCCTGCAGATATCTATGAGGCAGCTTCCCTCGACCGCTCCAGACCCTGGACAACGTTTACCAAGCTGATTATGCCCATGCTGTCGCCAACGATCTTTTTTCTGGTCATTATTAACATGATCGGATCCTTTCAGGTATTTGAAACGATCGCGATCATGACCCAAGGCGGTCCGGTTAATTCGACCAATACACTGGTGTACTACATTTACGAGTACGGCTTCCGGTTTTTCAAAATTGGGTATGCATCCGCAGCGGGGGTTATCCTGCTATGCATTGTTGGGATTCTGACTATTATCTATTTTAAACTGCTATCGAACCGGGTTCATTACCGTTAGGAAGAGGTGAGGCGAATTGAAAGCAGCAAACCGTACAATGGAGGGTCACCCCATCGGATCTGCCGCAGGCAATCCTTTGATCGGGATCAGATCCAAACAAGCTTTTTTGCGAAAACTGGTGACTTTTATACTAAGGCTGCTTAATTCTGCAGGGCTTTTGCTTTTGATATTAATTTTTGCAATGCCCTTTGTCTGGATGCTCTCCACATCGCTGAAGACGCTGCCGGAGACGATGATTTTTCCACCGGTCTGGATACCGCAGCATCCCGTCTGGAGCAACTACATTGAAGCCTGGAATACGGGGCCGTTCCTGCATTATTTAACGAATAGCGTTATGATTTCCGTAAGTATATTGATCCTGCAGATGCTGACGATCATCCCGGCTTCTTATGCATTTGCAAGGTATAAGTTTAACGGTTCAGGTTTTTTATTCGGCGTTGTTATGGTCACACTCATGATACCCAATCAGCTTATCTTCCTGCCGGTCTATTTGGAGCTCAGTGCCTTCAAGCTGCTGAATACGCATCTGGGACTCATTTTGCCTTTTGCATCGAGCGCCTTCGGGATCTTTCTGCTGAGGCAGGCGTTCCGCCAGATTTCGGATGAACTGCTGGAAGCGGCCAGACTGGATCAGGCGGCAGAGTGGAAAATCATTGTCCGGATCATGGTTCCTATGGTGAAGCCCGTACTCGTTACTTTCGCATTGTTCAGTTTTATTGCGCATTGGAATGATTACTTCTGGCCGCTTGTCATGACTACCAATGAAGCTGCAAGGACATTGCCTATCGGTATTGCCAAGATACGCGAGGTAGAGGGCGTGGGAACCTGGAATATTTTAATGGCGGGTAACCTTATCCTTGTGGCACCGATTCTGGTCGCGTTTTTCCTGTCGCAGCGCCATATTATCAAGGCCTTTGTGTACAATGGAGTGAAGTAAAATGACTGTATGTAAATAACGCTTTCAGAAAAAACACATGACGCATCTGACATATGAGCGTATAATTTTCTCCATGTCTATGATCGTTACAGGGAGTGAAGTCAGATGCGTCAGCAAAATAAAACTATATTTCTTCTTGTGTTTCTTATTTTGGTATGGGGAATTAACTGGCCCTTGTCCAAGTTCGCGTTACAATATACACCGCCCGTGCTATTTGCTGGACTCCGCGCTTTAATCGGCGGTCTACTGCTTGTAATCGTAGCTCTTCCGAGATATAAAAAGCTGCAGTTCCGCCGGAACTGGCCAGTATATGTCTTGTCTGCATTACTTAGCATCGTGCTGTACTATGGCGTTCAAACCATCGGTCTTCAATATACGCCAGCCGGATTATTCTCGGCCATCGTCTTTTTGCAGCCGGTGCTGCTGGGGCTCTTCTCCTGGCTATGGCTGGGGGAGAGCATGACACGGCAGAAAATGCTTGGTCTGATGATTGGTTTTGTGGGGGTGGCTACGATGAGTGCAGGCGGTCTTACGGGCAAAATATCCCCGGTCGGCATTGTTCTAGCGATCATTACCGCAGTTACATGGGCACTTGGAACCGTTTATGTTAAGAAGATTGGACATAAAGTGGATTCGCTCTGGCTCACTGCGATGCAAATTACAATTGGCGGCATTATCCTGCTGGTTGCGGGTTCAGGGATGGAAGACTGGTCAGCCATAGTCTGGAATTCTTCTTTTATTGCGGACACGGTGTTTATCGCTATATTCGTCATTGCACTCGGGTGGTTCGTTTATTTCAAATTGATCCACGAAGGAGAAGCGAGCAAGGTTGGATCCTATACGTTTCTGATTCCACTGGTCTCCATTTTTACAAGTGTGTTGTTCCTGAATGAACATGTATCGCTGAACCTGCTGATTGGACTCACGCTGATTCTCGCCAGCATTCTTCTCGTGAATGTACGTTTCCGCAGATTGAAGGATACGGAGGCTGTCTAAACAGTGAGCCTGCTGATCCCAATGAAGACACACAGATATTAATATCCATTTTCCAAAGGCAATTCTCTTTTCTAAGGAGGGTTGCTTTTTTGTTTAGACAAAACTTGTTTGCCAAGACTAATATACAATGTGAGCGTCGTTTTGGGTTTTGAGCTATTGTGATCTCAAACGCAGCTCGAAAGATTTCTCATCGAGTTTTCATATTTTTCTTTTATAATGGGATCGTAGTACTGCTGCAAAGGAGAATTATGATGAAACGGATATTAATTATAGAAGATGAAAAGAGTCTGGCCCGCTTTATTCAATTAGAGCTGGAACATGAACATTTTTATGTAAAAGAAGCTTATGACGGTAACAGCGGACTGCAGCTGGCCTTGTCTGAAGAGTGGGATCTGATATTACTGGATATTATGCTTCCCGGGCTGAACGGGATTGAGGTGTGCCGCAGAATTCGCACCATGAAGAGAACACCGGTGATCATGCTCACGGCCAGAGACCGGCTGGAGGATCGGGTATCAGGTCTGGACAGTGGGGCAGATGATTATATAGCTAAACCCTTCGATATCGAGGAACTTCTGGCCCGTATGCGCGCGCTGTTCCGCCGTATCGAAATGGCGGACCGCCAAAGCCATTCGATACTCACGTTCCGGGAGGTTACGATCGATATGGATGCAAGAATAGTGACACGCAGCGGTGTACCCGTTGAGCTTACCAAACGTGAGTTTGATCTTCTGGCAGTATTCATTAAGCATCCGAACCTGGTGCAGACCAGAGATATGCTGCTGGATCTGGTTTGGGGTTACGACTCGATGGTGGAGACCAATGTGGTCGATGTCTACGTGAGATATTTGAGAAATAAGCTTGATGCGCCGGGAGAAGAGAGCATTATCCAGACGGTACGCGGCATGGGATATGTGATGCGATGATGAAAAAAATAATTCGAATGCTGAAGAGACTGCCTGTGATTTGGAAGCTGATGATAGGAGCGGCGCTGCTTATTTTTCTTGTGTTTGCAACGTATAATTTTGCTCAGTATCTGGTGCTGAAGCATTGGATGTTGAAACAGGAGCAGGATGCCGTTCATACCATGATGTCTCAGGTCCAGGAATATGTACAGGATAAAACAAACTCAGCGGAATCCTTTCAGCTGCCAGAAACGAAATCCTATATGCGAAATATGCTGGGAAAGAATCAGATGATACGCATTATAGACCTAGACGGTACGGAGCTGTTGTCAGTCACTAACCACTTTAAGCCCGAATGGATCAAACCGGAGCAAGTGATGGAGAAGCAGCTGCAGACAGTACGGCATGAAGAAGATCATATTCTGGTATACCGAAGTCCATTCAGCACTGCGTCTGAACAGGGTACCCTAGAAATTGCGAGTAATTTGGAGACCTTTGACCATTTTAACGATACGTTATTGTGGGTCATGGTCATTGGGGGGATTCTGGCCGTATGTGTTAGTGTGATTAGCGGATGGGCTATTGCCAAGCAGTTTTTACGTCCGGTCAAGGCACTTGCAGGAACAATCCAGAATGTAAAAGAAAATGGACTGCAGGAACGCGTCGTCAATATCGAAAACGGTGATGAGTTTTCCGAGCTTGCCCGTTTGTTTAATGAGCTGATGGATCAGCTGGAAATGTCGTTCCGCCAGCAAAAGCAATTCGTGGATGATGCCTCACATGAACTTCGCACTCCGCTTACGATCCTGGAAGGCCATTTGAATTTATTGAACCGCTGGGGAAAAGAAGATCCTGTCGTGCTTGATGAATCGCTTACTGCTTCCTTGCATGAAGTCCGCCGTTTGAAAAGCCTTGTGCAGGAGCTGCTAACTCTAACGAGAACCGAAACCCAATCATTACCGGATCATTTGGATTATATTCAGATCGAGCCGTTTCTGGTTCAATCCGTAAAGCGGATGGAGACCCTTCACCCCGAATTTCATTTTGTCATGACATTGAACCAGCGGGACTTTTGGGTGAAAATAAATCCGCTGCATTTGGAGCAAATCATGCTCATTCTGATTGAAAATGCCGTCAAATATTCAGACAATGACAAACATGTACACATCGACTCCCGCATGAACAATGGCAAGATGACCATATCGGTTCAGGATCATGGAATCGGCATACCATCGGAAGAGCTCCAGTATGTGTTTGACCGTTTCTATCGGGTTGACAAAGCCCGTAACCGGGAAATCGGGGGGACAGGCTTGGGTTTGTCGATCGCCAGAAACCTGGTGCAGCATTATCAAGGGGAGATCAACATGACGAGTGTAGAGGATGAAGGTACCCGGGTGACGTTGACGTTTCCGGCCATGGTAAAAGACTAAAGTGAAAAAAGTTAAAAGAAATTCTCATTATTTTTTCATTTTTCTGCTGTAAGGTGAGAGCAGCCGGTTTCAAGGCAGATGAGAACCTACAGAAGGAGAATGAATATGAGTATCGGTCAGATAGACTATCAGTTGTTTCATACCATCAATGAATGGGGGAAATCGGTTTCTTTTTTAAATCCGGTCATGCAATTTTTGGCCAAAGATGCTTTTTACCTGTTTTTCATTGGTTTATTGGTTTATTGGTTTATAAGAAATGAGAAAAACCGCAGAATGGTAGCGGAATCTGTTATAGCAGCATGCGCTGGTCTGGCAATCAGCTGGATAATCGGACATCTTTTTTACCGGGATCGTCCTTTCGTGACGCATACAGTTCTGCAGCTGATTGACCACGCGGCTAATGCGTCCTTTCCGAGTGACCACGCGCTGGGCGCTTTTGTTATAGCAGCAGCCATTGGCATGTACCGCAAGAAGGACGGCATCGTCTGGTTGATATTGGCGGCTCTTATCGCGTTCTCTAGAGTGTGGACGGGCGTGCATTATCCAACGGATGTTCTTGGCGGAGCGCTGATTGGCATTCTGGTTGCCTCAGGTGTACATCTCGTGATGAAACAAAATGGCTTTGTTTCCCGCTCATTAAATGCTTGTATCGTGTTTTATGAGAAATATGAAACGAAAATCTGGCCACGGCATACGAATAAGGATCAACAAACGGCCGCGCAAGGGAAGTGATGGTATGTTTCGAAAACCACCGCTGGTAATATTATTGCTTTTTTTACTTTGTTCTTGTACAAGCCTGCAGGGTGGGAGAGCAAACGATGAACAAAACGCAAGACAGAGCGAGCAGCCTTCAAAAGATTCTTCACAGCGAGAGGCTATAACATCCAAGTCCGACAGCCAATCTGTCCAAATGAAGAAACAGGGGGCAGCTTCTCCGGATCATGTGGTCATTGTAGTGGAAGAGAACCATTCCGAGCAAAAAATTATCGGTAATCCTTCCGCTCCATATATAAACGGATTGGTCAATCAAGGCGCATATTTCACGCAGTCGTACGCCACTGATCATCCAAGCCAGCCTAACTACCTTGTACTCTTTTCCGGTTCGAACCAGGGAATACGCAGCGACTCATGCGGTCATATATTGAAGACACCCAATTTGGCGAGTGAGCTGATTAAAGCCAAATATACTTTTGGCGGATTTTCAGAGGATTTGCCTTCCACCGGTTCAACCGTTTGTACTCATAAACAGTATGGTAGAAAGCACAGTCCGTGGGTGAACTTTACCAATGTTCCGACATCGGCCAATATGACAATGGCAAGCTTTCCATCGGATTACAACAAGCTTCCGACGGTTTCGTTTGTGATTCCTAATCTGGACCATGATATGCACGACGGCACGATCCAAGCTGCAGACGACTGGTTAAAAAAGAATCTTGCTCCTTATCTGGAATGGGCTAAAACACATAACAGCCTGTTTATCCTCACTTGGGATGAAGATGATTATGGGAGCAGAAATCATATTCCAACCATAATGGTGGGGGAACATGTCCGCCAAGCAAAACTCAACCAAAAGATTACGCATTTAAGTGTGCTCCGCATGCTGGAAGAATTATACCATTTACCGTATCTTGGCAAAAGTTCTACAGCAGAACCGATTACGAATGTTTGGAAAAATTAAAACGTTCTTTCATCAAATATATTTGCATATCGAAGGGAGATGAGCCGGATGAATGAACAGCTTCAAGATATGGATGTGTTTCTGCGTACGATGCATATACTGGAAAACCGGATCAACGAGTTGATCCGAAGCTCAGACCTTTCCGAACAGCAGAAGCAATTTATTCTGAACCACATTTTGGTGATCCCGGGCAAAGATGCACCCCTTGAATGGAAGCAGAAATAAGAAACAGAGAAGACCAGGGATGCTGAGCATCCCTGGTCTTTTTTAAATCATTTAATGCAATAACTTGCCGTAATCCTTGATTCTTACGTTGACTCGGACTGAAATGTCGGCATCAGAATAGATCTGCCTCCAGTCCATTTTATGCCATACGTCATGGGGAACTGCATTACGGACATATTGTCCGATTCCGAGTGGATCGGTTTGCTGCTCCTGCATCATATGAATCAAAGATTTACATTTAGCCTGGATGGCTTCCTGCATTTCTCTTTCCAGCTTGCGTTGGTCGGATTGCTTTTTCATATCCAAATCCCCGATATATTCCAGCAATGAGCCTTTGAGATGGATATGCAGCACTACCTTTAACCGCTTATTATTCAGCAGACCTTGTGAGGATATGACATCCACTTTACGGTGGCTGCTTAAAAACTGCAGTGCGGCCTGCTGGCCGTCCGTCTGATCTTCCTTCAGATCAATATATAAATCGCCTGCCCGTACATTATGATGGAGCAGCCCAAAATACATCCGTTCTTCCGGCTGAATCTTACCGACATATTGATCCCCTTTGAAAAGAGCGATGCCATTGATGATCAGGCTGGCCTTTTGTTCCTTGAGAATGTTGGCTACCGGATCGATACCTTCATCGTAAAAGTCTCTTGAAAAGGTATATAAATTCGTTTCGGGAACCTCGCCGGATTTAGCCTCAGTGCGTATAAGCGTGTCAATATATTCACCGGCTGTGGGACCTTGGGGGTAATCATTGCGTTGCAGCAGGTTTTGCGGATCAGCTTCAGCGACGATAACATGCAAGCGCGTACCGATAGATGGATCCCGAATCAGTGAGTCGAGATGTTTCCAAATCCCCTTTTTGGCCAGATCTTCACCGAACAATACCTGTCGCAGCTGTCCGTTGACGAGCTTACGGTTATTTTGTCGGTCGAAGAACATCTTTGCATTCTTATCCGATTTAGCTAAGGTTGAGTATACGATGGCATCCTGGTGATTGGCTTTTGGAATGCTGATCGTAACTCTGATTAGATTATCGCTATCTTTATCAGCTGTATCATAAGCTATGGTACGGATGAATCCGGCATTTTCCAAAATATGCTCATCCGTGCAAGAGGTCAACAACAGCAGCAGAGTCAGTGTCAGAGTCAGCCATCCCAGCTTAACCTTCATTTTTGGGTTTCTTTCCTTTCAGCTTGAGATATTGAAGCACCAAAATCAGCAGGATCGGAATCGAAATGGCCAAACCAATTTCGATAAATAGGACCTTTCGCAGCAGCAGCTCCGATTGGGCAAGATATTTGGGGAAGTAACCAATAATGAACACGAGTAAAACTATACCAAATTCAATCCGGTTAGGCTTCATCCGTGGAAATACTTGTCTGAGCGTGGAAAGGGCAGCAAAACAGAACATCACGGTCGTAATCAGATTCCCTAACATAAACATAACGAAAACCAGATTTTCAATCCGGTTGATGAAAGGTATTTCAATAAAATCAAGGAGATCAATGACAGGATAAAGTAGAGACTGTATTTGGTCAAAGCTGAAAAAACCGAAAGACGTAATAAGTACGATCAACAGAGCTAATGTGATCAACCAGTGCCCCAGAAAAACTCCTTTGAACAGCTTGCTCTTTTTATTCACATAGGGAAAGAGGAATATACAGAGTTCAAAGCCTACGAAGGTTGTATACACTTCCGTCCAGTTGTGGAATGAATGTCCCTGTGCCGCATCCTGAAACCAAAAGGTTGTAAAACGGACAATTTTCCAATCCCTGTAATGATAGAAGGACAGGAGCAGCGTCCATATCGTCATGATAAAGAACACCGTATTTGCTTTGCTGATATTGTAGATATTTTTGATGAGTAAACAAAATACCATCAAGCAGAACAGCAGGAATATAAACATCGGATTTGTCGTTTGAAACGAAAGCATCTGAAAGATCAGGAAATAATTTTTCCCGATAAAAGATGCAGTCACGATCCAAAAAAGTGACAACGCAAGATAGAATGGATACAAAGCGGCTTTAGGAATGGCAGTCTCCAAAATTTGAAAGAGAGATGCCCCATTGCCCATTTTGTAGACCATTCTGTATAAAAAAATATTGAATGTCGCTATAAGTGACAGAAATAAATACCCTGCCCAACCGTTGGTACCAATGTTTTCAGCTACAAGACGGGGGAGGTTAAATAAGGTGATATTCATTTCCGTCATGTAGATGAGTAATGTGATGTGGAATACATTTAATTTTTCTTTCAATGAACTCACCATTATTTCCGCATTTTATTCGTCGTCTTATTTTTGGTTTTGACGATCGATGGCCTTGTTTTTAAACCCCAGAATGGTCCTCTGATATAGGTATCCAGCATGTCTGTGAAATTCATTGGAGCCAGAGGTGTTAAATAGGAGGTTCCCAGATTGGTTACTCCTGCCAAGTGAATTACCACAAGCCCAATTCCCATAATGAGTCCCAGGTTTCCTAAAATACCTGCCATGATAATCAGCCCAAACCGGATTAACCGGATCGATGCACTCATGATGTAGCTTGGAATAACGAAAGATGCGATCGCTGAGGTCGCTACGGCGATAATCAGAATATTACTTGTAAATCCTGCCTGTACGGCCGCTTGTCCAATCACGATACCGCCTACGATGCCAATCGTTTGCCCTACCTTTGTCGGAAGTCTCGCACCTGCTTCACGCAGCAGCTCGATTGTGGTTTCCATAAGCAGTGCTTCCAGCAGAGGTGGGAAGGGAACCTTCGCACGGGATTCGGTTAAATTCAAAAGCATGGTATGCGGAATCATCTCATAATGATAGGTGGTCACCGAAACGTAGAAGGCGGTAAAGCCAATGGTGATCAAAAATCCGATGAACCGCAAAATTCTAAGGGATGTCCCAAGCAGCCAGCGTTGGTAGTAATCATCCGGAGATGAGAAGAAATCAAAGAAATTGGTAGGGCAGCTGAACGCCGACGGACTGCCATCCACAAATCCTACAATTCTTCCTCCGATAAGCTTTGACGCAATAGCGTCAGGCCGTTCGGTCGTCATAAACTGAGGGAAAATAGAGTTGGGATTCTCGTCGATCAGCTGGACAAGCATATTGGAGTCCATCACAGCGTCATATTCGATGTCTTCAATCCGCTTCTTCACCATCTCCACAAATTCCTGGTTGGCGATTTGATCAATATAGACTAAAACAACATCCGTTTTGGCAATTTCGCCGACTTGAATCTTGACGGTTTTCAAATGGGAGCTTTTGATTCTTTTACGGAGTACACCTAAGTTTTGGGAAATATTCTCCACGAAGCCATCATGCGGACCCGAGATGACCGTTTCCGTTTCGGATTGGGCAATAGTCCTGCCAACAGGGTTGGATATGTCTACAAGGAATGTTTTTTGCATAAAGAAAATGGCTGCTCTGCCTTCCAGGATCCCTTTGATGCAATCCTTTGCATCGTCCACTTCTACATACTGAGAACGCATCAAGATTTGTTTGGCTTCTTCCTCAGAAGCACTGGAGAAAGGACGTACAATTTCCTGTGTTAACTCGTCAATACCCGTCAGAAAGTTGAGGTAGACGATATTCATCTTGCATTCCGGGTAGGTGCGCTGCACCAAATCCATACATTCCTTAAACTCTTGTAGAGTATGATCTAATGAAGGCTCTCTTTTTTCTTCTTCTGGCTTAACTGTCGTTTTCTCTTCTTCGTGATCTTGCGTGAACATAAATTCTTTTATGTTTTGAATAAATCCCATGATCAACACCTCGAGGATATTCTTCCCAGAGCATATCTGAATATGCATCTTTTGGAAGAGAGGTGTGTTTCTATATTGAAATTGCAAGGAACACATGTTCCTGTTATAATTCAGATACAAGCGACATCAAATCAATCGGAAACAGCAAGTAATCTTACCTTTTATAGGAGATGAGTAGACCATGAATAATAATACTGCGTTTCTCGTTATTGACGTACAGGCGGGCATGTTTCCGGAAGCAGATCCGGTATATCAAGGCGAGCTTCTATTAGAGAAGATCCAATCTTTAATACATCAAGCACGAGCCTGCAATGTCCCGGTGCTTTATGTACAGCACAATGAAGGGCCTGGCGAACAACTGGAATCGGGTACGGCTGCTTGGGAGATTCATCCTGCGATAGCACCGGAAAGCGGTGAGACCATTATTCAGAAGTACAAGCCGGATTCCTTTCATGAAACGGATTTGCAGGAAGTATTGGGGCAAAGAGGGATCAAGAGCCTTATCATTGCAGGCATTCAAACGGATATGTGTGTAGAAGCCACCACCAAGCGTGCAAGCGAGTTAGGGTACGAGGTAACCGTTGTCCAGGATGCTCATAGCACCTGGAGTCAGGGCGGATTAAGCGCTGAGGACATCATTGAACAATATAATGAACAATTTCATTCATATGCCACACTTGCGGCTGCATCTGATATTATGTTCCGTCCAGTGTTGAATGATTAAGACACGAACAATTTACATACACACGGATAACCCAAAATGATATACTATGGAAAACTTATTGAGGGGAGTGATTCCATGTCATTCAGGCCTGCAAGCGATGAGTATAATACTTATTTTGAAAGATATATCAGTATGGTTCCAGAGGGAGACATTGCGGATATTCTGGATCAATCCCTTCATTATACAAGCGAACTCTTTTCAGAGATAACGGATGAACAGGGGAATTACCGCTATGCACCTGGGAAATGGAGCCTTAAGGAAGTGCTGGGTCATATTTCAGACAATGAACGGATTATGAGCTATCGTCTGCTTCGGATTGCCAGAGGGGACCAAACTCCATTGTCCGGTTATGATCAGGATGATCTGATGAATGGAGCGGCATTTGATGCTTGTCGTCTTTCGGATCTGCTGGAAGAGTACAAGCTTGTTCGCCGATCGACACTTGCCTTGCTTCGGGGACTGCCTACAGAAGCTTGGTCAAGAATGGGTATTGTTGACGGCCATGAGTCTTCCGCAAGAGCTTGGGCATATATCATCGCTGGACATGAGCTTCATCATTTGAGAGTGATTCGGGATAACTATCAGGTTTAACTCGGATTTGCCAAATAAAAGCCTGAGTGGGAATGATAGATCAGAAAAAACGGGATGCTCTTTTCGAGTGAATCCCGTTTTTATTTACGAGAAAATCGATGCTTCTGAATATCACAATCTTGCTTTCCTATTCCCAAAAACCTTCTTCCAAGCGGAAATCAGGGTATACTGTCCATGAAGAGGTGATCAGAAATGAAGGAGACTTATGGGGCTGAACATTTGACAGATGAGAAGTGGCAGGCGATAGCAGAAAATGATGAATCTTATGATTTCAAATTTTTTTACGCAGTCAAATCTACCGGGATATTTTGCAGACCATCCTGCAAATCTAAATTGCCAAATCGCGGGAATGTACGAATATTTCAAAACGCAGAGCAGGCGATAAGAGAGGAATTCCGACCGTGTAAACGTTGCAAACCAACCGGCGAACGGCTGCCGGATAGAGAGTGGGTTGCGATCATGACGGAATATATGGATAAAAACTTCGCTGAAGTACTAACACTTGAAGTTCTGGCTGATGTCTGTCACGGCAGTCCATATCATTTACACAGAACCTTCAAAAAGATCATGAGTATGACACCAACTGAATATTTACAGAACATTCGGATCGGTAAGGCCCAAGAGTATTTGTCGACTTCCAGCCTGTCTGTTGCAGAGATTGCCACGAGGGTTGGTTTTCCTCATACATCTTACTTTATCGCGCTATTTAAGAAGAAAACCGGCCTTACACCAGCAGAATACAGGAAGCAAGAAATTTGAGGAACAAAATTTAGAGTTTTTGGAGGTGTTATGGGTGAAAACCAATCAAAGCCGCACGATATATTGGTCATTGCTTCAGTATACTGACTGGAGTATGCATATTGCTGCTTCAGCAGAAGGCCTTTGTTATGTTGGCTCGGCCAATAAGCCTTATGAGGAAATGTCAGAGTGGATCCGAAAGCACTATCAGTCAAGTGCCCTTGAACGTAATGACGTAATCATGGAACCATATGCCGATGAGCTGAAAGCGTATATGGAAGGAGGACTTGTTCGTTTTTCCATTCCATTCGACTTGGTAGGCACTCCGTTCCAGCGATCAGTATGGGATGCGCTGTGTTTAATTCCATATGGTGAAACACGCTCATATTCAGAGATAGCCAATCACATTGGAAAACCGTCTTCTGTTCGAGCAGTGGGTACTGCGATCGGAGCAAATCCGGTATTGATCTCTGTCCCATGTCACCGGGTCATCGGGAAAAACGGGGCGCTCACCGGGTACAGGGGAGGGATGGAGATGAAGACACGTCTCCTCGCATTGGAAAAAAAGGCAGAAGGCGCCCATGAGGTAGTGCAACATGGATAAAGAATTATCTAAACGGATGGCTGCGCTGGATTGGACGCTGCTTCAGCGGAATTTGGATGAACAGGGATTCGCTACCTTTCCACCAATATTGGATCCGGATCAATGTTCCAATATCATGGCCTCGTATGGGGAAGAGTCTTTGTACCGAAAGACCATAGATATGAAGAGATACCGATTTGGTGCCGGTGAATACAAATATTTTCAGTCACCGCTTCCTGACATTCTTCAGCAGCTTCGTGAAGGTTTTTATCCCGAGCTGGCGTTGACAGCTAACCGCTGGCTCGGGCAGCTTGGCAAGGAAAGCCGTTACCCAGCCTCTCTGCAAGAGTTTCTACAGGAATGTCATGAAGCGGGACAAGAGCGATCAACTCCATTGATTCTTAAATATGAAGCCGGAGGGTATAACTGTCTCCATCAGGATTTGTATGGCGAAATTTTCTTCCCCTTTCAGGTATTGCTGACCTTAACCCAAGAGGAGATAGATTATGAGGGCGGAGAATTTTTGCTTGTGGAACAGCGTCCAAGAGCGCAAAGCAGGGGACATGTGATCCGACTTGAACGCGGTGCAGGTGTCATTTTTCCTACCCAGTTTCGCCCGGTACAGGGAACCAGAGGATATTACCGGGCAACATTACGTCATGGGGTGGGTACGGTTACCGCAGGCAAGAGGTACAGCTTGGGAATCATTTTTCATGATGCCACATAAACGTCATCCTGTTTTCAACGTGAGGAGGTTCTATGGTATACACGCTTGAGTACAAAAACCCCAAATCTATGCTGAATAAAGGCACGGGTTTCCTGTCCGGTTACAGTCATTCCTTGAATCCATATACAGGCTGCTCATTTGGCTGCTCTTATTGTTATGTACGGCAGATGCCGGTTTCTGTCTTTCGTCAGCAGTCCTGGGGAACGTGGGTAGATGTTAAACAGAATGCTGCTGATGTGTTTCGCAAAGAGCTCTATCGGGCAAAGAGCAAAGGACCAGTTACGATCTTTATGTCCTCAAGCACAGATCCATATCAGCCGGCTGAGGCAAATGAAGGCATTACACGTTCCTTGCTCGAAGTCATGACAAGCAACCCTCCAGATTTTTTGCTGGTACAGACGAGAAGTCCACTCGTCAAACGAGACATTGATCTGCTCCTTCAGCTGGGTGACCGGGTGCGGGTTAGTATGACGGTGGAGACGGATCTCGAAAATATACGCAAACATTTTACGCCGGGTACGCCTTCCATTGAAGCCAGGCTCAGAACGCTGAAGCTGTTGAGGGAGGCTGGTGTTCCTGTACAAGCGACCATCGCGCCTGTACTCCCAAGCAGTGAGGCATTTCCGTCCAAGCTGCTTCCAATCGTTGACCGTGTTTGCATTGATGATTATTTCATGGGCGATGGAAGTGGGGGGAAACGGACGCGAAGCTTGGGAATGATGCCGAAATATCAAGCGATCGGGTTAGAGGAGTGGTATCACCCGCAGGCCTATCAGAGAGTCTATGAGCGGATGATAAAGGTGTTTCCGGCTGAGCATGTTTGGATCAGTCAAAAGGGTTTTGAACCTTGATCACAAACCTTTACAGAGGGTATGGAAAGAGGGCTTCGATATGACAATTGAGAGTTCCTACTTTAAATATGGCGAAGCGGAAATGGATTACCTGAAACAAGCTGATGCGGTGCTTGGCGCTGCCATAACTCGAATGGGGAAGGTTGAACGGACCATCATGCCGGATCTGTTCACTGCATTAATCTATGCGGTTGTCGGACAGCTCATATCCGTAAAGTCCGCGCAATCGGCTTGGGACAAGATGCATGGACTTCTTGGCGGGATAACACCGCATGTAATATCAGTCCATACTCCGGAAAGTATTCAAACATGTGGACTCACGATGAAAAAGGCTGTATGCATTCATCAAATTGCATGCCGTATCGTAAATCATGAGGTGAATTTGGATGGAATGATCCATTTGACTGATGAAGAGGTTATCTCTGAATTGACAGCATTTGAAGGAATCGGCCGATGGACAGCCGAAATGCTGCTGATTCATGCACTGGAACGGCCGGATATCGTTAGTTGGGGTGATATTGCGATCCGGAGGGGGATGATGAAGCTGTACGGTCTTAACACGATTAATAAGAAGCAATTTGACCAGTATCGTCTTCGTTATACGCCTCATGGATCAATCGCGTCTTTTTATTTATGGAAGATTTCTTATGAGTAAACTTGTGTTTTCAAGAATGTGAACAGGTTAGGAGCATACCAGTGGAATTAATCGTACGGGAGAAATTATGGGAACTGGCAGATGCTGAGTATCAAAAGTTTTCGGCTGCATTAATTCCGAATATTTCTAATGTACTCGGTGTCAGGCTGCCAATACTGCGCAAGCTCGCCAAGCAAATGGTACAAGAAGACTGGCGGACCTATCTGAAGGAAGTAGATGGCGAATATTTTGAAGAGATCATGCTTCAGGGCATGTTAATTGAATATGCGAAAATAGATGTGGAAGAAAAGCTGCAACACACGGCCTTGTTTGTTCCGAAAATCGATAATTGGTCGGTATGCGACAGCTTTTGTACGGGTCTTAAATTCGCGAAAACCAATCAGGAGACCGTATGGGATTTTCTCCAGCCTTACTTGAAGTCAGAGATGGAGTACGAGATTCGATTCGGCATTGTGATGCTTCTGAATTATTTTATTGATGAGATCTACATCGACCGGGTATTTCAAGTATTGGACACAATACGTCATGATGGATATTATGTCAAAATGGCTGTGGCCTGGGCATTATCCATATGTTATGTGAAGCTGCCGACGCCAACAATGGCGTACTTAAAGCGCTGTTCCATTGATCATTTCACTTATAACAAGTCACTGCAAAAAATCACAGAGTCACTCCGGGTCGATCCGGAAACCAAAAATCTGATTCGGAGCATGAAGCGGAAGTAGGATATCGATTCCTGGCTGCGGCCTATTTACGATATATCAATTTTAGATTGGGTTATGATTATGCAACCTTTTTTATGCTGGACCCGTCAGAAAAATATATGAAAAATCATCCAACTGGAGGCGGGTTCATGAAAAAGAGAGCAGGAATTGCAGTATTAGGAGCAATGTTGACAATGACGCTGCTGCAGCCGCAGCACATATTTGCAGCTGATACATTCAAGGATACGGATCAAACAAATTATAAGGTACAGATTGAAGCTCTGAAGGAAAAGGGATTTTTGCATGGAGTGAGCGATCAGGAATTCAAACCTCAAGCGGAGTTGACTAATGCACAGGGAATCAAGCTTATTGTGGATTCCATGCAGCTTAGCCTCGCGAGTATAGATTTTAACAAAGCTCCCGAAGCAGAGGGCCTGTTCAGCAAGATCAGCAATGAGGCCTGGTATGCGCAAGCATTTATCAACGGGCATTATAACGGACTGGATATCCCGGCGGATATCGATCCGCAGCAACCGATGACCAAAGAGCAATTTACGTATTATTTGGTTCAGGCTATTGAAAAAACCGGTGAATATCCACTGATTAAAATATTCATACAAATCCATGATGAGCAGGATATCACGCCACCGTACCAAGGTACCATACAACGATCCCTGATTTACAAGCTTACGTCTTTGGATGATCAGCAGAATTTTAACCCTAAACAGGTGATGAAAAGGGATCAAGCAGCTGGAATGGTATATGAAGCTGTCAAATTTGTTGAGAATCACCAGGATCCGGATGTCAAAACTTTAAATAATTAACAATAAATATCTATGATCAATAAAATGAAGAAATGGTGTTGCAGGAGATTGTTTCTGTAACGTCATTTCTTTATTTTGTTTATTTTTGAAATCTCAATAATTAACTCGTATCCACACCGGAGAGCAGTTCAGATTCTGTATCCTTGACCAGCTATATCCCATTATCCGAGGTGCTGCGGCACAGAGAGAGTGGCGTTATCATGAACCAAGCTTGTGAATATATCAAGACCCATTAGACAAATGGAATTGAGAGGCAAATGCATGTTATATGAATCTGTGTAATTTGGATGAATAACCGAGTATATTTAACCAAACATCTTGTTGAACGCTCTCATAGAATAACTTGAAATCGTTGATAGGAGGTGCATGGCGATGTCTGAGGTAGGTGGAGCTTTTCATAATCCTGGCGGGATTTTGGTGCTTTTTATTTTGCTGGTTATCATTCTTGCTGCCGGATGCTTTGGTCGAGGAGTATACTAGTCTAGTAATGCTACATGCAGGTTGAAATCCGGATTGCAGTACAAAAAGGCTGATTCTTCGATTTCGAAGATCAGCCTTTTTTGTAAGTTTCCCAAAGAGTTATATTCTGATTTGTTTAATGGATGCTCGTAATCGGTGAGTCATCTCACTCAGTTCCCCCGCGGAATCCGTGAAATACCGAACAATATCAAGCTGTTTGCCGGTTAGATGGCCAATATGGGATATTTGCTCGGAAGTGCTGCTTGCTATTCCAGCCATCTCAATGACAGTAGCAGAGACTTCCTCAGATCTCGCAGTCATTTGCTCAGTGGAAACCGAGATATCGTGAATTTGTTCGTTCACAACGCTAAACAAGTGAACTACATCAGAAAATGAAGCATTTGCTTCTTCTGATAAACCTGTACCTGTGATGACTTCAAGTGAACCCCTCTCCATCGCCTCACTAATCAACACCGTTTCATTCTGGATATTTCGCAGGAGGGATGCAATTTCTTGCGTTGAATATGCAGCTTCTTCCGCCAGTTTTCTGACTTCGCTTGCAACTACAGCAAAACCTGTGCCGTGTTCACCGGCATGTGCGGCTTCAATCGAAGCATTAAGCGCAAGGAGCTTTGTTTGGTTGGCGACACCCGAGATTGCGGTAAGGGCTCCTTCGATCTGCAAGGAATACTTCTGCAGTATAGCTACTCTTCTGACCGTTTCTTTGGTCGCAGATGATATGGACATGATCTGACGGTTCATAAGTCCAATTTTGTCTCTGCCGAGATCTGCATTCTCAAGTGCTCTGACGGATGCATTCGATACGCTTACGGAAGCTTCAGAAATACGCTGAAGCGTATCTGAAATCTCTTCCATTGAACGTGCTCCTTCTTCGGAATTGATGCGTTGTGTTCTCGCACCGCCGGCCACATGATGTGCTGTCTCACTTACACGGGTATTCATATCAAGCAGCTCTTTTGCTTCATAGGCAAAACGATCGGACGAAGCGACAAGCTGTTCGGACATACCGGCAATGTCCGAGACAATTCCGCCGACGATGGCATTCAAACTACTGGACATGGTTACCATGGCACGGTACATTGATCCAACCTCATCCTTGGATTTGACGGGATGCGATAAAAGAAGGCTGTTTGCAGCAGCGAACTCACCAGTTGCAACATTTTCAGCGCCTGCAGCAATCCACTTCAGCGGACGGATCGCGCGGATTAGCAGCCAAAAAATAAGTGTAATCGCAGCTAAAGTGAAGATGATCATCAGGATGTAAAAAGGAATGCTCTTCTGTATCATGCTTGCTGAGATGCTGTCCGTTACATCGGCCTGTGTATCAATGCCCAACACGCCAATGATGGAGCCATCGGTTCGTTTTATTGGAGCATAGGAGGATATGTATTTACCATACTGTGGATTATCAATAAGCTTAGAGCTTGCTGATTGCCCATTCATCAGATCCTGAATAGCTTCAGCAGGAATATCTGTTACTTCATTGATGGGTGAAGCCATGTCAGAATCCTTGGGCTGTCCATCGATCATAATCAGAGGTTGCTGTTTGTCGTCAATCCTTACAATGTATACATAAAGGGCTCCAATACCTGTACGGAACTGGTTCAATTCTTCCCGGATCGCCCAATAATGATCATTTTCTTTCGGTTGACTTAAAAATTGTTCCAGCGTGGCTGTATTCAGAAGTTTGGTATAACTTTCGGCAATCCGGATGCCATAGCTTGTAATCGCATCATTCGCCGCAGTTTTTGTATTTCTGATTTGCAGCTGGATGTAGCCTGCTGACAATAAAAGTATGATTACCATAACCACGATAGCAATCCGTAATGCCAGTTTTGTTTGAATTCGCATTAACCACTTCATTTGTAGAATCGAGCTCCTTTTGCCAATATATAGCTATCAATATGTAAGAACATATTTTTCGACAATATTCACATAATTCCTTCTTTTCATGATTTAAAGGTTCAAAACTTGCTGGTTAAGTGAAAGAATTATTGTATTTTTAATTTGTTTTTAAGATAATTGTCGTATACTATTCGCCTAGAAGAGATGGGGGAGGATAATGGTGCGTCAGTTTTTTTTGCCTTCAAAGCGGATGGGAGCCGTGCTGCTCTTGCTGCTGCTGGGCGGATTTACTCTTAATTTCATCATGCAAGCCGCTTCGTTGAGGAACATGGGGAGTGCGCTTAACTGGATTTCGCAATATTACTGGCTTTATATATCAGGCAGTCTTTTTTTCTTTTTCGTTTTGCTTGTTTTTAGTGTAATTCTTCCCAATGTTTATTCGGGTGCATTGATTGCATTCGTGGTCTGTTTTATTATTGCTGTTGCCAATTATAAGAAATTGGGAACGACCGGAGAGCCCCTTTTTCCATGGGACTTGAATCAGATCAAAAATGCCCAGGAGATGAGCAAAATTACGAAAGGAATGATCCCGCCGTATGCGGTAATCGCGGCTATTGTTCTGATAGCTCTATTCGTGTATCTGATTTTTAAGCTGCCCAAAGTCAAAATTCAACTGCCGCTAAGATTCGTGATCGTGGTGATTTCCGTTGCCGCCATTACAGGGTTTCTCCAAATGATTGGAAGTCAAACGGCATTGGCCACATCGATGAAATATCAGAATATTCCTTGGAATCAGAAGGTGAATTATGCGCAAAATGGCTTTGTCTATGCGTTTGCGGGCAACCTGAAGCAGAAGCTGATGGAGAAGCCGGAAGGCTACAGCCAAGAGGCCATTGCTGCAATAGCTAAAAAGTACAGCGCGCTGCCGGATCGTACGTCCGTGAATGGATCTGCTGAACAACCTAATATTATGTATATGATGGACGAGGCCTTCTTTGATCCGACACGCCTGCCGACGTATACCTTTAGTGAAGATCCGTTGAAATTTATTCATCAGGAGCAGAATTCAACGCCAAGCGGATTTCTTCTTTCTCCTGAATTTGGCGGGAATACAGCGAACATAGAGTTTGAAGCTTTAACCGGTTTATCGATGTATTTTCTGCAGGATGGTTCCATCCCTTATCAGCAAAGAATTGTTAAGATGTCATCTTTGCCTTCCATTGTCAGCATTCTTAAAGAGAGAGGATATAAAACGGAAGCTCTTCATCCCTTTGACGATACGTTCTATAATCGCAACCGGGTATATCCGATCCTTGGCTTCGATCAGTTTACGAGCGAAAAAGATCTCTCTAATGCACAGCGAATTACTCCTAATGGCTATATATCAGATAAGTTCGCCGTACAGGAGGCTGTCCGTGAGCTTAAGAGTTCGGATAAGCCTACATTCCTTCATTTAGTGACCATGCAGAACCATTTTCCGTTCACTAAAGGTTTGAATGGTCCAAACAGCATAACTGTCGATGGAGTGCAGCCGGAATATAAGGATGAACTCGAAACCTATGTGCATGATACGAAGCTGACGGATGAAGCACTTGCCTATTTGAAAGAACAATTAAAGACGATCAAACGTCCGACCATCGTTGTTTTCTGGGGAGATCATCTCCCAGCTTTGTCAGCAGGGATTTATACACAGGCCGGCTGGGACACCAATCCACGACTGAAGCATGAAACCAAGCTTATGTATATGGCGAACTTTGATATTGGCAAGCAATCCGTAGGAACGCATAGCCCAGCTTTTATTGGACCTACGGTATTCCAGTTGAGTGGTCAAAAGATGCCTCCTTATTACAGACTTCTGGAGAAAGTGAAATCTGAGATTCCAGGGCTAAGTAAAAGTGTGCGTGTTGGCTCTTCCGGAGTGATATCTCAAATAACTCCAGAGCAAAAAGCTCTGCTGGATGATTATAGATTAGTGGAGTATGACATGCTTGAGGGAGAGAATTACTCCAAAGACCTGCTTTTCTAAAAAAGATTAAGTCTGAACAGACCCGCCATCATGGCGGGTTTTTTGATGTGGAAAAAGAAAAACGACTACTCCTTTTTTTGAAAGAGGGAGCAGTCGCTAAAATATAAGCTGTAATTTTAACTATTGATCGAGCTTTTGGTTATTACCTGTGGATCTTTTCTTAAATGCTTTCCATACATAAACCATGACCAACACGAGTATGATGGCGATAATTGCATAAGTAACAGGATGAATGAAATTCTCAACCTTTTTCCAATTTGCACCCAATTGGTATCCAGCAAAGGTCAGACCTAAGTTCCAAGCGAGGCATCCGATCGCCGTGTAGATGATGAACTTGTAGAAATTCATACCGGAAATACCTGCGGGCAATGATATGAATGTACGAACAAAAGGCATAACTCTGGATATCAATGCTGTCCGCTCTCCGTATTTCCGAAACCAGTTTTCCGATTGTTCCAAATGCTTATGGTTAATCAGCAAATATTTACCGTATTTCTCCAGGAGTATCCGCGCACCGCTGGCGCCTACCCAGAAGATGATCATGGATCCAATGATATTGCCGATAGTTCCGGCAGCGACAACTTCCCAAAATGGGAATTTACCTTGATGCACAAGAAACCCGCCTGTCAGCATAATGACCTCGCTGGGAAGGGGAATACAAGCACTTTCTATCACCATTCCGATAATATGCCCGTGATCCCAAGCTTATCAACCAGTGACAGGGCTATAGATGAGATGAACTCCATAATTTGATGCAGCATAACGGTCCCTCTTTCGCATTAATTCCATTTCTCTATTTCAATCATAACGCGAACGGAAACGTGTAACATTAGAAAACGATTAGAATTGTCTATTCTAATAGAATTCTCATCAATACATTCTATACTGGGTTCATGCTCAAGAGCGTTATTTTCACAGTTAAGATTTTAGGAGGGATCATTGTGTACATCCGTCATCCACGGATTCTGATTTTGACAGCCGGTTATGGAGAAGGGCACTTGCAGGTATCCCGGGCTTTGGAACACAGTTTTCGAGCGAGTCATGTTAAGGATGTTGAAATTATTGATTTGATAAAGGAAGCTCATCCGATCATAAATTCAGTATCCTCAAAACTATATCAAATGAGTACTTTCTCATCCCAATTCGGGTTTGACTATTACGGATGGAGTTATTATGCAACTCGTGATAACAATCCGCTGGGGTCGGTGAATCGGTATTTGAACGCACTGGGAAAACGGAAAATACAGGAGATGATTGAGGACTCCAGGCCAGACGCGATCATCAACACTTTCCCTTTTGGAGCGGTCACCGAGATGGGAAGAAATTTTTCGATACCTACTTCCACGGTCATCACGGATTACACTCTTCATTCACGTTGGATTCATCCGGATACTGATAAATATTACGTTGCCACCGAGGATCTTAAAGATCAGTTAATCAAAGATCAGGGCGCAGCACCTGAGAGCGTCTCTGTTACTGGAATTCCTGTTCGATCCACTTTTTATGAAGGTTCAACCGCATCATTTCCCATTCAGAAGGATAGCAGAGCGATAAAAAACCGTGTTCTGATTATGGCGGGTTCATTCGCGATTTTTCATCACATTGTAGAGCTGGTTCAGATTTTGCTGGAGAAGGGGAACTGTGAGATCGCGCTCGTGTGCGGACGTCATGAAAAAATGATCCTTAAACTGAATTCGTTATTCAAGGGTCACCCTGATGTTCAAATCTTTGGATATGTCGAGCACATGCCTGAGCTGATGGCGGGATCGAGCTGTATTGTGACAAAAGCAGGCGGGATTACGTTGACCGAAGCTGTAGTGACGGGGCTTCCGGTATTTATATATAAGCCATTCGGAGGGCAGGAGCGGGAAAATGCCTTATACTTTACAAACAAAGGGTTAGCAGAAATAGCACATGAAGCCAGAGAGTTAGGGGAGCAGATTTGCAAATTTCTAAAGGAACCTGCTGCTTCAGACCAGATTCGGAACAGAATGGCAACACTTTGCAAGGGAGAGGCGGCCGAGCTTATTGTAAAAGACATTTTAACAACGCTCCAGGAGCAACGCAGTCTTAACAAAACAACTGAGTTCGCCGCACACAAGTGATGATAAAGATGAGAATCGCGATAAGCATCTTGGCTTTGCTGGGTATAGCAGGGATTATTATATATTGCATCCATCTACTTCGTACCGGAGATGCGCAGCGAATAATGGAATCTATCCGTCATCTAGGTATATTGGGCATCATAGCAGCTTTATTATTTCAAACCCTCTTGAATATGCTGCCTATTCCTGGTGAATTTACCGCAGTTATAATCATGGAAATCTATGGCCCAATCATGGGTGGCGTATATTTATGGATTAGTGGTCTGCTGGGGGCAATTGCCGGTTATTATCTCACATGGTGGATCGCCAAGCCCATATTAAACAAGCGCATTGAACCGTATTTAAACAAAATGGAGGGGTGGCTACAGCAGCATGAAATCAAAGGATTGCTACTGGTGCGTTTTGTGCCGCTCATTCCCTATCATTTCGTCAATTACGCAGCTGGAATGCTGAAGGCCAAATTACGAAAATTTGTGTGGACAACAGGTCTTGGCATATTGCCGCATACGGTTGCCATGAGCATTCTCTATGCTGGCTTTAAGAAGGGGTCAATGATATGGGGATTGATTGGCTGCGCGATCTTTCTTTTGCTTGCAGGGCTTGCATGGCTTGTTAAAAAACGTGTTTCCAAGTCTGCATTGAAGACAAACTGAACGATAATGTGAACGATTAAAAGCGGGAAGTCAAAGGTTACGGTCAGCTATTACTTCTTAGATCTCATATTAAAGATAATTTTATGTTTACAGCAGATATCCGTTTGATCCAGTTCCTGTTTTTGCTTTCCTTAAAAGAAATCATGTTTTTCGATTTTATGTTTCCCGAGCATGGTATTATCATCATAGGGAATTTCGATTTGTCACTCCCGGTCTATTTCAATGATGAGGACAACCTTAATCAACTCGTTTTTCTGGCAGAGAAATATGGCCTGTTTATTCGGGATATTGAAGGGTTCTGACATAAGATGGCCTTATATTTGAAGGAGGGTTCTGATCTTGGAGATCAAAGGAATACACCATGTTTCGGCATTAACGACGGATGCGCCCAAGAATTTTGAGTTTTATACGAAGGTACTGGGCTTGCGCCTGGTCAAAAAGACAGTAAATCAAGATGAACCATCTATGTATCACCTGTTTTATGCGGATGAGAAAGGGAATCCCGGTACGGACCTGACCTTTTTTGAAATTCCCATGCTGGCCCGTAACTATGAAGGCTCGAATAGCATTTCCGCCGTTTCGCTCCGGGTTCCGAATGACGAAGCCTTAGCCTATTGGAAGCAGCGCTTTGAGGAACTGGATATTGAGCATGAACCAATTACCCAACGTGCCGGCAGAGCAACCTTGGCCTTCAGGGATTTCGAACAGCAGCGATTGGTTCTGGTATCCGATGAGGATAACTCGGGTGTTGCGGGAGGGGTACCTTGGGATCAGAGTCCAGTACCTGCAGAACATGGCATTTATGCATTGGGTCCTGTGAAGATCACCGTAAGAGAGGCCGCTTCATCAGTAGAAGTATTAGTAAATGTGATGGGATTCCGTCCCAAGGGCAACTATCCATCCCAAACTCCAGGCCAGTCGGATATTCTGGTGTTCGAGACAGGCGAAGGCGGGACCGGAGCAGAGATTCATGTGGAAGAGAGAGCAGATCTTCCCGTTGAGCGTCCGGGCCGTGGCAGTGTGCATCATGTCGCTTTCCGAGTTGAAACCGAAGAGGAGTTACGAGAATGGATCGACCGGATCAACGAAGCGGGGTTCCAAAACTCTGGATATGTTGACCGATTTTATTTCCGTTCGCTGTACTTTAGAGAGCCGAATGGAATTTTATATGAGCTGGCCACAGATGGCCCCGGCTTTGACGCGGATGAAGATCTCAGAACGCTGGGTGAGTCGCTGGCTTTACCTCCATTTCTGGAATCCCACCGGGATCAGATTGAAAAGCTGTTAAAACCACTCCATACGAAGAACTAAACTGGATAATAGGTATACAAAAATACAAAAGCTGCTCTCAGAGCAGCTTTTTGCTTATATGATTAAGGTGCTGGACAAGGCAGCAGGCATCTCATGATTTGCTGCCATATCGTATTGGAGACTCAATAATTATACCCCCCGCTCAAAAGCAACGATCCAGTCGCCCTGGATCGCGGCATATCCCGTATCTCCCTCGGCAACAAGACCGTACAATTTTTTTACATCCAGATATTCTTTTCTTTCACCGTTGTCAAATTCCAGCGTGATATAGTAATACGTTCTGGATGAACCGCCAGAATGCATGATTCCGTTATCGTCATGATGGTGACTCGAGTGATGATGTAATTCCGTCCGCTTGGAGACTATCCGGGCATACGTGGATGAACGCGGTGACCTGGCATTTTTGACATACCGGGCACCGTTCAAAACGAAGACTATAATGATAAATATAAAACCAATGACGATCAAAATAGGGACAAGCGTAAACATGAAATTAAAGCCTCCATTAAAAGATGGCCCTGGATCTATCATATGCATTCCTCCTGTCAAATCTGTTGCTTTTCCAAATCATACGCCGGAACTATGGGAGTTGGTTCAAAATATGAAAGACATATTCATATTAAAAACGTTCTGTTTCATCAAAAGTTGATAAAACATTACAAAAAAATTTAACCATATCGTACCATTTTTGTGATATATAATAAACATATATTGCTAAGGGGGATGGCCATGCCGAGTCTTATATTCAATGGAGTACATATCTATTATGAGGAAAAAGGAAGCGGTGAACCGCTTATCTTTCTTCATGGTCTAGGGATGAATATGCTTGCCCATCGGCATGAAATTGAGGGATTGGCTGCAGCGTTCCATGTGATTGCCATGGACTTGCGTGGACATGGAAGATCGGATAAACCATTGAGTTATACTCTTCAGGACCACATTGATGATGTAATCGCATTCATGGATTACCTGCAGATTAAAAAAGCAAATCTGCTTGGTTGTTCGATGGGAAGCTATATTGCGCAAGGGGTTGCGATTGCTGTACCTGAGCGGATTGAGAAATTGATACTGGTCGCAGCCAAGTCCAACGGGAAGACCTCATCCACGGCAAGGCTTTTGGCAGAGCATGCAGATGAAACAGCGGGTCTTGATTTACAGGGGAAAATTCAGTTTCTTTCCAAGTACATGTTCCATCAACTGGATAGGGTTGGAGTGTGGATGAATGATTTTCATCAAGCCGCTCCATCATTGACGGAAGAGCAGCAGGCAGCAGCCAATATTGCACTGGAAGGCTTTGACTTCCGATCTGAATTAAATCGGATCACAGCCAGGACACTGGTTATCGGGGGGAGTTATGATGGTTTGAATCCACCGGAAGAAGGTAAAATCATTGCCTCGCTCATTCCAAGTGCTGTATTTGTAGCGTTTAACCAATCAGGCCATGCGCCGAATATTGAGGAGCCGGAGCGGTTCATCGAAACCGTCAATACCTTCTTGAATACCTCTTCACCCATGGATGTGGTGAAATTAATTGATATTTATCGTGAGCGGTTAACTCATTGTTCACCCGAGCAGCTCAGCTATCGTTCCGGCAATAAAGCTTGGTCACTTGGCCAAATGTACGATCACGTCATTGAAGTATCCAAGGAATACCTTGTGAATGCGGAAGCTTGTATGAACAGCGGAACCATGCAGCCGCAGGGGAAGACGGAAGCTGGCGAAATCTTGTTCAGTTTAGGAGGATTTCCTCCTGTTAAAATCAAGCTGCCTGATGAATTTGATTCACCCGCGATGTTGAGAAAGGAAGATTTGATTGATGGCCTGAACCGGATCAAGGAATTAGTGATAGAGTGGCAGGGGAAAGTTGAAGCAGCTGATCCTTGTTCCAAAGTGAAACATGACGGTTTCGGGTGGTTGAACGCGAAGGAATGGCTGGAACTCGTTGAAATGCATTTCCGCCACCACTTACGTCAGCAAGCTGATCTGGAACGGCAAGCGGGAATAACTCCGGCTCACATCAGTTCAAGTTCATTGCATAGCTCAATCAATTGATGAACGCCAAGAAGTTGCTGGCGGATACGCTCATGGATGGTGCTGATCGCATCTTCCGTGAGCTTTTTGGCTTGCTCAATATTTTGATGATCCAAAGCCTGTACAATTCCCTTCATGCTTTTCAGAAAATAGATGGTACTGCGTAGCGTACGGATGAGTAAAATCTTGCGTAGATCGGAAGTACTGAATAATCGATAGCCATTTTCCGGGTCCCGTTCGGAATGTAACAAGTCTTCTTTTTCCCAATGACGGATAGCGGAGGCCGTTACACCTGCGAAGGCAGCTGCTTCGCCAATGGTCATGCGTCTTTTGAGCTTTTGGTGGGGAAGAGAAGGAACCTCCAGATTTTGCAGCAGCTCCAGCGTTTGGTCCGCAGCCTTTTTTTCCTGATGAAGCTCAGCTTGAAGCCGATTCACCAACCAGAACGCGGTGTCTATATCAGCTAGCTGAATGCTTCGCAGAACGTCACAGGTCACCTCGACGCCAAAACCTGGGAACATCGCGCGCAGACAGCGAAAATATGCCAAATGAACATGCGTATACAGACGATAGCCGTTTGGAGCACGATCGGGAACGGGAATGACACCCCAAGATTCATAGTGGCGGAGTGCGCTGGTACTGATGTTCAGTTCTCTTGCAATTTCACTTGGCTTGTAACACCGCTCCATATTTACCCGCTCCCTGAAAATGATTCGAAGATCACTATATCAAATGCCGGGCAGCCAGGCAAATCTTATCGAAAAAGCTTAAAGCTGGATGAGAAGGTAGTTAGTCGACAATAAAGAAATATTCAATTACACTCGACCGAAACCTTACCACTTGCATGAATGTTGTAAAGTAAAGATATAACGGGTTCGAACATGGGAGGAAAAGAGAATGAAGATGGTATACGAGGTTCCCGGTCTCAAGGAATATGTTGATTTAAGACTCGCTGCTGGTATGGAATCGGCTGATGAAGCAGCATTGAAAAACGGGCTAATGCATTCCTTATGTACAGTATCGGCACGGGGAGATCAGGATGAGCTCTTGGGGATGGGACGAATTATAGGAGACGGAGGTGTTTATTATCAAATTGTTGATTTGATTGTAACCCCAGCTCAGGACGAACAAGACTTGCAAGAAGCTATTCTGTATCAACTGCTGGGTTATCTGGATACACATGCCTCAAAGGATGCTCAACTTATGGTCGTATCGGATGTGGCAGGTATCAAATTATATCAAAAGCATGGATTTAAACTTGTTTATCCCGATTTCTACGGGTTGACTAGGAGCATATAGTTCATATTTAGCAGATTATCCTTTTTTAACATTCTCCGATAAACAATTCATGATGGCGAAAAACGCGCAGTTACCTATAAAAGGTAGAAATGGTATCCGTAATAGTGATATAGTGAATCTAGTATTCTATGAAATACGAATCTATCACTAGATAACAGGAGAACAATAATTATGAAGGTACTAGGCAAGTTACTTTTAAGTTCTGTAATTCTCGCCGGATCTTTGTCAGTAATACCGTTGCCTGCAACGCAAGCAGCCGCCGGAAAGGTAAGCATCTTGCTGGATGGATATGCCCTGCCTTTTCCTGTGCAGCCAACAGTGATGAAGGGGACAACAATGGTGCCGTTCCGTGCCATATCTGAAGCTCTGGGCATTCAGGTTACCTGGAATCAGAAAGAGCAAAAAATCATTGCAACCAAGCAAAGTGATGGAGCTGCCAAGCAGGTGGTTCTTACGATCGGAAGCAAAAACGCTTTAGTAGACGGGCAGGCAGCACCGCTTTCCATCGCACCGCAAACCATACAAAACAGTACAATGATTCCACTGAGCTTCTTCAGCCAACAGTTCGGGGCAGCAGTCGCATGGGATCAGACAACACAGACGGTATCCATTACTTCTCCGAAGAAGGATATGTACACCATGGGCTTCTATGCTCTATCTTCATTCGATGAACGAGCATATATTCCGTCCTTTGATTCATTATCTTTTGGCTGGAGCCGGATCGATACGAATGGTCAGTTCACAGTTCAAGGTAAAGAGTATAAATGGCCGCAGGCAGCAGGTGACGTTACACCGGAATCGATTATCCAGGATGCTGCGCAGCAGGGAACGTCTCCTTATTTGATGGTTTATTCCGTAGATTCCAGTCTCGAATTGACCAAGAATTTGGAAGACACGGCGCTGCAGGAAAGTACGACTTCACAAATCGTCGCCACAGCATCCGAGAAGGGCTTCAAAGGCATTGCGCTTGATCTGGAGGGACTGGGACTCACCGGAGACAAGAATAAAGTGAAAACCGAGTATAATGCATTCATTAAAAATCTATCCACCAAAGCTCGTCAGGCAGGTTTGAAGCTGACTTTGGTCCTGCACCCGCTCAACAGTTCATATTCTGGCTATGATTACAAAACCTTATCAAGTCTTGCGGATGATTTGGTCATTATGGCGTATGCGTTTGAGCAAGAGAAGGGGCCTGAACCGCTGAATAAAGTGGATGAGGCGATCCGCCTTGCACTCAAGGAAACGAATAAAGATAAGCTGATCCTGGGTATTTCCCTCGGCAGCGAGAACGCTGCATCCGTTAACTCCAAAATCGGTCTGGCAAAGCGATATGATCTTAAAGGTGTCGCCTTCTGGCGTTTGGGCTTGATCGGTCAGCCCGCTTGGGCTGAGATTAACCAGTCTATCGAGATGAAATAGGATTACAACATAAAGGCTGTCCCATGCGGGACAGCCTTTATGTTTTAAAGAATGGGGGACAGCAATCTTGAAACGGACTCCTTGATGCGAATCCATCTGGGCCGCTGCAAATATTCTTCCATGGTAAGCTGCCTGGAAACCCGCAGATCTTCATCAAATACTTCAGTTAATTTTTTCGAGATGCGGTCATCATATAAGAATGCATTGACTTCAAAATTAAGTCTAAAGCTTCGGTAATCAATGTTTGCCGTACCTACGGATGAAATCTCCTCATCAATGACGATCGTTTTCGCATGAATAAATCCATTGTTGTACAAATAAACTGTCGCTCCGGTCCTTAATAATTCGCCAATATATGAATACGTAGCCCAATAAACGAAGATATGATCCGGTTTATCGGGAATCATGATTTTCACTTCAACGCCGGACAGGGCAGCGATCCGTAGAGCATCAAGTAAGCTCGCATCCGGAATGAAATAAGGGGTCTGGATATAAATCGATTTTTTCGCGGAAGATATCATTTTGATATAACCATTCTTGATATGCTCAAACTCACTATCCGGTCCGCTGGTAACAATCTGCATGCCAATCTTTCCTGCCAAATCCACACGCGGGAATAAATTCGGCGAGTATGTAATTGAATGATGATGCGTTGCCTGATTCCAGTCCAGGATGAATCGAATCTGCATGGCGTACACGGCAGATCCGGTAATCCGAAGATGGGTGTCCCGCCAGTAGCCAAATTTTGAGTTGAGGCCCAGGTATTCATCGCCGACATTAAACCCGCCGACAAATCCAATCTCACCGTCAATGATGACTAACTTGCGATGATTGCGGTAATTCAGCCGTAAATTGATAAGCCTGAGTTTTGAAGGAAAAAAAGCTTCTGCCAGACCTCCGGCTGCTCGGAAATCATGAAAAAACCGTCTTGTTAGTTTTTTAGAACCAAGCTGATCGTATAATACCCTTACTTTGACGCCTTCTCTAGCTTTTTGGGTGAGGATGTTCATTAATTTTTTGCCGAGGTTGTCATTCTGAATAATGTAATACTGGATGTGAATATAATCTTTGGCTGCGTCAATATCCTTGAAGAGCTTGTCGAATTTCTCCTGCCCGTCCGTAATGATGTCAACCGCATTTTCCTCCGTGAAAATCGAGTGGTTATTATTAAGATGCATATAGATGAGATCGCGATTCTTGCTGGCCGATTGATTGCGAAACTGATATTTGCCTGTTTGAATTTGGTCCAGCTGCTCCAATATAATCTCTTCAACGCCTATTTTCTTCAAGTCTCCCCAATGAAAAAGACGTACATGCCTGAAGTTCTGAGCGAACAGAAGATACAGCATAAAGCCGGCAATCGGAATAAAAGAAAGCACGAGGAGCCAGGCCCAGGTAGCTCCGGCATCGCGACGTTCTTTAAATACGACGACCAGGGCAAATATAAAATTCAAAAAAATAATTAATCCTAGTATGATCGAAGAAAAATTCATTGCTACGAAATCCTCCTACAGCTTCATGCATTTCTAACTCAAGCTTACAACATTTGTTGCAATTCGGATATATCATGCTTTAAACGATCCAGAAAATGACGGGAGATTGGGGAAGGAGTATGATCCTTCTGTTGAATGACTCCCAGATACACAGGGCTTTGCTGGGGAAGATCGAAATCAAGAATCACCGTGTCATCTTCGGTAAAGAGGGGCTCGGTAATAAATGAATAATTCAGACCCACGGTGACTGCCAGATGATTCATGCAAGCTCTGCTGATTAATGCCCGGTTATTGGTTGTATAAGCGATATCTACATCTCCGAATTTCTTCTGGAAGTCGTCCATAAACCATTTCACGTAATCATCATTATACAGGACAACCGATTGCTGTTTAAGTTCCTCCGGCGTAATGACTTTTTGAAATGCCAAAGGGGAGTGAATGCTCGTTGCCGCAACCATTTTTACCTTAAGCAATCTTTCAAAGTCGAGACCCATATGCTCAACCAGCCGGTTCTTGAAAAGAATAATAAACCCCAAATCACTCTTGTCGTTCAAAATATTATCAATGATATCCTGTGAACCCTGTTCGACGATCTCGATTTTGACTTGCGGATATTGTTTCTTGAAATCGAGTACGGCTTGTTCGAGCAAAAATATGGGTCCAGGGATCGTGGCTAATCTCAGACGGCCTTGCACTGTACTGGAATAACCTTGTGCGGCTTCCTTTAGCTCTCCGTACTTTTGGAGCAGCTCAATGGCCTTCTTAATAATCACAGCTCCTTCGGCAGTGGGAACGGCGCCTGTTCTTGAGCGTTTAAGAATCGTTATACCCCATTCTTCTTCCAGACTAGAGATGGATTGGCTGACAGCAGAGATGGTCACATGCAGATTTAGTGCAGCTTTAGAGATTGAACCTGTCTTCGCAACTTCCACAAGATACTCGAGTTTTTCAATTTGCATATCTTAGCCCGGTCCTTTGCTTTAAGAAATACTTAAATTAAATTAAAAATGTTTAAATTTTGTTTAATCAATAACGATGATAACATAGAAGTAAAGCCTGAGGTACCCTTGATTTGCAGCTGCAGTAACATTTTCAGGCGTAATGATATCCATTGCAGGAAAAGCTATAGAACAACAAACCTAAGCAGAAAGGGAGTCATCATATGAGATTGGAAGGTAAGGTTGCGTTAATCACTGGAGCAGGTGCAGGTATCGGAAAAACGACAGCTTTGCGTTTTGCTCAAGAAGGTGCCAAGGTCATCGTTACAGATATTAATCTGGACAGCGTTAACAATACCCTTTCAGAGATTCAGCAAGCCGGAGGTTCGGGCACGGCATTCAAACATGATGTCAGTAATGAAGACAACTGGAAGAGCATCGTTGAAGAGTCTGTACAACAATTTGGTGCTATAGATATTTTGTTCAACAATGCAGGCATTTATTTTATTAAGCCGATTGCCGACATTGGGCTTGATGAATGGAATCGTATGCTTTCCATTAATGTGACCGGTGTCTTCCTGGGCATGAAGCATGTGCTGCCGGTTATGGCCAAACATAACGGAGGTTCGGTGATTAACGCTTCCTCAATTGCCGGATTGACAGGAGCTTCTGGCCACGTAGCTTACGGTGCTACCAAAGGTGCGGTAAGAATTATGACCAAGGATGCAGCAATTGAGTATGCTTCAGCCAATGTACGTGTAAACTCGATTCATCCGGCTTACATCAACACGGCGATGGGAGATTATGCGACACAGGTGAATAAGATGTCAGCAGCAGAGCTTGGCAAACGCATGGCACCAATGGGACGCTTCGGTACGGTGGAGGAAGTCTCCAATCTGGTCGTATTCCTGGCTTCAGATGAATCTTCATATTCAACAGGTTCCGAATTTATTATTGATGGCGGTGCCACAGCGATTTAATGATAAGTGAAAGCTGTTTTTTCAGAACAATTAAAAGCATATCTTGAAGGGAGAGAACATCAATGAAATTTGAAAATAAAGTAGCAATTGTCACCGGCGGAGCCAGCGGAATCGGGGAATCCTCCGTTAGACTTTTTGCAGCTGAAGGCGCAAAAGTGGTCATTGCCGACTTTTCGGATCGTGGACAAGCGGTATCCGATGAACTGAATAAAGAAGGTTTTGAAACACTCTTTGTAAAAACAGACGTGACGAAGGAACAGGATGTTATCAGCATGGTTGAGCAAACCGTAGCGAAATACGGCAAGCTGGATATTTTGTTTGCCAACGCGGGTATCGCTCAGGACGGACCGGCCGATCAGTTGGCATTCGACAGCTGGCAGCGGACGATTGACATTAATCTAACGGGTGTGTTCCTTTGCGATAAATATGCGATCAAGCAAATGCTTGCACAGGGTAATGGCGGCGCGATCGTTAACTGCGGTTCCATTCACAGCCATGTCGGCAAAGCAGGCGTGACCGCATATGCATCTGCCAAAGGCGGCGTCAAGCTGCTCACCCAAACATTAGGGACGGATTACGCGGCAAAGGGTATCCGTATTAATGCGGTCTGCCCTGGATATATCGACACGCCGCTGATTAAAGGCAGAACCGAAGCCATTACGCAGCACTTGGTTGGACTTCATCCGATGGGACGTCTGGGTAAACCTGAAGAAGTAGCCAAGGCCGTCTTGTTCCTGGCGAGCGATGACGCTTCATTCGTTACAGGTACCAGCCTGCTGGTGGATGGCGGATATACCGCGGTATAAATTTACTTGAGAATCTCATTTTTTCACGATACAGAGACAGCCGCCGGCTTAACCAGCGCGGCTGTTTTTTGCTATTTAAGAGCTCAAACCATCCGGAAACCGGGAGTTTGGGCTCTTGCTATTTAACCTGTGCTCTCGTTTTAAATTGTTGATGATGAGAGATTTGAAGCGCGGGGGCGGGGCTTGTTTATCTTTTTTAACTGCACGTCATCTAATTGTATAATGTCCTGGAATGTAACATCGCCAGATTTAAGCGGAATAATTGCTGGATTCTGATTCATCATTATGAGGGCCTCTTTTGTTTTGGACTTTATCTATTTTTCTTCTAACACCAAGGAGTCTTTCATTGACCCCTTGTTGACTGATTTCTGTACCACTTTCCCTTAATCTTCCTGCGATTTTCTCTTATATGTATCCCTCAAGTTCAAGTGTGAAAAATTCCATTTGTTTTGTAGTGAAGCTTGAAGTGGCTTTAAATAAATCAAAATCGTCAACAAACGCTTGGGGTTCTCTTAAAGACCATTCCAGTGTGATAAGGTCAAAGCTTCCAATGCAACCAAGTTTCCTAATGCTAGAAGGGTTCAAGTATCAGTCAGCTGACTGATACGCGCTTTGTCGTTAAAGCAACAAATGTATGTTTCAAAGGTGTTTGTCTTCTAAATGACTAAATCCAAAATATTCAAAAAAATATAAAACCTTTCATATCCTATAGTCGTTTATATTAATAAGAAATACAGAATCATAGTGTAAAGGAGCGTTTTTACTTGAAGCCTTATCACTGGAACAAGGCTTCAGGGAGTACACTTACTGTAGCGGTGAAGTATAATACATCAATCACAACTTACCAATCAACATTTGATACAGCCGTCTCGGATTGGAATTCTCGGCAAAGCAAGATTAAATATAACCTATCATCTGTTAATGTCGGTTCTTTGAATTGGGTAGGGACTGAAAGCATCGCGGATCAATCACTTTATGGTGATACGGATGTTTACAACTCAAATGGTATTATTACTTCCTTTCAAGCCAAAATTAATATTGGAAATTCAGAAGTTGTAAATAAGTCCAATACGAGAAGGAGTGCAGCTGTACACGAATTAGGACATTCATTTGGACTTGATCATACTTATCCTCCTGTTCTTAGTGTTATGAATTCCTCAAGAGACAGGGAAACAATCTATACACCTCAAACAGATGACATAAATGGTATTAATGCAAGCTACCCATTTTAAGAAAAGAGGGATAAAATGACTTTTAAGGTAAGACCCACAAAAACAATAATCTCCATGGTTGCCATTCTGCTAATCGCTTCGTCCATAATTTTCGGAAGAAATTTTGCTGAAAGTAAGGAGTCTAAAACAATTCAAGTGATCAATCATCCAGATTACGCTGTTAGCGGTGATGTAAATGGCCTTGTAAAATTAGCGGATTATGTTGTTACAGGTCATTATGAAAAATTCCTAGAAAACTGGGATATGGGGGAAAATTATTATAGTGATGTTTATCAATTCGTTATTGATAAAGTGAATTATGGAGACCTGAGCGGAAATATTAATGTTGCGATACCTCATTATCAACAAAGAAGTACCGTCGTGGATAACCAGCAGTATGAAGCTAACATTGATTTACCGAATTATACTCAACCTGAAATGGGACAGCAATATGTACTATTTTTGAAAAAGTATGAACCAAAAAATATTTTCACACCGGCTTCTGTTCCTTTTCAAGTTGAAATTGATAAGTCCAGTGGTGTAAGCAAATTAATATTCAACAATAATATAACCAAGCAAGAGGTGAAAACTAAGAATAATGATACAATTGTTTTTTCGACTGAATCCATTGATATAGGTTCGATTGATAAAGTTTCTGGATTGAACAATGAAGAATTAGAACAACAAATTACAAAAGCAATATTATTGAAAAACTAACTTTACAAAGAAAATATCCGCCCTTTAGGGCGGATATTTTCGTCGTTCCGGGAGGAGATGGACGTATTCATATGGAAAGAAAACGTGTGTGCTGTAATTATAAAAAAAGTGGAGGTTCATTACGATATGAACAATCAGATATCCGAAGTCCCGACACGGACGGCCGCTTACCTTCAACGGATCGGGTACGATGGAAAGGTTGAACCGACAGCGTCCGTACTCGCAAGCCTTCAGGAGCATCATATTCACCATGTACCCTATGAAAATCTGGACATTTTAAATGGTGTACCGCTGTCGCTGGCGATTGAAGACTTGTATGATAAAATCGTTGTGCGACAGCGCGGTGGCTACTGCTTCGAGTTGAATGCACTATTCGGCTGGCTGCTCCAAGAGCTCGGTTTTGAGGTTACCCACTATTTCGCAAGATTTTGGCGCGATGAGCCGAACCCGCCGCCGATGCGTAGGCATCATATTTTACGGGTAGAAGCGGATGGAAATTCTTATCTCTGTGATGTTGGAGTAGGAGGGATTGTTCCTGTTCAACCTCTTCAGCTGACAGCGGGAATAGATCAGCAGCTTGGCGAAGAGTGCTATCGCCTGGAAACTGACCCGATTTTTGGGTGGATGCTTAATGAGCCCAAACATGGTGCTTGGAGCCGGATCTATTCTTTTACCGAGGAACCTCAGCTGCTCCAGGATTATGAGATGGCTTCTTATTGGTGCGAGTATGCGCCGGAATCGATATTTAAGAAGTCAGCCATGATGTTCATCCGCACTCCTGAAGGAAGGAATACCTTGGCGGGAGACGAATTCAGAATTTTCACTTCCACCGGAGTAGATACCTTTGTTCCGAAGAACCCTGAGGAATATCAGCAGGCGCTGCATACATATTTTGGGATTCCCGTTGCCTAATGATCTTGAAAATATGGATTATATATAGGAGGAATATGATATGCCATTATTATCATTAACAACCTGGAGCTTGCACCGGAATTTGGGTCCGCTTCGCTGGACCTTTTGGGATGAAGAGAAGCGAGTACATGGCACGCATATTGATGATCAACCGGAGACGATATCCTTGCTCGAGTTGCCCAGTATATTGCATGACAACGGATTTCAAGCCATGGAGATATGCCATTTTCATTTTCCGGATACCAGCGGTGAGTATTTAGCAAGACTGAAAAGTAACATTGAACGTTCGGGAATGCGATTTTATACATTGTTGGCCGATTACGGTGATATTACGAACCCGGATGAACAACGCAGAGAAGCGGATATGAATTGGCTGAAAAAATGGATCGACATCGCATCCACAGCAGGAGCGGAACGTATTCGGATTATCGCTGGAGACGCTGAAGCAACAGATGAGGAAGCTGTTCGTTTGGCAGCAGCACAATTACAGCGGCTGATCGATTATGCATCGGATAAGAAGGTAAGAATCATTACCGAAAACTTTCATGATCTGACTTCAACGTCTGCAAACTGCACTTCATTGTTGGATGCATGCGGCACGGAGCTCGGACTAACGACAGACTTTGGTAATTTTTCCGGCCCAGAGAAGCTTTCCGAGTTGGATGCCACAATCCCCCGCAGCGAATCTATTCATGCCAAAGCGATAACGGATGAACAGGGCTCTCTGGATGCAGAAGAATTCCGGAGCTGCATGGAACGGGTCAGAAACAGCGGTTATGAAGGTCCTATTACATTAGTTTATGATGGACCGGGCGACATGTGGGAAGGCATTAGCCGGGTGAGAGCTTTAGTTGAGCCTTATTTATAATTTTTTTACGGAAATCTAAACTTTCTGAAGGTTCCCTTGCGTCTAGCCAATGAGTGTAACGGAAAGACACTTATATAGAGAGACGGAGGAATAACAGATATGAAAAAGAAAACGGTAAATCTGATTAAAATGAGTGCGGTGGGATGTGCAGCAATGATGGGCGTGAGCGCTGCCAGCTTGCCAGTGAATGCGATGGCTTCTATACAAGCACCGGCGGTTGTAGCAGCGAGTGTGCAAGCTTCGGCTCCAACGGCTGCAGCGGTTAAAGTTATCGAAAAGGTACTAACTACAACAAGCACAAATTTAATCACACACATCCAGGTGCCTCAACTGACCGGCATGATGGATACACATTATCAGGCAGAGCTGAATGACATTATCCTCTCACATGCTGAGAAGGACCTCGCTGCGTGGGAGAAAGAGGCTGGGGAGGCCGCGTTAAAAGCCAAGGCCGAGCATCTGGAATTCCATCCGTACGATCTCTACATTACCTACAATCTGAAGTCAGACGGAACAGGCAATCCGGCTGGCGTTGTTTCCTTAGAGGTTATTACTGAGGGTTCAAGAGGTGGAACCAGTATGCCAAGGATCGATACTTACAATGTGGAAAATAAAGTGACCGCAGAGCGCGTAACACTCTCTGGTATACTGGGAGAGAATTATAAGGAAAAGCTCGATGCTGACATTCTTGCGCAGATCAAAAAAGATCCCGATAAATACTTCATTGAAGATTATAAGGGAACCTCTGTGGAGCAGACCTTCTACCTTGAAAAAGGCGAGTTGATCATAGTTTTTCCTAAATACAGCATCGCTCCGGGTTACGTAGGTTCGCCGGAATTCCATTTCGGCCTGAAGGATCATTCGACAGCGGTAACTAGACCCGCAGAAACGAAGCTTGAAGCGGCTGTAAAACTTGATTTGAAGAAAGTAGCCAATTACAAGAACAAGCATGGAGTTACGATGGTATCTTTACGCGATGTGGCTCATCAATTAGGTTATGAATTGAAGTGGAACCCAAACGCCAAATCAGCGGAGGTCAAAAAAGAGGCGCAGTGGACGAGTGTGTCCATTGGGGAAGGATTTGTATTTCTTTACGAAAATGACTCCGAAAGCTTTGGGGGCTGCACCATCCCTTCAAGATAACAAGCTGTATGTGCCTGTGTCATTTGTTTCTGAAATTCTGAAGGTTCAAGTACTGCAATAGAGGGAATCCTCTTCTTAATGTTCCATTAGTGCTCAATTAACGGCATCCCGCCATGTCAATTCATGGGATGCTGTTTTTTTGTGTTTAAATAATTTACCAGTATTTTATAAGAACTTTTTGCTTAACTTCCTGCGTCCTGCCAATGAACAACAAATCAAGGGTAGGGACTGAATCACAATGAAAGACAACATGAAGCTGATAGGAAATCAAACCATGCTGCGCCGGTCGCCGGTACAAATGATAGGTGGCAAACGTTACATGCCAGGTCTTGATGGCTTAAGAGCTATATCGGTACTCGCCGTTATCGCTTATCATCTGAATTTGAAATGGGCACAGGGAGGGCTGCTGGGCGTTGGGATCTTTTTTGTTATCTCCGGCTATCTCATTACAGATCAAATCATTCATGAATGGAAGACATATCAGAGGCTGAGTCTTTTGAACTTCTGGATCCGAAGAGCCCGCAGGCTGCTGCCGGCGATGTTATGCATGCTGCTGTTTGTGGCTGTATGGCTCTTCCTTGTGGATCCGTCAAGATTGCCCGCGTTGAAGGGGGCATTTCTGTCATCCCTGTTCTATGTCAATAACTGGTGGCTGATTTTCCATAAGGTATCGTACTTTGAGAGCTTTGGACCCGCTTCCCCGATCGGTCATCTCTGGTCGCTATCGATTGAGGAGCAATTTTACGTCATATGGCCGCTGATTCTGGTATTTGGGATAAAAATCACACATCGGCGCGGTAAACTTTTTTTTCTGATTCTTGTATGTGCTGCTGCTTCGGCCTTAGCCATGGCTATGATTTACGTACCGGGAACGGATCCGAGCAGAGTATATTACGGAACCGATACACGTGCTTTTGCGCTCTTGGTCGGTGCAGCATTAGCTGTAGTATGGCCGAGTCAGAAGCTGAGCGGGAGCATCTCCAGTGGAGCTCGCAGTGTACTGGACATCGTCGGCGGCCTGGGAATGGTCGTTCTCGTGGTATTGATCTATCAGACCAACGAATACGATGATTCGCTCTACCCTGGTGGGTTACTGTTAATTTCATTCATCACTGTGGTAGTGATTGCCGTACTTGCACATCCGGCCAGTCTGCTAGGAAGACTTATGGGCTTGAGGCCTTTACGCTGGCTGGGAGTTCGGTCTTACAGCTTATACATTTGGCATTACCCCGTCATTATTCTAACAAATCCGGGTGTGAATACAGAGGGACCGGATGTGCTCCTGATCATTTTTCAGCTGGCGCTCAGCCTTGTTCTCGCCGCTTTGTCCTATAGATTTGTAGAGGAACCAATGCGAAGAGGGGGATATAGGGTGAAATGGAGTCATCGAGATTCTTCACACCGCGGCATCCGGCCCGTTATCTTGACAGCTGTTTTGCCCGCAATCCTGATTACGATCGTTTGCAGCATCTACTTCGCAAAGACTGAACCTGCTGCCCAAGTGGCCAAAGCGGCCGGCTTACAGCATGTACAGAACGATCACAAAGAGATAAAGCCCGGCGATGATGCAGTCTCACCTATACCACCTTTAGATGACGAGTTAACTCGTTCAGGACATAATAAACCCTTGTCCATGGAGATCCAATCAGGAAAGGGCATAACAGCGATTGGTGATTCCGTCATTTTGGATGCAGCACCTTTTCTGGAAAAGATGCTTCCGGGTATTGTTGTTGATGGCAAGGTCGGCCGTCAGATGCTGCAGGCGCAGGATGTTATCGATCGGCTTAAAACCCAAGATAGACTAGGTGATCGGATTATAATTGAGCTGGGAACCAATGGAGCTTTTAATACCAAGCAATTACGGAATATGCTGCAATCCCTTCACGATGCCCAACAGATCATTTTGGTCAATACACGCGTTCCGAGGAAATGGCAGGATACCGTTAACAAGGATATTACAGAAGTTTCTAATGATTTCGGCAATACGACGGTAGTAGACTGGTATTCAGCTAGTGAAGGGAAGGACGACTATTTCTACCGCGATGGCGTACATTTGAAACGTGAAGGTGCCGAGTATTACGCCTCGATTCTCGCGAAGGCTGTGAAGGGGAAGAAGCAGTAAAAAATTTTGAAATCCCAAAACTTTATGCGCCCCTTCATACGTCTTACTCCTGTTACAACACCAGTTATCATACAGAGAAGGGTAATACGACCATGTTGAATAGGAAAACCGAAAAATTGCTGACACGCTGCATCACCGAGCATAAAGAAAATGTCTACCGGCTCGCATTCAGCTACGTGAAAAATAAAGAGGACGCACTGGACATCGTGCAGGAATCGATTTATAAAGCCATGACGAATATTGAAGTGTTGAAGAATCCCGATGCCGTCAAGAGCTGGTTTTACCGGATCGTCGTAAATACGGCACTGGATTTTCTCCGCAGGAACAAGAAGGTTCACACGATGGACCATGAAATGATTGAAACCTATACACCTGGCGCAGAGGATGTGTACACGGACATTGATTTAAAAAAAACGCTTGATGATCTACCGGAGAAATACCGGAGTGTGATTATTCTCAGGTATTTTGAAGACCTGAAAATCGATGAAGTGGCAGCTGTACTGGGAGAGAACGTGAATACGATAAAAACAAGGCTGTATCAGGCGCTTCAGCTATTGCGAGTGAAAATGAACGATGAGCCCTTAAAGGAGATCAAGTAAGATGAATAATAAATTGGAACAGCTTCGAAAAGATTATGATGAAGTGCCCATTCCGGAAGAGCTGGATATGATCGTCAGCAGGTCCATAAACCAATCCCTTAGGGCAAGAAGAAATAAGGGCCCAAAATATAAATGGTTTGCCGGTGCAGGTGCGGCGGCTCTCATATTCCTCATTACTATTAATGCAAGTACGACAGTCGCCAATGCATTGGCCAGCATCCCAGGTGTAGACAAGATTATCAAAGTCCTTACGCTAAAAGAATATGTGGTGGATGAATCCAACTATAACGCAAATATTAAGGTGCCTTCCATCGCCCACTTGGATAATAAGGAATTAGAGTCAGGGCTGAATGAGAAGTACATGAAGGAAAACAAAGCATTATTTGACAAGTTCCAGGCCGAGATCAAGGAATTGAAGAAAAATGGCGATGGTCATTTAGGAGTGGATGCAGGGTATGAAATGAAAACGGATAATGACAGCATCTTTTCTATTGAACGTTATGTCGTAGAAAGCGCAGGCTCATCTTCCGAAGAGCTTCAGTTCGATACCATTGATAAAAAGAATCAAATACTCATTACGCTTCCGATGCTCTTTAAGGATAACCATTATATCCAAGTGATCAGCGAGAATATCAAACATCAAATGAGGGAGCAAATGAAAGCAGACCCCGATAAAGTCTACTGGGTATCTGGTGCAGTTGATGTGTTGCCGACGGATGAATTCAAATCCATTACTAACGATCAAAGCTTCTATATCAACAATGAAGGCAAGCTCGTCATGGTATTCAACAAGTACGATGTGGCTCCGGGTTATATGGGGTCAGTGGAATTTGTCATCCCGACCGATGCCATTTCGGGAGATCTTGTCAGCCATAAATACATTCAATAGATTGAAAAGACCGGTTAACGGGTGGAAACCCGTACCGGTTTTTTTTATAGGTATGGTGAATACATGGCTTGCATTATTGAAACAATCGACTATAATGTATAAAGCGGACAATGAATATCCAGGTTATATCCTATGAGACAAGGTGAAAAATTTATGCACATGAAAACGGGCGTCGAGCAATCCGCATATGCCATTCTATTACTGAACATGCTACCGGAAAAGGCCGTGCTGCCAGGTGAAGCGATTAGTCAGCAATTAGGCGTGTCAGCAACCTATTTTCAAAAATTATTAAGAAAACTGGTCAGTGCTGATCTGATTACTTCCGTACCTGGTATCAAAGGCGGTTTCAAACTAAAAAAGCGGATAGAGGATATTCGGATCTATGATGTATATCTTGCCATTGAAGGACAGCAGACGCTTTACTCTTCCAGCGGGATTTTGAATGACATGCTCGAGTTATGCGAGGAAGACCGCTGCTGCTTGTTATCCGAATTGATGCAAGAGGCGGAAGAAGCTTGGAAATCCGTCCTGAAACGGGAAACGGTCGCATATTTGGCTGAGGAAATGAAGGCGGATCGTTTTACACATAAATTAGAAACATTGCAAGCATGGGTACAAGATAAAATGGTCGTTTAACGATAGCAATCGATTAGAAAATACATCCCACAAGAAAAGAGGTATCAGGATGATTCCAAGCTTGGCACGAATTAATGAATTGGCTAAAAAAGAGCGTGAAACAGGTTTGAGCAATGCAGAACGCGTGGAACAGCAGGTCCTGCGGGAGGACTATTTGCGTGAAATCCGCGGGCAGGTGCTGAGTTCCTTCTCCGGACTTAAGGTGGTTGATCCAATGGGAAATGACGTGACACCTGAAAAAATCCGTATCAAACAGAATGAAGAAGCTCGAAAGCTCCTTCACTAAAAAGAGAGGTGTAGGAAATGGCAAATGTAAATACGCGTAAACAGCTGAATGATATCAAGTACTCGGTCCTGGATCTAGCTCCCATTACGGTGGGAAGCACGCCAGGACAAGCCTTTAAACATACACTTGATCTGGCACAACATGTTGAGAAGTGGGGTTATCACCGCTTCTGGCTTGCGGAACATCATAATATGCCGGGGATCGGGAGCTCTGCCACATCGGTCGTGATCGGATATGTTGCAGGCGGAACAAGCAAGATACGGGTTGGATCCGGCGGCATCATGCTGCCTAACCATGCACCGCTAGTCATCGCTGAACAGTTCGGCACGCTTGAAGCGATGTATCCGGGCCGGATCGACCTCGGTCTCGGCCGGGCACCCGGAAGCGATCAATTGACAGCCATGGCTATGCGTCGTGATGTTCGGGCCAATGGTCAAGAGTTCCCCGAACAACTGGAACAGCTGAGATCCTATCTGGATCCAGACTCGAAGTTTAACCGCGTTCGCGCTATACCGGGTGAAGGGCAAGAGATTCCCATCTGGCTGCTAGGATCAAGCGGCTTCAGTTCTGCACTTGCAGCGAAATTAGGACTCCCATTCTCCTTTGCGAGTCATTTTTCGCCTGAATATACGGTTCCTGCATTGACACAATACCGCGATAGCTTCCAGCCGTCTAGCGTATTGGATAAGCCGCATGCCATGGTTGGCGTCAATGTGTTTGCCGCGGATACGACAGAAGAGGCAGAGTATCTTGCTACCTCCCATCAACAGCAGTTTCTAAGCTTGATCCGGAATACGCCGGGACAACTGCCCGCACCTGTCAAGACGATGGAAGGTTTATGGTCTGAACAGGAAAAAATGATCATTATGAAGCAACTAAAAACATCGATTATCGGTAATCCGGATGAGGTTAAACGTCAACTGCAAGCCTTCCTGGATGAAACCCAAACGGATGAAATGATAATTAACTCTTCGATTTATGATCATGAAGCCCGACTGCGTTCTTATGAGATCGTAGCGGAGATTACAGGAATGAACCTTTAAATAATGAAAGTAAAAGACCGGTCTGCGGGAGTCATCTCCAGGCCGGTCTTTTATTTAATATTTATAAAAAGCCCCTGTTTAAGGAAGTTGATCAATTGTATAATTCTAATATTGTCGTCAATATATGACAATTTCATTATCGCACCAAGATATAATTACTTGCTTTATAACTAGAAGAAGGAGCTGGATGAAGTGAAAGTTTGGCCAAGAAATAAAATACATAAAACAACGATGATCGTCATGTTGTCCATTTTACTAACCGGATTGATCTATGGTTCGGAGCCTGCGGCTGCTGCAGCCGGATGGAAATGGACGGAGCAATCCGGAAAAGAAAGCACGCCATTGAATGATGTTGTCGGGCTATCTAATGGGGTGATTTTTGCTATTGGTAACGATTCGACGATACAGCGCCGTGTTTCCGAAGGTGAGTGGAGAATCCAATCCTTCCCGCAAAAAGCAAATTTGAAGGCGGCAGCAGATAATGGAACAACAGCGATCATTGCTGGAGATCATGGTGTACTTGCAAGAACCAAGGACGGAGTGAATTGGGAGTCGGGTAAAATTCAAGGTAACTGGCTATTGTATCAATTTAATGATTATTATAAGAACAAGCCTGAGGGTAAGACCAAATTAAACCCTATAAATACAGACTGGCATGATGTGATCTGGGATGGCGAACAGTACGTCGCGTCCGGGGAAGTCACCTTTAAATTTGATACGTACAACTCCGCATTTCCTGCAGTAGCAACCTCTAAGCAAGGAGTGTCTTGGGATCTAGTACCGCTGATTACCAAAGAACATATTGCCACCTGGGATCCTTATAAACTTGTGAAGTTTCAGAATAAATGGATTGTAAAGGTTGATAAAGGCGTATTCGTATCTCAAAACTTAAAGTCATGGACATATCATAGCGATAAGAAATTTTACGGGAGCATCGATGAGTTTGCAACGAACGGCAAGCTAATCGTCGCGGTTGGTTGGGATGGAAGCTCGGGGTCGGGCCAGGCCATAGGAGGTGTAGTATATACTTCCACGGATGGGATCAATTATAAAGCAGGTAAGCGAATCAGTAACGTAGCATTAAACAGTATATCTTGGGATGGCGAGCAATTCATCGTCGGCGGTCGTAGTGGATATATAATGCAATCCTATGACGGGATCACATGGAAAGAAAAAACGCAGGAAAGGGGGAGTACACCAGCCTTTTTCTCCGTACATACTATCGGGCTGGAAGGGAATATCAATGGTTTGAAGAAGTTAGGCAGTCATTATATAGGTGTAGGAGACGGGGGAGTCATTCGCACCGCCAAAGGGCTTGACGAGAAGTGGAGCCTGGAGGCAGCGGGGAAATATAATGATTTGTACGGAATCGCCTATTCCCAAAATGCATATATGATAGCAGGCGTAGGGAGCATCCTGACATCAACCGATGGAAGCAGCTGGTCTGCAGCGGATTCTGCAATCATTCCCGAAACTTCGTTTTATTCGTTAACTAGTGGCAACGGGATGTTTGTTCCTTATGGCATAAGCAGCACCCCTTCTCAGGAAAGCTTTCTTTACATGAACGGACAATTGCAGACTCTTAATGGGGTCGCCAAAGAGCATATAGACAACATATCCATCGTAAATGGTCAGATCCGAATAATCACAGCAACAGAAATGAAGTCCAGCACAGACGGGAAAAACTGGTCATCCACTCCAGGGCTGCAGCCGGTTCCTGTCGCTGCGAACGGGAAAATATGGATCGGGTATCAAGAAAGTAAATATTCCTACTATAAATCGACGGACGGAGTGAACTGGAAACAAACCGATATCAATCTAGACGGAAAGAAGCTCGAAACATGGAATGGTTCCATCCAAAAGAGCATTTGGACAGGCTCCCAATTTATAGGTATTAATCGCGACAGCATCCTGGAGTCCGCGAACGGAACAAGCTGGAAGACGGTACTTTCTCTCAAAAATGCAGGATTCAAGGATCTTGCGGTAAGCGGGGATGGAACGGTAACAGTCGTTGGATTAAACGGAGTGATCTACATGGCTGATCGCGTAGCGAAATGGAAGGCGGTGTATTCTCCAACTCTAAAAGATTTGAAGTCCATCACTTGGGATGGCAAGCAGTTTTTAGCTGTTGGCTCAAACGGTGTTATTCTAAGGGGAATAAAAGAATAAAATACGAAAGAGTGTGCTCTCCATATGGAGGCACACTCTTTTTATAGGGCTGCTTCTCCCAAAACAAAGAATGCCCGGGTGAAATTGTAACATTCAATAGGTAGCCATCAAAAAGACTTAATTGATATAATAGATATTATGAATATGATGGACAAGAGGGGAGCACATTACTATGCAAAATACGAACCAAGACCCACACAACCTGTATGAACTTTATCCGGTTCCTCAAAAGGTAACTCCACTAAGCGGAGAGTCAAAACTTTCGGATACCATCCACATTGTTGTCAAGTCCGAACTGAAAGCAGCTACACTACCTAAGCTGCAAAAAGAGCTGAATGATCTTGGGCTTAGCAGCACCGTTTCGAGTCAATTCAAGGAGGGACAGTCCAACATTGTTCTAGCTTTGAGCGGACAAGCCGACAGCCTTTCCGATTCAGATGCCGATGTGGACTCACTTTGTAATCATAAAGAAGGATACAACTTGCAAGTCCGTGGAAATACCTCAGGAGCTCAGGTTGTAATTATCGGTTATGACAGCGACGGTATCCATTATGGAGCAGTCACGTTGTCCCAGATGCTGAAGCAATCCCCAAACGGGATCCTGAAGTCCTGTATGATTGAGGACTATCCGGAAATTTTGTACCGCGGCTATGTCGAAGGTTTTTACGGCTATCCATGGAGTCATGCGGACCGGATGGATCTGATGGCGTTTGGCGGCGAGCAGAAGCTGAATACATATATCTACGCTCCGAAAGATGATCCTTATCACCGCAAGCATTGGAGAGATCTGTATCCGGAAGACAAAGCGAAGGATATTGCGGAACTGGCTGCTGCAGGCCATGCCAACAATTTGAATTTCGTCTGGACGATTCATCCGGGAGATTCCATTGATCTGTCCATTGAAGAAGATTTTGTATCCGTGTTAAATAAACTGGAGCAGTTGTATGGACTTGGTGTGCGCCAATTCGGCGTATTATTCGATGATTTGGTCGGCGTTCCAAATGGCGGGCAGCAGGCAGCGTTCATTAACCGTATCGATAGCGAATTCGTGAAGGCAAAAGGGGATATCCGCCCTCTGATTACCGTAGGCACGAGGTATTGCGAAGCATGGGGTCCATCCATGACGGATTATTTCAAACCATTTGTCGAAACGCTGCATGAGGACGTTGAAATCATGTGGACCGGCGCGGCGACGATGTCCAACATTTCCAAGGAGCAATACGATTCTCCCATACGACAAATCGGCTCTGACCGCAATCTCTCTGTATGGTGGAACTACCCGGTCAATGACTACTGCGATTCCAAAATTTTGATGGGCAAAATCGAGAATCTAAGCTCCGATCTGGATAATGTCAATGGTTTCTTCTCAAACCCGATGAACCAGGCTCAAGCTTCCAAACAGGCGCTTTTCTGCATTGCCGATCATAATTGGAACACCGACGCTTTTGATACAAATACCAGCTTTTCTGCTTCCTTCAAAGCGATCACGCCCGAGGTTGCGGAAGATTTGGAGATTTTCGCATCCAATAGCTCTTACCTGAAAGACGATGGCGGTGTCAGCGGAGATTTCCTTTTTGATGAATCGTGGTATTTGAAAGAGGATGTAAAAGAATTTATTGCGGCGATCGAAGCGGGTCAGGATGCTTCAGCTCCTGCAGCCGGTTTGCGAGCTCATTTTGAACGCATGGAGCTGGCAGCAAATCGGATTGAAGAGCAGTGCATAAACCGCAATCTGGTGGAGGAACTGAAGCCGTTCCTGGCTGCTTTCAAGCTGATGGCTCAATCTGGACAAAACGTTATCCAGGCATGGAACGCATTACGGACCGGAAACCTGATGGATATGGAAAAACATAACGAGGAAGCTCAGAAACAGCTCGCGGCTATGGAAAATTGCAAAGTAAACCGCTTGAAGGAAGAGATTCCGTTTGATTTTACCGTAGATGTCGGAACGCATGTCATCAAGCCGTTGATCGCTGAATTGATCGTTAAGATTGCTGTAAACGCCGGAACGGAAGGTGAGGCACCTCAACTGAACTATGACCGGAAAAATATTGCCTTATCCTCGCTTGGCGTGACAGCAGAAGCTTCAAGCAGTGTGAATGATAACGAAAATGCAGCTAAAACGATCGACGGCAGCATCAGCAGCGGCAAATGGTGCGCTACCGAGCATCGACCGTATCTGACGGTGGACCTGAAGGAACTGAAGACCATCAAACAGTATAGAATCATAAACTGCGGCCATCCGGAGGCTAGGGAATCGAAGTACTGGAATACGATGCATGCGCAAATTCTAGCTAGCCAGGACGGTGAACAGTTCGCGATCATTGATGAAATCGTCGATAATCGGGAGGACGTGATCAACCGTATTCTTGCGGAGGGAGTGACGGCTCGCTATATTCGGCTCCAAATCATTGAACCGGCACAAACGAGCGTAGATGGCAGCGGGCATACGCGCATCTATGGATTTGAGCTGTTCGATGAACTTTACCCCGAGTTGTCCGAAAAAGTGCTGACATCCGATATGGAATATGACCCTTCCGGGACGCTTAAGATTCACCATGTGCGCAAAGGGGACTGCATCTCATTGTATGAATCTCTGGATGCCGAAACGCCGTTTGCTGTTTCCGGGTCTGCGGATGAGGGTCAAGACATTGTATTTAATGACATATCAATGTATAATATTGGAAATCGAGTTTTTGTAGAGCGGAAGAGTGGTTCTCTCTTACCAAGCGTCAGAACTTCGAAAGGTATCGCATAATACAGGAAACCGCCATTTGAGGGTTGTAATAAGCACTCCCGTTATCCGTGAAGATAGGGGAGTGCTTTTTTATAATCGAATAGAGGAGGAAAATCACTTTGAGCAATGAAATCGCCTTTTATATTATCAATTTTCTTATCTACACATCCGTATTATACAAAATGAATCGAAGAATTTCGAAGCTGGAAGACGAGCTTAATTCGAAGCTATCTAATAACCGCCATCTTTAGCCTAATCATAGCATGTTACATATGAGTCAAGATGTTCACCAATCTTTCAAAAGGATCCCGCACATAGAATCTGCGGACGCCCCAAGGCTCTTCCACCGGACCATATTCTATATGGAATCCGGCTTTTTGCATGCGCTCATATGCTTCTTCCACGTCATCGACTTCAATCGATAGATCCGGCGTTGGCGTACCCGAGCCTCCCTCAGCGGCAAAGCTGAGCTGGATCTGCATTGTCTCCTCTGACCCGTATGTGGCGATCCAACCATGATCCATGAGCAGCTCCAGACCAAGGATATCCTGATAAAAGCGTTTTGCTTCTGCAATCTCATGCGTATGTATATTGGTTACGATGCGCTTTACTTTCATTCGTGTATCGCTCCTTATCTAATACAATAGTGTGTTGCGGATTTCAGTTTATTAGAAACGAAAATAGAATATATTTATAATAATACCTTATTTTTACTTGAATCTGAAATGAATCTGGCGCTGCTTCCTCTGTAACGCAAAAGACCCAAGGCAGAATGCCTTGGGCTATTTTAATATTAAACATGGTCACAGTACCGGATCTCCGCCTTCACCGCTCCACGTCATCTCGACGAAAGTAGAGGGTGCAACAGATGTGGCTGTGCCGGAGCCTGAAGCGTACAGACCTCCTGAAACGCCGGACATCGTATAATCGGTATACAGTTTGTTTGAGGCATAATTCGTATGAATCATGGCACCTGCAATATTGGAAACCGTTACTCCTTTGAGCTCTAGGTTGCTTCCGTAAGATACGCCGTCTGAAGCGGTGGTTTTGTTCGTTCTAAATGCTTGACCCGTAGATGCATTATTTTTGACGGTTGTATTGATGATTTGAACGTTATTGGCTCGCATGAATATCCCGTTGTTGCCCACGGTTGATTCGGGTACCGTATTCTGAAAATCGATATTAGCGCCTACGACTTTAATATGATGCGTGCCTTCCTTGAAGTCGAAACCGTCGTTTACCGTTTTGATGGCATTACAATTTAAAAACGTGATATATCCGCTTTGGTCGGGGTTGGGGCTCGTTGTCCAATTTTGATCGGCATCACCAACATAGAAGCCTTCACCGTATTTGCCGCCTGTTCCTGTACCCTGCGCCGTACTGTTCGAGACAAGCCAATATTGGCTGTTCTTCCGGATTTTGAAGCCTTCTGCCTTCGTAGTTTTAACTGTAACATTGGTTACATAACCATGCGAAGCTTCAATTAAAAGTCCCTTGTTGGATTGGGAATTGGAGTTGATAGTCACATTTTCCAGCTTGTAATAATTGTTCTTGATATGAAATGCAGCATTGCCTGCAGACCCTGTAAATTGAAATGTGGCACCGTTTCCCGTACCGCGGATTGTGATGTAGTTGCCAGCCGATCCGCTAATGGATGTCGCAATGGTCCCATCCGATACGGAATAGCTCCCCGATACCTCAATAATATCACCGGGACTCGCGCTGGATAAGTAGCTGCGCAGCGCCGCAACATCACCCGCCGGAACCGATTTGGTAGCTGCATTTACTGTGCGGCTCGGGTACAAAGCGAATACAAGAATGAAGCAAAATAGAGATATCATACTTAGTTTGAACGATTGTTTCATCATCTTCAAACCTCCCCATATTGTTGATACTCCGAAATCAGCCAGCCTTTTACCGTTTGCGTTAATCCTCGTCGTACATGTAAAAAGGCATCACCCCGTTCAATTGAAGATGAAAGTCCGTATTAAAGCGCTTTAATTATAATTCACATCAAATACCACATTGTTGTATGAAAATATCAATATTCCATCGACATTCGATACCGGTGAGGGGTCATGCCGTACTTTTTTTTGAACATGGCAATAAAATACGACGGGTAATTAAACCCAGTTTCCTTGCTAATTTCCTCAACCGTAAGAGATTGTAAGGCAAGAAGTGTCTTTGCTTCCTCCAGACGTTTCCCATTCGTGTATTCGATGATTGTCATGTCCATCTGTTCCTTGAACATCTTCGACAGGTAATTGGGTGAGAAATGAAGTTCCTCAGCCAAGTCGTTAATCGTAAAAGACAGGCTATAGTGCTTGTTTATCCATTTTACGATCATGGCAATAAGCTCTGACGAGCCTGTATTTACTGAATGCCTGGATACACCACTTTGAACCTGCGAATAAATATGGCTATTAAAATAAGTGAAAAAATGAAATGAAAATAAGGTTACAACCTCCTTTCGAAGCTTTGGCGGAACAAGGGCCAGCGTCTCATTCAAATGTAAAAATTGACTCTCAAGATATGCAGCATCCTTGGGGGACAAGGTAAAAAGCTGATAGGACATTTCATGTTCCATAAACTGTGAAAGTGTAGATGTAAGCTGCGGTAATACACTCAGGAAAGAGTCGATGACGGAGGCTTTGATTTTCAATAAGGTGCGAATATAATCGGGCGGGACGATCACTTTAATTTGATGAATCTGAAATGGTTTTACAAGAATCAAGGTGCGTGGCTGCAAAGGATACATTTGATTGTTGATGATGTAATGTCCCGTTCCTTCATGGATATATAAAATCTCCAATCCTTCATGGGCGTGAAAATACTCCACAGGCTCTGTAAGTATGTTTCGATAATTAAACAAATATAAGTTATCTCTCCATCGAATCGCGTTGTGAATTTTCATTTCATACCTCCAGTGTGGATGGCTAGTTTGCGCCGATGAATATGCACATTGATGGGCTTAAACTCAAATGTACAACACACTCAAGTTGGTAGCAACCGGAGTTGTGTTATGCTGCTGCGTTTCGGTTCCCTGCCGAGTCCTCGAAAGCATGTCAGCTATGAAAACATAAAGAACCGATCGTGGAGCTCATCCATATCAGGTTCTTTTTGTGTTTCTATTATCTATTCTTTTATGTGCTTTCCTCCGAAATTTTTTGTGATCTTGACCGCAATTTTGCAGTCACCGGTACGCCGTCAATATGGTATGCTTTTAAAAGCTAACAACGAATATACATATAGGGTAGGAAGCAAGCAAACGGCATGAGTCAAACTAAAGAGAGAAGAAGGAATGCTATGAGCTTATGGGTTAGGGAGACCTCATTTTACAAGAATTTTTTCAGGCTGACCCTGCTAATCGCCCTGCAAAACATCATCACCTTGGGCGTCAACTTGTCAGACAATCTGATGCTGGGCGGCTACAGTGAGTCGGCTCTATCAGGTGTTGCGCTGGCAAATCAGATTCAGTTTATTTTGCACATGCTCGTGATGGGGGCTGCGGAAGGATTAGTCATCTTGTCCTCGAGAAGCTGGGGCGCTAAAAACATGGACTCTGTGAAGAAGGCTGCCAGCATTGGCATGAGAATCGCGCTTCTGGTCAGCGTCGTGATGTGGATTATCGTGTTTATCTTTCCGGAGGGCTGTATGTCACTGTTCACGAATGAGCAGAGGGTCATTGCGGAAGGTGCACAGTATTTAAGAATTATTTGTTTTTCATATGTTTTTTTCGCCGTTACAAATGTGCTGCTCGCCTCGCTGCGGAGCGTCGAGGTTGTGCGGATTGGTTTTCTCGTATCCTTATCCACGCTAGTCATCAACATTTGTTTGAACTATATGCTGATCTACGGACATTTCGGATTACCACGGATGGGGGTCAGCGGCTCGGCGACTGCAACACTTACAGCCAGAATCATCGAAACCGTTATAGTCATCATCTTTATTAAACGTTTTGACCGCAGGCTTATGCTGAAACTGAAGGATTTCTTTCAAATTGACAAGGAGCTGTTCAGACAATATCTGCAGATTGGTTCGCCTATTCTGATGGCCAACGCACTTTGGGCATGTGCCATGGGTGCACAGTCTGCTATTTTGGGACATATGGGTGAATCGGCGATTGCAGCGAATAGTGTAGCCACAACAATCTTTCAGCTGGTTACGGTCATAACCTACGCCTCTGCCAGTGCAACGGCCGTTGTGATCGGGAAGACCATTGGGGAAGGGCATGTTTCGAAGATCATAACCTACAGTAAAACGATGCAGATGCTCTATCTCTGTATTGGAGTTATGACAGGACTAGTGCTCTTTATAACCAAGGATTATGTGACCGGGCTGTACACGATCTCTGATGATGCAAAGGCACTTGCGGTTCAATTCATGACGGTGCTGTCGATTACGGTGGTCGGAACCGCATATCAAATGCCAGCATTGACCGGGATTGTACGCAGCGGGGGAGATACGAAGTTCGTGCTTTACAATGATTTTATTTTCATGTGGCTGGTGGTTTTGCCCGCTTCATTTATCTGCGCGTTTGTGTTTGACCTGTCGCCATTAATCACATTCATATGTTTGAAATGCGACCAGATTCTCAAATGCTTCGTCGCTCTTGTCAAAGTAAACCGGTTCAAATGGATCCGGACCTTTAACACGGATGTTAAACCAGTCGATTCTTCAGAGAATGTAGCCACTTAATCACTTCATATACTAAAATGACAAGCCCGGATTCCGGGCTTGTTTTGCGTGGTAGCAAATGACTGTAATTGGTTGCCTTTCTGCTGAAGAAGCTGATTGATAATGGCTTGGTAAAGGTGGAACGTATGGAGCATAATACCATTATCACTGTAATTCCAATAACATCTGCGGGCGAGAGATGGTCGATGAGGTATAGAAACATGGGGTACGATCAAATACAATGGAAACAACAGGAGAATGATTATATCTATTGTAATGTCGTCGCTATATGCCCAATGAAAACTGGCATCTGTGAGTGAATGAATAATAGCCATGGACCATGCCGGCGGCAAAGGTTCCATGGCTATTTGAATCAAACATAATACAGAAATGAGAGAGAATATGAGCTTACACATTCGTGAGATCACACAAGAAAACTGGCGTGCTGCCGCGGCATTAACGGTATCGGAGCAGCAGCAGCATTTTATAGAGAGCAATGCGTTTTCAATGGCAGAATGCTTATACGAAAAGAATGCCGTATCCGTCGGAATGTACGAAAATGATACACTCATTGGATTTGCCATGTATGGCTGGCCGGACATCCAGGATCAAAGCGCTTGGCTTGACCGTTTCATGATTGACCACCATTTTCAAGGAAAAGGGTATGCCAAACGTTTTCTGCTATTGGTTATTCGTTATATCGAACAGCAATATGACTGTAAGAAAATTTACTTAAGCATCCATCCCGAAAACACGCATGCCCGAACATTATATGAATCGATGGGGTTTCAGTTGAATGGAAAAATCGATGATGAAGGCGCCGTCCAGGGCTTGGTGATGGAACTCCATTTAGACTCCTTTACATGAGAAGAATGGGAGGACTCCATCAATTTTGTACATGCCGTCCCTCCGGTTTGTGCTCCGGCTGATCTTGAATAATCGAACCATCTTCAAGATGAAGCCATGTGTCAAAGCTGCGCTGTCCTTCCGTTAATTGAATGACTCGCGCGCCGGTTTGGAACGGTTGATTCAAATAGGCATTGCGGGTCGTACGGCCGTAGCAAAGACGAATACCATGCAGAGTACCCCAGAAGTCATTCCCGTGATCATGTCCTACGAAGGTTCCCATGATATCGCCCATTTCCAGCATGGCCGCGAAGAATCCGGTGTTAATCCATGGTGCGCAGCATTTATCCAGCTTCTGGCCGTAGCAAACTGAGAAATCCCATATATCATTGTATTCCGGAAGCGGAATATGGAAAAAACCAAGGGAAGGCAGCGGAGATCCGCCATTCCTTGCAGTTAAGCGATAGGACGTTTCCGTATACCAATGGATTTGACTCCGGCGAATCCAGTCATAAAAGCCGACCCGCAGATGCTCGAGCGGTGAATAACTTCCTGAATCCAGAAAATAAAGCGCAGCTGCAGGCTGATGCTGTTTATCCAATATTTCAAGCATGTAATTACCGGCACCATGCACATTCGGCGGATCGGGCTGCGCATAACAGTACTTGTGGGATAATTGGAGATTATGCAGCTGCTCACGCGTCATATCCGCAGCCTCGGAATCATGATTCCCGAATACGGCGGTCCAAGGAATTTGCATCTCCTCCGGCACCGAGACCGCGTTTTTAAAAGCCTGGATGGGATTCGGGCTCTTATTACTCGCTATAACATCTCCAGTGTAGACGACCAGATCCGGGTTTTCCGTCTCCAGAATTCTCCTCATCAGAGCCTTCATATGAGTCTCTTCTTCATTTGGCTCGCAAAATTCAGTGTCCGTAAACTGGACAATTTTAAACTTCTCATTATCCCTAAAATGCAGCGATTTCCTCATAGCTTAGTTACACTCCTAATTTACTAAACAGTGAAACGGGCACTTTGGCGTCCCAGCTATCCGGCTGCTTAAGACCCAGCGCATAGGCTGCAACTGCAGCCGTATCCACGATGAACAGCTCAGGAAGAGCCGCCCCGGCTTCAATACCAGGTCCAACACATCCCCAGAACACGTTCTTATCCATTGGGTGATCACTTCCGTGGCTGTACTTATGATCCCCGCCACCGCCATGATCGGTAAGCAGAATCACAAGGCTATCCTCAAGCAATCCCCGTTTTTCAATAGATTCCAGCACGAGTCCGAATAATTCGTCATTTTTAGATATAGCCTTCAGATACTCCGGTGAATCCGGACCATAGCCGTATTTATGTCCGGCACCATCCGGCTCATCGAGCTGCATATACAGCAGCTTTACGTCGTTATTTTGCTCAAGATAGGACTGAATCGCGCCCACCAGTTCAGCATCAGGCAAAGATTCCTTATGTATGCCAAGGTCCTCTTCAATAATACCGCTGTTAATCGGTGTCCAGCTTGAGAACGCAGCGAGCTTCGCTTCAGGCCAAGCTTCCCGGGCCAACCGGAATACGGACGGATACGGAGAATCAGAAGGATAGACTTGCGTAGCTGCGATATCATTATTTAATTGATGTTTTTCCGGAATGACGCCATGAAGGATAGAACCCCAGCACTCGGCACTAATGGTAGGCGATTGTGCTTGTGCGTTGTAGGTAACAGCCCCCTTTTGCAAAAATGCATCGATATTCGGTGTCTCCGTGTTTTGAATGAAATTCCCTGCGCCATCCATCCCAAGGATGAAGACCCGTTGAATTGGCTTTGACATGCTCATCATCTAAAATAAACCTCCTTTAAGTACATGCGGAATATAATGATTTGCCTCTTCTTGCTTCAAAGAAACTATGAAAGCGTTTATTATGCCCCCTAGCATAAAGAGTCTGGTCGAAGGTGTCAATAACCTTTGGAAATGGATTAGGAAGAAGTCATCATCGTGGTATCAGAAAGTCATGATGATAGTGGTCGACAGGATTCGCTGCATTATAGAATTGAAATGTAAAGGTTTACACGACTTGATATGAAGGGGCTGGAACATGAGGGAGAAGTCGCATTTAAGGAAAAGTCTGAAAAAGTATAAATGGCTGCTGCTTATGACGCTACCAGGAATCGTATATTTGTTCATCAACAACTATATCCCGATGTACGGCGTGATTCTTGCATTTAAAAACTATAATTATGTCGATGGTATATGGGGAAGCGCCTGGGCCGGACTTGATAACTTCAAATTCCTGTTCAACTCACAGGATGCGTATATCATTACCCGGAACACCTTCCTGTACAATGTGGTCTTTATTGTGCTGAATTTGGTTCTGTCCGTTCTTGTAGCGCTGCTGATCAATGAGATCAAGGATAAAGTGATCAGTCGATTTTACCAGAGTACCTTCTTACTTCCGCATATCATCTCCATGGTTGTCGTCGCTTATCTGGTATACAGCTTTCTGAATGTCGACAGCGGGCTTGTGAACAGGCTATTAATCAAATGGTTTGGTTCAGAAGCGGTTTCATGGTATGCAGAATCCAAGTATTGGCCATACATACTGGTCATTGTGAACGCATGGAAAAACGTAGGCTATTTATCTATTATTTATTTTGCTTCAATTATCGGAATAGACAAGGAGTATTATGAAGCGGCAACCATCGATGGTGCGAGTAAATGGAAACAGATGACCCGAATTACGATTCCTTTAATTCTGCCTGTCATCACCACGATGACGCTGCTTGCCGTCAGTGGTATACTCCGCTCGGATTTCGGATTGTTCTATCAGGTGCCAATGAATACTGGCGCACTTATACCCACAACGAACACGATTGACACCTTTGTCTACCGTGCCATGATCCAATCGGGCGATATTGGGATGTCGACAGCTGCAGGATTCTATCAATCCGTGGTCTGCTTCGTACTCATATTGGTAGCCAATACGGCTGTTAGAAAAATCAACAAACGGGACGCATTATTCTAAACAGGGAGGAGGGAGAAATCGTGAGAGAATTGAACTTGAAGAAATGGATTGGCCCATCCTTGATACACTTGTTTTTCTGGGCGTTTACGATCGCATCTCTAATTCCTTTCATTCTGGTGTTTATGGTTTCGATATCCAGTGAGGATTCCATCCTGCAAAACGGATATTCACTGTTTCCAAGCCATATCAGCTTTGCAGCCTATCAATTTTTATTCAATGACTTCTCCGAAATTGCAAAAGCATACGGTGTGACCATTTTATCAACGATTATCGGTACGGTTGTAAGCCTGCTTATCACAGCACTTTTTGCTTACCCGTTATCCAGGCCCGATCTGCCCTTCCGAAGCACGCTATCCTTTTACATCTTTTTCACGATGCTCTTTGGCGGAGGCATGGTGCCCTGGTACATTACCTATGTCAACATGTTTGACTTGAAAAACACAATTTTCGCAATGATCATTCCCAATCTGCTGTTAAGTGCGTTTAACGTGCTGCTCATGCGAAGCTTTTTCGCCTCGACGATTCCGGAATCCGTGGTTGAATCGGCAACGATTGACGGTGCAGGGGAACTGAGGATTTTCTTTAAAATCGTCCTTCCGCTTTCTTTGCCCATCATGGCTACTATTGGACTTTTTAACACATTAGCCTATTGGAATGATTGGTATAATTGTATGCTGTTTATCGACAAGCCTGAGCTGTATAACATTCAATATCTGATGACGAAGACACTCACTAATATCCAGTATTTGCTGATGAAATCCAACAGTTCAGCCCAGGTCGGGGATTTGCTGGCCAAAATGCCGCGGGAAACCGTGCGGATGGCACTTGCGATCGTCGGGATTGCTCCTTTATTGTTCGCTTATCCGTTCTTTCAGAAATACTACATCAGCGGGATTACAAGCGGGGCAGTAAAAGGTTGAATATAACCACCCGTTATACTGGAAGGAGGTGGGGCAGTCAGAGTGATTGATAGCATGCTTTTTATAAAAGGTGAAAATGGAGAGGGGATCAACGGGATATGAAAAAAGCCCATCAATTGGTATTTCTAATCATGCTTTGCGGTATGTTGGCATTAACAGGATGCGCCAAAGGGGATTCAGGCAAAACGGCAGACTCCAAAAACTCAGCGACAGGAGAAAAGGGGAAGGATTCAGATTCCTCGCTCAGTCCTTACAAAATTACTCTAGTTTACCCGGCAACCGCTCCTAAAGACCTGCAGCTTGTACAGGATGAAATGAGCAAATATTTGACGGAAAAGATCAATGCCACCATTGAGCTCAAACCTATTGAGTGGGCTTCCTGGGATGATAAAACCAACTTGATGAAAATTTCCAACGAACCCTTTGATCTGATGTTCACGGCGAGCTGGTTCTCCTATCCGAAGGATGCCGCCAAAGGTCAATATCTCGAGCTTGATGATTTAATGGCCCAATATGGCAAGGATATCCCCGGCGTTCTCGGCGACGATTTTATTAAGGGATCGAGAATCGGCGGCAAGCTCTACGCTCTTCCAACCAAAAAGGAATTCGGCCAGGGCTTTGGTTTTCTCCTGGATAAGAAGTTAGTTGATAAATACAAGTTTGATACGAGCGGCGTGAAGTCGTTAGAAGATATGGAAGCTATGTTCAAAACAATTAAAGAAAACGAGCCGGGTATCACCCCAATCGTTTCGAGCAAATTTACGAACATATGGGAAGCGTCAAACTATGACGGCATCGTGGCCAATCTGGCAATTCCGCGGGATAGCAAAGAGTTAAAAGCCGTGGATACGCTCGAAGATCCAAAATTCATCGAATTCTACAAACGCATGCATCAGTGGAATCAGAACGGCTGGTTTGACAAGGATGTTCTGACCTCAGACGCAGACCAAGGCATGAATATGATTAAAGCAGGCAAAGCCTTTGCCGTAGCCCAATCTCTGAAGCCTGGAAAAGACAAGGAAATGAGTTTAAGCTCAGGCGTCGATGTGATTCAGGTAGAGACGGCTGAACCGTTCACGACAACCGGTGACGCGCAGGGCGCTATGCTTGGTATTTCCCGGACATCCAAGGATCCTGCCAGAGCAATGATGTTCCTTAACATGCTATACAGTGATCCCAAGCTGCTAAATATGCTGGATTGGGGAATCGAAGGCAAGCACTATGTGAAAAAATCCGAAAACATGATCGATTTTCCGGAAGGCGTGAATGCAGATACCCAAACTTACCCGAATCCGGGAGGCTGGATGTTCGGTAACCAGTTTAATTCCTATCTCTGGGCAAATGAGGATCCTAATAAATGGGAAGAGTTTCAGAAGTTCAATGACAGAGCTGAGCGTTCCATTGCTCTTGGATTTGCCTTCAATCAGGAACCTGTCAAGTCGGAAATGGCATCCATCGCGAATGTGGAAAAAGAATTTGGAGCCAGCTTAAGATCAGGTGCCGTAGACCCGGAGAAGATTCTCGCAAAATGGATAGAGAAGCGTAAGGCAGCCGGATTTGATAAAGTCAAAGCTGAAGTAGATAAGCAGTTGGCCGAGTGGGCTCAAACGAAATAGAAACGTAAGAAATATGAGGGGATTCTGAACCGGGACTATCGTTGTGAGTCCTATGTAAGGGATTCCCTTTTTTCTTGTATGTAACTATACTCAGAGAGTAGATGAACTTATGAAATGCTTAACGTTCATTGTATATATTCTCTTTATAGAGCCGGGGTAGCTGATGAATATGTTGAATATTAAACACTCGCTTCGTTTTAAGCTGATCATTGGTTTTTTTACCATTGCCGTGCCTCTGGTCGTTCTGCTGCTCTATAATAACCACTATGCTTCGAACACGATTAGGGAGCAGGTAGCCGATTCGAATAAAAACTCGATGATCCTCTATTCGCACCAGATTGAGGCGGCACTAAACAAAGAAACGAACTTTTTGTACAATATCGCGGTAGAAGACCCGAACATTGCTGCCCTTTCGCAGCTGCAAAATGATCCTGACGAATACTATTTGGCCAAAGCCAGAATCCTCAACACCTTGACACGGTATCACCGGTTCGACAACAGTGTTGATCTTCAATTCATCTACTCCGTCCAAAAACAGGATCTGTTCAATACGCCAATTAAAACGCAATCCTATGAGGAATTATTATCGATCAAATCTACCATCGAAAAGCTGGTCAAGGAAGTTCGGCAAGACAGTGATTTTTTTCGAGAATGGAAGGCTATTGAATACAGCGATCATAAATATGCTCTAATACGGTTGGTCGATACAGGGGATGACTTTTATCTGGGAGCCTTCGTGGAGATGGAAAACCTGATGATCCCACTGGACCTAATCCATTTGGAAGATGGCTTTGCCAGTTTCGTCAGTGATCGGGGAGAGTTGATTACGAACACGACAGCAATCGGTTTACAGCGCCTGAATACCTCGTTTGCTTCCGAATCCAATGAAGTATACCAGGTTGTGAAAAAAGATGACCGTAAATATATTGTGGTTATGAATCAGATCCAGGGTACGGATGTGATTCTGAGTGCTTTTGTCCCGGAATCCCAAATGCTGAAGAATCTATATCACTTCCGAAGGGGCATTATTATTATTTCAATGGTAGCGCTGATCATTTTGATCATTTATTTGGTCTATCTGAACGATATTATTCTAAAACCTATGAATGATCTTGTCCGGGGGATGAGAAGGATTAAGCATGGGGACTGGGATACCCGTCTCTATTCCTCCAAAGCAAAGGAGTTCAGTATTATTAATGAAACGTTTAACAGCATGGCCTCCGAGATTCATGAACTGAAAATCAGCGTATATGAAGAACAGATCAGAGCACATAAGGCTGAACTCAAGCATCTGCAGCTTCAGATAAACCCTCATTTTCTGTTGAACTCGATCAACATTGTTTATAATTTGGCGGAGATAAAAAATTACAGCGTAATCCAGCTGATGTGTATGAATCTGGTGAAGTACTTCCGCTTTACGACCAAAACCAACCAAGTTGCCGTGACGGTCGCAGAAGAAATGGAGCATATGGAGAGCTACATCAAAATTCAGCAAGTACGCTTCCCTGAGCGGGTCACCTATCATATTCAACTTGCTGATGCAGCAGCTAAGGCGGCCATACCGCCGCTGTTAATCCAGCCTTTTATCGAAAATGCGATTAAATACGGATTTGATTTCATGGACCATCCTTTTCATATTTCCATTCATATCCGTCTTCTTGGGACAGATCAACTGGAGATTGTGATTGTAGATAACGGGAACGGTTTCCCGGATGATGTTCTGCAGCAATTGCAATCGGGATGCTTTCCGGATAATCAAAACGGAGAGCATTTGGGCATTTCTAATGTGCAGTATCGGCTGAAGCATATTTTCGGGCAGAACACATGCCTTGAGTTTGATAATGCCCCGGGCGCAGGGGCAAGGATCAGAATCGTACTTCCTTTCCGAACGGTTGAGCAGTTTACTTCATATTGATGATCTGATGGAGGTATTCACACATGTATAAGGCACTGATTGTAGATGATGAAATTTATGCGGTGATGGGAATCAAAAGCGGCGTGAATTGGCAGGATTTGCAGGTGTCCGAAGTGTATGAGGCTTATAATATGCGCGACGCATTGCAGATTTTTGAACGTACGCCGATTGATATTATGGTGTGTGATATTGAAATGCCTAAAGGGACGGGAATTGAGCTGCTGGAGAGGGTTAACGAGATATCTCCCGGCACGGAGACCATTTTTCTAACCGCCCACTCTGCCTTTGATTTCATGAAAAGGGCCATCCAGCTGGATGGATTCGATTATTTGTTAAAACCCATTGAATTCGATGTCCTTCAGGAGACGATTGCCAAAGCGTTAAAGTCTATTAAGCAGGAACGTGAATTACATCATCTGCGGGAGCAGTATAAACCTTATTACGAAACATGGCGCAAGAAAAAATCCCTCATCACCGATAAATTCTGGAATGATCTGTTTTCGGGAAGAATCGTATGCTCTCCGGACAGCATTGGAGGGATTCTCGAGGAGCATGAGCTTGCAGGACTTCAGGATGCCGTATTCCTGCCTGTGCTGGTAAGCGTAGAGTCATGGCTGCGTGAGTATAGCACGAAGGATGAAGAAATGATGGAGTATGCCATACGCAAAGCTGCTTCTGAGATGCTGCTGCCCTCCGGAAAAGGTGAGGTCATTCAGACCAAGCAGGGGGTGAATGTCGTTATCATCGCTGGTGCGGAAGGAGATGGAGATTCCATTCTCGAGCTGCACACACGCTGTGAGAAATACATCCAGGGCTGTCATAAATATTTTGGATGCAACCTTTCCTGCTATATTGGCGAAAGCTCCACATTATATAACATCGCGGATACGTACAAGCAGCTGTTGGAGATTGAATATAACAATTTGAATAAATCCAATCAAGTCTATACGCTGGCATCACTCGGTACGCCTTCGATCAAAACCATGATTCCGCGGATATCGACCTGGACTATTTTACTGGAGCAGGGGAAGCTGGAAGAGCTGCAGAAGGAGATTCGCAGCCGCATTGCAGAACTGGGGAAGATTCCGAGGCTTTCACTCAGCGAACTCGACGGGTTCCGCCATGAATTTATGCAGATGATGCATTATATTCTTCATAAAAACGGCCTCTCAGCCTTCGAGCTGTTTCAGGATCAGGAGGGCATCCTGCTGAGTGCCCAGCCCCGCAATCTGGAGCAGTTGGAAGCCACGGCTCTTCGATTGGTTCAGATCATTTATGATCAGCTGCATCAGAATCACTCCGTCATTCAGCGTATCCAATACTATATTACAGAGCACTTAAACGAACCGATCACGAGAGAGCAGCTTGCGAACTACGTGCATCTCAATCCTGCTTATCTGTCCCGTTTATTCAAACGCGAAGTGGGAGAATCGATTACAGATTACATACTGCATGTCCGGATGTCGCTGGCAAAGGACCTCATCACCACCTCGTCCATTCCCATATCGGATGTTGCGAAAAGCTTTGGTTATCATAACTTTTCGCATTTCTCCAAAATGTTCAAAAAGGTGCATCATGCTTCACCACAGCAATTTAGGCAGCAATCGGTTTGAATATGAGCCAGCTTACGGAAACGTAAGCCGGCTTTTTTAAATCCGCTAATGATGGTAGGGAAGTTGCTATTACTGCAAGTTATTAGTAGATATCTATTTTTTTGTTGAACGTGCTTTGCTTGCCGATTGCCCTTTTACACTATTTACAACGAAGGCATCTCCCGTACGGTTGGGATCCCCGGGAATGGAGGTCACCGTGCTGCCTTGGATCATGATACCGCGCTGTGCGGAGGTCAGATTTGGGCTCCTGCCGTTTAATCGGCAGCATGTAAAAGAAACTGCTGAGATGTGGGCCATTTTGGATATAAAAGCTCCAACTTGAGGTGCCTCCACGATCCATTCTGCTGATGCTTGAGGACCGGTATAACGTTTTGTCGTCCTAAATGTCCAATTTTGGGTTGTATTGCGCATATAAATAAGCCAGGTAGAGCCTTTTGATTTTGAAATAACCGCATGGATTCGATCACCGGGATGAACCGGTTTTGGAATGAGAGTCATCACATTAGGAAGGATCTCCCACCATGCGTAGTAATGCGCTTTTCCATTTACAAAATCATGCCCGGTTCCCGTTTGAATCAGGCTGGCATTCCCAAAGCCATCGATTCCAACCCATGCTGAAGAGTAGGATGGTGAGGTACTTGGCCGCACGAAGGGAACGGTCCACTTTCCGGAAATACGACGGAATGATTTAGCTCGCCCAGAGATGGCATAGCCGCTCCAATTGGAAGATATCCAACCCAAGCTGTTAAGCTGTGGTTTGCCGGGCCTTTCCAATAAGCATACTCTATGAGATTTGATCATATTTTCCACCACCTATGAAGTTCGATAATCTATCATATGCGGTGATAGAAGGTGCGAGTGGGGATATGGAGGTTAGTAAAAGCTTGTTTTTGATTAGAATTGGCGGCTGTAAAGTAACTTTATAGGTTGTTAGATTGTTTATTTAGTATGCAGCGAGATCCTAAATGATAAATGTTTCGAGAGGTGGGTCAACAAAATGTCCATAAATTGGTCGAGTATAATCATATTGTTGTTATTCATCGTTTTTGTGATCGTATCGATTACTGGTTTATTGAGGTTTATTTTTAGAAACCGATAATTGTCTACAGGAGTTTCAAATAGCGGGGCGTAATATAACAGGGATCATGTATCAAGCTTCTCATCATGAAAGGTGGGGATTTCATGTATGCAAAGAAAAATACTCTTGAAATGTTTCGTCATATTTCGGGGACTTCAGATTCTGCATTGCAACACTACCAGAAACAATGTTTAGAACATTATGCACGGGCAGAACCACATATCCATGCCTTTATTCATGAGAATAACAAGGAAGAAAGAATTATGAACGAGATAGATGATCTATCCATGAAATATTCGGGTCATGATAAACCGCCTCTATTTGGAATACCGGTAGCAATTAAAGATTTAATTCACATCAACGGCTTACCTACATACGCAGGATCAAATCTCCCTGCAGCTGCTCTTGCCGGACAGGAAGGAAGCTTCGTAAAACGATTGCGTGAAATGGGCGTATGGGTCGCGGGGAAGACAGTTACAGAAGAGTTCGCTTACGCCGGTCCAATTCCAACCCGAAACCCTCACAACTGTAACCACACCGCTGGAGGCTCCAGTGCGGGGTCCGCTGCAGCTGTAGCTGCCGGTATTTGCCCTGTTGCGATAGGAACGCAAACATTGCGTTCCGTTACCGCGCCAGCCTCCTTTTGCGGCGTTGCTGGTTTTAAACCCAGTTATGCTCGCATCCCGATGGACGGCATAATATTGCTAGCGCCATCTTTTGATACGATGGGTTTATTCACACAGGATATAGCGAGTATGGAATACATCTCAACACATCTCATTCCGGGGTGGAGACCATTCCGATCTGATCGTAAACCGGTATTGGCTATCCCGAACGGTGTATATATGACTTTAATGTTCGACGAAACTCGAAACGCCTTTCAGGACCAGATCAGGAAGCTGGAGGGGGAAGGCTTCACAATAAAGACGGTTGATATGCCGTGGAGTGATGAGCTTATATATGGCGATGATTTATTGAGGTTCGTTCAGGGGGAGATGGCTCGCGAGCATGAAACATTATTTGATCAGTACAAAGACTGTTATGGACCGGCTGTGCGTGATGCGATCTTGGCAGGCCAGATGATTGAGGAGATAGAGCTGGATGGCTATCGTAAGGGTCAAATATCCTTAAGGAATGATCTCATGGAAATTCAACAGAGGGAGGGAATGGATCTTTGGGTATCTCCGGCACAAGGAGGAACCGCACCACTGTCGGGAGGACGCACAGGGTGGGCCGGCATGACAGCCATTTGGACATATGCGGGACTTCCAACGATAAGCATACCTTCTGCGACAGTAAATGATATGCCTATGGGATTTCAGTGTATTGGGAGCTATGGGAGAGATGAAGAATTGATATACTGGTCGAAACAGTTGTCCGAGGTTTTGAACACTCGAATTACGAGCCTATGATACCGCTGACTCTGCCGATCAGATGATGAATTTTAAAGAAGTGAAAATATTAAAAGCCTATGTAAATGATTTGTAATTGTTTGACGATTCGATCAGGTCTACAATTTGAACAAACAGAGGCGTTGTATTTATCAATGGATTCAATTTCTGGCGGTTACCTTTGATCAACCAGATTTGGGATAGATCTTGCGTTAAGAAGCCTGCGGAGTAATCTTACTCGGCAGGTTTCTTTGTTTCACGACAAAAAAACGAATATTAATTTAAAGTTTTTAGCGGGAAATCGGTATGGGACCGGTGAATATATGTTTTAGGACTTCATTCTGGGCAGAGGAAAGGAAGAGGGACCATGGGGCAGAAAGTTAAGTCTTCCCATCATTTTCAGTTTCGGACGAAGGCTGATATACAGCAGGCTGTGCTTGATACATTGGAGCCTTTGAAAAATCACTTCACCTCCGGAAACTCGGGTCTGCAGCTTGGATCCACCGCCGCGATGCACAATGAAGCACTAGCGCTTATGGAGGCTTTTTCAAGGCCACTATGGGGGCTTATTCCCCATGCCGGTGGGGGCGGCGAATCCGATTTATGGCCTATATATCTTAAAGGAATAATCAATGGGACCAACCCTGAGCACGAGGAATATTGGGGTGAATTCGTAACACAGGACCAACGGATGGTAGAGCAGGCCGTATTCGGACTCGGATTAGCACTCGCTCCGCATAAGCTATGGGATCCCCTCAGCGAACTCGAGAAGCAGCAGCTATTCCGGTGGCTTAATCAGATCAACTTGGTGGATCATTCCAATCCCAACAATTGGTTGATGTTCACCGTGCTTGTGAATGTCGGCTTCAAAAAGGTGGGAATGCCTTATAATCAGGCGATCATGGATGAATACCTGGAGGCAATCGACACTTATTATTTAGGTGACGGATGGTATTCGGACGGGAAGACGGATCAGCGTGATTACTATGTTCCGTTCGGGATGCATTACTATACTTTGATATACGCCAAGCTGATGGAGCATGATGATCCGGAACGTGCCAAGGTCTACCGTGAGCGTGCTAAGACATTTGCCGAGCAGTTCATATATTGGTTCGCCGAAGATGGAAGCTGTCTACCTTTTGGACGGAGTCAGACGTATCGCTTTGCCCAAGTCTCCTTCTGGTGTGCGCTTGTATTTGCTGGCGTTGAGCCATTTTCTCTTGGCGTCATGAAAGGAATCATTATGCGGCATTTCCGCTGGTGGTTTGCTAAGCCTATTTTTACTTCAGATGGATTGTTAAGCATTGGTTATGCGTATCCCAATCTGATTATGGGGGAGAGCTATAATGCTCCGGGATCTCCTTATTGGGGATATAAAGCATTTATCCTTTTGGATTTGCCGGATGATCATCCATTCTGGACTGCGGAAGAAGAACCGCTGCCTCCTTTAAGACCTCTTTCTGCGCAGCCTCATGCAAGAATGATCCTCTGTCGACCCGATGATGAAGGTCATGTTGTTGCTCTGGCATCCGGCCAAATGGCTAATTTTGAGCTGGCGCATAATGCAGCCAAATATTCGAAGTTTGCCTACTCCACACGATTTGGGTTTAGTGTTCCCAAAGGTTATTATGGATTGGCTCAAGGGGCATACGACTCAACGCTTGCCCTGTGCGAGAACGATGAGCACTATCGTGTAAGGCGGTATTGCGAGGAATACGTTATTGATGAACAATATGTCTATTCGAGATGGCTCCCCTGGCGTGATGTAGAAGTACGGACATGGCTTATTCCGGCGGGAATGTGGCATGTGCGGATTCATCGTATTCTCTCTAGCCGCTATCTGACTGCTGCTGAAGGCGGATTTGCGGTAGGAAGGATGACGGATTATACCTTGCGGGAAGCAGATGCGGTCGAAGCAGCACCGGGTCGAATTGCAGCCATGATGCCTAGCGGCATTAGCGGCGTGGTGAATGTGCAGGGGTATACGAATGCAGTCATGATATATCCCGAAGCCAATACGAATCTGCTTAAACCTAGAACGATGATTCCTACCTTGACGGTCCAGATGCAGCCGGGTGAACATCTGCTGATATCTTCTATATTTGGAGCATCGAATAACGAAGAGAATCAAAGGCATTATGGCCTCCCACCGGTCGTGGAAAAGACGCCAGAGGGTCGGATTATCGTTTCGGATGCCGAGACTAAGACGGTATATTTCAGTTTGGAGAATTAGCGGGATGAATAAAGATACTCCTTATTACGAAACGGAGAGGACAGAGCAATTTTGGAGAAGCGAAGCGTTCGCCTTTGCCCCCGGATTCCTTCAGTAGCATCATTAATTCAAGGGGTATCTGGGGGCAGCAGCGATCGGAAAAATGCTCTGTACACGAAGTGTTGATCTAAGGAAAAATAAAAGTAGAAGTAAAGTATCTTTGTTATTCAAATTCATTTATGAGGAGATGAAGAACATGTGGAGCAATGCTATAGAGGATGCACTCCTGAAAATCAAACAAAATATCCTGAAACATCCGGGTCAATTGCCTCATATTACCGAAGGGGAGAAGTACGAGTGGGGAGACAATAATGACTGGATCGAAGGATTTTATGTCGGTATGATGTGGCTTGCTTATGAATACGAACAGGATCCGTTCTATAAAGAAGCGGCTGAGTCCTATCTCGCCAATTTTAAAGACAGGCTGGATCGGCATGTGGCCTTAGACCACCATGATATTGGTTTCTTGTATTCTTTGTCTGCGGTAGCGGAATGGCGTGTTACCGGGAGTACGGCTGCTCGTGATGCTGCTCTCCAGGCAGCGGACAAGCTGTTGCAGCGGTGGCGGCCGCGGATCGGAATTATTCAGGCATGGGGGAAGGAAGACGATCCGGACAACGGGGGAAGGATAATTATCGATTGCCTGCTAAATCTTCCGCTTCTGTTCTGGGCGCATGAGCAGACGGGTGAGGCCAAGTATTATGATATCGCCATGCAGCATGCCCTGCAAAGCCAGAAGTTTCTGGTTCGCGGAGATGGTTCTTCCTATCATACTTTTTATTTTCATACGGAGAATGGGAATGCGCACCGGGGCGGTACCCATCAAGGTTATCAGGATGGGTCGACCTGGACACGAGGTCAAGCGTGGGGAATTTACGGCTTCGCTCTAGCCTACAGATATACAAAGCACGAAGCCTTTCTGGATACTTCGAAACGCTTGGCCAGATATTTTATCGAGCATTTGCCTGAAGATGCTGTCGTATATTGGGATTTTGATGTTATGGTTGAAGAAGGTACTCCACGCGACAGCTCGGCATCTGCCATTGCAGCCTGCGGCCTGCTTGAACTGCTGGATCTCACGGGAGGCAGCGATCCAGACCGAACTGTGTTCGAAGACGCTCTCAATCGCAGCATGAAATCACTGGTGGAGCATTATGCTACGACAGGTCAAGCAGATGCCGAAGGACTGCTGAAGCATGGCTCCTATCATGTGAGGGGAGACCGGGCACCGGATGATTATATGATCTGGGGAGATTATTTCTATCTGGAAGCACTGGTTCGGCTTGAAAAAGGCAATAAGGGATACTGGTATGTATAAAATCACTTGATTGTAATGCATGGCAGCTAAACCTCTGACAGCATCATTCTCAGAGGTTTTTTGGTTATCTGGTTCCTTTATTGTTCATGAAATGAAGGGGATTAATCGGTATTAGACGAAATAAATTAAGTACTTGCAAAGAGTCTCATAAAGAAACCAGGAGGATACAAATCTATGCGGTTTATGATGATTGTCAAAGCAACGTCAGATTCTGAAGCGGGTGTATTGCCCAGTCCAGAATTACTGGAAGCTATGCTGAGATACAACGAGGAGCTGGCCAGGGCTGGGATATTGCTGGCTGCAGATGGCTTACAGTCCAGTTCAAGCGGTATCCGGATTTCGTACCCTGAACCAGGCGGGAAACCAAAAGTCATCGACGGTCCGTTCACTGAAGCAAAAGAAATGATCGCCGGATATACGCTGATTGAAGTGCAATCCAGGGAAGAAGCAATAGAGTGGGCGATGCGCATGCCGGATCCACATGGCTATGGCCAAGGTGAAATTGAGCTTAGACAGGTGTTCGAGCCGGAGGAGTTATCCCCTCATGTGGAAACACAAGAACAGATCAGGATGCAGTTTAAGCTGTGAATATGTCAAAAGCAGAACGTACCATTGACGCAATTTGGCGGATCGAATCGGCCAAATTGATCGCGGGTCTAACGCGCATGGTCCGTGATGTCGGGCTCGCCGAAGACCTTGCTCAGGATGCCCTGGTGATCGCACTCGAACGATGGCCGGAATCCGGTATCCCTGACAATCCGGGGGCCTGGCTAATGACTACAGCCAAACGACGTGCGATTGATCTTTTGCGCCGAAATAAACTGCGTGATCAGAAGTATGAAGAGCTTGCCTATTATACGGATTTGTACACGGAGGAAGATCTGGACAGCAGGCTTGACGGAGAGATCGGCGATGATCTCCTGCGGCTGATCTTCATGACATGCCACCCGGTTCTATCCCGGGAAGCGAGAGTCGCATTGACGCTGCGCTTGTTATGCGGACTCACAACAGATGAAATTGCCCATGCCTTTCTTGCTGCTGAATCTACGATAGCTCAGCGGATTGTTCGTGCAAAACGGACACTTAACTCCGCGAAAGTACCTTTTGAGGTTCCCGACGCTGAAGAGCTGAAGGATCGGATGTCGGCGGTGCTCGAAGTCATCTATTTGATGTTCAATGAAGGATACTCAGCAACTGTCGGTGAAAATTGGTTTCGTCCCCTTCTTTGCCAGGAGGCGTTAAGAATTGGACGTGTGCTTGCGGAGATAGCGCCGGCAGAGCCGGAGGTTCATGGACTGGTTGCCTTGATGGAGATTCAATCTTCACGTTTTAAGACTCGTGTCACCCGTACAGGAGAGCCTGTTCTCCTAATGGACCAAAACCGTGCATTATGGGATCAGTTGCTAATCCACCGTGGTTTGGCTGCACTCGAACGAAGTCAGAAACTCGGTCAACCGTACGGCCCATACGCTCTGCAAGCTGCTATCTCAGCCTGTCACGCTAAGGCCCGTGAAGCTTCTGAGACCGACTGGCCGCGCATTGCCGCTTTATACGAAGCGTTGTCACGCGTGCAGCCTTCTCCCATCGTAGAGCTAAACCGTGCAGTAGCCATTGCAATGGCATTTGGTCCGGCTTTTGGACTTCAGATTGTTGATGAACTCAATGCGGAGCCGTCGCTGAAAGGATACCATCTTCTTCCGAGTGTCCGGGGTGATCTTTTGTACAAATTAAACCGGTTTAAAGAAGCTCAGGAAGAGTTCAAACATGCGGCTTCACTGACTCGGAATGAACGTGAACGCGAACTTCTGTTGAAGCGGGCTGCAGAGTGTGCGGTAAACTAAAAAATATAAAAAAAGTTTTTTTAAAGGCTGTCGATTTCTTTCCATATCATTCGTCGTATGTATAGAGAACGGGTTAATAAGTAATATATTTGTTCTCGAATATAAAATCTATTGAGAAAGGTTGTTGAATATGGGAGCACAATTAAATCCTTATGTAATGTCGGAGGATGCAAGAAAACAAGCAGAGTTTTACAAGCAAGCCCTTGGAGGTGAGATTCACTCTATCAAGACATTGGGTGAAGTACCGGGTACACCGGAAGAGGCCAAGGACAGAGTTATGCATCTGGTTTTGACAGTTGCAGGGACTAACACATTATTCATGTCTGATTCTTTCCAACCAGTGTCCGGCAGCCGGAATATCAGCCTGTCCTTATCCTATGACAGTGAGTTTGAGGCGCGCACGGCATATGACAATCTCGGTGATGGCGGCGTACTCCAGTATCCTTTCGAACTTCAGCCATGGGGGTCCTATTATGGGGAAGTCGTGGATCAGTTCGGAGTTACTTGGCAAATCGTCAAACATTAAAGATTTAAGAATATAAGAATCTAACTCATGAAAAAGGAGAAATTGATATGAACCCGGAAGTAACAGATTTCATTGGGGCGATTAAGGAGCCTTGGCAGGGAGAACTCGCAAGCAGCCTTCGAGAGGTTGTCTATCAAGCGATTCCCGAAGTACAGGAGCGCATCCAGTACAAGAAACCCCATTTTTTGAAAAATGGGAAATATGCAGCCGTCATTTCCACTTCGAAAGATGCGGTTAGTTTTACGATCTTTAATACAAGTGAACTCACGCTTCCCGAAGGATTATTTGACGGTCCACCGGAGAGAAAAACGATGAAGCTTCGTCAAGGACAGTCTTTAGATTCCGAACAGCTGGTGGGATGGGTAAGTCTTGCATCCGCAGCACTTTAACATCTTTTTCAAGGCGGTTACAACATTACATATATATGACATACACCTAGCATCGCAACTTCAATTGCGATGTTTTTCTTTTTTTTGAAAATTAATTTACTTGACTTTGACATATAACTATGGATTATAATAACGTTAATTCAAAACTTGGCTTTGATCAAAGACATGATTTCTTATACGAGCTGCCCAGAGAGAGAAGTACCAGCTGAAATCTTCTCCAGTAACCGATCAGAAATTACCCCTTTGTAGCTGTGGCGTTGAACCTGCTTATCCATGGATAGCGGCAGTAAGCGTCACCGACTTGTCCCCGTTACCGGATACCAATAAGAACCTGCATATCCTTCTTTGTCCCATGGGACCAGGCTGAAATGTTTGCAGGTTGAATTAGGGTGGAACCACGAGCTGAACGCACTCGTCCCTTTGTGGAGAGATGCGTTTTTTTGCGTTCATAAATCAAACAAATACCAAGAAATGGAGGTAAAAGTCATGGAGATCAATATTACGCTGCCAGATGGAACAATTAGGAGGTATCCGCAAGGCACCACTATCGAAGAAGTTGCGGAGTCCATCAGTATCGGTCTAAAGAAAAATGCAGTTGCTGGCAAATTGGACGGCAAGATTGTTGATCTGAGTCAGCCGATTGAAGCGGATAGCCATATCGAGATTGTAACGCTGGACAGTCAGGACGGTCTGGAAATTTACAGACATAGTACTGCACATCTGATGGCTCAGGCTATTAAACGGATCTACGGAGAGACATGCGTTAAACTCGGCATTGGACCGATTATTGAAGACGGATTTTATTATGATATTGATATCGAGAAGCCGCTATCTACGGAGGATCTCGAAGCGATCGAGCGGGAAATGGCCAAGATTACGCAAGAGAACCTGCCCATTGTCCGCCGGGTTGTCCGCAGGGAAGAAGCTATTCAGGTCTTTGAAAAATCGGAAGAACCGCTGAAACTAGAGCTCATCCGCGATTTGCCGAACGATGCGGAAATATCCATCTACGATCAAGGTGAATTTTTTGACTTATGCCGTGGGCCTCATCTTCCTTCAACAGGCCGCATCAAGGCGTTCAAACTGCTGAACGTATCTGGTGCTTATTGGCGAGGGGATTCGAGCAACAAAATGCTGCAGCGTATTTACGGAACTGCATTTCCTAAAAAAGCGCAGCTCGATGAGCATCTTCATTTCCTTGAAGAGGCCAAGAAACGCGATCACCGCAAGCTTGGCAAGCAGCTTGAGTTGTTTATGTTTTCGGAGGAAGCACCAGGCATGCCTTTCTATTTGCCAAAAGGAATGACCATCCGTACCGAGCTTGAGAACTTCGCACGAGAGCAGCAGAGACAAAGAGACTACGATGAAGTTCGGACTCCACTCATGATGAACAACCGCGTCTGGGAACAATCCGGGCATTGGGATCATTATAAAGACAATATGTACTTCACGAACGTAGACGAAACGAAGTTTGCACTTAAACCGATGAACTGTCCGGGACATATGCTTATTTTCAAAAATAAGCTTCACTCCTACCGTGAGCTGCCGATCCGCATATCGGAGTTTGGCCAAGTGCACCGGCATGAGTATTCGGGGGCGCTGAACGGGATGATGCGGGTACGGACGTTTTGCCAGGATGATGCGCATCTCTTCGTCCTGCCGGAGCAAATTGAAGCAGAAATCGGACGGATCATTGAGCTGATCGATCATATGTATCAAGTGTTTGGGTTTGAATATAAGATTGAGCTGTCTACACGGCCAGAGGATTCGATGGGATCTGATGAGTTATGGGCTGAAGCGGAGACATCTCTGCAAAATGTATTGGATAACCGCGGGATTGATTACCGCGTGAATGAAGGCGATGGGGCATTTTACGGACCTAAAATCGACTTTCATATTCTGGATGCACTCAAAAGAAGCTGGCAATGCGGCACGATCCAGCTGGACTTTCAAATGCCTGAGAAATTCGATCTCACTTATGTCGGCGAAGATGGTCAGAAATATCGGCCGGTCGTTATCCATCGTGCAGTTTATGGTTCCATAGACCGATTCATGGGGATGCTGACTGAACATTACGCTGGGGCTTTTCCATTGTGGCTTGCACCCGTTCATGCGAAGCTGCTGCCCGTTTCCGAGAACTATGTCGACTATGCTTTTCAAGTGAAGCAGTCATTAGAAGAAGCTGGAATTCGGGTCGAAATCGATATTCGTAACGAAAAGCTTGGATATAAAATCCGTGAAGCTCAGCTGGAAAAGGTGCCTTATATGCTGGTGCTGGGCGAGAATGAGAAAAACTCTGGCAGCGTCTCTGCAAGAAAACGCGGAGAAGGGGATCTTGGCTCAATGACGATCCAGAGTATTATGGAACAAATAAACGGAGAAATTGCATCTAAACAGTAAGGTGACCTAAATAAACCCATTGCTTAAGTGGATTCATTTCCCTGGCAATGGGTTTTTTCGATGATCTTTTCGTTCATTAATAATGCTGCATACCTCCTGAAAACTGTGAAACACTAAAACAATTCAATGCATCATTTGAGGAGGGAATATAATGAAGAAGATCCTTTTATCTATGATCGTGGTTCTATCGCTAATCATCCCCACAGGCACAATTATGGGGGCGGAGAGTCAAGATTGTCATGTGCTTGAGCAGGAGTTTAGCACAAAAGTGAAGCAGGAGAACGGCGTATGCAAGCTGGAAATCATGCGCAAAAACATTCCTGTGTCGAACTTGGGTGTAAAGCTTTCCCCTGAAGCGATTGAACTTGGATTTGGTGCAAACTTTGAAAAAGCAGGTAATAATACGGCAGTTATTGGTGAGTTTGCACTCCTCAGTGAGGAAGTGAATCCCGTAATTGATGCGCTTCGCAAAGGAAACGTGGAAATATCTGCTGTGCATAACCATCTCATCGGCGAGCAGCCTCAAATCATTTATCTGCATTTTCAGGGACTCGGGAATGTTGAATCCTTAGCCAAGACAGTTAAAGAAGCTATCGCTTCTACAGATAAGAAGTAAATGAGATAAACAAATGTTAAATTCTAATGTTGATTTTGACGATAAGAAAACCGCCTTGATAAAAGGCGGTTAGTTCAACTTATAATATTTTGTTAGTAAGATTTAAGAAGGGTGTTTTGTCCTGCTGCTAGCCTCCAGGTATTCATTTCCTTGACCATTACGTAGATAGCGATGCTTTCTTGCCCTCCGTCGATTCGGTTGCCATCGGAGGTTGTTGAACATTGACGGACATGAACAATAGCCACAGTGGAATGAATGAACGCAATGCTGTCAACAGTATATTTGCTATAAGAATTACTTAAGGGGCCAGTCAACACGATTTTGTGTACTTTGTTTATTTCATTCCAACCTGACAACTTTTCGCCGATTACATTCACCCAAGTGGCATTTTGTGTGAAATGGCTATCTAGCGCATCTGCATCGTGCCGATTAAACGCCGACTCCATTTGACTAACTACATGTTTGATAAGCTCGCGATCCTGCTCTATCGATCCCTCTTCTTTGTGTAACACGGGAATTCCCTCCCTTTATATTGCTTGCTTACTTCATTCTTAAATCTGATATTATAGCAATATATCATTAATGTATAATACATCATTCTCATGAGTATCATGCCATTTTATATATAAGCGGAGGAAATAATGGATACATTGCATTTACATTACTTTCGTACAGTCGCCAAGATTCAGCATATGACCAAAGCAGCCGAAGAGCTACATATTGCTCAACCTGCACTAAGCAAAACAATTACTCGTCTGGAGGAAGATTTGGGTATCCCTCTCTTTGACCGACAAGGAAGAAACATAAGGTTAAACACTTTTGGTAAAGCGTTTCTTCTAAAGGTGGAAACCGCATTAAACGCATTGGGAGATGGAAGGAAAGAGCTAGAAGAACTTTCAGGATTACAGTCAGGCAGCGTTAACTTAGCGGTTACGAGCATCGAGCTCCTGTCGAAGCCGCTTGCTGACTTTCTATCCCAATTCCCGGAAGCTAATTTCCGAATAAGGCAAACTTCAATAAAGGAAATGGAGGGTCTTCTGCTGGGTGGAGAAGTGGACATTTGTCTCACTGCGTTACCTACACAAAGTGCTGGAGTATGCTCCTCCCATGTCCTAGAGGAAGAAGTATACCTTGCTGTCCCTCCTAATCATCGATACTCAGACCGTGAGAGCATTTCTATTGCTGAAGCTGCAAATGAACCTTTCATTGGTTACAATGAGGGTCAGTTTTATCAACCACTGAACGATATTTATTTTGGAGAGGCTGGAATTAATCCTAAATATATATGTAGGGTAAGTGAGCCTTCTGCTATAGCGAGTCTTGTACGGGCCGGCGTAGGTGTAGCTCTTGTAGGTGAGTGCGGACGAAACTCTGACTCCCCCTCCATTTATTAAAGATACATGGCCACAGTACGAAACGTATTTACAAGTTCATTTGGCTTGAATCACGGTATTTATCTGCAGCAGCTAGAAAATTCATGGAGTCCGTAACGGAATTTTTCAGCGAGTCTAGAGGAACAACAAGGACAGACTAGTCTTTTTCCGTAAATCGAACAAGAAAAAGCAGAAAGCCGAAGTCAGCAAGCAATTTCATTTCCTTTCAATCCATAGATAAATCATCATTTTATAAAGCATCAGTGAGGTTGAGGACATATGTCCTTTCTTTTAAATCCGGATTTATTATTTAATTATTATTAAATAAGAATGGATGAGGAGATAAGTCAGATGAGGGGAATATTGTTTGCCTTTTTAGGAGGAGCGTTTATTACACTGCAGGGAGTGGCCAATGCCAGAATCAGTCAAGGTATCGGCACGTGGCAGGCAGCCGCGTTAACCCAGTTCACAGGCTTTATCGCAGCATTGATAGTCATGCTTATCATGCGTGATTTTAAAAGGCAGGGCTTCAAAAAGGTTAAACCTTTATACCTGAGTGCAGGGGCCTACGCGGCGGTTATTATTTTCAGCAATGTGACAGCCATTCAACATATTGGCGTAACGCTGACCGTGGCGTTAGTTATCATTGCCCAGCTGGCTTTGACCTTCCTGATGGATCATTACGGATGGTTCGGGCTGCAAAAGAAACGAATGGGACTCCCCCAATTTTTCGGTATCGCTATGATGATTGCGGGTGTGGTGATCCTGAAATTTTAGACGTATAATTGACCCGGAAGATGAACATGGAAGCCTGGGGGACACAACGTTATGAAAGAAATAAAAGATCGCTCGCAGTTGGCAGAATATATGCACATTCATCAATTGAAAGACATTTTTAATGAACCATTGATCCCGCATATGTGCTTATACAGCTTTGAACAAGGGGAACTCATATGCTCTCAAGGCGAGCCGGCACAATATTTATATGTTCTCGTTAAAGGGAAAATTAAAGTATACAATACCTCTACGGAAGGTAAAACGCTGATCATTTCTTTTAAAACAGCACTCGAAGTAATCGGTGATGTTGAATTCGTTCAAGAAGCGGATTTTATCAACACGGTTGAAGCGGTATCTCCTGTATATATGATCGGGATTCACCATCAGTGGTTGAACATGTATGGCAAGGATCATATGCCACTGCTGCAATTTTTACTGAAAATTATTACGGGAAAGTTCTATATGAAATCGAATGCGCTTAGCTTTAATCTCATGTATCCGGTGGAGGTTAGGCTCGCCAGTTATATCCTGTCGGTATCCTTTGATCCAACGGATGTTTTGTTCAGAGGTCATCTAAGTACATCCGAGTTACGGGATGCGGCGAACCTGATCGGAACGAGCTACAGACATCTCAACCGGGTCATTTTACAGCTTTGTAATGAAGGGATTCTTGAACGCGGCAAAGGCTTCATTCAAATTAAGGACAGAGAGCGGTTAATCACAATCGCGGGTCACAGTATCTACGAATAAATGATTGGGTAGGGGAGATAAAATAATGATTACGGGACTTTTACTAGCCTTGTTGGCCGGTTCACTCGTTAGTTTGCAAAATATATTTAACAATAAAGTGAATGTTCATGTGGGATCATGGACCACAACAACTTTGGTGCTGGGTCTGGGCTTTGCAGCTTCCTTTACGCTCGGCCTGGTGTTTGAAGGTTCTGCAATGTTTGCTCTGCATCATTTGAAACTCTGGTTTTGCTTCAGCGGACTGATCGGTGTTGGCGTCGTAACCTGTATGGTGCAGGGGATCAATCGTCTCGGGCCTACGTTTGCCGTTTCGATCAGCATGTGCGCGCAGCTTGGTTTTGCTTTGTTATTTGATTCGATGGGCTGGCTCGGACTGGAGAAAGTCGATTTTACTTTCAAACAGCTGATCGGGGTATTGGTCGTTGTTGGAGGTATCATTGTATTTAAGGTTGGTGGACGTGAGAAAAGAACGGCGAATGAACAAGGGTTGGTCGGATAAAAAAACGATAGATTTAGTAGATAAAATTCACAAATAATTTCAGGGAAATGATAGAGCGGCGGCAACAAGCCAGCACTATCATTTTTTTTGTGCCGGGCGGAACCGTTAGCTCAAGACGTATTTGGGCCAATCGAATAATCTTTCCAAGAAAGGGTAATGTTATACAGAACATGACTTGCGAACCGGATAAGGAGGCTTTCAACATGAAAAATACAACAAATGAGAATCTAGCAGGGTCAACGATACAGAAGACGGTAGGGGATTTCCTTTTCGATTGTCTGAAGCAGGAGGGAATCACGGAGATTTTTGGCGTGCCCGGCGATTATAATTTCACATTGCTTGATACGCTTGAGAGATATGCAGGCATACGTTTTATCAATGGCCGGAATGAACTGAATTCGGGATATGCTGCCGATGCGTATGCTAGAATAAAAGGAATATCGGCATTGATTACGACGTTTGGCGTCGGAGAAATGAGTGCTTGTAATGCGATTGCTGGGGCAAATAGTGAACATGTACCCATTATTCACATTGTGGGCTCACCGCCGGATATGGCTCAGAAAGAACGTAAGCTAATGCATCATACGTTAATGGATGGGAATTATGATGTATTCCGCAAAGTGTATGAACCGATCACGGCCTATACAGCGGTAATTACACCAGAGAATGCGGCGATCGAAATTCCAAATGCCTTCCGAATCGCAAGGCAGAAGAAGAAACCGGTCTATCTTGTTGTTGCGGACGATTTGGTTTCGAAGCAGGTCATGGCTCATCATGAAGCTGCTATGCCAAAAGCAAAAACATATCCGGGTACGCAGCAGGCTGCTCTGGATCATATTAAACAAATGTTAAACTCGGCTCAAAAAACGGTGATACTGGCAGATGTCAAAACGCAGCGTTTCCATCTGGAGGAATATGTACGAAAGCTTGCTGAATCGATGAATGTGCCGGTAGCATCCACCATGTTCGGAAAAGGGGCGTTTGATGAAAGCCATCCGTTATTTATAGGAATGTACGGCGGTGCTTTCGGCAGCCCTGAGGTACGTGAAACGGTAGAAAAAGCGGATTGTGTCATTGCTGTAGGATTAGTATGGGCAGATACTAATACAGCTAACTTTACGGCGAAGCTGAATCCGCTTCGGATGATTAATATTCAGCCGGACAAGGTTAAGGTCGGGGAAGCAGAGTACCCGAATGTGCTTGCGGAAGATATACTGCTGGCGTTGCAGAATACTGGATATAAGCAGCAAGATACCGTTGTGAAGGCTCAGTATCCATACGACATGATGACAGGTAATCCTGAGGAGCCACTCTCAGCCGTATCCTATTATCCGCGTTTCCAGCGGATGCTGAAAGAAGGGGATGTCGTCGTGGCGGAGACAGGTACCTTTTTTTACGGAATGGCACAGGTTAAACTTCCGCATGCTGTAACCTATATTGCCGAAGGTGGTTGGCAGTCCATCGGCTATGCGACACCATCGGCATATGGTGCCTGTATTGCGGCTCCAGCGCGAAGGGTGCTGCTTTTTACTGGGGATGGTTCCCTGCAGCTTACAGCCCAGGAGATTAGCTCCATGCTGTATTATGGCTGTAAACCGGTCATTTTTGTTCTGAATAATGATGGGTATACGATCGAGAAATATTTAAATGTGAAAACCGAAAACCAGACGTATAATAAGGTTCCGAAATGGTCTTATACCAAGCTGGCAGAGGCATTCGGGGGGGATGCTTATACGGTCACCGTGCGCACCAATAAGGAACTGGATGAGGCGATCACCCGTGCTGAGACCGAATGCAGCAGCAGGTTATGTATCATCGAAATGATAGCAAGCGATCCCATGGATGCTCCGGATTATATGCATAAGATGCGTGATTATATGGAGCAGCAGGAGAAGCAGCGAAGCTAATGTGTAATACATGTTCTGGATTAGATAAATAACTTCATGCCTATCAGGCAAATCAAGAATTCCCCGTTGTTCGGTATTGTATTTCACCGGGCAACGGGGTTATTCTATGAGGAAATAATCTTGCAGATGATGATGCATTTCTATTATATTTAGACAACGGCGTTCTTTTTCCGGACAATGTAGATATGGGGGAGTCTTATGGCTGACGCATTAAAATTGATGTATAACCGGGATTTTTTTCAGGATTTCGGGGAAAAGGTTAAAGAAGCATACTCCGATTTTGATATCGAAGGATTTATAACAATAATCATGGATGATACTTGGGAAGAGCTTGCGTTAAAAGCAAGAACCCGCCGGATCAGCGAAACACTGGGCAATTTTTTGCCGTCAGCTTATGAAGATGCCATAGGTGTTCTGTTTCGGATTGACGAGAAATGCGTCGGATTTCCATACTTATTTTTTCCGGATTTCGTAGAGGTTTATGGACTGACGGAAGAACATTGGAGTCTTTCCATGGCGGCTCTGGAAAGATTCACGCAAAGGTCATCTGCTGAATTTGCAGTAAGATCGTTCATTATCCATGATCCGGAACGAATGATGCGGCAAATGCTGGACTGGTCGCAGCATCCGAGTGAACATGTCAGACGTCTGGCGAGCGAAGGATGCAGGCCTCGTCTCCCATGGGGGCAAGCGCTGACGATGTTCAAGAAGGATCCCGCACCTGTTCTTCTGATTTTGGAGCAGTTGAAAGAGGATACCTCGCTGTATGTCCGCAAAAGCGTGGCCAACAATCTGAATGACATAGCTAAAGATCATCCTGCTGTAGTGATTAGTCTTGCCAAGCGGTGGTTAGGCAGCAATCCCCATACGAACTGGATTGTCAGACATGCCTGCCGAACCTTGATCCGCATGGCTGATCCTGAAATCCTGGAGCTTTTTGGCTATACGAATTCGGAAGAAGGGGCTCCTCTTGCTGCGACCGCAAGCTTGTCTATTGAACCTGGAATGCTCTCGATTGGCAGCGGCAGCGTGCTGCAATACGAGCTCCGTATCCGGGAAGGGGCAACTGCCCGTGTTCGGATTGAATATGGGATATATTTTGTGAAAGCGAACGGACAGACCTCCCGCAAATTATTTTTACTGTCTGATAAAACCGTCCCCGGAGGGTCTGGCTTGACTGGAGAACGCAAGCACAGCTGGGCAGATTTGACGACGCGGCGCCATTATCCGGGAGAGCACCGGATCGTGTTATTGGTGAATGGACAGGAAGTCGCGGAAACGATGCTCATCCTTGAAAGGGGTTCCCAATAAAGGGTTCAACGACATTCGTAAACGGAAATTGATATATTTAAAAGGCACGGGGGCACCATCCTTGTGCTTTTTCTTTTACTTTAAACTATTGACATTCAGATCAGATATGAGTGATAATGTACGCGCGTACATAAAATTGATAACAGATATTTAAATTGAATCACTACAGTTTTTTTCAAAGGGTGTGAGCCATATCGTTACACGAAAAGCGGTTGCCGAGATGGCTGGAGTCTCTGAAGCCACAGTCTCCCGCGTACTGAACAATGTAGGGCCGATGAGGGAAGAGACGAAGCAAAAGGTGCTTGAGGCCGCAGAGATTCTTGGCTATTATCCCAATGCGATTGCTCAGAGCTTTGCCCGCCGCCGGAGTGGCAATTTGGGAGTGATTCTCCCTTATGTGCCGAAAGTGCATATTTTTTCAACCTATTATTTCTCGGAGATTTTAAATGGCATCGGAGAACAGGTACGAGAGCTTGGGTATGACATGCTTCTGATTTTTCGAAAACCCGGGCATGAGAACGGTTACATCGATCTGTTCCGCTCGCAAAAGGTGGATGCTTGTATTCTGCTGGGTACGATGGATACGCCTGAGGAACGGAAGGCATTGAAAGCACTGGAAGAAGCGGGTCATCCATTTTGCCTCGTGAACCAGCATTTTGAGGGCGAGCATTTCCTTGAAGTGGATGCGGATCATGAACAAGGTGCTTATGAAGCGGTGAAGCATTTGCTGGATGAGGGCTACCGCAAGATTGCTTTTCTGAATGGTCCGCCGGCATACTCCAATAGTTTGGATCGTTTGAAGGGATATGTGCGGGCGATGACTGAAGCAGGACTGTTTAGCCCTGATAAAAGCATAACTGAAGCCGTTCCTCCAGAATGGCTGAACACGGGGAATTACAGCAGAACAAGCGGATATGAGGCTGCTTCACGGTTCTTTTGCAATAAAGATCATATAGAAGCGGTCTTTGCTGCGAATGACCGCATGGCGATCGGACTGATGCAGGGTTTTCGGGATTTGGGCGTGCTTCCGGGCAAGGATATTGCCATTGCGGGATACGATGATTCGGATGGGGCGAGGATTACGGATCCTCCGTTGACGAGTGTCGCGGTACCTTTTTACCAGATGGGCATGATGGCTGCCAAGCTGCTGCTATCGGATTCTGGAGCAGAAGATTCTGAGATGGGCGGTGCATCTGATCTTCCGCAGCAGATTCAATTGGGGACAAAGCTGATTGTTCGTTCATCAAGCAAGGGTAACCAGGCATAGGATTCATAGAGTTGTAAATGAAAAGGAGGACGGAATTCAATGAAGCAGATTCATGTGGGAATGGTAGGATACAAATTTATGGGGAAAGCACATAGTCATGCGTACCGGGATATTCCGATGTTTTTTCCAAATACAATTCAGCCAGTGATGCAGGCCGTTTGCGGGCGTGATGCAGATGGCGTATCCAAGGCTGCCAAGCAGTTCGGGTGGAATGAATATGTGACCGACTGGAAAGAGCTCGTGCAACGTGAAGACATTGATCTTATTGATATCAATGCACCTAGTGATATGCATAAAGAGATTACGCTGGCAGCTGCGAAAGCAGGGAAGCACCTGTTTTGTGAGAAGCCGCTCGCGCTGTCTTTAAAGGATTCGCGCGAAATGCTGGAAGCTGCAGAAGCGGCGGGCGTGAAGCATATGGTTGGATTCAATTACCGATTCGCTCCTGCCGTACAGCTCGCCCGGAAACTGATCCAGGAAGGCCGTCTTGGACAGATCTATCATTTTCGCGGCTGGTTTTTGCAGGACTGGATTTTGGATCCGGATTTTCCGCTTGTATGGCGCTTGCAGAAGGATGTAGCCGGATCAGGTTCACATGGTGACTTGGGTGCACATACCATCGATTTGGCTCATTATCTCATCGGTGATATCGAAGAAGTGATAGGAATGAGTGAGACCTTTATTAAAGAACGGCCGCTTCCGGGTTCGATGAGCGGACTCAGTGCCAAAGGAAGCCAAAGTAATGAAAAAGGTGAAGTTACCGTGGACGATGCAACGATGTTCCTCGCCCGCTTTGAGAATGGAGCCTTGGGCAGCTTCGAGGCAACACGCTTCGCGGCAGGTCATCGCTGTACGAATTCCTTTGAGATCAATGGAAGTAAGGGCAGTGTGAAATTTGATTTCGAGCGAATGAACGAGCTGCAGGTATATTTTACGGATGATGCTGAAGATGTTCAGGGTTTTCGCCGTATTCTCGCTACGGATCCCGCGCATGCTTACGCCGAAGCCTGGTGGCCTCCAGGTCATACGATTGGTTTTGAACATACGTTCATCCATGAAACGGTTGAGCTGCTGCAGGCCATTGAAGAAGATCGTCAGCCTGTCCCTAACTTCGCCGATGGCGTGAAATGCCAGCAGGTGCTTGAAGCCGTGGAATTATCGATAGCCGAAAGACGCTGGGTACAAACGAAAGAGCTGTAAGGTACAACAATATTTGAATGTGAAGGAGATGTCCATCCTATGAAGAAGGCATTGATCGTCTGGGGAGGCTGGCTCGGGCACCAACCCGAGGAAGTCTCAGCGATATTCCGCGGGATATTGGAAAATGAGGGTTATTCAGTGGAGGTGGCAGATAACCTCGCGGCTTTTGATGATGCGGAAAAGCTGAAATCTCTTGACTTGATTGTTCCGATCTGGACCATGGATGAAATCAGTCAGGACCGGGTTAATAATGTGTCGGCAGCCGTACAAAGCGGCGTTGGCTTGGCTGGTTGTCATGGCGGTATGTGCGATGCTTTCCGCAATAATGTCGATTGGCAGTTTATGACGGGTGGAAATTGGGTGGCTCATCCCGGGAATGACGGAACACCGCATCGCATTAATGTCGTTAATACATCGAGCCCACTAATGGAAGGCATTCAGGATTTTGATGTGTCCACTGAGCAATATTATCTTCATATTGATCCAGCAGTCGAAGTGCTGGCTACGACCCGTTTTCCGGTTGCTGATGGTCCTCATATACTCAATAAAGCCGTTGATATGCCGGTCGTCTGGACGAAGAGGTGGGGCGTTGGTCGGGTGTTCTATTGCTCACTCGGGCATCAGGCGGACGTTATCGAGCTCTCTCCGGTGAAGGAGATCATGCGCAGAGGTCTGCTGTGGGCTGCCGAAGGCAAATCAAAGTCTGTGAATCAGAACTCGGAAGGCGTTTATACCGGAATGCAGGATAGTCAGGTCTAGACTACATAGATTGGAGAGTCCGTGTACATGAGAAAAGTAAATATAGGCATTATCGGTTGTGGGAATATCAGCGGAATTTATTTTGAAAATCTGAGGATGTTTAGTGCAGTCCATGTTACCGCTTGTGCCGACCTGGATCTTAATCGGGCACAGGCAAGAGCTGAAGAGTTCGGGATTCCCAAAGGCTGCACGGTAGCCGAACTGCTCGCGGATCCGCAAATTGAGCTGGTCGTGAATCTTACCATTCCCGCTGCGCATAGTCAGGTTTGCCTTGAAGTATTAGAGGCAGGAAAACATGTCTACGTTGAAAAGCCGCTTGCGGTTACGCGGGAAGAAGGTCAAGCAATCCTTGCCAAAGCGAAGGAGAAGGGTCTGCTTGTGGGCAGCGCTCCGGACACATTTCTCGGCGGTGGAATCCAGACCTGCATCAAACTGATCGAGGACGGGTGGATTGGCACGCCAGTCGCTGCAACCGCCTTTATGATGTCCCGGGGACATGAGCACTGGCATCCGGATCCAGAGTTTTATTATGCCAAGGGCGGGGGACCGCTGTTTGATATGGGGCCGTATTATCTGACTGCTTTAATTGCCATGCTAGGCCCTATTAAGCGCGTGGCGGGTATGGCGAAAATATCCTATCCGGAACGGACGATTACAAGCAAGAAAAAGTTCGGCCAGATCATACCTGTGGATACACCAACCCATGTGGCAGGGGTTCTTGATTTTCACAGCGGCGTCGTGGGAACCATGATCACCTCCTTTGATGTATTTGGTGACAGTCATCTGCCGTGGATTGAGATATATGGAAGCCAGGGAACGATTAATGTTCCGGATCCGAATACCTTTGGAGGCCCTGTGCTGCTTAAGCGTCATGACTCTCCGGACTGGAAGGAGATACCTCTTTCTCACGGGTATACGGCAAACTCTCGGGGGATTGGCGTTCTCGACATGGTTTATGCGCTGAATGGCAGCAGGATCAACCGCGTAAATGGTGAGCTTGGTTATCACGTACTTGAAGCGATGCATGCTTTCCATGACTCTTCCGAGCAAGACCGATATTATATGATGAAGAGCACATGCGAACGGCCGATGCCGATGCCGCAACATTTACCGTTTGGCGTTTTGGATTAAAGTCAAAAACCCATTACCTATGTAATGGGTTTTTTATTGTGATCCATTATGATCTGATGGCATCCGGTACTGCTTCCGGTAATTCTGAGGCGATAAACCGAATTTATGCTTGAAGCATCTCGAAAAATAGCTGACCTTAGAAAAGCCGATGTCTTCCGTAATCCGCTGGACGGAAGCATCCGTTCGGATTAAGAGGCTTCGTCCCTGAACTAGCCGATACTGCAATAAATACTCCAGCGGCGTGCAGTTAAAGGTGGCTTTCATGCATCTCGCCAAATAATTCTCATGCACATGAAAATGAGTGGCCAGATCATGGTTGGTAATCGAGCTGCTAAAATTTTGCCTCAGATAGATTTCAACCTGTTCTGCCAATTGGGTGGGGCTGTCCTTCTGGTTCTGGCCCCATTCAAGACTTTGGATAACCTGCATAAATGTCTGCTGCGTATCCCATAATGCAAGCTTACTAGGCTTTAGTGTGGACGCCATTAATAAGTCTAGGATCCTGAATAACTCATTCGGGTAAGCAACCCGCTGAAATTTGGGCAAATGAACAGTTGTGTTCTCGATATGAAAATGAAGCTTTGGAATAGATGAGTTTCCCGTCATTGAAGTAGGTTCCAACTGAGCCTTCCAACGATTATGTGTTTGAAAATGAAACCAATAAAAGGATGTTTCTTCTGTGCAAGCTTCAATCGAAAAATGATGCTTGTCCGGTTCAAGAATCAACGCATGATTCTCTGATATTTCCCACTGCTGATCCTCTTCGCCTAAAAACAATATCCCCTTTTTAACGATGATTACATCAAAATATCCCAGTTTGAACCGATCCGGGTGAAAGTCGCCATTTTGATATGTTGTGATGTTTCCTTCAATGAAATATGGGAAGGGAGGAACAAGAAATGAAAGATAACCGGATGTTTTCATATTGCATCCCCTTTTGTGTGAAATTGTACAACTATTGGTTTGATAAAGTGATTTCTACTAAAAAAATGATCTGCTAAAATGATCACCATAACAAGGATAATGACCGTCACAGCAAGATTATATTTTACTTTACCGTTAATGGCGAGGAAATGAAAGCGTTATACAAAATTTGAAAGGGATGGTTGCTTTAATGAAAATAATTAAGCCAGTCAAGCATACAATCGTAGAAGATCATTTTTGGAAGAAATATAAGGATATCGTCGCAGAAGAGGTTATTCCATATCAATGGAAGGCATTAAATGATGAATTGCCGTATACCGAACCAAGTCATGCGATTGAAAATTTCAGGATTGCCGCCGGCGAGTCCAGCGGGGGATACTATGGTACCGTGTTTCAGGACAGTGATGTAGCAAAATGGCTGGAAACCGTATCTTACAGCTTAAGGGATCACCCAGATCCATTATTGGAAAAGCAGGCAGATGAGCTGATCGCATTAATCGGCCGTGCCCAAGCGGAGGACGGATACTTAAACACCTATTATTTGTTACAAGAACCGGATAACCGGTGGACGAACCTTCGGGATAACCACGAGCTATACTGCGCAGGTCATTTCATTGAAGCGGCTGTGGCGTATTATGAAACGACCGGCAAATCAGAATTACTGGACATCGTTGAGAAGTATGCAGCTTTAATTGACAGCGTATTTGGCCCAGAAGAGGAAAAGTTAAAAGGATATCCCGGACATGAAGAGATTGAACTTGCTCTCGCTAAATTGTATGAAGTAACCGGAAAAGAACCGTATTTGAAATTGGCCCGGTACTTTATTGATCAACGCGGGCAGCATCCGGTCTATTTTGTGGAAGAAAACGAAAATAGGAAGCAGAGGGTCTCCGCACCAACATGGAATGACGAGAATCATGTGAATTTTGGACTGGGTTTCGAATACCAACAAGCGCATCAACCGGTGAGGGAACAGACAGAAGCCGTAGGGCATGCGGTACGAGCGATGTATTTGTATACTGCTATGGCCGATCTGGCAGCAAAAACCGGAGATCCCGAGCTCCAGAAAACCTGCGAGCTTCTCTGGAATGATGTAACGGAGCATAAAATGTATATTACGGCTGGGATCGGTTCGGCTGTTAACGGGGAGGCTTTCACATGCAATCACGATTTGCCTAATGACAGCATGTACTGCGAGACCTGCGCTACTGTGGGCCTGGCTTTCTGGGCAAGCCGGATGCTGCGTTTGGAGCCGGATCGTCAATATGCGGATGTCCTGGAGCGCGCCCTTTACAATGGCACCTTAAGCGGCATGGATTTGGACGGGAAAAGATTCTTTTACGTCAATCCTTTGGAAGTGAATCCTTATCAAAAGGCCAGAAAAGATCAGGAACATGTCAAAACGGAGCGTCAAAAATGGTTTTTCTGTGCATGCTGCCCGCCTAATCTGGCGCGGATGATTGCTTCCGTCGAAGATCATGTGTACAGCCAAACCGAGGATACCTTGTTTGCGCATTTGTATATCGCAGGGAAAATGAAAACATCCCTCTCCGGTACCGAGATTGAAATTTCCCAGGCTCATCAGTATCCATGGGATGGAAGCATTGAGTTCGGGATCCATACCAAGGACGCTGTGAAGTTTAATCTTGCCTTACGGATTCCTGGCTGGTGCAAGAATGCTAGGGTTAAGATCAATGGGGAAGAGGCTTCGCTTGAACATCTGGAGAAGGGGTATCTGTATATTCACCGGACATGGAATGATGATGATATCGTTTCGATCGAATTGCCCATGCCAGTGGAACGTCTAAGAAGTAATCCGCTGGTGTCCATGAATCAGGGGCAGATCGCCTTACAGCGCGGTCCGATTGTATATTGTGTGGAAGAGGCGGATAACGGAGCCAACTTGGCAGCTCTTCGGCTGCCCCAGGATAGCGATATGAAGGCTGACTATGATGAACATCTCTTGAATGGGATTGTAAAAATCACGACTGAGGGTTATCGGGTGCAGCCTGTAGCTGCATTATATACGACCGATGCGCCCAAGCTGAGTCCACAGACCATCACGGCAATTCCTTATTATGCATGGTGCAACAGGGAAAAGGGAGAAATGCGCGTTTGGCTGCATGAAATATAATACATCATCAAGGTTCGGGATGCTGAGCAGGGAAATATTCATCATTTTTAACGGAATGGCTGCAGCGGGAATGAATTCATCGCGGAACTATAAAAAGCTGATCACGGAATTTACCGCGGTCAGCTTTTTTGATATCAGGGTTGATCGTTATTTAAAAGGCTACTCCGATTCCACCCTCGCCTGCGTACACGCCCATGATTGGACCCATGTTGGAGAAGAGGATCTCTTTAAACGGATGTTTTTCCAGGATTCGCTCCTTGAATTCGAGTGCACGCTTCTCACAGTTACTGTGCACGATCGCAAGGATACCCTTTTCATAGTCATGCTGTTTATCTTCCAGCCGTGCCATAATACTGGATAAAGCTTTTTGGAATCCCCGATTTTTCTCAATGACTTCAACCGTTCCATCTTCACTGATTTTTAGCAACAGTTTAATATTGAGTACGGAAGCAACCGCTCCGGACAGACGGCTTAGACGTCCACCCTTGATTACATTCTCCAATGTATCCAGTGTGAAGAACGCGCTTATATCCTTTACCTGTTTATGAACTTTATCTTTTAATTCATGTATACATGTGCTGGTTTGGGACCACTTAGCGGCCAGGGCTACAAGCAGAGAGAGTCCGCCGGAGAAAGTTTTGGAGTCAACAACCTCAACACGGCCGGCATGACCTTCTTCCTCATACATTTCCTTTGCGATCATGGCCGCCTGATACGTACTGCTTATATTGGACGACATGCTGATGACAAGGATATTAGTTCCTGCTTCAACTTCCTTGAATTTCTCAAGAAACTGCATTGGACTCGGGCTAGCTGTAGTTGGCAGGTCTTTGGATTCTTTCATTTTGGAATAAAACTCGCAGGCTTCCATATCATCATGCATCTTTTCATTGTGAAAATGCACCGCAAGCTTAACGATGGAAATATTGAATTTCTCAATATACTCAAGGGGCAGGTCGGAACCGCTGTCGGTAATAATCTTGATCGGCATAAAGCAGATGCTCCTTTTATGTCCATGATGGACGAATACTCAAAAATCAAGATGTTGTTATACCAAGCAGCTACACCTTGTATATATTGAGTTCTCCTAACTCTACCTTATATTTGATAGGAAGTCTATTTCATAAAACACCATAAAAACAAGGAAAAACGCATGCTGTAGAGAATTAGAACCTACTTGGAATAATATATGGACAAAAGGCACAAGCATATCACTCGTACCAGAATACATTATTATTTATAAAATGAATTCTGAGGTGAAAAGGATGCCTGCGAAAAAGAAGATAAGCAAAAAGAAATCATCAGCGAAGTGGTTGGGACAACCGGTTCTGGTGGTACTGAAAGATGGCAGCTATTATGTAGGGACGATGAGCGGGATAGACCAGCATGGTGTGACTTTATCCGGATTTCGGGCGGACCCAAAGATGACGGATGCAATCATGCGTAGCGGGGACAAAGCTCAAGTCTCTGGCCTGTTAAGTTCGTTATTCTTTGGTGGTTCTTCCCGTGCGGCCCGTCCGGGAGCCGTAAGAGCGGGCGGCAGCAATGGCGGTAATGGGAGAGGGATGTTTGGTTTCATTGGACAAATGATCCCGCATATTCGTATTGGAATGAATGTGATGAGAACGATCATGCCTTTGATGGGAGGATTTTTCAAATAGTTCAAGATAGATTGCTTTTTCAATTTTCAAGTATCGAGCATCCGGAGGAAAGGGGGGTAATCCGTTCCTTCAGGGTGTTTTCTTTTGAGAATTCGGAACATTACAGGAGGTAGATATGAAAAAATACGATAAATACATTCCTTTGTTTGTTATTCTTTACATATTGGCTTTGGTTGGAACGGTTTTTTACATCGTAGGGATCTTTACTTCATTCGAAAGGGAAGTAACGACCGGAATTATTGAAGGTAAAGAAGTTACTTCCATACAAATAAACAGACTGCAATCATCGACTGATCAAGAAATCATCGTAAAAGACAAGAAGGAAATAGCAAAAATTATGGATTCCTTTTCAAAAGTGAAATTAAGAGAAACAAGCTCATCGCATATTCGGTTTAAGCGGTCGTACTGGATGACGATCCATGTCGGCAATGAAAGAAGATTACTATTAACTCTATATGACGATAAATTTCTAACCATTTATAATCCTGAAAAAAGCAAAGATAAAAGCCGCTTTTACAAAATAAGAAATAGATATGATCTGAAAACCATTGAAGACGTGTTTACTAACGGATCATTGTAATTTTGGAAGTCATTTGGGTAAAGACTCAAACATCGATCTATGATTTTGTTTGTCTTTACCTATTTTTTCGTGAAAGCCTTTTCACTTTTGTTTAAATGTGGTATCTTGGAAATAACTTAAATGTGTCTAAATTGTGAATCGATGCGAAATCGGAGCGTATGATAAAGCATCATTGTTATTAGGAGGAGTTATCCATGATCACCACGTTGATTCTTGTATTGTTCACTGCTGCATTAATCGGAGTTTTGATTTTCGGGAAGAAACATGAAATTTTAATTGCAAACCTCATGAATGCGATGTTATTTATCGGACTTGCGGTTGCATTTGGATTGAACATTAACCCGAGCGGACTGTTTTATCTGACGATTGCTTTTTACTTTGTCATCCCCATGTACGGCGTCATTGGACTCTTTGCCGTGATGAAGAAAAGCCGCACGAATAAACCGGATTCTCTCGTTTAAACCGCTGTACACTCGATAATTTATTCATAAAACCGACTCCTCTGAGGGGTTGGTTTTTATTCGTTTTGTTCCCAGATACCCAAAATCCAGGGCCAGACGTTATAATTAAATTATAGGGTTCATAGTAGACGAATGATCGACATGTGAGGGAGAGATTACAATTAGAACATTAGCGATTAGTGATATTCATGGCTGTTACGGGGAGTTTAACCAGCTTTTACAAAAAGTCCATTTTGATCCTGCGGAGGACACATTAGTACTGCTGGGAGATTATGTGGATCGAGGCGCTAATAGTAGAGAAGTTATTGAAAAGGTTAAAGCATTAAAGGAAGATTATGGAGTTATTACCCTCCGAGGCAATCATGACCAGATGATGTATGATGTCTTGATAAAAGATACGGAAGAGATGAATGCGAGATGGATCAGAAACGGTGCTCGCCAAACCATCGAAAGTTACTGTGGGCAAGAATATTTCGGTGAAGAAATGGAAAAGGAAAAATTTGATGAAGCGAAAAAATATATAAAAAGCCAATATATGCATCATTTGGATTTTATCAATAGCCTCGATTTCTATTATGAATCTGCCACACATATTTTTGTCCATGCAGGGATTAACCCGTTATATGAAGACTGGAAGAAGCAGCCTCAAGATGATTTTATATGGATTAGGGATCCTTTTTACAGTAAGCCTACCGGGTTGGATAAAAAGGTGGTTTTTGGTCATACTCCAGCGATTTATCTGCATGATTCGGAGCATATCTGGTTCAGTCCAATAGGGGATAAAATCGGGATCGATGGAGGCTGTGTGTTCGGTAAACAGCTGAATTGCCTGGAAATCAGTGAGAATCATGAGTATACCATGCATTATATAAGAAAGGGAGAGTCCTCCCTTTTTGATGTTGTATAAATTCCAGGGAATAGAATAAATTCACAATTATAAACCCGCTCTTGAGCGGGTTTTCTTTTTGTCTAATCAGCAAATTGCTGGGTAATGGAATATCTGGAATGATCTTGGCTGAAACGGATCAAAATAAATGCAAATAAATCCATCATTAAGCTGATGAAAGGAGATGGATTGGTTAGTGGAAATCTTCTTAATGGTTCTTGTATTGCTTATCCTTATAGGCATTTCCAATGTGGTCAATCACTTCCTGCCCGTAATCCCGGTTCCATTAATACAGATTGCACTGGGCGTTATCGCGACATTTGTGCCGGGGATGCATCATATCCCATTAAATCCGGAATTGTTCTTACTGCTGTTCATTGCGCCGCTGCTCTTTAACGATGGTAAGATTACTCCGCGGGATGAGTTGTGGCAGCTCCGCTCCAGTATTTTGCTGCTGGCACTTGGGCTGGTCTTTGCCACCGTTCTGATCGCAGGCCCGTTTATTCACTGGATGATCCCGGCGTTACCCCTGTCGGCAGCCTTTGCTTTGGCGGCTATTTTATCTCCAACGGATGCGGTAGCCGTCGGCTCTCTCTCAGGGAGGGTGAAGCTTCCGGGTAAAATTATGCGTTTGCTCGAAGGCGAGGCCTTGATGAATGACGCGTCCGGTTTGGTCGCTTTTAATTTTGCCATTGCAGCAACCGTGACCGGATATTTCTCCTTGCCTAAAGCGATAGGCAGCTTCCTTGTCATTGCCGTAGGCGGCATTATTGTGGGCGCATTTCTTGGCTTTCTGGTTATTGGCATCCGAATGCAGCTGCGGAGACTAGGGATGGAGGACGTAACCCTGCATATGCTGATCATCATACTGACACCTTTTATCATCTATTGGATCGCCGAAGAAGTCCATGTATCCGGTATTTTAGCCGTAGTGGCGGCCGGAGTAACGCATGCAATCGAACGGGATAAAATGAGAAGGGGATCGGCACGGCTGCGCATCGTATCAGACAGCACATGGTCGATTATTCTTTTTTCACTTAATGGTCTTGTTTTTATATTGCTCGGTCTGGAAATACCGGGCGTTATATCCGAGGTGTGGAAAGATCCGGCTTATAATAATGGTCAAGTCATCGGATACATCGTCCTGATTACTGCAGTGTTGATTCTTTTGCGATTGCTATGGGTGTGGGCGGCAAACCGACAATTCCGCGCAGCTCTTCTTACAGCCTTATCTGGTGTCCGCGGAGCATTGACGTTATCAGCTGCTTTTTCCATACCGTTGACTCTTGCCGACAGCAGCCCGTTTCCGCAGAGAAGCTTAATTCTATTTATTTGTTCGGGTGTTATTTTGATCACGCTTATTGTTGCGAGCGCCTTGCTGCCAATACTCACGCGCGACACAAAAGCGGATCCGAATGTGTTGGAGGAAATTGAACGCAACGCTCGGGTAAGGGTACTGGAAGCCGGTTTAAATGCAATCCGTGAAGAGATGAATGACGAGAATGCCCAGGAGGGAATGAGCCTGATCTCTTCTTATACCTATAGACTGCAGCTAGCAAAATTGAAAAACAAAACAGAACTCGGAAATGCCTGGAAAGAGGCTTTGAACATCAGATTGGAGGGATTATATGCGGAAAAAAAGGTTGCTGAAAAATGGCTTCGGGAAGAACGGATTTCCCCAATACTGGTAGATAAATTCCAAACCTCTCTCAGCAAGGTTGAGATGCTGCTGACGACCCGGTTCAAGTGGAAAAAGCTGTTGATTTTGGGCTGGGCAACGGTGCAGCGGGTGTTAATCAGGTTCAAACGGAAGGACAAAAAATTCAATAAGTCCCATCCCAAATGGGGTGCCTATAAAGCACTCAAGCTTGAAGCGGTCCGTGCAGCAATCCACCGGGTCAAAGAATTGGAGACAACCGATAATCAGGATACGATTCAAACCATCATTGCTGATTACCAAAGTCTGGAGCTTCAGCTTGTGAATGATTCTTACACGAGTGAATCAGGCAAGAAGCTCAGCGTGGAACGAAGGGAGCTTGAACTTAAAGCAATTCAGGCAGAGCGCAATGAAATCCAGAATTTGTATGAACGAGGCGACATCAGCCGTACTCTCGCCAGCACGCTTCGGGTGGACGTGAATTATCACGAAGGGCATGTTTATGAGTCCCAGACGGTTCATGATGAAGAAGCGGAGCATTAAATGCTTAATCGAGAACAGGTGATAACAACCATCACTTCAGCCGCAAGCAGAAAATCCCTTTACCATTTTACGAGAGTAAGCAATTTGCCGGCATTAGCGCACTTCGATACATTACTGTCCAGTTATTCCCTTCATCCTCATTTGGCAGGAGAGCGGCGCATCGAGCCCAAGGAAGTAATTTATGACCATTATCCAGCTACGATCAATGCTCATCTACGTATTCCGGACAGCATGATGGATGCTGCATGGACCTTGGAGCAATTCCGGGCAGCGCTGGACATGCATGTGTTTTTTTGGCCCACCCTGAAGGATTGTCAGAAAATGCTCGACACCTATACCCGCAGAGAACCGGGAGAAATGTTTGCAGTTCTGGAACTCGGTGCTTATTCTCTGATGCTGGATCATTATCCAGCGGTGAAGTTATCCAAATATGACTCAGGGAGCTCGCCGCGATTCCCGAAGCATTGTACATATAAAAAGAGTCCGGATATGTTTTTGCCTTTGGATGAATTCAAGATCAGAAGAAACCACACGGTGCCTGTAAACCCGTCTGAAATACGCGAGGTGCTCTTTGAGGAGCAGGTGAAGCATATCACGAAATATTTACGCTCCATCTACATTGACGACAGCAAGATGATACCCGAGCGTTGGCAGCTGCTTGCAAAGCCTTTGTCGGAATTGCTTATTGTATCAAACAAACGGTGAGGAAGAGGGGCATCTACGCAATAAAGAAGGCTGGATCATCTCGTTGCGACATTCCAAGATCACGCAAATAAGTAATAAAGGTACATGTTTTGAATTTTTTCTAATTATGATGGACATATTACCTTAAAAAGTGTCTGAATATTACAAAAGGGGATTTCTCCAATGAAAAAAACTCGCATAAAGATTGGGATTGCTATTTTGAGCACAAGTCTAGCATTAAGCGCCTGCAGTACAAGCACGGACAAGAATGCCAATAAAACCGAACCTGCCCCAACTCCTAGTCCTTCTGAGAGCACACCAACACCTGCGGAACCAGGAAAGGTCACGGGAACTACTTTTAAAAACTTTGGTACATATGGCTTTGATTTAAAAAATACACGCCATGTGCCTTATAAAGAAGTCACTGCCGAGAACGTGAAAGATTTGGGCATGATTTGGAGCGCGGATCTTAAGGCTCTGGACAAGGACGTGAAGAACGGAAACCAATGCTACCCTGTTGTCGTTGATGGCGTGGTGTACATTACCACAGCAGGAAATCAGGTTTTCGCCTTCGATGCTGTGACGGGCGGTCCGATTTGGCATTGGAAGCCTTCCGCGGAGCAAGCTGCAAACTTCAGCAAGGCAGGGATCATTGCGAACCGCGGTGTCGCCGTTGGCGAAGGCAAAGTATTCATGCTCACCGTGGATAACCAAATCGTATCCTTGGATCAGAAGACAGGCAAACTCGTCAAAATGGTGCCGATCTCCGACTCCGTCAAAGGAGTAACTTTGGAAAACGGGTATTACGAGACAACGGCTCCCGTGTATTTTAAGGGGAATATCTATATCGGCAGCAGTGGCGGCGATAATGGCATCCGCGGCTTCGTGAATGCTTACAAGGCAAGCGATTTGACGCCGGCATGGGATACGCCATTCTGGACGGTTCCTCCCAAAGGCCAGGACTGGCTGGCAAACAGTAAGTTCCAAGGCGGCGGTGCAGTATGGAATCCCCCGGCCATTGACGAAGAGACGGGAATCATGTACTTTGCGGTCGGCAACCCCGCACCAGATTTTTACGGCGAATCAAGGCCGGGAGACAACCCTTACACAGACTCGGTTGTTGCCGTCAATGCGACAACGGGCAAACTGATCTGGGCGAAGCAGGAAATTAGCCACGACCTCTGGGATTATGATGCTGCTGCTTCGCCGATGATCCTGAATGCAACCGTAAAAGGGAAGAAACAAAAAATCGTTGTTCAGGGCGGGAAGTCGGGACAATGGTTTGCATGGGATGCGAAAACAGGGAAAGTGGTCTGGGATGGCATTCCTTTTGCCAAGATCGATCATCCGAAACCGACGCCGGAAGGCGTAACCGTTTATCCAGGCGTGCTTGGCGGGGAGAACTACGCTCCCGAAACGTATGATCCCAAGACCAATTACGTGCTGATTCCGGGCATTGAACAGGGGGCTCTCCTGAAGTCGGCGAAAAATCAGGATGAAGCGTCTACGCCTGACGCGCCGGGAGCTGCAGCATTTGGTACGACGACTTTGGCGGCCAAAAACGACGTAGCCTTCGGGACAATCACCGCCATGGACGTGAACACAGGGAAAAAGGCGTATCAAGTCAAGACGAAAGACCCGATGCGCGGGGGTTTTACGAGTACAGAAGCCGGATTAGCCTTCTATGGTGAATTAGACGGAAAAATCAACGCACTTGATATCAAATCAGGAAAAGTGATTTGGACGTTTCAAACAACGGGCAACAGTGTTCAAGCCGCACCGGCGATCTTTACGGTGGACGATAAACAATACATTTCTTTCACTACCGGCGGTGTAGCCCCCAAAGCTTTCGTGTTTGGGCTTGGTGGAGACAAAACGCAAGGCAAAGCCGGCACCGCTGAGGACACGAACGCACACCAGACAAAATAGATATGGAAGACAGGGTGAGGCTGTTTCAAGCATTACCCTGTTTACATTTCAGACCGCATTTTGCGAAGCCGTTAGAAAGGGGTAAGAAACGAATCGATGAAGTTCTTTTATCAAGCGTTAATTCTTCTCTTGATGGCCGCATACCTTGCGGGTTGTACGGTGAAACCTCAGCAGTCGGCCTCTCTAACGCCTC